>DASXUL010000193.1:0-81075 GCA_036504855.1 Armatimonadota bacterium | reverse complement strand
CCAGCATACAACTCGGCGTACTGGGCAGGCGTCAATCCCGTCAGCTTCCGCAGCAGACCGCCGCGAACCGCTACCACATCATATGTGATCATAGTGGTTAACACCATTTAGCACGTATTGCACAATTCATCTATTCCGAGGGACTGATAGGAGACATTGCACGATGACCGCTGTCGAGATGCATCGCAGACGCCTTGGTAGCGCTTGCCCGTACACGTTGATATGGGCCGCGCTCACGCTTTTCCTGTGCGTTGCGCCGGCCACCTATGCCGGCTACCAACCCCGATGGCAGCGGATAGCGGTCGGGCCCCCCCCGCCTCGCACCCTTGCATCTATGTCTTTTGACCGTGCCCGCGGCGAGTTGGTCCTGTTTGGGGGAGACAACTCCGGCTGGGGCTACCTTTCGGACACGTGGGTCTGGGACGACGCCGCTTGGAGGCTTGCGGCAGAGACCGGTCCCACGGCGCGGATGGGCGCGTCCATGGCCTACGACGCCGCCCGAGGCAGAACGGTCCTCTTTGGCGGCAACCATGACAAGTGGCTAGGTGACACCTGGGAATGGGATGGGGCCAATTGGAAGCAGGCGGCAACCACCGGCCCTTCGCCGCGTGATGGGGCCGTGATGGTCTATGACGCCGCGCGAGGAAAGGTAGTGCTGTTCGGGGGCTATTGCTACACGGGGTCCTACACCTTCTACGCAGACACGTGGGAATGGGATGGAACTACGTGGCGGCAGGTTGCCGCCACCGGCCCGCCCGCTCGTGTCTCCGCATCCATGGCATACGACGCCGCCCGCGGCAGAACGGTCCTCTTTGGCGGCAAGAGCAGCGACGGCAATCTCTCAGACACGTGGGAATGGGATGGCGCCGCATGGAAGCAGGCCGCATCGACCGGTCCGACCGCATGCAACCAGGCCGCCATGGCCTTCGACGAAGCCCGCGGCAAGACGGTGTTGTTTGGCGGGGCAGGATCCGTAGGCAGCCCGACGGACACTTGGGAATGGGATGGGTTGGCTTGGTCTCGCGCCGCAACGACGGGGCCTTCCGCGCGGACCGGCGCTTCGATGGTCTACGACGACTTGCGGGGCAAGACCGTTCTCTTTGGCGGTAACTCGCCAAGCGCTTCGTCGGACCTGTGGGAATGGAAGGGCGGCGTGTGGACGCAAAGGGCCCTACTCAACCAGCCGCCGGGCCGCGTGCGGACCCCAATGACCTATGATCGTGCGCGAGGCAGGACGATTCTCTTCGGAGGCGATGACAATCAAGGCTATTTCACGGACGCGTGGGCGTGGGACGGGAGCGTCTGGAAGCAGGTAGCCGCCGCCGGCCCCCCCGCCCGAGTGGCGCCGACTATGGCATATGACAGCGCGCGAGACAAGACGGTCCTCTTCGGAGGCAGTGGCTTTACCGGCTATGTCGCCGACACGTGGGAGTGGGACGGGAGCCTTTGGAAGCAGGTAGCCTCCACCGGCCCCCCCGCTCGATCTTGCGCTTCCATGGCCTACGACAGCGCCCGAGGCAGGACGGTCCTCTTCGGAGGTATGGGAGTCAGTTACGGCATACTCTCCGACACGTGGGAGTGGGACGGGAGCGCCTGGACGCGGGTTGCCGTCACCGGCCCTCTAGCAGGGGGGGCGCCCATAGCGTACGACAGCGCCCGCAGGTGCACTGTGCTCTTTGGAGCCGTAAGTGGAAGCGGCCCCGGGGAGACATGGGAATATAGCGTACCGTACGTGTTCGCGATGGACGATGCCGTTGCCGCGCTCAAGGCGGCGGCCGGCGTCATCACGCTGAACCAAGACGCGTCGAAGGCCCTGGACGTGGAGACAACCGGGGTATCGGGCGGGCGCGTTGACCTGCTGGACGCCCTCCGCATCGCCCGCATGGTCGTTGGACTGGAGGCGAACCCGTAGTGCGCTTGAACGAACTGAGCAATAAGGCAAGCCCTGATGTCATCACTGATGGAAATGAACGCGGGAACCGCGTCCTCGGCGCATGCCCGCTTGGTGATCGCGCGATCTTCGCGGTGGCGACGCCGATATGCGCTTTCACCGTGCCGATCAGCGTGCGCGCTAAAGGCGCCGACGTAGCCGACGCATAGGTTGTGCATAGCGTTCACTTGGGAGAACACCTGTGTTGATAGTCCGATCTCGTACCGCTGGATATCTGGGAACGCTCGCCCTCATGGTTCAATTGCCGGCGTGGGCGGCGGCTCCAACCACCGTCCAGGCCAGCCTGGCCTGGGACGGGCGGCAGCCGGCCCGTTCCAAAGCCGTCGTCGGCACGCTAAGCGCAGACGGTCGCTTTCTTGCTTTCGAATCAGACGCATCGAACTTGGTCGATGGCGACGCAAACAACGCGCGAGACATCTTCGTGCGTGATCTCGTGACGGGGACGATCCGGCTGGAAAGCGTGGGACCGGATGCCATGCCGATGACTGATATGAGTGAGAGCCCGGAGATCAGCGCAGACGGCAATCACTTGGTATTCCAGTCATGGGTCGGCGGGCGCTGCAGCATCTTCTGGCGCGATCTCGAAACCCAGACGACGCGATTGGTAAGCGTGGGGAAAGGCGGTTCAACCGCTGATGGCAGCAGTTATGTGGCCCGCGTTAGCCCAGACGGGCGCTTTGTCGCCTTCTATTCGCGGGCAACCAATCTGGTGGATGGAGATACCAATGGCAGGGCCGACGTCTTTCTGCGAGATATGTCGGCGGGAACCACGGTGCGGGTCAGCGTGGCCTCGAATGGCGATCAAGGGGACGGCGACAGCCTATGGGCCGTCCCGTCCGCAGATGGGTTGCGCGTGGCGTTTGAATCCAACGCAAGTAACCTTGTCCCCAACGACGCCAACGGAGCGAAGGATGTTTTCGTGCGGGACCTGAGGTCGCTGACCACATCGCGCGTTTCGGTCTCCTCAGCTTCAACCGAGGGCAACGCATCCAGCTCCGCCCCCTCAATGACTCCGGACGGACGCTACGTCGCGTTCGAATCTTGGGCCTCCAATCTCGTGGGTAGTGACAGCAACGAGGTCTCTGACATCTTCGTGCGGGATACGCAGACCAACGTCACTACGCGGGAGAGCGTGACTACCGCCGGCTCCGAGGCGGACGGTTGTTGCGAGGCGCCCAGCATCAGCGCGGGCGGACGCTATGTGGCGTTCGACTCCTTCGCAGCCAATCTCACCTCAGGCTCGACGTTGAACGTGGATCAGATCTACCTACGGGACCGCGGCGCCATGGCTACGACTCTGGTTAGCGTGAACGGCGCGGACAACGCCGCGAACGCCGGCGCCAACGCGCCGCGCCTTGCCGCCGGCGGCGCGAAGATAGCATACCAGTCCCTGGCCAACAACCTGACCACGGACGATTCCAACGGCGCCTACGATGTCTTCGTTTGGGATCTAGGCTCCCACACGGCAGTTCGGGGTTCCGCCGCGCCGGGAGGCAAGGAGACTGGAGGCGATGCCTACAGCCGGCATCCCGCCGTAAGCGCCGATGGTAATATCGTGGCGTTCGTTTCCGATGCATCAAACCTGGTTTCGGACGACCTCAACGACAGCCCTGATGTGTTCGTACGCGACATAACGCTCGGAACGATTCAGCGCGTCAACGTCGGAGGCGACTGCTGGGAGGAGTCGCGGCACACTGACGATCCGCCCTTCGGCCTGAGCGCTGATGGACGTTTTGTGGCGTTCGTCACCAGTCAGCCGATGATCGCTGAAGATATGAACTGCAAGGCGGACGTGTACCTGCGCGACCTGAAGACAGGCGCGGTGGAGCGCGCTTCGCTTGGCGCCGGCGGCGCGGAGCTTAACGGAGACTGTTACTCCGTTCGCCTGAGCGCGGACGGAACTTGGGTGGCGTTCTCAAGCGCTGCCGCAAACGTCGTCCCCGGCGATGCCAATAACGCATGCGATGTGTTTCGGCGCAATCGCGTAACCGGTGCGGTACAGTGCGTGTCGGTGAATACTCAGGGGGCCCCAGCGTCGGGTTATTCCTCCGTAGACGACGTGAGCTCCGATGGGCGGTACGTTCTGTTTCGCTCCCAGGCGCCTGGGCTCGCGGCGACCCCGACCCCGGCAAACGGCGCTCGATTCGTGCGAGACATGACCAACGGAACGACCGAACTCGTTCCCGGATCGAACTTCAGCTGGTATGCCCGCCTGGATGCCGATGGGCGTGCCGTGGCATTCAGCGCCGGCGACCGGTTGGATCCCGCTGACCCGGATTCGCTCGATGATGTCTACCTCTTCGACCGTGTTGCAAAAGTGACTAAGTACCTATCGAAGGGCCGCGGCTCGGATGAGAACAATCCTTGGTCCGTCTGCGGCGGCATCAGTGCGAACGGGCGCTATGTGGCGTTTGGCTCCGGAGCGTCGGGCCTCGTGCCCGGCGATACGAACAAGGCATGGGATGCCTTCGTTGCGGACACTGCGACCGGCGGCCTTTCCCGGGTGTCCGTCGCCACGGATGGCTCTCAGGCGTCATGTTCCCAGTTCGACTGTGACATCAGCGCCGACGGCCGGTACGCGGTGTTTGGAAGCTCGGCTGACGGCCTTGCTACAGGGGCCGTCAGGCAGATATTCGTTCGCGGACCTCTGCGGGATGCCGTTCCCGGCTACCTCCGGTTTGCCACCGAGCCAACAGCGGCTCGGTTGGGCCACGCCGTACAGCCGGGACCGGCCGTCGAGGTCTGCCAGGCGGATGGGCTGGTGGATACCGGCTACTCCGGTCCAGTCGCCGTCTCCCTTGTACCGGGCACGGGCACGGCGGGTGCAGCACTGGTCGGCTCCTCCGTGGTCTGGGCCACCGCCGGCGTTGCGCGGTTCTCCAACGTGGTTGTAGACCGTCCCGGAGTTGGGTATGTCCTGATGGCGTCGCAAGGAGGCATGGAAGCCGCACAGAGCCTCCCGTTCACCGTTGTTGGTGATCCCGCGCGCCTGTCGTGGTCTGTGCAACCGGGGCGCGCTTTCGTTTCACGGTCTATCTCGCCGCCTCCAACTCTCGTCGCGGTTGACGCGCTGGGCAGCCTGGTGGAGGACGACGCTCGAACTGTGTCCCTCTCGCTGGTATCTGACTCTGGAGCCGCCCTCTCCGGGAGCGCTTCGGCGGAGGCTGTTGGAGGAAGGGCGACATTCGCATCCGTGTCCGTCAACCGGTCTGGCCGGAGGTATGCCCTGAGGGCCGCCACGCCAGGTCTGCCGTCTGTGGATAGCGATCTCTTCGACGTAATGCCCTCTGTTCCGATCGAACGGGTCTCCGTGTCGACTGGCGGGGGGCAGGCTGCGGGCTCCGGAGTTGGGTCCGAGATGTCGATGTCGCCGAACGCCCGCTATGTGGTCTTTACGTCCTCCGCACGCGGTCTTGACCCGCAGAACAGAAACTCGCTGTCCGGCGTCTTCTGGCGGGACCGCGCCACGAGCAAGACGGAGCTGTTGAGCGTTGGACTCGGCGGCGATGTCCCGAACGACGTTTCGTTCAGCCCGTCGGTTAGCGCCGATGGGCGAATGGTGGGCTTTGGGTCGTACGCATCGAACCTGGTGCAGGGCGACAGTAACGGGATGTCCGACATCTATGTGGCCGACAGAGTCAGCGGGTCCATGCGTCTGGTTTCCATCGGCGCCGCGGGTGAACCTGCCAACAATGATTCCTTCAGTACGATGATGTCCGCCGACGGACGGTATCTGGCGTTCGGATCCTACGCCTCGAACCTGGTTCCCAACGACACGAACGCGAGCGGTATCTTCACGGGCTACGACGTCTTCGTACGGGACCTTGGCGCATCCACAACGCTGCGCGCCTCCGTATCAACGTCTGGCGTGCAGGCAGACGCTAACTGCGACCCGGTCGCCATCAGCGCAGATGGCCGGTTCGTTCTCTTTGACTCGGGTGCAACGAATCTGGTAACGGGCGACACGAACCATGCGCAAGACGTCTTCCTAAGGGACTGCGTGGGCACAACCACGGAGCGCGTGTCCGTGGGCTGCGGCGGCGTACAGGCCGACGCCTCATGCTCTGCCGGCGGCGGTTCGATCAGCCCGGATGGACGCTTTGTGGCGTTCGAATCCTCTGCGGACAACCTCGTTGCCGGCGACACTAATGGTCTGTCCGACATCTTCCTCCGTGACCGGGCCCTTGGCGTTACTGAGCGCATCTCAGTGGCCGCGGACGGCGCGCAAGCCAACGGCCCCTCTAGCGGCGGCTCCGTGAGTACAGACGGTCGGTACGTGCTGTTCGCCTCCAGAGCGTCCAATCTGACGCCTGATGCCAATAGCGTGGAGGACATATTCCTGCGCGACCGCTTGCTGTGCTCGACTGTGCGCGTTTCCATCTCCGCGGATGGAGAGGAAGGCGCGGGCATATCCGACCGCGCACTTCTGACGCCGGACGGGAAGTACGCCATCTTCCGCTCGTCCGCCGCCAACCTGGTCTCGAACGATACCAACGGAGTGGCGGATGCCTTCGTGGCCGGACCGCTGCTGCCGGTCTACACGGTCACCGACATTATCAGGGCGTTACGGCTTTCTGGCGGCATGGTGACAGCGTCCCGGGCAGAGGTCGATTGGCTGAGTGTTGTGACCGGCGGCGCTTCCACGGGGCGCGTCGACCTCCTCGACGCCGTCCGCATCGCCCGCAAAGTCGCCGGGCTGGACGCCAACCCGTAACAGCCCGTCACCGCTACGGACGGAGGGAGGCCCGCGGCGTTCTGGCGCGGGCCTCTCGCCAGCCGAAATTCCGCCCGATGAACAAATCGTGAAAAAACTTCGCGAAGCCCTTTAGCGGAACTGAGGGCTCGCGCGATAGAATGCATGACGGTGGGCGAAACCGCCCGCCGACTCACTAATGCGCCGGAAAGGAGCAACGTTCGATGAAACAGATTTTTGACGTCATTATGCCGCCACGCTGCCCGCGTTCCGGCGCGCCCCGACCGTAACCCCATCCCACCGAGGCCTCTCCGCCTCGCCCCGATAGGTTCCCCTGGTCGCTCTCCTGGACGCGTCGTCACGCCTTACCGCCTTGTTCGCGCCGTGTCTGTAGGAGTACCCAGAGGGATGAACCCCTGTTTTTGCAGCGCGAGGCCGGTGAAGCCGAAAGAAACGGTTCCCCAGCCTTGCTTTGAATGTGCCCGCGAGGGAAACCCGCGCGCTAAGAGTGAAGTGGTCGATATCCTGCGCCCCCGCGTGGCCCGGATGTCCGCCCATTACGCGCGCCGCTCCGGCGAAGATGCCGACGACCTCATGCAGGAAGCCATGGTCGGCGTGCTGGAGGCGCTCCCCGAACTGGACACGCGCATCGGCCAGCCGGACCAGTACCTTCTCCGCCACGCCCGTTGGCGCGTGCTGGACGCCATCAAACGCGCCCGCGTGCGGCGCTGCCTGCCGCTGGACGAAGCGGCCGGCGAAAGCCTGCCGTCCACGGCTGCGGCCCCCGTTTCGGACGCATGCGTGAAGGAGTTCACCGCCGCCCTGCAGGATAACCAGCGCGCCGTGCTCGGTTGCCTGATGGCGGGGCTCACCTGGCGTGAGGCCGGCGCCGTGCTGGGCTGCACCAGCGCCAACGTGGCGTATCACGTGCGCCAGATCCGCCGCCGCTACGAAGAGTGGGCGGAATGACGCGGCGTTTAGCGCAAGCGTGTGTGAGATCGATAGAGGGGTGAAGCGCTCGGCAAACGAAGCGCCCGAAAGGAGGCGACGCATATGAAGATCAATGTCGCCCCCGGAGCGGGGCGCCGGTAACCAACCCGGCGAAAGCTCCAGGGCCGGTCGTTGCGGCATTGGCCGCGGCGGCCGGCCCTCTGCACGTCTGGCGACCAGGCGTTTTGGCGTGGATTTTGCAGCGGGACATGTGCTGTCGTGCCGCCGTGGGAACGGTTGGAGGATAGGCCGTTTCGGGGTCCGGTGGGGCCAGCGCTCAAGGCCCGTCCCACAACGTCGTTCGACGCGCCTACATCTCGTGTAGGAAAGGACAGACGCCCCATGAAACCGGTTCCCCAACCCGAATACGCGCCCGCGCGTAAGCCGTACTCCAGGCCCACAGTCCGCTCCGAGAAGGTCTTCGAGACGACCGCGTTGGCGTGCGGCAAATGCGCCTCTGGCCCCGTAAGCCAATACCAGTGCGGCCAGATGCTCAGCAACTCCTAGCCGCGCCCTCCCTGTGCGCGCGCCGGCGGTCGCTCCTCATCGGCCGGCTCCCGCGCCGCTATCATCGTGAGATCCTGACAAATCCCGGCAGCGAACCGCCACGGCGCGTCCATGATCCGGGAGAAGGGAACATCATCGTGAGACCATTGCCGAAGGCCGCCTTGGCGGCTGTATCCCTTTTGATTCCCCCCGCGCTCGCTCAGACGCGGATGTACTGCCCCAGCGTAACTGTGGCCCCCGGCGTAGGAACCGCACTCAGCGGCGGAGCGGTAAACCGCAACCCGGCCAGCGCGTACTATGGATTCTTCTACGCGGCCGACAAAGCCGCCCACAAGGTGCGCATCTTCCAGCCCGCGAACCCCGCTGACGGAACCGACGCCATCGCCTACCAGGACACCGGGAAGACCATTACCCCCAGCACAACATCGGGGAACACGCCCTGGGATATCTCCATCGGCGCCGACGACGTGGTGTGGCTGATCGACCTGGATGGCCACAAGATCGAGTCCGCGCCGCCGGTCCCGCCCGGGGCCAACACGGATGTGGCGGCCACGGACCAGATCCTCCTGAACAGCTATGCCGGCGTGGGCGGGGTAACGAGCTCGAACCCTCGCGCCGTGGCCGTTTCGGGGCGGCTGGAAACGGGCGCCCACGTGATGGAAGTTGGAGGAACGAGCAATTACGTCCGGCTGTTCCTCGTGCGGAGCATCAACCCCCAGACGCCCGGAACGGTGACGCACCTGTGGTCGAAGTCGACGGGCTACGGCCAGTACGGCGCCACGCTGGATGGGGCATGCAATGCCTACATCCCGAAGTCCGCCGGATCCGGCTACCCGTCCTTGTTCTATACGTACGACAGCGCGGGCAGCGCTGTCGTCTTCCCCCCGTCACTGTCGTCTTGGCAGCCGAGCTCGAACCTGGTTGACGCGGACATCGTGAAGGATGCGGCGTACCCCGGTGGCGGCTACGTGATGTACACCACGCGGGCCGGAGCATCGCCGTATACCGTCGCGGGCTATCGCTATGCGTTGGATGGCACGTATCTGGACGGCTTCGGGCCGTCTGTCAGCAACGCCCCCACGGACGGATCGTACACCATCGTGAACGTGGCATTCACGTCGGCCGCCTACTCCAGCACGGACGACCGCGGCAATGTGTATCTCTACTGCAAGCACAGCGGATCCGACGTGGGGTACGTCAAGATGCAGGCGCTGTCGGCCGGCGATGTGGTCATCAGCCAGGCGTACGGTGGGGGCGGCGATGTGGACTCCACCTATGCGAGCGACTACATCGAGCTGTTCAACCGGGGTCGCCTGCCGGTTGACCTGTCGAAATGGTCGATCCAGTTCACTGCCTCAACCGGAACCCTCTGGACAGTCTGCCCGCTGACCGGCGTCATCCAACCCGGCCGGTACTTCCTCGTGCGGGGGAAACCCGGCGCATACGGCGCCTCGTTGCCGGCGCCGGATGCGACGCTGGCAACCCTTGATTTTTCGACTGGGAGCGGTAAGGTGGCCCTGGTTGTGAACCAGACGGCGTTCTCGAGCACCTCCGGTCCGGTCGCTGGCGTGATCGACCTCATTGGCTGCGGTACGGCCAACTATGGCGAGGGCGGCACGACGGCGCCCGCCTTAACCACAACCACCGCGGCGTTCCGCGCCGCCGGCGGCACGCAGGACACCAACAACAACGGCGCCGATTTTACGGCCGGCGCTCCGGCCCCCCGCAACTCGAACACGCCGGGCATCGCCATGCCGCGCACCTCCGCCTCCGCCAACGGCCCGCTCAAACCGGGCGATACGCTCTACCTCAACGCCACGGACGTAGCCGGAGGATCGTTCTCGTGGACGGGGCCCAGCGGCTTCACCTCCGCCGTGCAGAACCCGGTTCTGGCCGGCATCGGAACCGCCGCCCAGGGGTACTACCTCGTTCGGGCGACCAAGGATGGCGTCACGTCCACCGTGTCGGCCGTGTATGTGGGCGTCTCGGCGCCGCCTGTCACAACGGCGGGCAGCAACGCGCCGCTTTGCGCGGGCGGCACGCTGAACCTCACCGCCACATCGGTGTCCGGCGGAGTCTTCACTTGGACCGGGCCGAACGGCTTTACGTCGTGCGTGCAGAACCCCTCCATCGCGAACGTCCAGCCCAACCAGTCCGGCACATACAGCGTCGTCGTAACGCTGAACGGACAGCCATCCGCGGCGAGCAGCGTCAGCGTGGCCGTGAACTCAACGCCGGCCATCGTCACTCCACCGGCCACGCAAAGCGTTTGCGCGGGCTCTCCGTTGACCCTCACCGTATCCGCCACGGGCGGCGACCTCCACTACGCCTGGAAGCGAGGCGAAACGAGCGTGGGCGATGACAGCCCCACGTATGCGGTGGCCTCCGCCGGATCCTCCGACGCCGGCGACTACACCGTCACCGTGTCGAACGGCTGCGGGACCGCGCCAGCCCACACGCCCGCCACGGTAACCATCGGCGCTCGCCCCGCGATCAGTACCCAGCCTCACCCAACGTCCGCGCGTCTGGGAGAATCCGCGGCGTTCAGCGTGGCGGCGGACGGCGAGGGGCTGACCTATCAGTGGAAAAAGGACGGCGTAGACATCCCGAACGCCAATTCCGCTACCTACTCGGTAGCTTTCGCGCACGCCTCCGACGCCGGCAGCTACACCGTGGACGTCTCCAACGCGTGCGGGCCGACCCCGTCCAACGCGGCGACGCTGACCGTGGGCGGCGGCGACGCCATCCCAGCGCGGTTCGGCAAGGGCGGCCTCATTACGCTGCAAACACGGCCCACGGAGTTCGGCGACAACGTGTCCGAACTCGATGGCCTGTATGCCGCGGGCGACGGAGACAACCTACGCCTGGGCATCACCGGGAATCTGGAGGCGGGCAACAACGGCATCGTCGTGTTGCTGGACACCAAGCCCGGCGGATCTCGCACGTTCAACTTCACGGGCGGCGAAGCCAGTTTGCGCATCTACGGCCTGAACGGCGACGCCCTCGATGAAGGCTTTGCGCCAGCCTACGCGGTGGACCTGAACTACTCGTCCGGCCTGATGTATGCCGACCTGTATGATCTGCAGGCGAACGCCAAGACCTACCTGGGCGCCGCAACGGCGGGCAGCCCGGCGTCTGGCGCGGCGTTGGCCGGCGGCGTCAGTCTGGCGTTCGACAACTCCAACACGTCCGGAGTGCTGGGCCTCCCCCCGCCGCCGGATGCGGCCTCGCAGTCGCCCAGCTCCGGGCTGGTTGAAGGCGCGGGCGATGCCTCCAGCGGCATCGAGTTGTCGCTTCCGCTCAGCATACTGGGCGGCCCAACCGGGCCGGTTCGCGTGATGGTCCTCCTCCAGGCGAACGGCGACTACCACTCCAACCAGACGCTGCCGGGCCTGCCGGATACCTACGGCAACCTGGGAAGCGGAGACAAAGACTACGCGGGCTTCCCAGGACGACAGTACGCGGAAGTCTCCCCGGCCCGCGCCAATGACCTGGACGCCGCGTCCGTGAAATGGGCCTACGTTCCCCGGTACCTCACGGGCGATGGCTCCCTGGACGCCCATCCGCCGGTAAGCTCGCCGCCCACGGCCTACAACGGCCGGGCCTACGTTGTTGAGGACGTCGCCCATGCCGATGGCTCGCACACAGGAAACCTGATCGCCCTGAACGCCGCCACCGGCGCGCTGGACACAGCGTTCGGAGTGAACGGCCGCGTGGCGCTGGATGCTCCGTCACAGGGGCGCGTGGTGGTGAAAGGCATCGCCGGCGTTGTGCGGTTGTTCGTGGTCACGTCGAAGGCAACCGCATACTCGTGCGCCGTGGACGGCGGATCGGTGCGCCGAGCCGCCATCGTGCCCGGCGGTTCCACCGCCGCGACGCCCGCGGTTGTGGATCGCGCCGGCACGGCCGTCATCTACGCGCCGGTGCACGACCCGGCGCTCGGCTGGATCCTCGCGCGCCTGGAAGACACCGACAGCGCCGCAAGCGCTATGCAGCTTCCTCTGGTCGGCGCAACCGATGTGACAGCCTCGCCGACGCTCATCCAGGACGGCACGCACGTTCAGGTGGCAGCGGCGGCGGGGTCTGGGGGAATCGTGTACACGGTCAGCGAGGACCTCAGCACCGTATTCAACGCGGCGTCGACGGCCGCCCCCGTGCTGGCGGCGCCGGTGCTCTCTCTGGACAGCCGGCGGTTCTATGTGGGCAGCGCCCCGGCCTCTGGAAATGGCCGGTTCTACGCCTTCAACGCCGTAAACGGCAACCTCGAGGATGACCCGGCCACCGGCTTCGGCGCCGGGGGCGCGGTGGAGGTGGATGGCGGCGTGGAGCAGCCGGCATTCATGGATTACCCGGCTGTGCTGGAAAACCCCTGCACGGCGCTCTTTGGAACAACCACGGGGGCGCTGTACGGGTTGCGTCACACGGACGGCGCCGCTCAGGTCTCCTTCGCGCCCGGCGCGCTGGGCGGGCGGGGGCTCACGGGGGCCCCGGTGTTCGTGAAGCCATCCTACGCGGCGACGACGGGCTGGCTCTACGCGCCGACCGCGCAGGGCGTGTTCGCGGTAAACACCGGTAGCCCGGGGACGTCCGTTCGGTACCCGGTGGCGGGCGCTTGCGGATCGCCGAGCGCCGCCGGCCGGACGGCAGGCGATACGGTGGCCGTTGGAAGCGGCGCCGGGAACGTCTACGGCCTGGCCGGGCGGTAGGAGGCTAGAACAGGCGGGGCCGGCCTCCCGGCCGGCCCCGCCAGACCGCTACAGCAGCCCGTCCCGTCGCGCCGCCTCTTTGGCGACGGTGAGGGAATCGTACTCGCCCGGCATGCGCTCGCAGCCGGCGATGCGCATCAGGCGATAGGCCGGCACCGGCACGCCCAGCAACCCCGGTTTGGTCCCCTTGAAGATGGCGAAGCCGTTCTCGGTGGTCACCACGGGCCCTGCCAAGCGCCACGGCCCCTTAGGTTGCGTTCGTATCGCCGATCTGGTTCTGCCGCTCATCTCTGCTCCCGTGGCGTCATCGTTGCCGTTCCTGGGCACGCGTCGTATCCATCTCCTGGCGCGGTGCGCACGCGTTCATACTAGCGCGTCCGGAGCGGCGCGCCGGGGCCGAAGCGGGCGTGCAACGCACCCGGAACCGACATTTCGGCCCGAAACCCGCCGGCGAGCGGCCTTAGTGGCGTTGGGCCGAGACCTCCGGCGCCGGAATGAACGCCGGGCCGCCGTTTTGAAATCGGGATGCAGGCGTCCTATCTGTTGAGAAAGCCTGCGCGGGAGGACGCCGCGCGCGAGCATCCGATACGGCATCGCCGCGCCGGAGGAAACGAGACCATGACGCAGACCATCGTCGGAGATCTGGCCGGCCTTTCCGGCGCGCTAATCGTGGCGTACTGCATTCGCGTTGTGGGGAGGCGCGCTGTCGGCGGGTACGCCGAGTGGCAGCGCCTCTCGCCCGGAGGCTGGGGGTATTTCGGGTACGAGTGCCTGAGCGCCGCTCTGGTCTTGACGACCTTCGAAGCGGTACACGCCGTGGCGATGGCCGGCGGCCTGTCTGGCGTCGCCTTCCATCTGTTCGCGGCGGACGCGCGGAGGGCCGCGCCGGCGTATCTCGCCATACTCATGGCGATCCTGTTCAACGACCCCGAGAAGACCTTGCGCAAGACCTCATCCTCGGAAGCTGGCGACAAGGTCCCGTAACGCAGCCGCGCCCGCCGAGTTGCGGCCAACCGCCGAGAGGATTGCCGGGGCGACAGGGCAAAGCCATGGAATCGCTTCAGCCCCTGGCCGCGGCGCCGACGATGCCGGATTACGGCAGGACCCTCGATTCGAAAAGGGATAACAGGCCATGGCGGAAAACACCACGGGTACGAAGGCGGATCGGCCGCGCCCTTTGCCCTCTCGCCGTTCGTTGTTGACGCTTGCGTGGGCGGTAACGCTGTCTGTATCGCTTTTGCCCGATATCGTCTGGCAGAGCGCCGCGGGGACGAGGCCGGGCTGGATGCTTCCGGCGAAGCTGGCCCTCCTGGGCGGGGCGGTGATGGCGGGCTTCGCCTGGGAGACCGCCCGTCCGCTTCGCAAATACTTCGTTCTGCTGGCGGCGCTGCTGCTGACCGAGAGCGCCGGCGGATGGGTGAACGGCGCGGCGTGGTGGCAGCGCATCATCGGCGGCGCGGCGCCCGGATTCGCCGGTCAGATGCTTCGCATCCAGATCCTCCGAGTGACCGGAGCGGGCGTGATGATGGCGGCGCTGTTGTTGCTGCGCTTCACCCGGCGCGAGTTCTTCCTGACAAGAGGCGACCTGAACGCCCCGGCCGCGCCCGTTCGATGGCTCGGCATCGACAAAGGCATCGGCTGGGCCCGCCTTGGGACGATCAGCGCGGCATGCATCAGCCTTGGCACGCTGGCCTTTCTGGTGATCTCGGGGAGGCCGCTGTTGGCGGCAATGCCGCGCGCGCTGCCGTTCCTTCCGTGGATACTGGCGCTGGCCGCGATGAACGCATTTGGCGAGGAGCTATCGTATCGCGCGGCCTTGCTGGCTCCGACCGCCGCCGCGCTTGAGCCCGGACAGGCCGTGTTGCTGACCGGCGTCTTCTTCGGCATCGGCCACTACTACGGCATGCCGAACGGCATCATCGGCGTGGCGATGGCCGGCCTCCTCGGCTGGTACCTGGGCAAGTGCATGGTGGAGACGAGGGGGTTCTTCTGGCCCTGGCTGATCCACTTCCTGCAGGACGTGATGATCTTCACCTTCATGTGCGCCGGAACCATCTTGGCCGGCGCCAAGTAGGGCGGCAGGCGGGCGGCGGTTCGATTCGATCCACTGAGCCTCAGTATCGGCTTGAGAGACATGGCCCTAACCGGCGGGTTTCCTCTAGCGCACGCTCTTCAACAAACAACACGACCCTCGGCGCCGCTAGCAGCGAGTGAACCTGCTTGGCGGCGCCGAGGAACAGAAAGGACCATGGCAATGGCAAACCTGATCTCGTATGTCGTCGCCGGAGCCTTCGCGGTTCTCGTCTGGCGGGTCATCGGTTACGCGGTGCGGATCGGCGCCCACTCGCGCGAGGCGCTCGACCGGGGAACGCCGATGTCCAGCGTCGCCCGGGCTGTCGCGCTATACCTTGGGCTTACTGCTGGGTTCGCCGCGAAGGAGGCGTTGGCGCATGGCCTTCATTGGGAGATGATCGTGGACACGCTTCGCGCTCATGTCGTCGGAGCATTCGCGATCTCAGTCCTCGCTGGCATCGCGGACTGGATGATCTTCCGACGGAAGGCTTCCGACGGAAGTCGCGCCTAGCCGGTCAGTACGTTGGGAGTATCTATGCATAGGTTTGCCGCTGTTCTTCTATCGGCCGCAATCGGCTTAGCGGCGGGGGGCTCCATTTGGGGCATCTTCTGCGTTCTGACGAAAGCTCGCTTCCGGATGGAAGCTCGCGCTGGCGAATTCGCCGTGACGGCCCTCTTCATATTCGTGGCCTTCAGCGCGAAAGATGTCGCGTTCGAGATTCTCTCCCACGGCGCCGTTTTGGCCGCCGCCGTGCGCGCTGTGGGCTGGGACTGGGCTTTCAACCTGCTCCTCGGGCTATCACTGGGCATTCTTGGTTTGAGATGGCGCAGACGAGCATAGCGTATGGGTAGCCGTCAGTCCAAGGAATGGCCAGGCTCTCGCGTCTCGCCGTCGCTCATCCTTTCCCCAAACGCTCCAGGCTGCGGCGGGCGTCGGCGACGAACTGGCTGTGGGGGAACATCAGCAGAAAAGCCTGGTAGCGGCGGCGGGCGGCGTCGGCGCCGGCGATGCGCTCCGCGAGGTGCGCGGCCCGCAATGACGCGGTTTCGGCCTCCTCGCCCTCCAGCGCGGAGAGCCGGTCGTAGATGGCCAGCGCCTCCAGGGGGTAGGCCGTTTCCTCCATGGCGCGGGCGGCCTTCACCTCCACGCGCACGTCCGGGGCCGGCAGGCCCGCGGCGCGCATGGCCATATACGCCTCGGCGGCCTCGCGCAGGAGGCCGCGGTGCAGGAAGATGTCCATGGCCTTCACGAACGCGCGGGCGGCGCGGTCCCGATCGCCCAGTTGCACGAGGATGCCGGCGAAGGTGAGACGCGAGGCGGCGTCTTCCGGCTGTTCGCGGAGGTATTCGGCGAGGCGACGCGCCTGCTGGTCGAGGGTCTTTTGGGCGATGGCCTCTTCGCGGCGCCCGGTCTTCTGAAGGCCGGTGATCACGGCGAGGGTCATGCCCGCCAGGAAGCCGCCCACGTGGGCCCAGTGCGCCACGCTGCCCCGCCCCTGGGCGATCTCCACGCCGCCCAACACCACCTCGCTCACCAACCACGCGGAGAGCAGCCAGCCGACCGGCGCCGAGACGCTGATCGCGTGGCGGGGCTGACCAATGCGGATGGGAAGCGCTACAGGGGCGAGGCGTCGGCCGTAGTACCGAACGCTGTAGGCGCCCAGCAGCGCCATGATGCCGCCGCTGGCGCCGAGAAGCGGCTGGTCCGCCTGCCCCTTGACGAAGAGGTAAACCATGGACAGGTGCAACAGCCCCGCAACGGCGGCGCCGAGGAAGAAGAAGGCCAGCATCCCCAGCGTTCCCACGGCGCGCTCCAGCGGCGGGCCAATGGCGACCAGGAAGACCATGTTCACGGCCCAGTGCAGCACGTCCGCGTGGAAAAAAGCATATGTAACGGCAGCCACGGCGCTGACGTGGTTGGGGGAGAGCAGCCAGGAGGAGTCCCAGCCGCGGTCGAGCCACGCCTGCAGGACAAGGACAAGTCCCGAGGCGACGAAGAGGGCCAGCGTACCCCACGGCCACGTGGCCCACCCGCGCCTGGGCGCGCTTATGCTCGCCCCCCCGGCGTCACGGCTATACTGCGATACGACATGGATGACACGGGTACAATGCTAGCAGGCGTTCCTTCCACGCTGCAAGGCGCGGCGGAACTGCACCTCCACCTGGAAGGGGCGATCCGCCCCGAGGCGTGGCTGCGCCTGATCCGGCGGCACGAGCCGGGAACCTCCTTGACGCTGGATGATCTGCGCAAGCGGCTGCGCTTCACCGACATGGCCGGCTTCTTCGAAACGTGGATGCAGGTCCTGTACACGCTGCGCGACCCGGAAGATTACCGCCAGGCCGCCTATGAATGCGGCATCTGGCTGGCCGAGAGCAACGCGGTCTACGCGGAGCTGCACACATCCATCGCCGGAGCGCACTGGGCGGGACGGCTCAACGGCAACGAAGCAATCCCGGCCATCGCCGAAGGGCTGAACGCGGCGCAAGCCGAGGGCGGCCCGCGGTGGAGGCTCATCGTGGACGTCATCCGCGAGCTCTGCGCGGTGGACGCCGGGCACATCGGCCTTGAGCTGGCGCTGAACAACCGCGCGCACGGCGTGGTCGCCGTCGGCCTCGGCGGCGAGGAGGCGCGACACTCGACGGAACTGGCCCGAGATCTGTTCGCCGCGGCGAAGGCGGGCGGCCTGCACGTCACCGCCCACGCCGGCGAGGGCGCCGGACCCGAGAGCATCTGGAAGGCCCTGGAGCTCGGCGCTGAGCGCCTCGGCCACGCCGTGCGCGCATCGGAGGACCCGGTCCTCATGGAGCACCTCCTGCGCCATCAGGTTCACCTCGAAATGTGCCCCACCAGCAACGTGCGAACGGGCGCCGTGGCGTCGCTGGCGGAGCACCCGGTGGCGGATTTCCTGCGGCGCGGCCTGAACGTTTCCGTGAACACCGATGACCCGGCCCTCTTCGGGACGAACCTCGCCGGCGAGCTCTCCGCCGTTCAGCGGACCTTCTCCCTCACCGAAGCGGAGATGGCGCGCCTGCGCGACAATGCCCTGGGGGCAGCGTTCGGCTAGAACTCGGAATACAGCAAACAGAATACGGAATGCGGAATGAGCCTGGCCCCGAGGGGCCGGCTCAACGGGCTAAGGGCGCCTTCGCGCCCTGACGTGACGGCGCGAAGGCGCCGTTGGTCCCCTGAGCCGGCCGTTCACGGCCAGGCGCAGGCGCCTCCCGAGTTCTCTTCCGGCCCCAAACCATGCTATCCGTACAATGGAGGAATCCCATGGAATCCATCGCGAGACTGGCGCGGGCGCTTTCGGATGATACGCGGTTGCGGCTTCTGCGGGCTCTGATGGAAGGCGAGGCGACGCCGAACGAGCTGGCGCAGCGGTTGGGGCTTACCCATCCCCGCGCGGCGAACCATCTGGCCGCGCTGCGCGACGTCGGGCTGGCCTCCGAAACCGTGAGCGAGGAGCGGCGACGCGCCTACTCCGTGGATGCCGACGCCGTTGGGGCGCTGCTGGCCGCCATGGAGGCCGCCGCCGTGGTCCCGCACGATCCCCACGCCCCCAGCGCCGGCGCCGCGCGGGAAATCCGGCGCAACTCCCCCATACGGCAGGCCCGCACCTGCTACGACCACCTCGGCGGCCTGGCCGGAGTGGAGATCCTGGATGCCATGGTGGAACGCGGCTGGCTGACGCCGGACGGGCCCCGGCCGATCTACCTGTTGACGCTGGAGGGCGGCCGCGCGCTCGCGGAGCGCGGCGTCGATCTGCCCGAGGCCGGACGGCGGTCTTTCGCGTTCGGCTGCATGGACTGGACGGAACGCCGCCCCCACCTCGGAGGCGCCCTGGGCGCGGCCATCCTGCGCGCCCTTCTCGAGCAGGGCATCGTGCGCCGCCAGCCCGGCATCCGCGCGGTCACCCTCAGCAACGGCATGAAAGCATGGCTGGGAGCCTGAGCCGTCCGCCGTCCGTCAACTGAGTCGTTGGTCGCCACTAGCCAGCCGGACGCCCGCCCACGGCGAGGCCTTCCGACTTCGAGGGGACGATGATGCAAGCTGCCGATGTCTTCGCTCGCTTGTTCGGCCTCGCCGCGGCGCTGACGCTCGCCGCGCCGGCCGCCCACCCCCAGACCCCGCCCGGCGCCCCTCCGCCGTCGGTCTTCCTCGCCGCCGTAAACAAGGCCGTTTCGGGGCAGCGCGTGTTCGTGGTCAACAACGGCGCCCTGACCGGGCCTTACGGCGACCCACTCCAGCTTGATGGGCTGAACACGTTGGCGCGGCTCCAGGCCGTGTGTGAGGCGTTCAGCCGGCCTGATATGACGCTCATCCCCTTCTCCGTGCGGGGAACCTGGGTGCTGGCCCCGCAGAGCCGTAACGCGGAACCGAAGGCCCTGGGGCGCGGGAACGAGATCGATTACCAGGGGCGCATCGCCCTCATTCAGAAGGCCCTCGCCCAATTGCCGCCCGAGCGCTGGGCGGCTCTGGGCTCGGAGAAGGGCGTGCCCGCGTCCGCCTTCCCGCCGGAGGCAAAGGCGTGGCTCGCGCGGGCCATCCGGCCGCCGCTGTACCTGACGATCCTGTATTGCCAAGGCAATAGCATGATGGAAGATCCTCAGCCGACCATCACGGATCAGTACGACCTGAGCGCCGTTCGCCTGCGGGCGCAGCTGAATTCGGGCGGAATCCTCTGTAAGCCGCCCGTGGAGCCGGGGCGGCAAGGGCGGGCCGAATGGCAATCCGGCTCCAGGGCTCCCAGCAAGAGACGCCTTGTCTTCGCCGAGCACGGAAGCGAACGGGAGTGGGGCCAGGCCGTCGTATCGCCGGGGTTTCTGACCGTTCCCAACACGTTCAAGCCCTCCGACCTAGACGGAAAGGCATACATACAGCCGCTGGCAATGAGCGGGGTGACCACGGTGGAGGCGGTCGTCGCGCAGATCGCGAAGGTCACCCATTTGCCGTTGGCGGTCAGCCCTCAGTACAAGAGTCTGCGCGCGTACGTGGGAAGCCCATCGGTGACCTGCGGCGAAGCGCTGGATGGGTTGCGCCTCGGCCTCACGGCGGCCTGGCGCAAGCTGGGGAAGACCTACATCCTGGCGTGGGACCGCGAGGGCCTCGCCGTCGTGATGGCCCGGATGCAGGCCGCCTCGAAGCCAGTAACCGAACAGGCGCAGTCCGATATCAATCGCGCTCTGAATGGCGAACCCTGGAGGGCGCTGGCGGCCAGCCTGCCGTTCGCCGCCGATGATCCGTTCGCGTGGACGGATGCCCAGCGGAAAACCCTTCTGACCACGCCGCCGCCCATCGGCTGGGGGGAAAGTTATGATTTCCTAATGCCGACGAGGTTGCCCTACAGCGAGATGACGGCGGGGCAGCAGGAGAAGGCGCGCGCGATGCTGGCCGGCCTTGAAGAGCGCCGTCGCCAGAACGCCGCCTTCCGAGCGGAGAGGGGGTATCCCGAGGAGAGCGGGCCCGGAGCATCGGATGTGGCCAGCGCGTTCCTCTGCGGCACGGCGGGTGTGGAGGTCTCCATCGAACTGCCTGGCGCCGGGTGGGCGCTCATCGACGACACCGTCTACACGCTCAAGGCCAAGCGGCCCGAACGCCGGCAGACCGCGCCTCGGGCGTTCCCGAAGCCCGCGCCGGGGGCGCCCATTCCGGTCATTCCCCCCACGCCGCTCGTGAAGGCGGACGATCGCGGCGTGGCCGTTCCGCCGCTCCCCCCCGACGCGTTGGCGCCCGTGCTGAAAGCGATGCGCGCCAAGGGCTTCAAGACGCTGTACTATCCAGCGCTAATCGACGGCTATGCCACGTTCCCCACGGGCGCCTTCCCGCTGCACCCGGCGCTGAAAGGGGCCAACGGGTGGGCGGCGGCCGTGAAGGCCGCGCGCGCGGCGGGCCTTTCCGTGGCGGCAACCGTGAACGCGCTGGTCTGGCAACCCGTAACGAAGGAGCCTCACTGGATGGATGACCGGCCGGACCTGATCGACCGCGATATCCTGGGGCGCGATTTCATGGAGGCGCGGGCGCTTCCGGGGTGGGACAGCAGCATCAAGCCGCCCGAAATGCGCGGCAACCTCGTGTGGCCCGGCCCGGAGGCGAAGGGTAAGCTCACCGCGCTTCTGGACGGCCTCGCCCGCCAGCCGGCCCCCGACGGAGTACTGCTCGACGCGTGGGGCGAGGAAACCGGAGCGGTGGGGGGAATCGGCCCAGACGTTTCTCTAGGTTACTGCCTCGCCGCGCGGGCGCAGCACGTGGCGGATGAGGGATACGACATCGCGGACGTTTTCGTCCCCAGCGGCATTGGGCCGCCGCTCGACGCCGCCGCCCTGTACAGTCCTGCTGGCACGTGGAGCGTGAGCGTGGGCGGCGAGGTCAGTCTGACGCCGAACGGCGTAACAAGATACCGCCTCGGCCAGCCGCCGGAAGACCCCCACGCAACTCTCCTGAACGCGCTTCTGGAAGGGCTGCGCGCTAGGCAGCCACGTTGGACCACGATGATAACTGTCTGCGCGGGGGGGCTGCAGTTCGCGACGCCAAACTGGCCTCCGCGCGCGGATGCCGCGTTCGCTACCGACCCCATGTCCTTCGGCTCGAGATCCGCCGCCCTCATCCACGTTCCGTCCGCCGCGCTGATCGGGCAGTTAGCGAAGCTCGGCAGATACCGGACCAAGGACAGGGGATTGCGCCTGGCGGAGGAGACCGGCATCTGGATGGGAATGCAGGGCCTGAAGCGAGTCGTCTATGACTTCCGGGATGCGCCGGAGGGCATCGCCGCGGCGATCCAGGAGGCCGTGCTAGACTGATGACACGATGCCGAAACACGACACACGGGAGACGGCTCGGCGGGGGCTGATGCGGGGACTGCGGCTCTTCTGGACGCTGTTCAAGGTGATGGCGCCCACGTACATCGCCGTCAGCGTGCTGAAGACCACGCCGTTCCTTGACGTCGCCAGTCGCGCCGTGGAGCCCGTGATGCGTTTGGCCGGCCTCCCGCCGGCCGCCGCCGTGCCGCTGGTGGTGGGCTTCTGCGTGAACCTCTATGCGGCCATCGGCGCCATGCAGAGCCTGCACCTCAACGCGGAGCAAACCACGCAGATCGCCGTGGTGATGCTGATCGCCCACAACCTGATCGTGGAGGTGGGCATCGTGGCGCGCCTGCGCACGCGCTGGCTGTTGATTGGCCTTTTCCGCGTGGGCATGGGGTTCGCCATGGGCGCCCTGATGCACTACGCATTCGGCTTCAACAGCGGCCCCGCCGCTTCAACCGGCGCGGGCGCGGTCGTCCTGCGCCACACGGCGGATGCCGCGTACTGGCAGGCCGAGGCCGTGTCGCTGGGGCAGACGCTGCTCAAGACGTTCTGCATCGTCGTGCCGCTGATGACCGTGCTGGAGTTCGTGCGAACCGGGCCATGGCTGGATCGCCTCACGGCCGCCACCGCCCGCCCGTTGCGCGCCCTTGGGCTGGAACGCGAGAGCATCCTGCCGTTCTGGGCCGGCATCATCCTGGGAATCGCCTATGGCGCCGGCCTGATGATCGACGCGGCTGAGAACGATGGCTTCGGCGGGCGGCAGGCCTTTCTGGTGAGCGTCTTCCTCGGCGTCGCGCACGCGCTGATTGAGGACACGCTGCTGTTCGTATCCATCGGCGCCAGCCTGTTCTGGGTCTTCGCGCCGCGCGTCGCCGCCGCCTGCTTCCTCACCTGGGTCTGCTCGCGCCTGCTCGCAAGGAGACAAACATGCGCCGTTCCCGATTCGTAACGCTTCCGCTTCTGCTGCTCTCCGCCCATGCCCCGGCGGCCGTTTGGGATACCCGGCCGGATACCTGGGCCGCAACCGACGGGCTGGGCCGCGCGCTTCCCGGCTACCGCGAGGCCGGCCCGGCCAAGCCGGGCAAGCAGGTGGCCGCCTTCTACTTCCTGTGGCTTGGCCAGCACGGGCGCGGCGGTCCCTACGACGTTTCGCGCATCCTGAAGCAGGATCCGGAAGCGATGACGAAGCCCGATAGCCCGCTGTGGGGGCCGATGTACGCGCCGCACCACTGGGGCGAGTCCCTCTTCGGCTACTACCTTAGCGACGACCGTTACGTCATCCGCAAGCACGCCCAGATGCTGTCTGACGCCGGCGTGGATGCCATTGTCTTCGACGTTACCAACGGCTTCACCTACGAGAAGAACTACAAAGCGCTGTGCGAGGTCTTTGAGCAGGTGCGCCGCGACGGAGGCCGCACGCCGCAGATCGCCTTCCTCACCCCTTTCTGGAACCCCACGGCCGTTGTGCGCGAGTTGTACCGCGACCTCTACGGCCCCGGCCTCCACAAGGACCTTTGGTATCGCCAGGCTGGCAAGCCCCTGATCCTCGCAGACCCCGCGCTCATGCGCTACGAACAGCGCATCGGCGGGGCGGACGCGCCGGAGACACTGCTGCCCGGCCACACGCTGGGCCAGACGTTTTCGACGGACACGCCTATCATCGGCGCCGGGATGACGGTCCCAACCTACACGCGCAAGGGCTCCGGCGCCGCGCTGACGTTGCGGAAGGATGGGCCGGATGGCGCAGCAATCGCGTCGCGCCGGTTTGCGAACATCGCGGACAACTCCGCGGTTGTGCTGCCGCTGCCCGCGCCGCAGCCGCCGGGGCGGTACTATCTGGAGATGAGCGATCCCGTTGGCGAGGTGGGCTGGTATGGCCGCGCCGACGACGCCTACGCGGACGGCGACGCGTTTGCGGACGGGCGCCCCGCGCCGGGCGATCGCGGCCTTTGGCTGGACCATCCGGACAACCCGGACCGCGCCATCCTGAACGCCTTCACCTTCCGCAAGCCGGTGGCCTCCTACTTCACCGGGCCGGACGGCCCAGACGAGTGGGGCTGGCTGGAAGCCACCCCGCAACACGCCTTCCGGAACAGCGCCGGAAAGGTAGAAGAGGTGACCGTTGGCATCGCCCAGAACGCCGTGGAGGGGCAACTGGGCGTGCTGAGCAACCCGGCCTCCTACGGGCGCAGCTTCCACAACGGCGCGGAGCCGCCGCCCTCGGGGCGCGACTTCACCGGCCGCAACGTTCAGGAACAATGGAAGCGCGCCCTGGCGCTGGACCCGCGGGTGGTCTTCTTCACCGGCTGGAACGAGTGGATCGCCGGGCGCT
Source organism: Armatimonadota bacterium (assembly GCA_036504855.1). Taxonomy (GTDB): domain Bacteria; phylum Armatimonadota; class DTGP01; order JAKQQT01; family JAKQQT01; genus DASXUL01. Next base: position 57,019 of record DASXUL010000193.1, on the reverse strand, counting down.
TCCCGGCCTCCGCCCCGTTCCACGGCGCCGGGCCGGTCTCCTTCGTGGATGAGTTCAACGCCGAGTTCAGCCGCGACGCGGAGCCGATGAAGGGCGGCCACGGCGACGCGTATTACATGCAGCTTGTGGCCTACGTGCGCCGCTTCAAGGGCGTGCACGCCCCGCCGCCGTCCGGCCCGGAGGCGCGCATTGCGGTGGATGGCCGCTTCGCCGATTGGGCCGCCGTACGTCCCGAGTACCGCGACGACGTGGGCGATACCGCCTGGCGCGACCACGAGGCGTGGAACCCCGCCATGCCGCGCTACACAAACCGCACGGGTCGCAACGATTTTGAGCTTCTGAAGGTTGCCCGCGATTCGAAAGCCCTGAGTTTCTACGCGCGCACGCGCCGGGCCATATCCGGCAAGCCCGACGCGCTCTGGATGCGCCTGTTCCTCGACACGGACGAGAGCGCGAAGACCGGCTGGTTGGGCTACGACTGGACAATCCGTCCGGGCCTGGGCGGCACAGCCGAACTGCTGCGCTGGGCCAAAGGCCGCTGGAGAACCGTGGCGAACGTGCCGTGCCGCGTGGCCGGCGCCGAGATGGAGCTCTCCATCCCCCGCGCCGCGCTGGGGCTGAAAGCCGGGCCCATCCGGCTGGGCTTCCAATGGCAGGACAACGTGGATGCCGGGGCCGACGTTCTGAACCTCTACCGCAACGGCGACGCGGCCCCCAACGGGCGGTTCCAATACCGGTATGCAGCGGACGCTCCGAAGCGCCGAAGATAGACATGGCCGCTCGCCATCCGCAAGGGAACCCTGGGGCGCCGCCGCCCGTCCGCTAGAGTGCAAGACCGCCTGCCGTCCGCCGGACGGCGCCGCCGCCGAGAAACCGCCGAACACTAACTAGCCGTCAGTCATCAGTATTCAGCCGTCAGTTCGAAGTCCCTTGCCGTGAGCGCGCGTCGCCCGGCGCCGGGCCTTTGGGCTGACCACTGGTGACTGACGGCTGATAGAGGAGGCCGCCTGTGGAACCCTTCACCCCCGCGGAAGAGGAAGAGCCGATCCGCCCGGATTGGCGTCGCACGGTCAACCGCTTGGCGCGGTGGATCGTCTTCGCGAGTTTCGGCCTGTTCTGTCTGGCCGTCGTGGCGGGAGGAATCGATCGAAACCCAATCTGGGGCCCGATGGCGCTCGCCGGGTTCGCGCTGGCCTGCTTGGGAGGGGCGCTCGCCCTGTCGGCGCTGAGGCTGATGGAGGCTCAGGTCACCTTGGCGCTTGCCATGGGTTCCGCGTTTCTCCTCCTCCTGTGCCCCAGCTTCCTCCCCTACACGGAGCGCACTCCGCGGTCAAAGTCGCTGAACAACCTCCGGCAACTGGCGGTGGCGATGATGTGGTACTCGCAGGACTACGGCGAGACTTACCCCGGCTGGGTGAACAATGGCGCGGCGGACGCTCCCCGGTACGTGCACAACGCGTGGGACGAGCAGATTCATCCAGGCGTCAAGAACCCGGATGTGTACAGCAACGGGCTCACCGGCATCCGCTCGCCCTCGCAGCCCGGCCCGAGGCGCGACAGGGCGCTCACCTACGGGCTGAACGGCCTGCTGATCTGCCCGCCTTCCCCCCAGTTCAATGGGCATGCGCCATTTGACGGGGTTGGCCCAAGGAACCCGCCGGCCCCGTTCGGCCCGTCCTCCGTCCCCAACCCGGCCGCAACGATCCTGTTCGCGGAACTCGCCGCCGATCGCCCCATGGACGGCGTGTACGGCCAGCCCATTCCGCCGGACCAGCGACCGAGGTCCGGCGGGTCAGATTGGACGGGCACGGAAGCCTACCAAAAGGCGCAGCCCGGCTGGATCGACATCGACCCGCACGCCTTCTGCGAGCTGACGGCTCCACCGGCGAGCAACTACGTGGAGCCCTATGGCGGCGCAACAGGCCGGGGCGTCGCCCGCGACCTGTACGGAGGCGGCGGCTGCTACGCCTTCTGCGATGGCCACGTGCAGTTCCTCAAGCTCGCAAAGACCGTGGGCATCGGACAGGTCATCAACGGCAAGTTGGTGACCGCTGAAAACTGCTGGAGCCCGCTCAACACCTTCAACATGTGGATCCCGCTTTAGGAGGCCGCCGTGGAACCGATGCTTCAACCTGATAACGACCCGCCGCCGGCGCCGGACCGGCGGGATGGGACCGGCCGCGTGGCCCTCTGGTTCGCGCTGGCGGGTTTGGCGGCGCTGCCGGTGACGATGGCCATCGCGCCGCCGCGCAGCCCTCTGCTCCTCGTCCTGCTGCCGCTGGGGCTGGCCCTGCTCGCCGCCGGCGCCATCGTGGCCATGCGGGCGCCCCGCGGTCTGGCGGGCTGGGCGGCGCTCTGGGTGTCGTTCGCGGGGATTGTCGCCTACCTGATGTGTCTGCCGATCCTCTTTGCGCGGGACGAGTATCACGGCTCGAAGACCCTCAACAACATCCGGCAACTGGCCGTGGCCGTGCAAATGTACTCACAGGACAATGGTGATACCTACCCGGGCTGGGTGAACAACGGCACGAAGGCATCTCCCCGGTACGTGCACAACGTTTGGGACCAGCAAATCGATCATCGGGTCAAGAGAGCAGACGTGTTCACCAACGGCTACGCCGGCATCCGCTCTCCGTCGCAGCCTGGCCCGCACCGAAACCGCGTGCTCACCTACGGGCTGAATGGCATTCTCATCACGGGTTGGCATGGCGGCCACACGGGGTTCACGGCGTTCGACAAGAGGAATCCCCCGGCGCCGCTGGGGCCATCCTCCATAAGCAACCCCTCCGGCACGATCCTCTTCGCGGAACTGGCCACGGATGCTCCCATGGACGGCGTCTACGGCCAGCCCATCCCCCCCGATCAGCGCCCAAAGTCCGGCGGAACGGACTGGGCCGGCACGAGGGATTACGAGCGGGCGCGCCCCGGCTGGATCGACATCGACCCGCGCGCCTTCTGCGAACTGGCGTATCCGCTGGCGAACAACTACCAGGAGCCGTACGACGGCGCAACGGGCCGCGGCGTCGCTCGAAACCTGTATGGCGGCGTCGGCTGTTACGCCTTCTGCGACGGCCACGTGCAGGGCATGAGGATCGCCAAGACCGTGGGCATCGGGCAGACGGTGAACGGCAAGCTGGTGACCGCCGACAACTGCTGGGAACCCTGGAACACGCTCAACATGTGGAACCCGCTTTAGGAGGCCGCCGTGGAACGCTATTCGCCGTGCGAGGAAATGCCGCCCGAGCTGAAATGGAGCCTGGCCGTGGAGCGCATCGCCCGATGTAGCGGCTGGCTGAGCCTGCTCCTCCTTCCGTTTGCCCTGGCGGCGACCGCCCGGATCTCCGAGGCAGCGTGGCTGCTGCAGGACATGGGGTTCGGTCTCCTGGCGATAGCCATCCTGCTCGCCTTGCTCGCGCTGCCTTCGCGGTCGGCAAAGTTGACGCTGTACCGGGCGGCGGGAACGTTCGCGCTGTACTTCCTGGGCATCCCCCTCGCTCTTCCCCAGCAGTCGCCCTCCAGTTCGAAATACGCATCGCTGAACAACGTCCGCCAATTGGCGGTGGCCGCGCAGGCCTACGCGCAGGACTATGGCGAAACGTACCCCGGCTGGGTGAACAACGGCTCCGAAACCGCGCCGCGCTACGCGCACAACGCGTGGGACGAGCAGATTGCCGGCCGGCTGAAGAGTCAGAAGGCTTTCTGCTTCAGGGCCGCTGGCATCCGCTCGCCATCGCAGCCTGGCCCAGAGCGGAACCGCGTTCTCACGTACGGCCTGAACGGCGCGCTCATTGCGCCATGGGCCGCGGGCCACGCGGCCTTCTCGGGCGTGAGGGACGAAAACCCGCCGGCGCCGCTGGGCCCGTCCGCGGTGCCCAACCCGGCCGGCACGATCCTCTTCGCGGAACTGGCCACCGATGAGCCGATGGACGGCGTGTACGGCCAGCCCATTCCGCCGGATCAGCGACCGAAGTCCGGTGGGGCGGACTGGGCCGGCACGGAAGCCTACCAGAAGGCGCAGCCCGGCTGGATCGACATCGACCCGCGCGCCTTCTGCGAGCTCACGAACCCGCGATCGAACAACTATGTGGAGCCATATGAGGGCGCCGTGGGGCGCGGCGTTGGTCGCAACTTGTACGGGAGGAAACGCTACTCCGCCCCCACCCTCGGCGGCGGGGCTTGCTACGCCTTCTGCGACGGCCACGTGCAGTTCCTGAAGCTCGCCAAGACGGTGGGCATCGGGCAGACGGTGAACGGCAAGCTGGTGACCGCCGACAACTGCTGGGAATCCTGGAACACGGACAACATGTGGAACCCGCTATAGGAGGCTGCCGTGGCGCCTGGCCCCGAGGGGCCGGCTGAGGAAGCCAAGGGCGCCTTCGCGCCCTGACGTGACGGCGCGAAGGCGCCGTTAGTCTCCTGAGCCGGCCGTTCACGGCCAGGCGGTCAACCATATGGCTAAGATGACTTCGGCCCCGCATCAGCGGGGCCGAAGGCCATTTTGGGGAAGAGGGCGCCGAACGGATGGAAACCGTGGACACGCATGCCCATATCCAGGGCGAGGACTTCAATGATGATCGCCCCGAGGCGCTGGCGCGGGCCGCGGAGGCCGGGGTGCGGCGCATCGTGGCCATCGGCGCGGACATGCCCACCAGCGAAGCCGCGGTGATCCTGGCCGATGCGGAGGAAGGCGTCATCGCCACGGTGGGCGTGCACCCGCACGACGCCAAAACCTTCAACGAGGCGCAATGGGAGCGCCTGAAGGCGCTGGCGGCGCGCCCGAAAGTGCGCGCCATCGGCGAAATCGGGCTGGACTACCATTACGACTTCTCGCCGCGCCCCGCTCAACAGACCTGCTTCCAGGGCCAGATCGCCCTGGCCGCGCACCTGGGACTGCCGGCCGTGATCCACATGCGCGAGGCCGAGGATGACGTGTACCACGTGCTGAAGGGCGCCATGGCCGCCAACGGCCCGGCCGAGGACGGCGGTCGCGGCCGCATCGGGCCGGTCATCATGCACTGCTTTCTGGGAGGCCCCGCCGAGGCGGAGCGCTGGCTGGCGCTGGGCTGCTACCTGGGCATCGGCGGCGCCGTCACCTTCAAGAAGATGGATGCGCTGCGCGAGGCGGTGAAAGCCATCCCGCTGGACCGCCTGCTGCTGGAGACCGACTGCCCCTACATGACCCCAGCCCCGCACCGGGGCCAGCGCAACGAGCCCGCCTACATCCCCCTGGTCTGCGCCGCCGTGGCGAAAGCGAAAGGCCTCTCCGAGGCGGAAGTGGCCGCCGCTACAACACTCAATGCGGAAGCGGTGTTTGGTCGTTGGTAACCAGAACTCAGAATACGGAACTCAGAAATCAGTCCGACGGGGCTTTATCCATGAGGCGAGTACGAACGTGGACAAAACCTCGCCGGGCTGATTTCTGAATTCTGATTACTGAGTTCCATTGGCCATCTCGCTCAGCTCGCCGTCGTCGAACCAGATTCCGTGGCCGGAGGGGCAGCGGTCCAGGGCGACCGGCGCAGGGCCGGCGGCGGTGAGAGGAACCAGCGCAAGGCCGCACACCGGACAGGTGCGCCGCGACATGGCGTCCCACCCGGAGCCGATGAGGTTGGGGAACTTCCGGTCCGCCGCATCCAGTTCGCGCGGCGCCTCTTTGAGGAGGGCGCGGATGTCATCCTCGCCGATCCAGATGCCGCCGCAGTGGCGGCAACCCAACAGATTGCGTCCCTGAATGCGGCCCGAGACGAGCGGAAACTGGCAGCGCGGGCATGTGGAGGGCGAGGCGCCCGCCACTGTCGGGCCGGCCGAGGCGCCCACCAGGCCCATGACGCCCGGCATCCCGAGGCCCACTGGCCCGGTCGGACGGCCGGCGCCCGCCGGAGCCTCGGCGTTCTCGGCTCCGCGCAGGCCCATGCCGCGCAGCCGTGCAATGCGCTCCTCAATCGGCGGGTGCGTATCGAACAGCCCCGCCGTTTTGCCTTCCAGCGCCTTCACGGGGTTCACGATATACAGGTGCTGGGTGGCGCGGTTGGCCGCTTCCAGCGGTTCGGGGTCGCTGGAGATCTTCTGAAGGGCCGAGGCGAGGCCGTCCGGATAGCGCGTCAGCAACGCGGCGCTGGCGTCGGCCAGATACTCGCGGTGGCGGGAAACGGCCATTTCCAGAAGCTTGGCGAAGAAGGGCGCCAGGATTGCCAGCACGAGCGCGATGGCGAAGAAGACGAGCTGCCATTGGCCGGAGCCGCTATCGCGGTCCCGGTCGCGCCCTCGTCCGGCGGGCCCCCAGCGGTTGATCCGCCAGAACAGGTCGCAGAGCAGCACGATGCCGCCCACCAGGATGGCCAGCAGCATGAGGAGGCGCGTGTCGAAGTTCTTGATGTGCGACATCTCGTGGGCGATGACGCCCTGCAACTCGTCGCGGTTGAGCTTGGTGAGGAGGCCAGTGGTGATGGCGATGGCGGCCGTCTCGGGGCTCCGCCCCGTGGCGAACGCGTTCGGCGCGGAGTCGTCGATCACGTACACCTTCGGCATGGGCAGGCCGGCGGCAATGGACATCTCCTCCACCACGTTGAAGAGCTGTGGACTGTCGTCGTGGGCGATCTCCCGCGCTCCGCTAACGCTGAGGATCACGGAACTGCCGCCGTAATAGGCGGCCGTGCTGGCAACCATTCCGGCCACGACGGCCGCGCCAACCCCGATTTCCCACGGCGCGTTTTCGGCCCGCGCGAACACGTAGCCCAGCGCGATGAGCAGCCCGAATACGGCCGCCACCAACAGCAGCGAATCTCTCTTGTTCCGGGCGATCTGATCGTACATTTGGTAGTTGTCAGTATTCAGTCGTCAGTTGTCAGTCCGAAGGCTTTTCTGATGGTATCGCTCAGCTCCCCAGTCAGAGCCTTCGGGCTGATAACTGACGACTGATGACTGACGACTCCTAGAATTTCACCTGCGGGGCTTCGCGCTCGGCGGGGTCTTCCACCTGGAAGAACTCGGAGGGCTGGAAGCCGAAGGAGTTGGCGATGAAGCTGCCGGGGAACTGCTCGATGGCGGTGTTGTAGCCGTTCACCTCGTCGTTGTAGTTCTGGCGCGCGAACGCGATCTTGTTCTCCGTGCTCGTCAGCTCTTCCTGCAGGGCCAGCATGTTGGTGTTGGCCTTCAGGTCCGGGTAGCTTTCGGCCACGGCGAACAGTGAGCGCAAGGTCTGGGTGAGCTGGTTCTCGGCGCGGGCCGCATCGGCGACCCCGGAGACGTTCACGGCCTGTTGCCGGGCCGCAACGACGGCTTCCAAAGTGGCGCGCTCGTGCGCCATATAGCCCTTCGCCGTCTCCACGAGGTTCGGAATCAAATCGTGCCGGCGCTTCAGTTGAACGTCCACCTGCGCCCAGCCGGTTTTGACGCGGTTCCGGCGCGCTACGAGGCCGTTGTAGAGGCCAATCACAAAGAGGGCCAACACAACCAGCGCTATCACAAACACAGGAATGCCCACGGTTCCGTCCTTTCACCGCCCGGCGGGCGGATCGACGCCCCATAACCTACACTACATTATCGCGCGCCGCCCATAGATAGTTACACGCGCTCCTTGGCAGGGGAACCCAAACAGGCATGTGACGTATAATAAACGTATGGTACGCGCTCCAAAACCTCGGCTCCGCGGCGTGGCCTGTGCGGTCGCCTGCCTCCTTCTGGCCGGCTCAGCCGTGGCCGCGCCCAAGCACACGCGCGACACGCCGCACTTCCATTTCATCTACGATGCCGACAAAGTCATCGACGTGGAAACGATGCAACAGAGCGCCGAGGCGGCCTACGGACACATTTCCGGGCTCCTCAGCTACTCGCCGAGTGAGCGCATCCCCGTTATCCTGTACGCGGACCGTCGCGAGTTCCTGAAGGAGGCCCACCAGGACCGACGCGAGCTCGTTGTCGGCACGGCTACCAACGAGGATACGATCCGGCTGGATGCCAGCCGGATCTTCGACGCGCCGGATCGCGTGATCGGCCACGAGATTGTGCACGTCTTCCTCTTCCGTATGCTCGGGCCGCGCGTGGAAGCCATGCCGCTGTGGATGAACGAAGGCCTGGCCCAGGAAGCCGGCGGCGCCGACCCGGCGATTGCCCATGCGCGCGTGGTCGGCGCGCTCCTGGAGAACCGCCTCCTGCCCCTGAGCGATCTGCGATCCTCGTTTCCCACCGGCGATAACGCCGGCCTCGCGTACGACCAGGGGCAGGACGCCGTGGATGCCCTCCTCGATCGCGGCGGCTGGCCGGCGATGCGCGATCTCGTGGGGCGCCTCGCCCGCGGCGCCAGCTACGACGCCGCCATGCGCACCGTTTACGGCTATGGAGCCGACGATTGGGCCGCCAAATGGCGCAGAGACCTTCAGCTTGGCTCCAGGTCTCGCGTTTTCATAGAGTGGGCGGAGTGGATCGTGCCGGGGATGTTCTTCATAGCCCTCATCTGGGGCTTCTTCACGGTGCGAAACCGCCGACGCCGCCAGGTACAGGCCGAGGAGCCCGTATCGGACCTGGCCCCGCCGTCGTGGTGGCGCGAAGACGAGTTCCGCCGCTAGACCTTCACCCTTTCTTGCGATATGGCGTCGAACCTGTACGAATGGCTGGGCGTTCCGGCGGACGTGGAGCCGGAGATGGTGGGGGCGGCCGCGCTGCTGGGCGGCGTGCAGCCGTCGCCCGCCCGCGCGGGCGCTCGCGTTGTCCTTAGCGACCCCGGCGCGCGGGAGGATTACGATGCTCGCAGCCGTCGCGGCCTGGCATTCGAGCTCTCATTGGCGTGGGGGATCGGCGCCGCCTCCTCTGGCGACCCCGTTTCCGCCGCCCGGTTCTTCCGCGAGGCGGCCGCGCAGGCTCCGGATGATCGCGCGGCGCCGCTGTTGCTGGCGGCCGTTGAATCCGCCGACGCGGGGGCCCGCACCGGCCCCACAGCCGGCGACCGATCCGCCGCACGCGAGCAGGCGGTACGCCTTAAAAACAACAGCGCTTTCCCGCACCGCCTCGTGCGCTACGTTACGGAACTCTCGGCGGATCCGCCGAACGAGGAAGCGGAGCGCAGCGCTCAGCTCCTCGTGCAACGCGATATGGCTGAGGCCCCTCGCGCCTACGCCATGATCCTGCCGGTGCTGCGCGAGCACTACCCGGCCGCCTACGGCATGGATGCGGCGTTCTTCGACGCCTCGATCTCCGTGCTGGAACGTCACACGCCGTCGGCCGAATACGAACGCGGCAAGCAGCAGTTCCGCCGCCCGCGCATCGCCCCCTCCGAGGAACAACCGGCGCCATCGCCGGAACCCGGCCCGACGATGCTGCCCCGCCTGCGCCTGCCGTCGAAGCGGCTCTATCTGCGCTTCGGCAAGCCATCGATTTCCGTTCCCTGGCTTGGCCTCATCCTGGGCGCACTCATCGGCCTCACTGGCGGCTCGGCCGGCGCCATCGCCGGCGCCGGCCTCGGATACATCGCCGGCTACGCGCTGCAGCAGTGGCGGCGGCGGCGATAGTTGTCAGTCATCAGTCGTCAGTTGTCTGTTGTCAGCGGGAGCGACCGCTGCCTGATTTGGTTCGGGTCTTGCCGGACTGATGACTGATAACTGATTACTGACGACTGATGACTGACGATCGACTCCCATTCATGGAGGACAACGGTATGCGACGACGCTGTGGGTTCACACTGATCGAACTGCTGGTGGTCATCGCCATCATCGCGATTCTGGCCGCCATCCTCTTCCCTGTCTTCGCCAAAGCCCGCATGCGGGCCCAGCAGGCCACGTGCACGTCAAACCTCAACCAGATCACCAAGGGCATCTTGATGTACTGCGACGACAACGACGGCTATTTCCCGAGGGGCATGGACTATCTGGATTGGGCGGCCTACCCGGAACTCAGCAACGCGGTTCCGCCGGTTCCGCTCCTTTGGGGCGGCAACCCCACAAAGGACAACTCACCCGTTGGGAAGTGGAAGACGATGGACGGCCCCATCGGCCAGTATCTGAAGAGCAAGGAAGTGTGGAAGTGCCCCTCCGACAAGGGCCAGATCCTGTCGTCCGGCCTCGTGAAGAAGGTGTTCGATAAGAACGGCTCCAGCTACACCTGGCCCGTCATCCTGTCGTTCAAGACCCCTACTTCCGGCTCCGGCGGGCTTATTTACCGGCCGTACGGCGTTTCGCAGGTGAAGTACCCAACGCGGTGTTTCACGATCTGCGACTCCCTGCCCCTCTGGGCGCAACGGGACAGCCTCACCGATCCGGCGGGCGCGTGGCACCGCGACGTGAAGAGCAAGTCGTACACCATGGCGTTCGTGGACGGCCACACGCAGGTCATCTCACACGAGGAGTTCTTCCACCCGAAGGACCTGCCGCCGGCCATCCTCAACCGCGACGGCGCCATGTGGAGCAGCTACTATGTTACAGGAAACTAGTTGAGCCGTCAGCCATCAGCCGTCAGCCCTCAGCCCGGAGGCAGCGCCAGCGAGATAACCCCTCGCTTGGCTGAAACCCCTTCCCGCTGATGGCTGACGGCTAATGGCTGACGGCTCCCGACAGGAGATAGATTTGCCGGATACGCCCCATTATCTGCCGCCGTATGCCCGACGCGGCGTGTTGTTTGTGCTAAGCGGGCCCAGCGGCGTGGGCAAGGATGCCCTGCTGTTGGAGGCCACCAGCCGCGAGAAGAACCCCGAGAACCGCGTGCGCCGCGCCATCACCGCCACCACGCGCCCGCCCCGCCCCGCCGAGGTGGATGGCGAGGACTACCATTTCTGGACGCAGGCCCAGTTCCGCCAGCACGTTCTGGACGGGCAGATGCTGGAGTGGGCCGAGGTATACGGCAACCTCTACGGAACGCCGCTCGCCTTCGTGGAAGAGAGCCTCGCCGCCGGCCGCAGCGTGGTGCTGAAGATCGACGTGCAGGGCGCCGCCAGCGTGCGGCGCGCCATGCCGGACGCCGTTCACATCTTCCTGGCGCCCCCCAGCCTCGCGGAGCTGGAAAGCCGCCTCCGCAACCGCCTCACCGATTCCGACGAGGCGATCGACCGCCGCCTCTCCACCGCCCTCCACGAAATGCAGACCCTACCGGACTACGACTACGTGGTGGTGAACGACGACCTCGGCGCCGCCGCCGACGAAGTACGCTCCATCTTCCTGGCCGAACAGCGCCGCGTGCGCAACATCAACGGCTTCCGGCCGAAGCCTTAACGGTGGAGGCGAAAACACAGCGGACGCGCGAAAGGGGATGGCCGAAGCGGCCATCCCCTTTCCGTTGCGGGCGAATCTTCCAGGCCTAGTTCAGGCCGCTGGCGGCGCGCGCCAGGCGGATCGCGTCCTCCAGGCCGATGCCGTCACCCGGTTCCCGGTTCAGCCGTGAGAGGTCGCCTTCCGTCGGCCCGATGAGGCCGCCCGCGATGCGAAGCGCACGCACGGCATCGGCCGTAACGTAGCGAGGCTCGGCGCTCCATTCATAGGCCCCAACGTCCACGCGGCTGCCGATGACGCGGGCGCCGCCGGACAGATCCAGAGTGCCGTATGCCGTAAAGGCGCCCACATCAATGCACGGCGACGCAGACGTCAGGCGGTAGTCCCCGGCGGCTCTATCGACGAAGAGCGGGTCCGTTGGGATGTTCGGGACGTCTGCAAATGGGTCGGCGATGCCAATGTAGTCCTCGGATCCGTTGCTGAAGAGCACGTTCCAGAGGAGCGAGGCGGCTACCGGGTAGACGGACTCGTTGACGATTCCGGACGAGTTGAAGGCGATGATGTTGTTGTCGAACACCAGCCCCATCCCCCCGGACAGGTGAATGCACCCGTAGTGAGGCTTCGTGGCATCGGTGTTGACGTTGCCCACGATCGTGTTGTTGACCGTCTTGATGTTCGACCCCCCTACCAAGAGAGCGGAGGCCGCACCGCGGTTGTCGACGATCAGGTTGTTGCTCAGCGTGGAGCCAGCGCCGGACACGCGGATTCCGCCGCCCAGGTTCCTTGTGACCGTGTTGCGGTTCACCGTTAGCCCCTGGCCAAAAAAGCTGATTCCAGGGCCGGCGCAGTCGGAGACGACGTTTGCCGTGATCACGGGCACTAGCGTGGCGGAGTTCATCACTTCGATGCCCGTCGCCCTGCTGTGTGAGATCAGATTGCCGGAGACAACCGCTGTTGTCTCCTCACAACGTACGCCGCCGTAAGCGTCCGATCCTCCCCAGACGGTATTGTTCGTGAACGTCGGCGCACCGCCGACGATTTCTACGCCCCCTCGCTGACTCGCGGGATCGCCCAGGAAGGCATTGTTGGCGATGGTGATCGACGAGTGGTCACAGACAAGCAGAGGCCCGAAGACGAGGCTGGGCGGCAAGACGCTGTCGATGACCTGGAAACCATCGAACCGGCAAGGTGATTCGGTGTTCGCCGCGGAGATCACGGGCTCGCTCCCCTGGCCGTCGATGATGGTGGGAGAGGCGGCGAAGTTGCGCTGCTCCGTGGCCGTCTCGGCGCCGGCGAAACCGCCGTACAGGTGGATGAAGCTCGAGATCTGAAGCGTTGCCGCATACAAGCCGTTGGCCACCCAAACTTGTCCGCCTCCGTCCGCGGCCATCAGCGCGTCCATGGCGGCGCGGATGGTGCGCTTCGCCGTCTGCCACGATGCCCCATCGTGCGTATCAGATCCTTCCAGGCTCACATAGGCCACTCGCGGAGAGAAGGGTTCTGGAGAGCCGGCCTGCTCGTCGGCCCCGATATCCACATGCGCGCCGACAAGCCGCGGCGCTCCGTCGGCGTCGCCGTCCATGCCGGCCGCGGCGGCATCCGATCCGGCATCCACGCATGGCGATCCCGCTCCAAGGCGCCAACCGCCGAACGGCAGCCCCAGGAGCAAGGGATCCTTACGCAGGTTCCCCTTCGTCCCAACGGGGTTCAGGATGCCATAGAACTCGTTGGCCCCGTTGCCATAGAAGCAGTTGCTCACGAACGTGGGCGTGTCCTGTGCCAAGCTCATGACGCCTGCGGCGTTGAAGGCGATGATGTTGTTCGCGAAGGTCGCTTTGGCATATCCGGACAGGTAGATAGCGGTCGCATATGCATCGGTCCCCGTCGTCTGGGCCACCGTGTTGTTGGTGACGACGGCTTGGGCGTCTTCCAACGAGATGCCCTGGTAACGGCAGCCGATCAACACGTTGTTCCGCACGGTGACGCTGCCGTCTATCAAGGATATGCCGGTCTTGTTGTCATGCAGCAGATTCCGGTCGATGACGGCGCTTTGAGTGAAGGCCGTCGCGATACCGTTGTCGGCCCCCCGGATGCGGTTTCCCACGATCGTCACTTCCGATAGCTGCGATGCCGACACGCCGGTCCCGCCAGTCAACTGGATTGCACTATCGCTGACACGGACCGAGGCCCTGATTCCGATGCTCACGCCCGTGATGTTGGTTCCCTGGACCGTGATCCTGTTGATGTTCACGGCGTCTGCCGCGGGCAGCACGCTGATGGCGGCGCCGGCCGTAGGCCCTTCAATCGTCGTGGGCGCCGTGCCCGGGCTCCGTCCATCGAGCGCGGTTTCGTTGCCCGCAAAACCGCCGTAGAGCGAGCACAGCGAGCCGAGGTTGAAACCGCCCGCGTAAGTCCCCGAGGCCGCCCAGATTTCGCCGCCGCCGCGCTGGACGGCGTCGACCGCCGCTCGGAGGGTGCGCTTCGCCGATTCCCACGAAGCGCCGTCGAGAGCGTCATCGCCATCCGGGCGCACCCTCACGATGCGAGGCGGCGTGCTCCAAGAGGAACCGTCGGTCTCGTAGGCGCCGATGTCAACGTGCCCGCCCAATTGCCGGGGCTGGCTGGCCGCATCGAGTTCCCCCTCGGCGACCACGCTGTCGTCTCCAGCGTCCCGGCACGGAGAGTCCGGCAGCAACCGGTAGTCCCCCGAACTAGCGTTGGCCAGTTTGGGGTCCCGGAAAACGTTCCCATTGGCATCCGGCCCAGTGGGTGGGGCGGCGCTGGTCGCGCTGTCCCAGAAGCAGTTGTTGCGGAAGAGCGCATTCGTCGACGATGCCGGTCCGCCGGCGGACCGGCAATAGGCGATCAAGTTATTGACGACGAGAGGCGTGCCGCCTGTGCAATAGATCGCGCCGCCGTTGTTATTGGCGATCAGCGTGTTGTTGGCGATGACCGGCACGTCGGGGGCAGACGCCTTGCAATAGATCCCAGCGCCGTAGGAGGGATACTGGTAGTCCACGGACGTGCCGGCGTTGCCGAACAGGACGTTGTTCCGAACGATGGGCGCGCCGCCGACGATGCCGATGCCCGCGCCGCTTGGCGCCGTGTTCCACAGGACATCGTTCCGCTCGATCAGCGGGCTGGCATTTCTAGTCACGATGCCCCCGACGTTCTCCGCGACACGATTGCCGATGATCGTCGGCGAACCTCCCGTGATCTGGATGCCTGGCGACGACATGCGAACGGTATTGGAACGAACGAGGGACGTGGCGTTCGTCAGCGCGATGCCGGCGGTCGTCTGAGAGACAACGGACAATGCGCCGAGGTTGACGCTGTTCGATTCGATGAGCGCGCCGGCCGCCGTTACGCTGATTGCGCCGCCCCGATTTCCCTCAAAGACGTTATTGCGGATCGATGCCGTGCAACCGTCCACAACCACGGCGTTCCCGGGCCCGCCGTACAGCCGACTCGCGGTGTTGAGACGAAACGCGTTCCCCTCCACAACCGGGCTGCCGGAGCCTTTCAGGTAGATGCCGGCATAGGAGTACGCGTTGGCCGCGATGACATTGTTGCGAATCGTGGGCGCCGCATCCACGGCTCGGATGGCCGCGCCCTGTTTCGACCCGCCGGAGCCATTCCGAATCGTGAAACCATCGATCACGGCGGCGGGGGTGATCCCGGCCGGGGCGACCACGGCCTCGCGCTTCATTTCACCGTCGATGGCGGACACGTTGGCGGCGACGTCCCGGGCATCGCGCGAGGCCTCGTCGCCCCGGAAACCGCCATAGAGCCCCACCCCTTCGCGCAGGGCAACGGCTTCCTTGTAGACTCCGGAAACGACCCAGATCTCATCGCCAGAACTCGCCGCCGCGAGCGCTTCGCTGATGCTGGCGTATGCGGATGCCCAGGAAGAGCCGTCTCGCGTGGGGCCGGTTGAAGATGGCGAGACGTAGATCGTAGCGGACCTGGCCGCCGTGGCCGCGATGGCCAGAGCAACCAGTAGACGGAACACAGCGAGGAAAGATCGGACGGGAAGCGGTCGGTGCATAGTTGACGTCTCCGGGTGTACGGCGGTGCGGGGCGTGACCCGCGTTGGCTGTTCGGTCGCTTCAATTATACAACAGATACCCGGCCAGCAGGGAGAGCGCTCAGCGCGGCCTTTCCAGACGGGTCTACAGGAGCCGGTTTCGACATTCGGGCTCGCCGGCGTTTAGCATGCCCGTATGGAAAGCCTTCAACCCCTTGCCGGCCGCACCGTGATGGTCGGCGTAACCGCCTCCATCGCCGCTTACAAGGCCGTGGACCTCTGCAGCCGCCTCGTGCGCGCCGGAGCCGAGGTGCGCGTGCTGATGACGCCGAACGCCGCCCGCCTCGTGGGGCCGCCCACGTTTGAAGGCATCGTCCACCGCCCGCCGGCGCTGGACATGTTCAACGCGGACGACAACTGGGAAGACGTGTTGGAGCGCTCCGCCACTCCGGCCGACCTGTACATCGTGGCGCCCTGCTCGGCGGACACGCTGGCCCGCATCGCCTCCGGCATGGCCGGCGATTTCGTGGCCGCCGCCGCCCTTGCCGCCACCTGCCCGCTCCTCATCGCCCCGGCGATGGCCTCGCAGATGTGGCTGAACCCGCGCACCCAACGCAACGCGGAGACTCTGAAAGCGGACGGCGCGATCTTCATCGGCCCCGCCGAGGGCCGCCTCGCCAGCGGGAAGACGGGGCCGGGCCGCATGGTGGAGCCGCAGGAGATCTTCGAGGAGGCTCTGCGCATCATCGGCGCCGGCGTGGGCCCCCTCGCCGGAACGCGAGTCCTCGTTACCGCCGGGCCCACGCAGGAGGCGATCGACCCGGTGCGCATGCTCACCAACCGCAGCACGGGACGCATGGGCATCGCGGTGGCCGAGGCCGCCGCGGCGCGCGGAGCCGAGGTGACGCTGGTCCTGGGCCCCACGGCTCTGCCGGACCCCGCGGGCGTGCAAACCGTGCGCGTGGTCACCGCCGATGAGATGCGCGCGGCCGCGATGGCCGCCTTCCCGAATGCCGACGTTGTGGTGGCCGCCGCCGCCGTCAGCGACTACCGACCGGCCGTTGCGGAGCCGAACAAGCGCAAGAAGACCGAAGGCCCCGTGACCCTGGAACTGGCGCGCACGCCGGATATCCTGGCCGAGATGGGCCGAGCCAAGCAGCCCGGCCAGACCCTCGTCGGCTTCGCCGCCGAAACCCAGAACCTCGTCGAGAACGCCCGCGCCAAGCTGGCGGCCAAGAACCTCGATGCGGTGGTGGCCAACGACGTCACCGTTTCCGGCGCCGGCTTCGCGGTGGACACCAACATCGCCACACTGGTCACTGCCAGCGGGGCGCGCGAGCTGCCGCGCATGACGAAGCGCGCCCTCGCCGAGGCCATCCTGGACGCCGTGGCCGCCCACCGAGGCGCCGGCCGCTAACTCGCATGGTGGCGAACAAGCCCGGAGTGTGTTACCATGGTACTATCAACTCCGCCTATCTTCCCGTGCGCTCCCCGAAGGCGCGCGACATACTGATAGGGAGAAGAGAGGTAATCCATGGCCCAACCCGCCCCATATACGACCGAGGATTTCGCGCACAGCCCGTTCGTGGTGTTCTACGAGGTGACGCGCGCCTGCGACCTCGCGTGCGCCCACTGCCGCGCCTGCGCGATGCCGAACGCCCATCCCCGTCAGCTTTCCAATGGGGCGAGCAAGGACCTCATCTCGCAGATCGCCTCCTTCCCCAAGCCGCCGCTCCTGATCTTCACCGGAGGCGATCCGATGAAGCGGCCAGACATCTATGACCTCGTTCGACACGCGGTCGATTCCGGCGTGGGCGCGGCGATGACCCCGTCCGCCACGCCGCTGGTCACGAAGGATGCCATCGCGAAGCTCAAGGATGCCGGGCTCTCGCGCCTGGCCCTCTCCATCGATTCGGCGGATCCCGAGGTCCACGACGCCTTTCGCGGCGTGCCCGGCTCGTTCAGCCGCACGCTGGAGATCCTGGCGGACGCCCGCGCCGTGGGGATGCCGATCCAGATCAACACCACCATAACCCGGCGCAACGTGGCCCAGATCGACGCCATGGCGGAACGGTTTGCGGGCCTCGGCATCGTGTTGTGGAGCGTGTTCTTCCTCGTGCCCGTGGGACGCGGTCTCGCCGAGGAGCGCATTTCGCCCGAGGACTACGAGACCGTATTCGAGCAGCTCTGGAACCACGCCAAAACGGCGCCGTTCGCCATCAAGACCACCGAGGCGCACCATTACCGCCGCTTCGTGCTGGAGCGGATGGGCAACCCCATGTTCCAGCCGGGCGACCTGCCGCCGGGCCGCGTGCAGCGCGCGCCCCTCGGCGTCAACGACGGCAAGGGCGTGTTCTTCATCAGCCACACCGGAACCGTTTACCCCAGCGGCTTCATGCCCATCCGCTGCGGGCAGTTCCCCGCGCAGAGCGTGGTGGACATCTACCAGAATTCGCCCGTGATGCAGCAGCTCCGCGACGGCGACCTTCTGAAGGGCAAGTGCGGAGTCTGCGAGTACCGGCGCATCTGTGGCGGAAGCCGGGCTCGCGCCTATTCCCTCACGCGTGACCCATTGGGCGCCGAGCCGGATTGCGCGTATGTGCCCGCCGCCTGGAAGGAAACCGTCTCATGCTGAGCGTCAGCAACCTGCTCTGCGGCCACGCCGCCGGAAACGAACGCCTGCGCTACGGGCATACCCGCACGCAACGCCCCTCGGATGGTCCGTTCGGCAATACGCCGCGCCCGGTGGTGGTTTGGGCCGTCACCAAGGCCTGCAACCTCAGATGCGTGCACTGCTACGCCTCCGCCGGGGCCGACCCGGCGCCGGATGAGCTCACCAACGCCGAGGCCCGCGTGATGCTGGAAGACCTGGCGGCCTTCGGCGCCCCGGCCGTGCTCTTCTCGGGCGGCGAGCCGCTTGTTCGGCCCGACACGCCGGAATTGATTGGCTACGCCCAGTCGCTGGGCCTTTCCGCCACCCTGTCCACCAACGGCCTGCTGATTGATGACGCCATGGCCGACCGGCTGGCGGGCCTGGGCCTGAAGTACGCCGGCATCAGCGTGGACGGCCTGAAGCCCCGCCACGACAAGCTGCGCGGCCTGAAGGGCGCATTCGACGGCACGCTGGCCGCCATTGACCGCTGCCGCGCCCGCGACATCAAGGTGGGCCTTCGCTTCACCGTCCACGCCCTCAACCAACAGGACCTGGACCCGATCTTCGACCTCTGCGAGAAGCACGACGTGCAGCGCCTCTGCATCTATCACCTCGCCTACGCCGGACGCGGCGGCGGCATGCAGCGGGTAGACCTGACCTCCGACGAAACGCGCGCCGTGGTGGACCGCATCTTCGAGCGCACCCGCCAGTTCCACGACGCGGGTCGCTCCCTCGAAGTCCTCACCGTGGGCAACCACTCGGACGCCGCGTACGTGCTGCTCCAACTGGAGAAAACGAACCCCGACGCCGCCATGGACGTCGCCGAACGCCTGCGCGGCACCGGCGGCAACCGCTCCGGCTGCAACATCGCCGCGGTGGATCCCACCGGCGACGTCCATTACGATCAGTTCTCCTGGCACTACACGTGCGGAAACGTGCGCGAGCGCCCGTTCAGCGCCATCTGGAGCGAGGCCGCGGACCCCCGGCTGGCCATCCTGCGCGACCGCCAATCCCACCTGCCGGAGCGCTGCCAGAACTGCCGGTTCCTGAGCGTATGCAACGGCAACCTCCGCACGCGCGCCGAAGCCGCCACCGGAAACTGGCTCGGGATGGACCCAAGCTGCTACCTCACCGACGCCGAGATCGGCCTCCCGCCGGCCGTGTCGGACGCGCAATCGACGGCGCTGTAACCCGCGGCCCGAAACGGTCGTAACGCGTGGCGTGATAGGATGCGTCGGGCACGGCTGGGAGGACAACGGTCCTCCCACGCCACCCTGACACGATCGCATGCGGGGCGAGGCTGCCCGGGGGAGCAACCGCGATGCGTTGGAACTGCTGTGGGTTTCTCTCGCGCATGCTCGCCGGACCCGCCGTGGCCGGAGCCAACAGGCACGCAGCCAGACCAATCGCTCTCATCGCGTTTCCCTCGCTGCAGTGTTCGCTGCCCCCGAGCAAGGGGTCAGCGGGAACCTCCCCCGATGTTGCTACTGGCCGGTTACGACATCCGGTTGGTTCGCGGCCCCCCGGATTCGGCTGCGCCGGCGCCGTGCGGCCCACGCCGCAATCGGCGTTGCGTCTACGCTTTCCGGCGCGCGGCCGGCTATCCTGTAAGCGGAATTGGCGCCTCGCGCTCCGCGAGGCACGCGTGACGGGTTGCTCGTTGGGCGCCCCGCCGCGCGCATCGCATCTGGAGGGCAAGATGAACCGCAATCGGATCCTGCCGGCCATCGGGCTGGCACTGCTCGCGCTACCCGCGAGCGCGCACCCGCAGTACACTGCCGTGCTGAACGGCTGCTACAAGCCATCGCCCAAGTCACGGCTCGCCACCAGCGCGTGCGCGACGTGCCACGTGGGCATGAGCCCCGCCCTGAACCCCTATGGCAAGGACCTGAAGAAGGCCCTCGCCACACTGAAGACGAAGAATCTGACCGTCGCCGCGTTGCGCAAGGTGGAGTCGCTGGATTCCGACAAGGACGGCGTGAAGAACGGCGCCGAGCTGAAGGCCGGCACGCTGCCCGGCGATCCGAAATCAAAGCCGGCCAAGAAGTAGCTCGTTTGGAACTCAGGGATCAGAATTCAGAAAGCAGCCCGAACAGGCGCGCCCCGCATGAGGCAGTTCACCGGGAGCAGAGCCAAGTTCGGGCTGCTTTCTGAGTTCTGATCTCTGAGTTCTGTGTTCCGAACATGCGAAACCCGGGAGCGCTTTGCGTCGTCAACAAAGCGGAGGGGCGTCATTCGGTAGGCAGGCCTCGGTCTTCGCTGCCCTTGACCTCTTCTCGCGGCCATAATAAGATGGTCAGGGACCATGCACACGTCCCGAACCGGTATCGCGGCGGGCGCGAGCCTTCCGCGCGTTTTTTTGTGTGCAGGAGCGGACGGGCGCAATATGCCCCCGCCAGGAGCGGCCCATGGCGGCAGCCATCCAAATACGCAACCTTACCAAGGAATACCACAACGTTGTGGGCGGCGGGAACTTCACCGCCGTGGACGGCTTGAACCTCACCGTTGAAACCGGCCAGATCTTCGGCTTCCTCGGGCCAAACGGCGCCGGGAAGACCACCACCATCAAGATGCTCCTTGGCCTCATCTTCCCCACTTCCGGGGAGGCGTCGCTGCTGGGCAAGCCCATCGGCGATATCCAGGCCAAGAACGAGATCGCCTATCTGCCCGAGTCTCCGTATTTTTACGATTACATGACCGGGCCGGAACTGCTGGACTTCTATGGACGGCTGTTCGGCCTTTCGGAGAAGGTGCGCCGCGAGCGCATCGAAGAGTTGATCGACACCGTCGGCCTGGCGCATGCCACTGGCCGCACCCTGCGGCAGTATTCCAAGGGCATGCTTCAGCGCATCGGCATCGCGCAGGCGCTGATCAACGACCCCAAGCTGCTCTTCTTCGATGAGCCCACCTCCGGCCTCGACCCCGTGGCTCACATCGACATCCGCAACCTCATCCTTCGCTTGAAGGACCAGGGCAAGACGCTATTCCTGAGCAGCCACCAGCTATCCGACGTTGAGATGGTTTGCGACCGCGTAGCGATCATCCACAAGGGCGTCCTCCGCACCACCGGCCACGTAAGCGATCTCCTCGCCGGCAGCCAGATGTGCATCGTGGCCACCGGACTGCCCGCCGATGCCGTCGCCAAGCTCCGCGCGCTGGCGGACAAGATGGACGATGAGGACGGACAGGTAACCATCTGGGAGAGCGACGTGAACCAGGTGGACGAGATCGTGGACGCCATCCGCGCCGCCAAGGGCCGGCTCGTCAGCCTCACGCCGGAACGCCGCAGCCTGGAAGATATCTTTATCGAAACGGTCCGCGAAACGGCCCCCGTCAAACCGGACGAGCGTCCCGTGGCGCACGAAGACTGAGTGGAGCTATTAACATGAACACTTGGGTGATTGCCCGCGGCACGTTTGGGGAGGCGATCCGGAAGCGGATCGGGCTCTACGTGCTCTTCACCACGCTGATCTTCATCGTCCTGTCACAGTTGTTCGCGTCGCTCAGCGTGCAGGGGTCGATAGCGTCCAAAACGGCGCAGTCCGGCAACGTTGAAGTCACCGTCATCAAAAGCATGGCGTTTGGCATCATCGTGCTGGCCGGACTCGTGCTCTCCATCTTCCTGTCGTTCGACCTGATTCCGAGCGACGTGGACAAGAAGACGATCTACACGATCCTCAGCAAGCCGGTGTGGCGGTGGCAATACGTGCTGGGCAAGTTCGTCGGCACGAGCCTGGCTCTGGGCGTGAACATAGCGCTGATGGGTGTGGCGCTGTTAGTGCTGGTGTTCCTCAAAACGGGGCAGCTTGAGACGCCGCTTCTGGCGGGCGTGCTGCTGCTCTACCTGCAATTCGTATTGCTGGCCGGTTTCAGCATCTTCCTCAGCCTGGTTGTGAGCCGCAACATCAACGTGGCGGTTTGCTTCGCCATCTACATCATGGGGATGGTGAGCGAGTTCTGGCAGGACGTGGCGAAGGCCACGCCGGTGCCTTACATCCAGTGGCTGGCGAAGTTCATGCACCTGGCGATCCCGAACATCTACAACTTCAACGTTACCAACAGCCTGATCCACATGCAGAACTGGCGCGAGATCCCAAGCCCCTCGCAGGACGTGTTCCTCGTGGCGCTGTACGGGATCCTCTGGTGCGCCGTGGTCATGGTTCTGGCATCCGCTATTTTCAGCCGGAAGGAAGTATGACAAACACGGCGAACAAACCGACAGCCGCGCCCTCACAGGGCGGACAGATGTCCAACGCCAAGGTGGCCGGCATCGTGGCCGTGCTGTGGGTGTGCGCCATGCTGGTCCAGCTCCAGCTGGACAAAACCCGGCACTACTACAGCGCGCATGGAAAGACCACTCTCGGGGAAGGCCTTCGCAACAACATGTTCGGCGCCTCCTTCTTCGGCATGCGCGAGGTTGTGGCCGGCATGCTTTGGGTGAAGGCAGACGAGTTGTTCCACGAGGGCAAGTACCAGGAGCTGGTTCCGTACTTCAGCCTCGTCACCTTCCTGGATCCGCATCAGGTGGACGTGTACAGCACCGGCGCCTGGCACCTGATGTACAATTTCGGCGATCCCCGCATGGTGCCGCAGGGCCTGGCCTTCCTGGATGAGGGCGTGAAGAACAACCCCCACGTGTGGGACCTCTACTTCCAGGTGGGCTGGACGAACTTCGACTGGCCGGTGGAGGACTACTTCACCGCCCTTCCCGCCTTCGTGGAAGCCGACAAGCATAGGGGCACGGACGGAACGCCGCCGCCGCCGTATATCAGCCACATGGTCGCCCATGCGCTCATGCGTCAGGGCAACATCGACGCGTGCATCGCCCAGTGGCAGAAGAACTACAGCTTCGCCGTAAAGAACTACGAGGACGCCGTTCGCAAGAAGGACCAGACCGAGATCGGCTACTGGCAGCAGGAGCGGGACGTCTGCCGCAATAACCGCGACCGCGTCATCACCCGTCAGGCTTACCGCCGCAACCTGCCGCAGCGCCAGAAGACCATCACGATTTCGCTGAAAACCCGCAAAGCGGAGCCCCGCGTCGTGGAGGTCTACGCCAAGCTAAACGGGATGCCGGTCATGCGTGACGACTACGGCGAGATCTCCAACGCCCGCGTGGAGATTGTGCTGCAGGACAAGGACTACGACAAGCTCGTGGCCGCGCATTCCCATGACTTCGCCTGGATCGGCAAGCACCTCACCCGGTTCCGCAGCCTCTATAACATCGTGGAAGCCAATGGCACGGTCACCGAGCGCGGCAAACCGGTGGTGAAGATCGAGCTGAACAAGGACCCGATGCTGGACCCGCCGCGCAACCCGCTGGACCTCTATCCCTTGGACAGCAACGAGTACGAACTGATTGTGCGCCTGGACCCGCGCGTGCGGCGCCAGCCCGAGGCCGTTCAAGACAAGCTCGGCTGGATTGGCGAGGGCATCTCGGCGAAGTCCGACTTCGTCCCCGGCAAGAACGGCGCTCGCGTGATCGAGAAGCGGATCGTGCTGAAGAAGGACGACATCACGTAGCGCGCCGACTGGCTCGGCACGCTAATTCGCCCCGGCATCATGCGTTCACACGCATGATGCCGGGGCGAATTCCGTTCCGGGGCACATTGAGCCCTGTTCGATAGGTCCCCTTGTCCCTGGAAGCTGGCTGGCGGGCAGGGCAAGCCAGATCGATACCGGCGACCCGCTTCACGCAGGCGGGATCCGCCGGCGTCAGCCTTCCGAGATGCAGTTCTTCACGTTGGCCAGAAGGCTAAAGGCGAAGGTATTGCGACCGCTTCTTTTGGCGCGATACATTGCGGCGTCCGCGTCCATCAGCAGCGTTTCGGCGGTAGCGCCGTCGTGCGGGTACAGCACAATGCCGATGCTGCCCGTGACGGCAAGCTCCAACCCGTCCACCTGGAATGGCTGCCGCAGCGCTTCCAGCACCTTCTCGGCGATCAGCGCGGCATCCTTCTCCATCCGGCGGATGTCCGGGCAGATCAGGGCGAATTCGTCTCCGCCGATGCGGGCCACCGTATCCGACTTGCGGAGCGATGACTTCAGGCGCGCGGCGACGGCCTCCAGCAGGCGATCTCCCACCCCATGCCCCCAGGTGTCGTTCACGGCCTTGAAGCCGTCCAGGTCCAGGAACATCACCGCGAGGGTCTCCCCAAACCGCTCCGCGCGGGCCATGGCCTGGATAAGGCGATCGTGGCAAAGCCGGCGGCTCGGGAGTCCGGTGAGGGCATCGTGGTAGGCGAGATAGCGGATGGTCGTCTCGGCCTCGCGGAGGTCGCGGACTGTGTCCGCCAGCGCCCGGGTGTGGCGGCGCAATTCGAGATGCGTCATCACCTGGCGCGCCAGCCCGGCCAGGGCCTCCCGCTGGTCTGGCTCCAGTGAGCGAGAGCGCGTGTCCATCACCGAGATCGTGCCGAGGGCATGGTCGTCGGGGGTGCGCAGCAGCGCGCCGGCCATGAACCGGATGGGACGGCCTCCAATGAGGGGCGCAACGGGGAAGCGCGGGTCTCCGTCCATCATGAGCACTTCGAAGGGGCTAACGCCCTCGGCGATGGCGTGGGAGCAGAATGACGCTTCACGGGGAACCTCCGGCACATCCATCCCCACGCGCGACTTGTACCACACGCGATTGGCGTCGACCAGGGAGATCAGCGCCACGGGGGCACGGCACACGATGGCGGCGAGGCGGGTGAGGTCGTCGTAGGCGGCCTCGGGCCCGGTATCCAGCAGATCGTACCGGCAGAGCGCCTGGATGCGTTCGGATTCGCTATGGAGCAGTTGATATGTCACAGTGTTCTTATTGGCTTTGGCAGGCGACCGCTGGAGAGAGGCGCATGACTTGATGCCATGCCAGGCGTGGGGTGTTGAATCGGGGATATGGTGAAGGGGGAGTCAGCATTCAGCAATCAGCAATCAGCATTCAGCCCGAAGGCCCCTGTCCAAGAGACTGGTACTCTCATGGACAAGGGCCTTCGGGCTGAATGCTGATTGCTGAATGCTGAATGCTGAATGCTAACTTACGCTTCCTTTAGGTGATGGCGGAGCCAGATGGCGAAGAGGACGACGAAGGCGATGCCGATAACGGCGTCGGCGCCGTGGAAGTAACCGGTGATGGCTTCGTGCACGCGCTCGAAGTCGCCCAATCGCTTTGTGAGCGTCATGCCCACCCACACCAGGAAATAGCACCAGGGAACCGAGCCGAGGAACGAGAGGGTCAGGAACTTGCTGAAGCGCATGCGCCCAATGCCGGCCGGCAGCGAGATGAACGTGCGCACCACAGGCATCAAGCGGCTCCAGAAGATGGCGGCGTCGCCCCACCGGTTGAACCAGCGTTCCGCGCGGTCCAAATCCTTCGTGCGCAGCAGCACGTAGCGGCCATAACGCTCGATCATTGGCCGGCCGCCCACGGCGCCCACCCAGTAAGCCACGGAGGAGCCCAGAGCGCACCCAAGCGCGCCCGCGAGGGCGGCGAGGTGGAAGTTCATCTGCCCCTTGGCTACGAGGGCGCCGGCGAACGGCATGATCACCTCGCTGGGCAGCGGAATGCAGGCGCTCTCTATGGCCATCAACAGCACGACGCCCGGAAGGCCCATGGCGGCGATGACGGCGATGATCCAGGCGGCGACTTTGGCGAGTATCCCTTTCAGAACGGCGTCTCCTCACTGATTGCAGGGCGCGAGCATTACAGCCGGCCCCATTCGGCCTTCGGCGCCGGTCCATCGAAACGACGCGCAATCCGTCCGTCCGGGCTGATAACGAAGGTCACCGGCACGGCGGACAGCGCGTAGGCATCCCCTGGGTCCTTGTCGGGGATGACGATGGGAAACGGCGGCCGGTATTGGGCCGCGAACTTCCGAATGTCCGAGCGCGGCGATTGCGCGGCCAGGGCCAGAACGGCAAAGGGCTGTCCCTTCTTGCGCCGGGCCAGGGCCACGATGTCTGGAAACTCCTCACGGCAGGGCACGCACCACGTGCTGAACACGTTCAGCACCAGTGTTTTGCCGCGGTAGTCCGACACGCGCACCCGCTTTCTGTCCAGCGTGAGCCCGGACATATCGAACGCCATGGCGCCCGGTTGACCCGGAGCGGGCGGCGGCGCGCTCTTCGGCGCGCGCGAACAACCGGCCAACAGGCAGGCTGCTGCGGCCACTGCGCGGACACGCATCCTCAATCGTCGCTCCTCTGACACGCTGACGTTATTATAGTCGTATGGCAGTCATCCTACCGGCTCTTGCGGCGGCGCTGACGACGGCGCTCCTGGCTCTCTTGGGGATTCGGGCGCGGGCCTTTCGCGCGGCGCGCAACTTCGAGGGCCTGGACGTCCCCATCGCTGGCGCGGCGGCGGCGGCCGGCATCATCGCCGGCCTGCTCGCGGCAAGAGTCCCGGATGCGACATCTCGAGCCACCCTGGCCGCGGCGCTGGGATTCGCCTTCTTCGGCCTGCTGGACGATCTGTATGGCGATCGCTCCGCTTCCGGGTTCCTTGGCCACCTGGGCGCTCTGCGCCGGGGTCGCGTGACCACCGGCGCGATGAAGGTTCTGGGAGGGGGGCTGACGGCCCTGATCGCCGCCCGTTTGCTGGGGGCGGCCGGCCTGCCCTGGCTCGTCGAGGGAGCGATCATCGCCCTCTCCGCCAACGCGCTGAACCTGGTGGATACCCGCCCCGTGCGCGCCGCCGCCGTGTTCCTCGCCGCCGCGCTCTTCCTGTGGCCGTATGCTCCGGCCGCCGGGTGCGCCGCCATTCCGGCGGCCGCCGTATGGCTGCCCTTCGATCGTCGCCGAATCGCCATGCTGGGTGACGCGGGCTCCAACGCGCTGGGCGCGATCCTCGGCGTGTGGGTCGCCGAGGCATCCGGCTTCCGAGCGGCCCTTGGCGTCTTGATCGCTCTCATCGCTTTCCACGCCTGGACAGAGGGGCACTCCATCAACCGCGCTATCGCCGCCAACCCCCGTCTGGATCGACTGGACGGTTGGATGCGAGGGGAGGGAAGGCCACGATCCGGCTGAGGCGCTGATCGCCCTGGCTACTCGCCGAGGAACTGGCCCAGGGCCGGGATGTCCACGGGCTTCAACATGTGAGCGTCGAAGCCGGCCTCGTGAGAGCGGATGAGGTCTTCTTCCTGGCCGTAACCGGTGAGGGCCACGAGGCGCATTCCGTTCGCGAGGCCCGCGGACCGCAGACACCGGGCCACCTCGTAGCCGTCCATCCCGGGCAGGCCGATGTCCAGGAGCACCACGTCAGGGCGCTCCAATCGCACCGCCTCAATGGCCGACGGCCCGTCGTATGCCAGACTGGCGGTATGCCCAAGGATCTCCAAAATATCGCCCAGCATCTGCGCCGCATCCGCGTTGTCATCCACCACGAGAACGCGACGAGAGACCGCCGGCCGCCCGGGCGTGGAGGCCGCCGGAGAAGCCTCCGCCGAGGTTTCCAGCGGTAGCCTCACCGTGAACTCGCTGCCTTGTCCGGTTCCACCGCTTGCGGCGGAGACAACGCCGTGGTGCATCTCCACCAGCGTCTTCACAAGCGAAAGGCCGATGCCGAGCCCGCCGTGAGAGCGGGCCAGCGTCCGGTCCTCCTGCGCGAACAGGTCAAACACGCGAGGCAGCATCTCCGGGCTGATGCCGCATCCGTCGTCGGTGACGCGGAGAACGGCGTCGCCGTTTTCGCGCGAGACGATCAGCGATACGGTTCCGCCGGACTCCGTGTACTTTCCTGCGTTGTTGAGCAGGTTCCCGACGACCTGCTCCAAGCGGGCCGGATCGCCATACAGCCAGACGGGTTCATCCGGCAGCGCCACGGTGAACGCGTGCCCGACTTCCTCCATTTGGGGCCGGGCCACCTCCACCGCGCGCCGCGCCACGGCGGCCAGGTCCACTCGCTCCTGACGGAGTTCCAGCTTCCCCTGCGTGATGCGGGAGACATCCAATAGGTCATCCACCAATCGGACGGTATGGCGGACCTGGCGGCCGAGGATCTCCGCGGGCTTGTGGAGCTGCTCCTGCCCCGCCGTTCGCAGCTCCAGCAGCTTGGCGGCGTAGCTGATGGCGCCCAGGGGGTTGCGCAACTCGTGCGACAGCATTGCGAGGAACTCGTCCTTGGCGCGGTCTGCCTCCGCCTGGGCCTGCGCGCGGAGCTTTCGATCCGTGATGTCCGAGATCAGAACGGCGGATTGGCCCGGCGC
Source organism: Armatimonadota bacterium (assembly GCA_036504855.1). Lineage (GTDB taxonomy): Bacteria > Armatimonadota > DTGP01 > JAKQQT01 > JAKQQT01 > DASXUL01. Next base: position 28,960 of record DASXUL010000193.1, on the reverse strand, counting down.
CGGACTGAACGCGAAGACTTCGTAGTTGCGCTGGTCGCTTGGGGCGACGTGCTCCAAGCGGGCTGTCTGCCCCGTTAGGGAGAGCTCTCCGAGGATGCGAATCCACTTCGGATCGCGATCGGGCAGCGCCTCCGTGACGCGCTTTCCCACCAGTTCGCCGCGATGGAGGCCCGTCATCCGCTCGAAGGCCGGGTTCACATCCAGGAAGACGTAGTCCACCGGGTCGCCGGACCCATCGCAGATGGTTTCCTGGAGAGCGAATCCCTCCGTCATGCCGTTGAACAGGGAACGATACCGCTCTTCGCTGGAACGCAGGTCGCGTTCAATGGTCTTCAGGTCGGTAATGTCGCGGGATACCGTGATGACCGTTTCAACGGTCCCATCGGGCGCCATTTCCGGCACGGCGCGCGTGTGGTAGTGGCGCAGTCCCGCCACGGCGTGGTAACTGTGCTCCCATTGCACTTCGGCCCCCACGTCAAAGACCTGCCTCAGGTTGCGCGACCAGACGGCGAACTGCTCGGGCGGTACCCCGACCTCCTCGCTGGTCTGGCCAAGCAGCGCGGAGCGGCTCATGCCGCTGCCTGCCTCCATGGCGGGGTTCACATAGAGGTGTCGCAGTTGCCGGTCGAAACGCATGATCACATCCGGCGCGCGCTCCACCAGGGTTTCGAACTCGCGCTCACGGCTGCTGAGAGCCCGTTCCGCGCGCCGGACGTCTGTGATGTCGCGGCTAAACGTCACGATGCGGGCCACGCGCGCCTCGGAGTCCAGAATGGGCGAGATGTAGTGCTCGAAGACGAGGCCGGCGGACTCATCCTCGTAGCGCATCGGTTTCCCGGTATCCAACACCCATTGCACATGCATCTTGCGGGCATCCCGGATGTCGGGCGGAAGGAGATCGCTGACGATCTTTCCGGTGATCTCGCCTGGCGGCATGCCGAGCCGGCATGCCGCCGTGGAGTTTGCAGAGAGGATGACATCGTCGACGGTAAAGAGGAGCACGGATTCCGGCGCCGTGTCCAGGATGGCGCGCAGGTTCTCCTCGCTTTCGCGGAGGGCGCCTTCCGCGCGCTTCCTGTCTGTAATGTCGCGCACAATGCTCAGGAGGATGCGCTCGCCGCCGATGGTATCGCCATGGCTGCTCACCTCCACCGGGAAGGTCTCGCCATTTCGGCGGCAGTGAACCGTTTCGAAGCGGATGTCGGAGGTCGCCGCCGCGGACATCTGATCGTCTACCGACCGTCGGTGTTCCGGCGCGCGGAGGTCGAATACGGTTAGGCCGAGCAACTCCTCTCGAGGGCGTCCATACGCGCGCTCGGCGGCCTCGTTCGCCTCCAGGATGTGACCGTCGGCCATCCGCACGAACAAGATGATGTCGCGCGTATTCCGCGCCAGGAGTTCATACCGTCCCAGAGCCTCCTGAGCCTTTTGGCGTTCCTCGGCCAGTTCGGCCCGAACCAACAGCGCCGCGGCCCGTGCGCGGGCGCGGTGCATGGCCTCGCACACCAGTGATACCGCCACGCCGCCCCCGAGGAAGACGACCATGGCGGACCAATCCCCGGCATCGCGGATGCCCAGATGGCCAACGGGTTCGATCCAGTAGGACGCGGCGAGGCCGGAAAGCCCCACCGAGAGAAGCCCGGGCCAGAGTCCCCCGTAGACTGCGGCGACAACCACGGCTGGGAAGAAGGTCACGAACGGCGCTCGCGTTCCCAACTCCGGAACCAATTCCAACCGCAGCGCAGCGGCAGCAATGACCGAAAGGATGGAAACGCCGTAACGAAGCTGTAAGCGAGCCGTCGCCGACTGAACGCCCATATTACCTCCGTTGCCGCCGACGGTGAGGCGCCGCGGTGGAAAGCAGGTTATTCCCCATCTCAGAAGCTGGGACGATTAGGTGGCAGATGGACGCTACGCAACAGGGGAGTCCGTGTCGCCAGCATTACGGCATTGTAGGCGAAGCGCCATCGCTATCAGCAATACGCGGTATCGCCTAGCGGCGATTTGCCTGAGCCGTGCGCTATCCTGAATGGGGCCGTTTGAACCCGGCGCCGGCCGCCTGTCGCCGCGCGTAACCGGCCATCCCAGACCGCCAGAGGACACCGCCTGTGCCTCCCGAATCCACACAAACCAAGGCGTTGCGCGGCCGCGTGATCCACGCGCCGGCCTTCGGCGACATCGAGGAATGGCCAGACGGCGCCGTCGTTTGGGACGCCGCCGGGCGCATCGTGAACGTCGGGCCAGCGGCCGCTACACTGGCTCAATACCCCGATGCCGCGGTGGAGGACGTGCGACCGGCCCTGATCCTGCCGGGTCTCGTGGATGCGCATACCCATCTGCCCCAGTACCCGGCTGCCGGGGTTGGCGCTACGGACCTGCTGGCCTGGCTGGACCATGACATCTTCCCCCTCGAACGGCGGTTTCGCGCCGACGCCGCCGAGGCGCTGGCCCCCGCATTCTTCCACGCGCTGGCCGCCAACGGCTCCAGCAGCGCCGCCGTTTACCTCGCGGTGTTCCACGACTCTGCAACCGTGTGCTTCCAACATGCCGAGGCCAGCGGCCTGCGCGTGACGATGGGGAAAATGATGATGGACGACGTGACCTACTCAGGCACGGCGCCCACGCTGGTGGTGGACCAGAGCCTGAACGAAACCGACGACCTCTGCCGCGCCTGGCACGGCCGCGACGCCGGGCGGATCCGGTACGCCGTGAGCCCCCGGTTCGCGGTGGCCTGCTCCGAGGCCATGCTGCGTGGGGCGGCGGAGATCGCTTCGTGGTACGGGGCGGCCATCCAGACCCACCTTTCGGAAACCGTCGAAGAGCTGCACGTGGTGGCGAAGCGCTTCCCGGATGCGCGCGACTACACCGATGTGTACGAACGCGCCGGCATCCTCGGCCCGCGCACCGTCCTCGGCCACGCCATCCACCTTTCAGACCGCGAGCGCGACGCGCTCGCCGCCACGGGGTCCAGCGTGGCCCATTGTCCCACATCCAACTTCTACCTCGCCAGCGGACTGATGGCGGCGGATCGGCTGATGGAGGCCGGCGTAACCGTGGGACTTGGGTCCGACGTGGCGGCCGGGCCGGAACTCAGCATGTGGCGCGTGATGCGCGCGGCCGTGGAAACGCGCAACGCCCGCGCGGCCACGACGCCCGGCGTGGCGCCGCTGTCTGCCCGCCATGCGTTCCACCTCGCCACCCTCGGCGGAGCGCGCGCCCTGGGCATCGCCGAGGTCGCCGGGTCGCTGGAACCCGGCAAGGAGGCAGACATCCTGGTGGCCGACCCCGCAACCGTGGCGCCGCCCGGCGTGGCGCTGGATGAGATGACCGCGGAACAGATCCTCTCGCTCTGCGTCTGGCGTGGAGACGAGCGGCTCACGCGCCGGCTCTACGTGCGCGGCTCCAAAGTGTTCGAACGCTAGCCCGACGCGACGATGCCCGGGCGATTATCAGGAGGAGAACGAAATGGCGAACAAGATCCGCGTGCTGGTGTGGGACGAGAACCCCCCGCACGCGCCGAAGGAAATGTACCCGGAGAACATCCGCGGCGCCGTTGCCGGCGGCCTGCGCGAACTGGGCGGTGACACCCTGGACGTGAAGACCGCCAACCTGGACGACCCGGAACAGGGAATCTCCGAGGCCGCCCTGGCCGAGGCCGACGTGTTGCTGTGGTGGGGCCATATCCGCCACGGACAGGTGTCTGATGAAACGGTGGCGCGCGTGAAGAAGGCGGTCCGCGAGCGCGGCATGGGCTTCATTGCGCTGCACTCCGCCCACTATTCCCGCACGTTCGGCGCCGTGATGGACGCTCCGGGCCACCTCAAGGGCGGTTGGCGCGTGACGGAGCCGCCGGAGGTTGAAGAGATCACCGTGTGCGCGCCGAAGCACCCCATCGCCGACGGCGTGCGCGACTTCGCGCTGGACGGCGAGGAGATGTACGGAGCGCCCTTCATCGTGCCCGCTCCGTCCGTCGTGGTGCTGCAATCCTACTACCCGCTGAGCGGCGACTACTTCCCCAGCGGAATCTGCTGGACGGTGGGCGCGGGCATCGACCCGGACTTCGCCTCCGGCCCCGGCGAGGGCGTGGGGCAGGGCCAGGGCGTGGGCCGCGTGTTCTACTTCCGCCCCGGCCATGAGTCCGTTCCGACCTTCCACAACGCCGCCGTGAAGAAGATCCTCTTCAACGCCGTGAAGTGGGCCGCCAAGCGTTAGCCTTGCCCGCCATTGGGACGGCGGGCTTCCATGGCAGAGCGTCCCTTCGGGGGCCAACCGGCAGGGGTCGGTTTCGCCATGACAGCCCGCCATCCCCATGGCGCTAGAGATCCCCATGAACCCAACCGTCGTTTCCCGTTCCGCCGCCTCGCCGAAGCAAACGCCGCGCTTCGGCCCGCTGGATATCCTGGCCATCATCATCGCCGCCGTCAGCGGGGCATTCTACTTAGCCCACGCCGGCGAACCGCAATGGGTGCGCCTGCTGACCAAAGCCCTGCCGGTGCTGTGCCTCGCGTTCCTGGCGCGGCGGGGAAATCGGCTGATTCTCGCCGGGCTGCTGGCCTCGGCGGCCGGCGACGTGGCGCTGGAGTTGTGGTTCGTGCCGGGCGTTCTGGCCTTCCTCACGGCGCACGTCTTCTACATCGCGGCGTTCGTGGGAATGGAGCGCCGCTTGCGGCCATTGCACGCATTGCCGTTCGCCGCCTGGGCGGCGGCGGCCTATACGGCCGTGCATATGAACCTGGGCGCGATGGCCGCGCCGGTTGCCGTCTACATCGGGGTGATCTGCGCCATGATGTGGCGCGCCGCCGCGCAGGCCGACCGGGGCCGTTGGGCCTGGCTGGGCCTCGCCGGCGCCCTGATGTTCGGCGCCAGCGATACGCTCATCGCCCTCGCCCGGTGGACCCCCGGATTCGCCGCCTCCGGCCTCCTCATCATGGCCCTCTACTGGGGCGGACAGGCCCTTATTGCGGAGCATTCAGGATTCAGCATTCAGAATTCAGCTCGAAGGCCCCTGTCCGCGAGATAGGTTCTCTCATGAACAAGGGCCTTCGGGCTAAATTCTGAATGCTGAATGCTGAATGCTACTTCCGGTGATCCCACACGTCCGGGTTCACCAGATGGGCGGGCATGCGCGCCTGGAGGACGTCGAGGATGGATTCGGCGGCCATGATGGCCATGCGGGCGCGGGTGGGCTCGTCGGCGGAGCCGATGTGGGGGGCAAGGACCACGTTGGGAAGGCGCAGCAGGGGGTCGCCAGGCGGGATGGGTTCGTCTTCAAAGACGTCCAGGCCGGCGGCGAACAGGCGGCCGTCCCGGAGGGCGTCGGCCAGGGCAGCCTGGTCCACAATGGGGCCGCGGGCGGTGTTCACCAGCACGGCGGTGGGCTTCATTTTGGCGAGTTCGGCGACGCCGATGAGGCCGCGCGTTTCGGCGGTGAGAGGCGCATGCAGCGAGAGGAAATCGCTTTCGCGCAACACGGTATCCAGGTCCACGTAGCGGGCGCCGGTGGCCCGTTCGGCCTCGGCGTCGGGGTGGCGGGCGCAGTAGAGGATCCGCATATCGAAGCCCACGGCGCGGCGGGCCACGGCGCGGCCGATGCGGCCCATGCCGATGATTCCCAGGGTGCGCTCCGCGATGGGCTGCCCCAGCAGGAGCTGCGGACCCCAGGAGACCCACGCGCCGGAACGCGCGCAGGCGTCGGCCTCCACAATCCGCCGCGCGGCGGCCATGAGGAGGGCCCAGGCGAGGTCCGCGGTGGCGTCCGTGAGAACGCCGGGGGTATTGCACACGCAGATTCCGCGCTCGGTGGCGGCGGCCACGTCGATGTTGTCCGTTCCCACGGCGTACGTGCTGATGACCTTCAGGCGGGGGGCGGCATCCATCACCTCCGCGTCGATGCGGTCCGTGAGGAGGCAGAGCAGGCCCTGGCACTCGGCCACGCGCTCAATCAGTTCCTCGCGCGGCGGCGGCGCATCACCCTGCCACGTTTCGACGCTGCCGGCCTGCAACAGCAGGTCCAGGCCAACGCTGGGGATCTCGCGCGTTACGTAAGTGTGGAAGACGTTGCTCATCGTGCGTATCATGAACGGCCATGCGGGCAAAGGGCAAGACGGGATACCCCGGCGAGTGAACTTGCGGGCAACGAACGGCCCGCAGTCGCCCTGCGGCGACTGCGGGCTTGGGTTCACCCGTCCTCGTGGATCTTCTCCAGCGTAGGCCAGAGATCGCCGGCGGCATGCCGCTGCTTCTGGCGTTCGACGTAGCGCTGGACCAGAGGCAGATGCTTCCTCTCCACCGAAAACGCTCCGCAGGCTCCCTGCCACTTGAAGCATTCGCATCCGAGCTCGTGTGTGAGCAGATGCGACGACGCTCCCTTCACGCGCTGAGCCAGGGTGGAGATGGGCACGGTCATCGGCAGACGCACCAGAAGGTGCACGTGATCCTCGGCGCCGTTCAGCGCGATGACTTCAGCTCCGAGTTCCGCACATACGGAGCGCACGCACGCGTAGGCGGCAGCTTCGGCTTCGCCGCGCAATAGCGGTTGCCGGTCCCACGTCGCCCAGACCAGGTGGATATGCACGGCCGTGAATGGCTTTCGCATCGCGTTCCCTCCAGTCTGCTGACGCCCCAGCGAGTGAACTCGCGGGCTAGGAACTGCACGAAGTCCGCCTCGGCGGACTGATTCCGCAGTCGCCGTAGGGCGACTTGGCGCCCTTCGTTGCCCGCGAGTTCACTCGCTGGGGCGCCTGCTATCCATACGCGCTTCTGGCGTAGCAGTTGCCGGGGAGGCGTTTCACCAGGCCCTTAATCTCCAGCAGGGTGAGGGCGCAGGAGGCGGCGGGGGCGGTGAGGCCGCAGGCGGCGATGAGCTCTTCCATCTGGATGGGCTGGAGGCTGAGCGCGTTCATCAGCGTGGTTTCGTCGTCGGTCAGGTCCAGCGGCAACGGAAGGGTTTCGGCGGGCGCGTCCGGCAGGGCGTGAACGGGGACGCCCAACTCGCGCAATACGTCCTCGGCCGTTTCCACCAGGCAGGCGCCGTCCTTCAGAAGTTGGTGGCAGCCCGCGTTCTTTCCATTGATGGCGTCGCCCGGCGCCGCCATCACGCAGCGGCCCTGCTCCATGGCGAACGTGGCGGTGTGCAACGCGCCGCTGGCGATGGGGACCTCCACACAGATGATCCCCAGGCTCAGGCCGCTGATGAGGCGGTTGCGGGCCGGGAAGCGCCACGCGTCCGGCTGCGCGAACAGCGGCGCCTCGCTCAGCACGGCGCCGTTCGTGGCGATCTCGTCCGCCAGCGCCCGGTTCTCGGCCGGGTACATCACGTCGATGCCGCTGCCCAACACGGCGATGGTGCGACCGCTTCTCAGCGCGCCCGTGTGCGCCTCGGTATCAACTCCGCGCGCCAGGCCGCTGATGATGGTGAGGCCACGGTCGGCGAGGTCTTTCGCCAGGCGCCCGGCGACGGCGCGCCCATACCACGTGCAGCGCCGGCTGCCCACGATAGCCACGGCGAGGCGATCATCGGGCAGCAGTTCGCCGCGGCAGTAGAGGAGGATGGGCGGGTCCGCGATGGTCTTCAGTGAGGCCGGGTACGCCGGCGAATCGAAGGGGATGGGCACGGCGCCCAAAGCGTCCAGCGTATCGAGCTCGCGGGAAACGTCTTGCTGGGCGCGGGCGGCGAGCAGGCGAGCCCGCGAGTCAGGGTGCAGGTCGGCGGCGGAGGCGGCCAGTTGGGCGGCCTCCGCGTCGCGGATGGCTTCGGGGCAGCCGAATTCGGAGAGCAGCCGATGCGCCTTGGCCGGCGGCAACTCCAGGCGATGGAACCAGATCCAGGCGGCGATGTCCATGGAATGCCTCACGCCCAGCGAACGGAAACGGAGCGGCCCGCTAGTTCTCCTGGTAGACGATCTTGAAGGCGGCGGAGATGGACAGGGCAAACCAGATGAGATCGAAGGGCCGCACGAACCTGGCCATGTTATCAAGGAAGAAGCCGATGGCCATGGGAGTAAAGGCAACCAGCGGCGTCATTCCCTGGCGATGAGCGAAGTAGAACGCGGCGCCGAAATAGTGCCCCATCACAACGCTGAGCATTGCCAGTCCGGCGGCGATGAGCGGCAGATGAAAGCCCTCCTGATGCTCCTCGGGGGTGGCGGCGCGCACCGCCAGCCCAACGGCCGCGCCGGCGCCGATGGCGATAAAGCCGAACGCGCAGCCGGTTACGGCGGCGATCACGCCCCAGACGATGGCCGCGGCGATGGCGGCGGCAAGGCCCGCGCCGGCGCTTCGGGCCAGGGACCGCCCGCCGTCGCTGACGGATTTGGCCGCCTGCATCGCCACCACTTTCGGCGCGCCGTACAGGCTCTTCGCCAGCTCCCGAGCCCGTCCGCTATCCATACCGGACTCGGTCAGGACCCGGATGGCCCTCTCCATCGGCACGCCATTGTCGAACAACTGACGCGCTTGCGCGTAGAACGTCCCCTTTGCGAGTGACGCCGTGGCATTGGGATCCATCGCAACCTCCTCAGCGAACAACACGAAGTACTGCTTGGGTTACTGCATGGCAGCCAGTCGCTGCGCTGTTAGGATGATATCGGCGTCAGCGCGAAGGCGTCAATGCCGATGAGGCAGCCCTTGGAGGCCGCGTTCCTGCCGGTTTCCCAAATGGTAACGGCGATGTCGCCCTGGGTCAGGTCCACCGACCCCAGCGGAGAGCAGACTCCGTGCGGTTCGCTCGAATACCAATCGGCCACGCTGCTGCAATCCGTCACGTGGTCGTGGGCGCGCCCGTGCTCGGCTGTCCACGTACACGATCTCATCGCCTTCCGCGAACCCCAGCCCGCGCCCCTGGCGGTTCCGCATGGACAGCGCCGCCCCCACGAAATGCACGGCCCCTTCGGCTTCCAGGATGGCGTAGTTCCGGCCAGGCGTTGTGGGGTTCTCGCCGTGGAATTTCGCGTGGAAGCGCCGCGGATCCTTGGGCAGGCGGTCCACCGGCGTTTCGCCGATGTTGTCGTGGCGGAGCGCGAGGCTCCCAAGCGTCCCTGGTGCGCTGCTGGGATTGCCGGAGGGCGCCGAACGGGCGGGCGAAGCGCCGGCGGCGAGGACCGGTGTCGGAGTGGCAGTCATAGTGCGCGAGCAATGCAATGCATGGCGGTCGCCTTCGGAAGGGTATCAGCCATCGGCTATCGGTTGCCCGTCTGGACGCGGCCTTTCCGGTATGGGCGCTACCCGCTGATCGGCGGCCCTCCAGGATTGGCCGCCGGCAACTGATAGCTGAAGACGCTGAGTTGATCGCTATCCAAGCGCGTTTCGATGGCGGGCAGGGTCATCGACATTCAGGACCTGCCCCGCGGCCCAAATGGGACCAAGGTCCCGTCGGAGGACGGGGCATACGCGATATAATCACCAAGTAAGTAAAACGAATGCATCCAGCGGACCGCTACCGGGCCGGCGTCACGTCGGAAGTCGCGCGGATCGCTGCGGAGGATATCAGATGTCCGCGTCTCGTTTGACCGTGACGACGCCGGCCCCAAAGGCCGCGCTTTCGCCGGGGACAACCACGCTGAACCAGTCGTTCCAGAACACCGTCACTCGCGTGCCGAACCGGCCGGCGCTCAGCCACAAGCTCAGCGGTTTGTTCCGCCCGATGACCTATGCGGAGTTGGCCGGCGAAGTGCAGACCGTGGCCTCCGCCCTCATGGCCCTCGGCATCGGCAAGGGCGACCGCGTGGCCATTCTCGCGGAAAACGGCGTGGATTGGGCCCGGGTGGACCTGGCGCTCCTGTCCATCGGCGCCGCAACCGTTCCCATCTATTCCACCCTGCCCGCGAACCAGGTGGCGTACATCCTCCAGGATTCGGGCTCGCGCATCGTCTTCACCGGCGACAATGCGCAGCTTGCCAAGATCGTGGCCGTCCGCGCCGAATGCCCGGATCTGGAGCACGCCATCCTCTTCGAGGGCGATCCCGGAGATGCGGCGAACTCCATGGACAGCTTCCTGGCTCTCGGCCAGCGCCAGCGCCTCTCTGATGACGAGTTCCGCCGCCTCTGGCAATCCATTGGCCCGGACGATATGGCCACGCTGATCTACACCTCCGGCACCACCGGCGACCCCAAGGGGGTGGAGCTTACCCACGGCAACTTCATCGACGTGCTCACCGGCGTGCAATCATTCATCGAATGGGACGAGAACGACGTCTTTCTCTCTTTCCTGCCGCTTTGCCACATCTACGAGCGCGCGATGGGGCATTACCTCCCGATGAGCCACGGCGCCCAGATCGCTTACGTGGAGGGAAACAGCCCCATTGAGCGCATCTCGAAACTCTCGTCCAATTTCATCGAGGTGAAGCCCACGCTATTCCTAGGCATGCCGCGCCTCTATGAGAAGATGAAGGAGAAGATCGAGGACGCCGCCGCCAAAGGCGGCCCGAAGAGGAAAAAGATCTTCGACTGGGCGATTGAGGTTGGCCTGAAAGCCGCCCGCCTGGAGATGCGCGGGAAGAGAGTGGACCCGTGGACGCAGGCCCAGCGCAAGCTGGCCGACAAACTGGTGTTTGAAAAGGTGCGCGAGCGCGTGGGCGGCAACGTGCGCCACCTCATCAGCGCCGGCGCACCGCTGCCGGGCGACGTTATGGAGTTCTTCAACGCCTGCGGCCTCCAGATGATTGAGGGATACGGGCTTACCGAAACGACCTCCGTGGTGACCGCCAACCACCCCGGCGACATGCGCCCCGGCTCCATTGGCCAGCCCTCGCCCAACGTGGAGCTCACCATCGCGCCCGATGGCGAGATCATCTGCCGAGGCAAAGGGGTTATGCGCCGATATTGGAACAAACCCGCCGCCACCGCGGAGGCGATCGACGCGGACGGCTGGTTCCATACCGGCGACGTGGGAGAGTGGATGGAGGGCACATTCCTGCGCATCACCGGCCGCAAGAAGGACCTCATCGTCCTATCGAACGGCAAGAAGGTGGCGCCGCAGGATATCGAGGCCCGCCTGAAGTCCAGCCCCTACATCACCGACCTGGCCCTGATGGGCGACGGGAGCCAGAGCGTTGTGGCGATGATCGTTCCCAACTTCGACCGCCTCGCCGCTGAGTTGAAGCTGCCGCCCGACCGGTCCGCCATCGCCGCCAGCCCCGAGGCGAAGAAGGCCATCAAACGCGAATTGGACCGCCTCTCCGCGCACCTGGCCGACTTCGAGAAGGTGCGCAAGTTCGCCCTGATGGACCACGAGTTCACGGTTGAAAGCGGCGAGCTCACGCCCACCCTCAAGGTGAAGCGGCACGTCCTCACCCAGCGCTACGCCGACGTGCTGGCCGAACTGATCAGCTAGAACCCCTGCCGTTTCAGAGGCTGTCCCAAAAGGTCGATTTCGGAGCTACCGAGCACAATATGTTGTGGCGCGAGAGATGCGCCAGAACTAAATGTTGTGCGGAAATCGTTCTTTTTTGGACTTCTGGGACAGCCTCTTCAATGGCGGGGCACTCCGTTCCGCTCGGCCATCTCGCGGATGATGCGGTCGTAGAGGCCGCCGCTGTAGAGGTTCATGTGGTCGCGTCCTGGAACGATCTCCACCACGGCGTCGCTGTGCAGGGCGCGCATCGTCTCCTTCAGCAGGGCCACGGCTTCGTTCAGGTGGAAGTTGTCCTCCGCTCCGCAGATGACATGCAGCTTCCCCTTCAGTTTCGGAGCCAGGCGCGGCCAGTTCGTTGTCAACAGCCGGCTGATGTCGTACTTCACCCAGGCGCGGGCCACGGCGGGATCCACCGCGCCGGTCTGCCGGTCGAACAGGCGCATGGGGCGGCCGTCCTCGCCGCGCGGGCTGAAGACGGCATCGAAGGAAGCCATCTGCCCGCCGTAGTCGCCCGCCACCTGCTCGTAGCGGCAGAAATCCTGCATGCTCATCACGGGTCTGCCGCTCATCCGCACGAGGTTGCGGGTGGTCTGGTCGGGCTTGCGGTAGAAGTTCTCGGGCGGGCTGGACGCTAGGTTCACGCCGCAGAAGGCGCGGAAGTCCACCGGGTCCGGCCCGGTAGCCCACACGCCGTTGAAAGCGTCCGGGTAGGCCACCTGCAGCCAGAGGGCGCTCCAGCCGCCGGAGGAATGGCCCGTGAGGAACCGGGCGCGCGGCGACGCGATGATGGGGAAGCGCTTCTCCAGGTATGGGATGTACTCACGCACAAGGGCGTCCCCCCACGGCCCGTTGTTCACTGAGTTGGCGAACGCGGCGTGGCCCAGGGGCGTGTTGGGGTCCAGAAACACGTGCACCATCTCCGGCTCCGAGCCATTCGCGCCGCGGCGGTAGACCATCTGGAGCGTCCAGGGCGACAGCCCCATTGCCTGGGCCGGCGGCGTGCCGAAACCGGGCACGTGGAGAACAACCGGGTACTTGCGGCCGGGGTTCCTTGCGGCGGAAGGCGGCAGGGCAATCCCCGCTTCCATCGTCACCGGGCGGCCCATAAACGCGCTGAGAATCCGGCTTTGCAGGCGCGCAACCTTCATCCCCGCAGGCGGCTGCAGGCTCTCCGCTGGGTTCACAACCGTCAGGGTCAGGGAGATCGAGCCTGCTTTCGATGGATCGACGTCCTGCAGGGCCAGCACCGCGCTCTTGATGTCTCCCGGCCCCTCTTCGGAACGCGCGAAGGAGTGGTCAACGTCCAGCAGCGCCATGGCCTGCCACGCGCCCTTCGGCGCCTGTGAGAACGGCGCTGGGTAGGCAAGCGTGTCCGGGTTCAGGGTCACCTGCCGACCGGGGATCCAGTTGGTGACCTCCATCGCAGCGGTGTAGACGGCGGCGCCCTCAATTCCGCCAAACCCCGCTCGAATGTCCTCGGTCTTCGCCGGCGCGTTGGTCATCATCACGAGGAGGCGGCCCGAAACCGGGCGCGCGGCGGCCTCGGGTGAAAGCCGGATAGCGAACTTCAGCGGGTTGTCTTGAGCGCCCGCCTGAGTTCCGCCGAGCGCGATCATCAGAAGCGCGAACCGTGCCGTCCACCGCATATCGAGAGCCTTTCTGGGACAGAGGAGCATGGCAGATGTGGAGTATGTGGCCCCTGACGAAACCGCTTCAGGCCGCCTCGGCGAGAATCGGCCAGAGCCCGTGGCCGGCTATGGGTTCTCCCTTGGTCAGGCCCGCAACGTCGCTTACGATGTGGGCGCGACCGTTAAACGTAACCCCGTCCGCCTGATAGTGGATGATCATGGCGCGGCGCGGCCGATCGGTGACGTTCGCCGTGGCCCCATGGAATGTGAGCGAATGGTGGAAGATGACGCTTCCGGCGGGGACCGGCGCGGAAACCGCCACGCAGTCTGCCTCATGTCCCTTTGCGACCTCGGCCACCCCCTGCGGCGACATGAAGTCCACCGCATCGTATACGCCCCACTGGTGAGAGCCCGGAATGTACTGCATGCAGGAATTGCTTTCGTCCACGTCGTCCAGCGCCGTCCAGGCGGTCATCGCCAGGTCCTGCTCCATCGGCCAGTACGTGAGATCCTGATGAAACGGCGTGGGGGTGGGCTGCCCAGGCTGCTTGACGAGAAGCTGATCGTGCCAGAGCCGCACGGCCCGAACTCCCATCAGGACGCGGGCCATTTCGGCGATGCGCGGGGTAAACGTGTGGCGGCGGATGCCAGGGTGCACCTGCCAGAGGTTCACCTTCTGGTGGAAGACGGCGTCGTACCGGGCGTCTCGCCCGGTTCCGTCGTGGGCAACGTCGTAGCGGGTGGCAGACGCCTCATCAACGGCCTGCCGGAGACTGGCCAGCTCTTCGGCGGTTAGCACGTTCGGCTTGACAAGGTATCCGGCGCGGCTATAGAAGCGCGCCTCTTCGGCGGATATGAGCGCGCGGGAAACGGTCATTAGTGGGCTCCCCTCAAGTTTCCACAACCCGTGGATACGGCCTGGGGACAGGGCTGTGCACAGCTTGGGAAAACCGCCCAGAGCCGGCCATCCGGGGAAAACGCCTCCGCAATCCCTAGCCTTGTCCACAGGCTTGAAGCGTGATGGGTCCAGCGTGGAGCCAGCGTCAGAAAGCGGAACCCTGGGGGCGTTATCCCCAGTATCCACGTTCCTATCACTATCACTGTTCTATATATAGGGTTCCCCGATAGGGTACGGACCAACAGACAGGCTTGGGACAAACCTTGTGGAGCCCCGGTTTGGCCCTGGAAGACCTGTGCGCTGGTCTCCTGCCAGAAGGGTAGCATGACCAGGCGCGCGTGGACTGTCTCATTGCGCGAGCCAGGGAGAGGGGATGCCGCTCGGCGTCTGACAGAATGGCTCCGGCGCATGCCGGGCCGGATCGGCTGTATGCGCGATACGCCTGCGATCTGTGCTAGCCTCCCATGCCCAATCGGATGGCTTTCGACGCTTGAAGGGGAACGCTCGCCGGCGCCGGAGTTCCGCCGCTCAGACCGGGTATTCCCTCCCAGGCCCGAACTCCACCGTCCCGATTCCGCTTCGTGCATGGAAAGACATGTACAGACGGGGCAGGCACGCCAGCCTGCCCCGCCCGTTCCAAATGGTTGCAACCCATGCTCTCTGCCCCCGCTAGAAAACGCCAGATTGGTGATATCTTCCTCGACTTCGGCTTGGTCACCCCGGACCAGCTCGAAGTCGCCGCGGAACGCCAACGTCAGTCCAAGACCCACGTCTCCATCGCGGATGTCCTCGTCTCCCTCGGCTGCATCACTGAGAAAGACAAGATCCGCTGCCAGGCCGAGCAGTGGGGGGTCCCCTTCATGGACCTCGCCGAGTTCCAGGCCGACCCCGATCTCTCCCGCCTCATGGCCCAGGAAATGGCCCGCCGCCTCAAGTGCATCCCCATCGCACAGGCCGACGGCCGCCTCACCCTAGCCATGAAGAACCCGCTCGATATTTACGCTATAGATGAGGTTCGATTAATAAGTGGGATGGATGTAGATGCGGTGATTGCGGCGGAGGATGAGATTGTTCAGGCGATTGCTCAGGCGTATCGGTCGCAGAATGACGTGTCTGATGCGGTGATCACGGCGATTGCCGATCTGCACAACACCGAATTGAACGTGACGTTGGATGATTCGCGGCAGCAAACCGATGAGGTGAGCCTGGACCAGTTGATGAACGCGGCCCAGGATGCGCCGGTGGTGCGCATGGCCAACCTCATCATCACGCAGGCCATTCAGGAGAAGGCGTCGGATATCCACGTTGAGCCGCAGCGGGAGTGCGTTCGGATCCGGTACCGGGTGGACGGGATCATGATGGAGGGCATGAAACTGCCCAAGCAGGCGCAGGCCTCGCTCATCAGCCGCATGAAGATCATGGCGGAGATGGACATCGCCGAGAAGCGGGCGCCGCAGGACGGGCGCATTGCGCTGATTATCGACGGCAAGGAGTTCGATTTCCGCGTTTCCACGCTGCCGAACGTGTACGGCGAGAAGGTGGTGATGCGCATCCTGGACAAGAGCAGCATCAACATCGGTCTGAACAAGCTGGGGCTGCTGCCGGACACGATGGAGCGGTTCGAGCAGGCGGTGACGCGGAGCTACGGGATCATCCTGGTGACGGGGCCGACCGGATCCGGCAAATCCACCACGCTGTACAGCGTGCTGAACAAGCTGAACACCGGCGAGAAGAACATCATCACCATCGAAGACCCGGTGGAGTACAACGTGAACGGCATCACGCAGGCGCAGGTGAACGTTCGGGCGGGGATGACGTTTGCGTCGGGGTTGCGGACGATGCTGCGGCAGGACCCGGACATCATCATGGTCGGCGAGATCCGAGACAGTGAGACGGCACTGATTGCCACCGAGGCGGCGTTGACGGGGCACCTGGTGCTCTCGACGCTGCACACGAATGATGCCCCCGGCAGCGTGACGCGCCTGATCGACATGGGGATTGAGGGCTTCCTGATCTCCAGCGCGCTGGTTGCGGTGATCGCCCAGCGGCTGCTGCGGACCATATGCCCGAAGTGCAAGGAAGCCTACAAGCCCTCGCCGCAAGCTCTGGTGAACCTCGGGATGCGGGCGGACGAGGACGTTCAATTCTACCGGGGAACCGGGTGTCCCTTCTGCCGCGGCACCGGCTACAAGGGGCGCGTTGGCGTTTACGAACTGATGACGGTGAACGACGAGATGCGCGAGATCATCCTCAAGAAGGGCAGCGTGGCGGACCTGACCGCGGCGGCGCTGCGCAACGGCATGCGCACGCTGCGCGACGACGCGATGGAGAAGATCCTGCTGGGAATGACGACGCTGGAGGAATGCCTGCGCGTGTTGTACACAGGGTAACCCGGACCCCCCTACCCCCCAATGCTGGGGGGACGGCCCCCCTACCCCCCAATGCTGGGGGACCCAAGAGTGAACGCTCGGTTCTGGCGATGCGCTAACGCCGAGCGGCCGGTATCTGATCCCCCAGTATTGGGGGGTAGGGGGGTCCGAACCGGGGCGCAGAAAGCAGTGCAAGAGATGCTGGAACAACGACGACAAGATGAGATGATGGACGGACCGAGCGACGTTTCGCTGCAGACGGTGCATCTGGACGATTTGCTGGAATACGCCATTTCCGTGCACGGCAGCGACCTTCACATGAGCGCGGGCCTCCCGCCGATGGTGCGGGTAGACGGCCGGTTGGCGCACACCCCCTGGGAGGCGCTGCGGCCGGTGGACATCCAGCGGCTGGTGTACGACATCCTCACCGGCGACCAGATCCAGCGGTTTGAGGCGACGAGCGAGCTGGATTTCAGCTACTGGATTGGGGAAGACGCGCGGTTCCGCGGGAACATCTACCGCCAGCGCGGAAGCGTTGGGGCCGCGCTGCGGGCGATTCCGGGGCGCATCCCGAACCTGGAAGAGCTGCGGCTGCCGCTGATCCTGGAGGATTTCGCGCGGCTGCCGAGCGGGCTGGTTCTGGTGACGGGCCCCACCGGCACCGGCAAATCCACCACGCTGGCGGCGATGATCGACGTGATCAACAACGAGAAGGAGTGCCACATCCTCACCGTTGAAGACCCGATCGAGTACCTCCACACGCACAAGCGGGCGATGGTGAACCAGCGCGAGATGGGGACCGACACGCAGACGTTCAGCGCGGCCCTGCGGGCGGCGTTGCGCGAGGATCCGGACGTGCTGCTTATTGGCGAGATGCGCGACCTGGAGACCATCCAGACGGCGCTGACGATGGCGGAGACGGGTCACCTCGTGCTGGCCACGTTGCACACGCGGACGGCGCCGCAGACGGTTGACCGCATTGTGGACGTTTTCCCATCGCACCAACAGGACCAGATCCGGGTTCAGCTTGCGAGCGCGCTGGAAGCGGTGGTGGGTCAGCAGCTTTGCGCGAAGGTGGGGGGCGGCCGGATTGCGGCGTGCGAGGTAATGGTGGCGACCTCGGCGGTTCGAAACCTGATCCGCGAGGGGAAGACCTTCCAGATTCCGAGCGTGATAGAGACGGGGAGCGCCTACGGGATGCAGACCATGGACAGCAGTTTGGCGGAGCTGTACCGGCGCGGCCAGATCACCCTGGATGAGGCGATGAACCGAACGCTGGACCGGGAGGCGTTTCGGAGGCTGGTGCAGGGGAGCAAGTTCTGAGGGGGGCGGCGGGATCGGATTCCGGATTCCGGATTCCGGATTCCGACCGTGCGGAGAGGGGATTTCGCCCAGAGGATGAATTCCGGGGGGTGGTTTCCCGGGGGTTGAAACCCCCGTCTACGGGCCTGCGGCCATGAAGGCCCTGAAGGGCCAACGGAGCGTGGGGGCGAGGGGTTTGGCGAGACGCGGGGACCGAGCGTTTGGCTTTCGGCCCCCCTGGCCCCCCAATCCTGGGGGACCCGCACGGGGGCGCTCGGCGTGAGCGGGACGGTGGGCGCCGGGGGATGGATCCCCGTGTACGGGCCTGCGGCCATGATGGGCCTGAAGGTCCCACGGATTGGGCGGTGTCCGCGACGGGCGCCTGCATTGGGTTCGTTGGCCCTTCAGGGCCTTTTCGGCCGGAGGCCGGCAGACGGGGGTTTCAACCCCCGGGAAACCACCCCCGGACCGCGTTCGGGTTGTTGGGCGTAGCGGGCGGGCGATTGGCATAATTGCGCCGGGAGGCCGGGCATATGGGCCAGAGCCTGATCCGGGTGTACGTCCACTTCGTTTGGGCGACGGCGCAACGGCAACCGCTGCTGGGCGAGGCGGCGCGCGCTGCGGTATTCCGTTGCGTGGCCGCCGAGGCCGCGAAGCTGGGATGCGAAGTGCTGGCGATCGGCGGCGTGGAGCACCACGTCCACGTGTTGTTGCGGACTCCCCCTCTGGTTGATCTCCCCCGGCTGGCGCAGCAGATGAAGGGCGTTTCGTCGCACGTGGCGCGGTCGCTGCCGGGCGGCGCCGGGTTTGGGTGGCAGGACGGATACGCGGCCCTCAGCGTGAGCCCGAACCACGTTGGGCGGGTGCGGGATTACGTTTGCCGGCAGGCGGAGCGCCATGCGGCGGGGCATGCGCATGCGGAATGGGAGGCGACCGAGTGAGCGCCGGGGGGATGGTTGCCCCGGGGATGAGCGCCGAAGGGATGGACGCCGAGGGGATGAACGCCGGAGGATGGGCGCCGGGGGTTGAAACCCCCGTCTACGGGCCTGCAGGCATGAAGGCCCAACGGACAGCGGGGGCGTTGGCGCTGTCTCGTCCACCGATGCGCGCGAAGGCGCAAGGAGGGCCCCAAGGGATTCAGTCCGTTCGCCCTGGAATCTGTCAAGTTTATTCGCAATGAAACTTGACAGGATGGGGGTCTGGTGAGAGCATTGGGGTATGGGCGCTTCAGCGGAAACCCAGGAGCGCGGGTGGAGGAACAGCGCGGCCACTATTGTCCGGAACGCCATTGAGAGCGGCGGGCAGGACTATTGGCGTCGGAGCGATTTCCCCCAGTTGCCGCCAGGGGCAGTCAGCCAAGCATTGTCGCGCCTTGCGCGAGAGGCCTTCATTGAGCGGGCGAGCAAAGGCATCTACTACCACGCCCGTCCGACCGCTTTCGGAAAGAGCCGACCCTCCCCCACGGCGATCCAGAGTCTCTCGGGCGCGGGCAAGAAGGTCTTTCCAGCGGGAGTGCACGCGGCCAACCTGTTGGGGTTTACCACCCAGACCGCTCCGCACGGTGAATACGCCACCACTGCGGGCAGCCTCCCAAAGACGCTTACCGGAAAGCGCGCGAGGGTGTACACAAGGCGGCCTCCTGGATGGAACGAACTCTCTGAAGCAGAGGCAGCCACGCTGGATTTCCTGAGGCGGCGGGCTCGGACGAGCGAGCTGCCGCCCCATGAGACGATTGAGCGGTTGCTGACCCTGCTCGGCGACCAGGCGATGTATGAGCGGTTGGCGCGTGCGGCGCTATGCGAGCCGCCGCGCGTGCGCGTCATGCTGGGGGCCATCGGTCAGGAGTTGCACGTGAACCCCAAGACCCTCCAGCAACTCAGAGACAGCCTGAACCCGGTGTCGCGCTTCGACTTCGGCGCGCTGGCGGGCCTGCGGCACGCGCGGGAATGGCAGGCGAAGGCATAACCGACGAACGGAGGCGCCATGAGGCTCTTCCAGACAGACGAGTTTGAGGAGGCGGTCACACAAGCCCATTCCCACTTTGCCGGCAAGGGGAGGGATCTTTCGGAGCAGTGTGACCGGTTGTGCTTCGGCGTCGTGCCAGCATGGGCACAGGTGGCGCAGACGTTTGAGGAGTTGCGCCCACTCCTCTGAGCACATGCAAAGGCCCGCTGGCTCGCTGTACCCTTGCGCGGAATGACGACATAAACCAGCGGTTGCACTCTGGATGGGGCCACAGAACGCCCGCCGCATTCAACTATCCAACCGAGTTGGTCCTACCATCTCTCAACGGACCGCTGTTCGGGGGTAGGCCAGCCTGTAGTGGTAAGCATGATCTCGTCTGCAGGAACAGCGTCGATGCCGCGATCTACTTGAACGCACCCCAACTAGAGGGGGGTTACGATGATCCGCCGACTCCTACAGTCGGCTGCTTAGGTATTCCGAAATGCTCCTTATCATTCTCTATCTTGCGGCAGCGTATCTGTGCGCTTTCTACATAGCCATTGAGATTCGGCGCACCACGGTGCACCAAGCGAGGCGGCTGAGCCACAGGCCGGAGAAGACGACCAGACTACATCGGAGAGCGGCCATAGCGATCGTGTTTGTACTGTGCTTGCCGGTCGTGCCGTACGCTGTGGTCGAAGCACAAACCATGATCTGCTCGTCGAGACTACAGCCCGCTATACGCAAGACGATCCTCGTAGACGACGGGGCGTGGCAGCCTCGAATGACGAAAGTGTTATGGATTACCCCGCACCACGCCCGTGTACTCGTGGTAAATCGATGGGCGCCGCGGAAGTTGAATGCCTACGACGTTCACCTGGTAAAGACGAGGGCGAAGTGGGTCGTTCCTGTTGATCCTGATATGGTCTGGTCTGACGGGGGCAACGATCCGTACGGCGGGAATGTGTTCCCTCCATACCGTGGGAAGGGCGAGTTCGGCGAGTGAACATGGCTACCCCCGGAAAGTGATCCGAAGTCTGTATACACCCCTCACCGGGGCCTCGGGAGATGCGACGTTGAAACTCGGTCCAGGATTGCCGACCTACGCTGGAGGCAGGGCGGAAACAATCGGGATGTTCGCTGCAAACATCATTGGCCGCGACAGGTTCGAGTGGCGTAGGTACGTGCCATGAAGCCCAGGCAATTGCGATTCAGGTTTCTTGATGTGATCCGTAGATCGGCGCCGGTATTGTGCGCGATTGCTGCATTGGCAGTTGGCTGGCTGACGTATTCCCAGCGATTGTGGCGCCGGATTGATTTGGCCCAGGTTAGTGTCGATGGCAGACTGTCCACCGACTCACGTGTCTACCAGTTCCACACCGGCGACCTGATCATAAGATTGCTCCCTGGTGGGGCTGAAGGCTATTTCGTTGGTAGATCCAGGGATAAGGTCTGCGTTCTCCCTAGTGATCGGTACTTCGTCTGGATGCGCTGGGGGGCGATATCCAAGGCCGGCTGTGTTCCCAGAGTGCCTCTTGATGGAACCGAGGAGAAAATGGACAGGTATGATGCCCATCTTCGGTCGGCAGGCGACAGAATCACATTTCGCACGTTTCATGGAGCAAGATCAGTACGGGTGGTTCTTCCGTGACCGCCCTCAATTCAGCGTCTTGCGAATGCGATACGGCGTGAGATCGAGAGGATCTGCTTGGCCACGCCAATGGAGCCGCCAGCCGAGGAGCGTGTGCCGGTTCGAGCCTGATTCGGGTTGGCCCCGGTGAACCGCCGCGCGTGCGCGCTATGCTGGGGGCCATCGGCGAGGAACTGCGGGTCAACCCGGCCACGCTGCGGGCGCTCAGGGCGAGCCTCAACCCGCTTTCACGCTTCGATTTCGGCGCGCTGGCGATGCTGCGATGCGCGGGCGGTTGGCAGGCGAAACGGCCGGCCGGTCGGTGACGACGGGGCTGATTCCGGTGCTTGGTACGTACCCTCGATAGATCCGCCAGGCCGAGCCCCTTCGCTTTGCTCAGGGTGACGTGGGTTGGCGGCTTGGTCGCGTTGGGGAGAAACCTCGCTTCCGGCGGCCAACCAGGCAGGATGTTTGAAACCTCGTGGCCGGCCGCCGCCTCTCGCGCCGGACATCCTCTCCCCTTTCCGCCCATCCCCATGGGAGGGCATGGCGATGGAGAGAGCGGGGACGGAGCGGCGGTTGCGGGGGACGGGGGCGCGGAAGGTGAAGGCGCACGGGGGGCCGGGGCAGCCGGGGTGCGAAGATGGGGCGGCCCAGAACTGGCTGCTGCACCCGGCGCTGTGCGGCGTTTCGCGCCTGCGCATCGTGAGCTGGCTCTGCGCCAACGGTCCGGCGAAAAGCCTGGACATCATCAAGGCGCTGCGCATCCCGTACATGTCGGCGATGGACATGCTGAATGGGATGCGGTCGTATTGGCTGGTGGAGGCGACGCCGATACAGGGGGAGAAGCCGCGGGCGTGGGAGTGGCAGGGGGGCGCGTGGGGGGTGCGGTGGTCGGTGAGCGATGGGGGGCGGCGGTGGCTGTGGCGGTTCGGGTGGGTAACGAACCGGCTGGTTCCGCGCTGGTGGGATGGGGTGAACTGGACGGAGGAGGACCTCGCGGAGCCGTGGCAGGTTCTGCTGGAAGATGCGGAGCCCTCGCTGATGCGGCCCGGCTGGCTGGCGCTGGCGAAGCTGATGCAGGGCTTTGGTCCGCTGAACCGGTTGGAGTACGCCAAGGCGCTGGGGATGCCGGGCTCGGCGGTGGCGCCGAGCCTGCGGAAGTGGGAGCGGGCCGGTTGGCTGAACCTGGAGTGGAAGCCGACGCGCCTGGAGGAGATTCAGCCGCCGTCCGGCCCCCGGGCGCCGCGCTATCAGTGGAACCGGGCGGGGATCGACGTGCTGGGCCGCCACGCGCGGGCGTTGCGGTGGGCCGCGCAGCACAGCGGCTACGCGGCGCCCGCCGACGATTATTACCTGCTGGACCAGGATATCGACGAAGAGCTGAACCCGCGGTATATGGTTACCTCGTAGCACTCAGGACTCAGAATACAGAGATCAGGATTCAGCATCCGGCATTCAGCATTCGGGCCGAAGGCCCCGTTCCATGAGACAACCGAGCTCATGAAACGGGGCCTTTCGACCTGATGCTGATGGCTGCCCATGGCTTGCTCCCGCGTTGCAGTCGAGCGTTTCTCCCGCGTCACCCTTGGCAGGCTCAGGGTGACGTGGGCAGGAGACTGGATCGCCGCGGCGGTGAGCAACCAGCATCCGCCGGCGCCCGTCGGTGTGAAGGCCCCGTTCGATGAGACAACCAATCTCTTGAAGGAGGGCTTCCGGCCTGGATGCTGGATGCTGGATGCTGACCCCGTGGGAACCCGGCCCAAGCGTCCGCTGCTATAATTCGGGGTGACCGTCGGGCGTGTGGCGGAATGGCAGACGCAGCGGACTTAAAATCCGCCGGGGAAACCCATGTGGGTTCGACTCCCACCACGCCCACACAAGCGGTTGGGTTCCCGGCGGGCGGATTTCGCCGCGGGCGCGCGCCCAATCCCTTCGAAACCTAACAGGAAGGTGGACACGACCATCAGCCACACGAATATGGAGAGCGCGGTGGCCGCGCCGCAGCGATCCGCGGCCGTGAAGGGCCGCGCCGAAACCGCGCCGCAGCCTCTGAACCTGGCGGACATCCAGGCCGAGGCGCAGGCGATTTTGCAGGAGGCTGCCGAAGTGAATTGCGATATCGCGATTGTGGGCGGCGGACCGGGCGGATATGTGGCGGCGATCCGCGCCGCGCAGCTCGGCGCGAAAACCGTGCTGATCGAGGGCCAGTACATGGGCGGCACGTGCCTGAATGTGGGGTGCATCCCCACCAAGTGCCTGCTGGGTTGCGTGGAAGCCTACGAGGCGGCCAAGAACGGCAAGGAAATGGGCGTTCTGGCCGACAACGTGCGGGCCGATTGGCCGGCGATGCTGGCCCGCACCAAGAAGATCGTGGACGGGCTGGTGAAGGGCGTGGACTTCCTCATGAAGAAGAACGGCGTCCAGGTCATCCAGGGGATGGCGGACTTTGAGGATGCCCACACCCTCACGGTGGGCGGCCGCCGGGTGAAGGCGAAGAGCATCATCCTCGCCACCGGGTCCAAGGTGGTTACCTTCGATCTCCCGGGCGTGGGCGCGGATTACATCACGTCGGACACGGCCCTCCAGATGGAGACCCTGCCGAAGAGCATGGTCATCCTGGGCGGCGGCGTCATCGGCATGGAGTGGGGCTTCATCTACCAGTCGCTTGGCGTGCAGGTGACGGTGGTGGAGCTGCTGCCGAAGATCCTGACAGGGGTGGAGCAGGAGTGCGCGGACGAGTTGACGAAGGTGCTCAAGAAGATGGGCATCAAGTTCCACCTGGAGACGAAGCTGGTGCGCGCGGAGCCGGGCGAGGGCGGCCTGAAGAACTACATCGCGCAGACCAAGGACGGGAAGGAGATCTCCATCCCGGCCGAGAAGCTGTTCATGGCGGTGGGCCGGCGTCCGAACCTGACGATGGACTTCGAGAAGGTGGGCGTGAAGGTGGAGCGCGGCTTCGTTGTGGTGGATGATCACCTGCGCACAAACGTGCCGGGGGTGTTCGCCATCGGCGACCTGTCCGGCCTGCCGCTGCTGGCGCACAAGGCCAGCGACGAGGGAATTGTGGCGGTTGAGAACGCGATGGGGCATGACCGGGCGTTCGACCGGGCGCTGGTGCCCTCCGCCATCTATACGTCGCCGGAAGTGGCCAGCGTGGGGATGACCGAGGAAGAGGCAAAGGCCGCCGGCCACGAGGTGAAGGTGGGCAAGTTCTCGTTCCGGCCGTTGGGGAAGGCGCAGGCCATCAACCAGCGGGTGGGGTTCGTGAAGTGGATCGCGGACGCTAAATACGGCCAGGTGCTGGGCTGCCACATCATCGGCCCGCACGCGGATGACCTGATCGCGGAGGCCACCCTGGCGATCGCGGCGGAGGCGACCATCGAGACGGTGGCGCATACGATCCACGCCCATCCCAGCCTGCCCGAGGCCATGATGGAAGCCGCCCTGGCCGCCATCGGCGAGGGAATACATAGCTAGGAGTCGTCAGTCGTCAGTCATCAGTTCGAAGGCTCCTTATCCTGAGATAACCATGCTCATGGTAAGGGGCCTTCGGGCTGATGACTGAAGACTGATGACTGACGACTAACGGAGGATTCCGATGGGGTATGCGGAGAAGGCCGAAGCGGTGATGCGGTTCATCCAGGAGAAGTTCTGGGATGACGAGGCGCGGCTGTATCGGGGCGCCCTTCCGCCGGACCCAACGTTGCCCCCGCACGAATATATGTGGGGCAGCGGGGTGCAGTTTACGGCGCTGACGGCGGCGACGCGGCGCAACCCCGAGACGTACCGGCCGATTCTGGACGGATTTGCGCGCGGCCTGCGCCGCTACTGGGACGACACGCCCGTTGCCGGATTCCTGGACAGCTACAACAAGGCGCCCGGCTCCGGGAAGTATTACGACGACAACGCCTGGCTGGTTCTGGGGTTCGTGGAAGCGTACGAAGTGACCGGCGACGCGGCGTACATGGGCTGGGCGCGCGAAACGCAGAAGTTCTGCCTGAGCGGGTGGGACGACGCGCTGGGCGGCGGCATCTACTGGTTTGAGGACCATCGCTCCAAGAACACGTGCTCCAACGGGCCCACGGCGGCGGCGGCGCTGCGGCTGTTCCTGGTGGGCAAGGATCTCGACCAGCTCTTCTGGGCGAAGCGCATCGTGGAATGGACGAACCGCACGTTCCAGGACGCCGACGGGCTGTTCTGGGATAACCTCACCGTGGACGGCACGCTGAACAAGACGAAATGGACCTACAACAGCGCGCTGATGATCCGCTCCAACGTGCTCCTGTACGAAGCGACGGGCGATGAACCGTATCTGGCCGAGGCGCGCCGCATCGCGGACGCCGGACTGGCGGCCTGGGCGGACCCGGAGACGGGCGCCATCGCCAATACGGCGCGCTTCAGCCATTTGTTCTGCGAGGCCTTGCTGCGCCTGCACGACGCCACGGGCCAGCCGGGCTACCTGGAGGCGGTGCGGCGGCACGCGGAGTTTGGCGACCGCTACGTGCGCTGCTCGGACGGGGGCTACCACAACGCGTGGACGGTGGAGCACCCGGCCGACGAGCGGCGCGAGCTGATTGAGAACGCCAGCGCGGCCCGCCTGCTGTGGGAGCTGGCGGAGTACGACGCAGCCTGAGCGCGGAGGGATGGGATGAGCGGCGGCGGTTTGGCGGTTTCGTTGGGCGGATGCCCGGCGGGATCGCCGGCCCGCCGCCGGGCTGCGTTTTGGGCCCCTCGCCGCTTTGTTGCCGCGCGCGGCGGCTGGATAGAATGCCCTCGTGCCAGGGCTGCTGCACGCCGGCGAAACCGGCGCCGCCTGGGCGGCTGGGCGCGGAGGGGCGCTATGCGGAACGACGAGTGCGATGGGGCGAAAGCGAGGGGCGGGGGCCGGGCAGTTCCCTGGAACTGGAAGACGTGGGCGTTTTTCGCCAGCGCGGTTGGACAGGGAATCGGCTATGCCCTCGTTTTCCGCTGCGCTGAGACGCGCGCCAGGCCAGGGGCGTTAGCGGTCGGCGCCGTGATGGCGCTGATCGTGTTGTGCAGCACGGCGGTCCACTGGGGGTGGTTTTCGGGCGCGAATGGGGGGCGGCGCGCGCTGAGCGGCGGCGAGTTCTGGACGATTCTGTTTCTGGGCGGTGCAGCCGGCACGGGGGGCGCTTATAGCGCCTTACGCGGGTTCAACCCCGCGGCGAGCCGTCGGATGGTCGGCGTCCTGGCGGTCAGCGTGGCGGCGGTTGCAGCGGTCAGCCGGCGGCGGGAGCCGGGCGGCGTTTCCGGGCGAGTGCGCTGAGCTGGATGGTGGGTGGGTTGCGGGAGCGTCCGCGGCGGCTATTCGCCGAGGGAGCCCTGGGCGCCGGCGAGGATGTGCTGGGCCAGGGAGACCATGGTGGGGATCGCCAGGATGCCGATGATGAACATCACGGCGAGGAGGATCCGCAGCAGCGTGCGGGCGTTGGGGTTGCGCAGGCCGCCAGGGAGCGTGTAGACGAAGAGCGACAGCGGCAGCAGAGCCACGAATTCCACCAATACCTCGCAGCCGGGGCCGCGCGGCGCCTGGGGCGGCGGCCCCTGGGGCCACGCGCCGGGGGGCGGCTTCGTCCACTGTCCGGCCGACGGGTTGGACCACGCGGTCTGCGAACCATCGAAGGCCTGCGGCGGCTTGGAGGGGCTGCTCCACTGCTCCGCGGGCGATTCCAGGCTGGGCGGCTGAAGGCCTGTTGGCTCGGGCGCAACGGGGGGCGCGGCGGGGGGCGCGACCACGGGCGGGGGCGGCTCCGCGCGGGGCCGCATCTCGCCGCACAGGTTGCACAGGGCGGCGGAGGCCGCATTATCGTACCCGCACTGCGGGCATTTCCAGGGCGTATTCGTCATCAGTAAGGGCAGGCTGTCTGGCCCGGGGGGCCGGGGTGTTGTTGGCAAGCGGGACGCCGCCGCACTCCCTGTACATGCTAGTCGCCCATGGCCGCCCGGGCCTCGTCGATGAATCGGGAGAACAGCGAGGCCAGCATCGGCAGGCAGAGCAGGAAGGCGATCAGCAGGGCGAGGGCGAGGATGTGCAACGCCAGGCGGGCCCTCGGGTGGCGGACGCCGCCGGGCAACGCATAGACGATGAGCGAAAGCGGCAACAGGGCCACGAACTCGGCCCTGGTCCAGTTGTCCACTCCGGCGAGGATGGCGCGCGCACTCGCCGGCGGTCGATTCGGCGCGGACGGCCCTGGATTCAGGATCCGCCGAGCGGGCGGTTGCAGGCCCGCGCCGCGCGGCGAGTCGAAAACGAGGCGCTTCACCGGGCCATCGGGAAGTCGCTGCGGCTGGAGTCCATCGGCGGCCGGCCGGGCGGACTCGGCGGGGAAGCGGACGGACGCGGGCGCCGCGGCCGGTTCCGGGCTGGCGCGCTTTTCGCCGCAGAGGTTGCAGAGGGCGGCGGAGACGGCGTTATCGTACCCGCACTGCGGGCATTTCCAGGGCGTTGTGGTCATCGGCGGAAGTCAGCAGCCTTGGCCGCGCGGGGCCTTCGATTCAGAAGAGCGATTTTTGCCACCAGTTGGCGCCGGAATCCCAATGGCGGCTGACGACGTCACGCTGGGCGACGAAGAGGCGGATGTTCTCGGGCCTGCCGGCGCGGAGGGCGCCAACGGCGGCCTTCATCGCCAGGCGCGGGCTGTTGTTCTCGGCGGAGAGGTGGGCCAGCCACACTTCGGCGGGGTCGTTACGCAGGGAATGGGCGGCGATGGCGTCGGCGGCCGCGTCGTTGCTGAGGTGGCCGGAATCGCCCAGGATGCGGCGCTTCAGGAAATCGTTGTAGGCCGAGCGCTGGAGGCGCGGGATGTCATGGTTGCTCTCCAGGATCAGGAGGCGGGCGCCCTCCATGGCGGCGCGCAGGGGCTCCGTGAAGACGCCGGTATCGGTGGCGTAGCACGCTTTGTGGGGGCCGCACTGGAATGTGTAGCCGACGGGCTCGGCGGCGTCGTGGGAGACGGCGAAGGACGCAACGCGGAGGTCCCCAATCTGGATCTCGGTACCGGTGGGCATTTCCATGGCCTCGGTGGACCCGGCCACGCGGGCGGCGGCGCGGAGGGTGGCGGCGTTGGCGACGAGCGGGACCTTGAAGGCGCGACAGACGGGGCCCACGCCGCCGACGTGGTCGGAGTGTTCGTGCGTGAGGAAGACGGCTTCCACCAGCGCGGGGTCCACGCCCACGGAGGCGATCTTCCCGCGGATGGTGCGCATGGGGAAGCCGGCATCGAGGAGGACGGTGGTATTTCCGCCCTGCACGAGGAAGCTATTGCCGCTGCTGCCGCTGGCCAGTGCCCAAACCCGGAGGCTCATACCTTCCATTGTACCAGCATTTGAGTCGTCAGTTGTCAGTCGTCAGTTGTCAGTCGTCAGCCGTCAGTTGTCAGCCGTCAGCGCCGGGGGCGGAGCTTTCCCCACGTCACGCTGAGTGCGGCGAAGGGTCTCGGCCTGTACCCGTCGCATAGCGGCAGCATGACGGGCGCCGATGCGAGCCTTGGCCCGGGCGCCAGCCGCGATGCGCTATGTGACGGGTCAGGCCGAGACGCTTCGCTTCGCTCAGCGTGACGTGGGGAGGGAGCCCCTTCGGGTCGGCGAGGGGCTCTCGGCGCTGAAGGCTGACGGCTGATAGCTGATAGCTGACGGCTGACGAGGGCGCTTAGGGCGCCGTTAGGGTGAAACTGGGAGTTCGCCGACCCCATGAGAAGCCTCTGATTCCCAGCTGATAGGGGGCGGACACGGCAAGCCGTGTCCCTACGCCTGCCTGGTTCCATCCACCGAACGGTGGACGGGGACACCGAACTGTAGGGACACGGCTTGCCGTGT
>DASXUL010000192.1:0-65075 GCA_036504855.1 Armatimonadota bacterium | reverse complement strand
CCCCCGGCGCTACCATGCAAGTTTTCTGAGTTTCACCATCAACACCAAGCACCTGTTTAGCGGTCCACCATGGTCATCACCGTTGGGTTGTAGCGCGGCCCGGCGATCTTCTCCGGCGCGAGCGCGGCATCGAGAGCCTGCATCTGCGCCGCGTCGAGCGAGATGGAAACGGCGGTTGCGTTCTCCTCCAGGTACTGGATGCGTTTCGTTCCCGGAATCGGAACGATGTCCGTCCCCTTGTGGAGCAGCCAGGCCAGCGCGACCTGCGCCGGCTTGACGCCAAGCGACCGAGCCGCATCGCGCACCGCCTCCGCCGCCCGCGTGTTGGCGTCGAAGTTCTCGCCCTGATAGCGGGGGTCGCCGCGCCGGAAATCGCCTTCGGGGTACTCCTCCGCCCGCTTGACCTCGCCCGTCAGGAAGCCGCGACCAAGGGGCGAGAACGGCACGAGGCCGATTCCCAGCTCGCGGATCGCCGGCAGGACATCCGCCTCCAGGTTCCGCTCCCACAGCGAATACTCGCTCTGGAGCGCGGAGACCGGGTGGACGGCGTGGGCGCGCCGGATGTTGGCGACGCCCGCCTCGGAGAGGCCGAAGAAGCGCACCTTGCCCTCGGCCACCAATTGACCCACCGCGCCTGCCACATCCTCCATCGGCGTCTCCGGATCGACGCGATGCTGATAGAGCAGGTCGATGCGGTCGGTCTGAAGTCGCCGCAGGGAGCCCTCCACGGCCTCGCGGATGTGCTCCGGCCGGCTATCGCGGTCGGTTCCCATCTGCTTGCCGTTCTCAATGCGGAAGCCGAACTTCGTGGCGAGGGTCACCTGGCCGCGCCGCCCCTTCAGCGCCCGGCCAAGCAACTCCTCGTTGATGTACGGGCCATAGACCTCCGCCGTGTCGAGGAAGGTGCAGCCGAGGGCAATGGCGCGATGAATGGTGGCGATGGATTCCGTGTCATCCGCGGGGCCGTATGATTGGCTCATCCCCATGCAGCCCAGGCCGATGGCCGAGACCTCCAGGCCCTGCCGGCCGAGTTTTCGTTTGGGTAGACTCATCGTTCTATTCCTTTCATAGAGCAAAGGTTCCTCGCGGGACCCGCGAGGGGCTCACGGACCATTTCCTCCGAACAGAGCACCCTAGTATTCCTGCGCCGTGGGCCGGAAGAGGATCTCGTTGATGTCCACGTCCTCCGGCTGGCTCATGGCGAAGGCGACCGCCCGAGCGAACGAGTCGGCGGGGATCGCCAGCTCCTCATAGTACTGGTGCATGCCCTCGGAAATGTCCGGCTCGGAAATGCTGTCCGGCAACTCCGTGGCGACCGCGCCCGGCGAGATGACCGTTGTGCGGATGTTGTAGGGCTTCACCTCCTGGCGCAGCCCCTCGGAGATGACCCGCACGGCGTGCTTTGTGGCCGAATAGACCACGCCGTTGGGCCGGACTTTGTGGCCGGCCACCGAGGCAACGTTGATGAAGTGCCCGGCCTTCCGCTCTTTCATGTAGGGCAGCGCCGCGGCGATGCCGTACAGCACTCCCTTGATATTCACGTCGATCATCCGGTCCCACTCATCGACCTTGAGGCGCTCCAGCGGCGATTGCGGCATCAGCCCAGCGTTGTTGATCATCACGTCGATACGCCCGTACGTATGCACGGCGGCATCGACCAGAGCCTTCACCTGGTTACGATCGGTGACATCCGTGGCCACGGCGAGCGCCTTGCCGCCCTGGCCGTTCAGATCGTCCGCAAGCGCCTGAATACGATCGGCGCGCCGCGCGCCCAGCACAACGGCGGCGCCCTGGGCGGACAGATGCCGGGCCGTCGCCTCTCCCAGCCCGCTGCTGGCGCCCGTGATGACGACGACTTTTCCTTCGATGTTCTCGCTCATAGTACCCCTTACTCCTCAGAAGCAGCATCGCCCGCCGGCCCCGCGATCCCTATGCGTTCACGCCGCCGTCTGGGCGGCTCACCAAACCGCCGCGTCGAATACCGTCGCCACCTTCGTCAACTGCTCGATGATGTCAATGTGCTGTGGACAGCTCTGTTCACACTGCCCGCACTCAATGCAGTCAGAGGCTTTGCCGGAATCCTGATTGAGATTCATGTAGTAATTCGCGTGGGCCGCGGTAAGCCCGAATCGCTCTTGATTGTTGTAGAGCGCGAAGTACTTGGGGATCGGTATCTCTTGCGGGCAGCCGTCAACGCAGTACTGGCACGCCGTACAAGGGATCGCGGAGCTGCTGTTGATGATCTCAACGGCTTTCCCGATGGCCTCGTTCTCATCATCGCTGAGGGACGCCATCTCTTGCATGTAGCTCGTGTTGTCAACGACCTGTTCGAGGCTGCTCATGCCGCTCAGCACTACAAACGCGTTGTCCAAGGATGCGGCAAAACGGACAGCCCACGAGACCATGCTCATGTCCGGCCGGCAGGCTTTGAACAGCTTCTCCGCCTCTTCCGGCAGATGGGCAAGAGAGCCGCCTTTGACGGGTTCCATCACGATGACGGGTTTCCCGTGCTTCGTCGCGACTTCGTAGCACTTTCGGGATTCGATGCTGTCGTTGTCCCAGTCGATGTAATTGATCTGAAGCTGCACGTATTCCATCTCAGGATGGTCCGTCAGTATCCTGTCCAGGAGTTCCGCCTTGTCATGGAAGGAGAAGCCGAGATGCCTTACCTTGCCCTCGGCTTTCAGCTTGCTCACGAACTCAAACCCGCCGTGCTTCAGGGTGTTCGCGTCGTTCTTCGCGCCGAGGTTGTGCAGCAGGTAGTAGTCGAAGAACTCAACGCCGCACCGCTCGATCTGCTCGTCGAAGTACCTCTGATAGTCTTCGCTGCCGGTCACCAGAAAGGTGGGCATCTTGTTGGTCAGCGTGAAGGATTCCCTTGGGCGCCTTTCCACAAGGGCCTTTCTGGCCGCAACTTCGCTCATCCCCTGATGATACGGGTATGCCGTATCGAAATAGGTGAACCCCCTGTCCAGGAAATAGTCCACCATCTCATTGACAAGCGTTTGGTTGATGCTCGCCCTGTTTTCGACGTCCGTTATTGGCAGGCGCATCAAACCGAATCCTAGTTTACGCATACTGGTTCTCCTTGGCTTCGACGTTAGTGATTCCGCACGCGGTCCTGATTGCATCGCCGTTACGCCCGTTTTCCCATTTCATAGGCCTGTTTCATCGCCGGGCTCCCTTTGATCTCGCCCATGCTCCAGGCGCCGGTTCCGTAAACAACGCCGATTTCCTTTGCGCCAGCGAGGCAGGAAGTGAACCCTCTGAATCCTTCCAACGTCCTTTCCATCGCCGGCTTGCTGCTGTCGGCCGCGCTCACGATGAAATAGAAATCCTTATCCCTGATCTCGGTATAGCGGGCGCACGTTCGGTCAATCAGCGTCTTCATCTGGGCGCACATGGCGTAGAAGTAGACGGGCGTCGCCATCACGATGACGTCGGCCTCGATCATCTTCTCCAGGATATCGGGCATGTCATCTCGTTGGGGGCAGGCCTTCGCTCCGTTGAGGCAGGCGCCGCAACCCGTGCAATAGCCGATTCGTTTCCCGCTCAAGGTGACCTTCTCCGCCTGGCGCCCGGCCTCTTGCGCGCCGCTGACGAACTCGTCGCACAGCAGGTCCGAGTTGCCCCCTCTTCGCGGGCTAGACGATATCGCCAAGACCTTCTTACTCATGATCACCGGCCAATCCTCGTTTGTACTCCCGCATGTCTCTTCCTTTCAGGCGTCGGGCCGGCCGGTTTTCCATTTGCCGCTGAACAAAAGTCCAGGGCCTGAGCGATCCGGCGGCGTGTCGTCGATGCCGCTACGTCTATGGTACGCCGATGTGAGGCGACGGCCATAGAACAGAAGTCGAAGAGTCTTGAACGATCCTACAAAACTTGTAGAGGATGCGCTCACAGGGCGCGCGAGTCTGGTAAGATGTAGGTGATGACGTACTTTCAAACAGACCACATAGAGCGGGAGGCGCAGCAGGCGCAGGTGAACCGGGAGGAGTTGGTGGACCGTATCGGGCGGGCCATTCCAAGGGACGGCGCTGTTGAGCCGATGAGCGGCCTCTTCCTTCGCCGCATTTCCACGCCCACGGAGCCGTGCCACGCCGTAGCCGAGCCGGCCTTTTGTGTAATCGCCCAGGGGAGCAAGGAGATCTTGCTGGGTGAGGAGCGGTTCCAGTACGACCCTTACCACTACCTCCTTGCCACGCTCGATCTGCCGGCGGTGAGCCACATCGTCGAGGCGTCCAGGGAGCGCCCCTTCCTCAGCTTCCGCCTGGATCTCGATCCAGCCCTCGTCAGCTCCGTCATGGTGGAGGCGGGTCACATGCCCGTGGGGAACGGCCCCGACGCCAAGGCCATGACAGTAAGCCCGCTGACCGCCGATCTGCTAGATGCCACGGTGCGGCTGGTGCGGTTGTTGGATTCGCCTGGCGAGGCGCGCATCCTGGCGCCGCTTATCAAGCGGGAGATCGTTTACCGGCTCCTCGTGGGAGAGCAGGGCGGCCGGCTCCGGCATCTGGCCGTCCTCGGCGGCCGCAGCCACCGCATCGCGAAGGCGGTGGAACGGCTGCGGGAAGACTTTGACCAGCCGCTCCGCATTGAAGACCTCGCGCGGGAGCTGGGCATGAGCATATCGGGGTTCCATGCCCACTTCAAGGCCGTGACCGCGATGAGCCCGTTGCAGTTCCAGAAACAGGTGCGGCTACAGGAGGCGCGGCGGCTGATGCTCAGCGAAGACGTCGACGCCGCCAGCGCCGGCTACCGCGTGGGCTACGACGACGCCTCGCACTTCAGCCGCGAGTACAAACGGCTCTTCGGCGAGCCGCCGATGCGCGACAAAGAGCGAATGAGGGAGGCAGTTGGGGGGACTGCCGGCGCGTGAGGAAACGCATTCCGACCGACGCCATCAAGGGGTAGGACCCGCCCTTGTTACAGGGCGTGCTTAGCTGCAATTAGGTCCGGTGGCGGAGGGGAACTCCGCCAATAAGAAAGGAAACGGAAGAATGACCATCGCCATTACGGGAGCCACGGGTCAACTCGGCCGGCTCGCCATCGACAGGCTGAAGGGCAAGCTGCCTTCCTCCGACATTTTTGCGCTTGCGCGCACGCCGCACAAAGCGGCCGATCTTGGTGTAGCGGTGCGCGAAGCCGACTACACAAATCCTGAAACCCTCGACCGAGCTCTATCCGGCATTGATGTGCTGCTTCTGATCTCCTCGAACGAGATGGGTCAGCGGGCAACGCAGCACCACAACGTGATTGAGGCCGCCCAAAAGGCCGGTGTGGCGCAGATTGTCTACACAAGCTTGCTCCATGCCGACACGTCGCCGTTGGATCTGGCGGAGGAGCATCTTGCCACCGAAACCGCCTTGAGGGCTTCGGGCATTCCCTTTACGATCCTGCGCAATGGCTGGTACACGGAGAACTACACTGCTTCAATCCCGGGCGCCGTGGCCGGCGGCGCGTTCCTTGGGTGCGCGGGCGACGGGCGGATTTCATCCGCCACACGCGAGGATTACGCCGAGGCTGCGGTCGCCGTTCTGACCGGCAAGGGGCACGAGGGAAAGACCTACGAACTCGCCGGCGACGAATCCTGGACGTTGAGCGACCTGGCCGTGGAGATCTCGCGGCAGACGGGCGCCGACATCCCATACAGGGACCTGTCGGAGGCGGAGTACGCCGCGGCCCTCATCGGGTTCGGATTGCCTGAGCTCCTTGCAAGAGCGCTGGCCGGTTGGGACGTTGGAGCATCGCGCGGCGCCCTGTTCGACGAGGGGCGACAACTCTCCCAACTCATCGGCCGGCCCACGACGCCATTCGCGGTCACCGTGGCCGATACACTGAAGTCCGGCCACTAGAAGCTTGGATAGGCCACATGGCCGCACCAAGGCCACGGCAAGATGACAAGGCGATGGTGCAGGCGGCCCCCGTCGCGTCGGTCCGCCTGCACGGCGCCGAGTTACTTGAAGCGGCTTGGGGAAGCGGCGGCTGGCGTCAGCCCGTAGCTGGCGGTCGCTCTGTGGCGCGCCGAGGCTACGGGCGCCATGTCGTCTGCCGCCGCGCGGCCCTCAGGGTTTCGGCCGGGAGGGCGCCGGCGCTCCCGCGCCGACGGGATTGGCCATGGGTTGCACCGAGTCGATGGTTAGGTTCTCGGTGAACGGACCCGTGGGAAGCGTCTCGGTATCGCGCACGATGCGCGGGCGGATGAGGATCGCCAGTTCCGTGCGGGTGTGTTCCTTGCGACGGTGGCGGAAGAACTCGCCCAGAACGGGCAGATCGCCGAGGAAAGGGACCTTCTGCATCGAGACAACGTCCTGGTCGTTGATGAGGCCGCCGATGGCCAGCAACTCCCCATCGCGCAGGCGGACCGTGGTGTCAACGAGACGGGTTCGCACCTGGGGCAGCGCGCCGCCGCCCGGGGCTTCCACGAACTGCACGAACGTGCTGACGCTCGGAACGAGCTTGAGGGTGACGGTGCTGTCCGTCAGGTTGATGGAAGGTTTGACGACCAGGTTCACGCCGATATCCTGGTTGGCCAAGGTGAAGAGCGGGCGCCCGTTCGTATCCAGGCTCTGCGCGGCCAGGTATTTGAGCTGGTCGCCCACGAAGATCACGGCCTCCTGCTCGTTGACGACGGAGACGCTGGGGTTGGCAAGCATGCGAGCCTGCCCGTCGCGAATCAGGCCGCTGATGGTCGTTTGTATCTCGATCGGGCTGCGCGTGAAGCGCCCGAACCGGACGCCCGTCTGAGGCCCATTTTCCTGGAGTGACGTAGAGGTCAACACGCCGCCGATATCCGCCCACGAGATGCCGAGCCGCTTGGAGTAGTCCGGCGACAGTTCCAGCATCCGCGCCTCAACGATCACTTGGGCCGGCGGCGTATCGATCTGCTTCAGCAATGTGCGGGCTATGTCCAGTTGCTGCTTGGTGCCCACCAGCACCAGCGCGTTGCCGGATCTTGCTGCTGGTTGCTCGGTTGGCTCTACCATCTTGGTGACGCCTGCCCCGTCCGGGCCGACTGGGAAGCCAACGGCCTTGGTGACGTCTTCCGGGGCCCTTGTAGCTTCCGGCATGACCACCCCCACCACCTGGCCCGAGCCCGGATCGCCCGTCAGAATCGTGGTGAGGCCCTTGTTGGTCGAGGCGAAGGGTCCAGGGCTGGATACGGTCAACGCGGTATTTGGCGTTGCGCAGTTCACCTCAAGGCCAGGAAGCACCTGGCTGAGCGTTCGCATCGCGTCCTCGGGCCGGAGGTAACCCACCGACATCACCTCCGCCAGCTTGTCTGTGGCTGCGTCTCGGATATCGCCTGTTTGGGCGGCTTCCACGACTTTGCGAGCGAGACGGATGTCCGCCGGCGCGCCGACGACCAGGATCTTGCCATCTTGCTGCACGAACTTCAGGTCGCCCACCACCTGTCCAAGCAGGGTACGCACGGTATTGACGCCACGGAAATCGGGGGGCAGGGCGATCATCTCCGAGGTGAGCGTACCGTCATCGCCGCTTTCGATCAGCGGGGAGCTCTTCGGCGCGCTAAGTGTGGGGACGACCTCTGCTGCGGCGATTCTGGTGACTGCCTTTCGCGCCGGCTTACCGGCCGGCTGCGGTGCGGATGCGGCCGCGATGCACAGGGTCCCGACGCTGCAGAAGGTGAGTAGAATGCTCTTGGCAGTTCCGCTGTTCATTGGTACGCTCCAACTTACGCTGTTAAGACCCGGCGCGGTTGCACTGGGGGAAAGGATCTTGGGCCGAAGCCGTTTCCCGGATACGAGACCGTAGCCCCGGCGCCGAGATGCCGGCAAAGCCTATTCGCTTGCACGCTATTTGCCGCTGCCGGAAGCCATATCTTACTCGTCGGCCGCATTCCCGTGGGGCTTGAGTTGCCGCCAACCTGCGGCAACGAGCGGCCTTGGGATGGAGAACAACCCCCCGGCCCCCGCTCGCCTGATAGGCAGGCGCCGTACGATCTGGCGGCCTGCCCGCCGCGCCCGACTGCAGAGCGGGCGAAATCCGGCGAGGGCCGGCCTAACCGCGGGATTGGGGAGAGGAATCAGGACGTATGAGCAAGCGAACAAGGCGGGGGGCGATGCTGGCGCTTCTTGGACTCTCTCTGGCCGGCGTCGGGAGAGCCGAGGACCCGGCGACCTAAGCGGCAGCGGGGCGGTCCTTCGCAGGTTCGTCGCCTGGCCGTTCACTGCCAGGCGTCTTCGCCGTGCTCAGTTCGCCCGCGGCAGGGGGATATCTGGTATAATGAAAGTCGCACAGACGCGCGGAGCGCGTCTCTTTTTTTGTGCGTTATTGCACTGCGTGTGTTATTGAACTGCGCGTGATATGAAACGCGGAAGGCAGGCCTTGAGCAGATGATAGTGGTTAGCAACGTCACCAAATCCTACGGAGGACGCACGCTCTTCGATGAAGTGAACGTGCAGTTCCAGTCCGGCAACCGATATGCCCTCACGGGACCCAACGGCGCGGGGAAGTCCACCTTTATGAAGATCCTCTCCGGCGAGGTGGAGCCCACCAACAACGGCACGGTGGTGAAGCCGAGGAAGGTGGGCGTGCTGCGCCAAGACCAGTTCGCCTTCGACGAGGAGCGCATCATCGACACCGTGATGATGGGCAACGGTCCGCTGTGGTACGCCATGAAGGAGCGCGACGAGCTCTACGAAGCGGGCGACTTCTCTAGCGAGAAGATGGCGCGCCTCGGCGAGGTGGAGGAGATCATCTCGGACGAGAACGGCTACATGGCCGAGGTGGAGGCCGCCGAACTGCTGCGCGGCATCGGCCTCTCGGACGATCGCCATGAAGACCTGATGTACACGTTGCCCACGGACATCAAGTTCCGCGTGCTGCTGGCTCAGGCCATGTTCGGCGGCCCCCAGGCCCTCCTCCTGGATGAACCGACCAACCATATGGACCTGGACTCCATCCACTGGCTGGAGGATTTCCTCCACGACTATCGCGGAGTGCTCATCGTCATCAGCCATGACCGCCATTTCCTGAACGCCGTCTGCACCCATGTCGCCGATATCGACTACGACACGATCATCATCTACCCCGGCGGCTACGACGATATGGTGGCGGCGAAGGCGCAGGCCCGCAGCACCATCGAGTCGGAGAACAAGTCGAAGGAGAAGAAGATCGCCCAGCTGCAGGAGTTCGTGGCCCGCTTCGGCGCCGGCCAACGCAGCAGCCAGGTGCAAAGCCGCAAGAAGGAGATCCAGCGACTGGCGCCGGAGGACCTGAAGCGCTCCAACATCCAGCGCCCTTACATCCGGTTCGAGCAGAACAAGCCCAGCGGCCGCGAGGTGGTGGTCGCGAAGAGCATCTCCAAGTCATTCGACGGCGCCGTCATCTTCGAAGGCCTCAACCTGGAGATCATGCGCGGCGACAAGGTTGCCATCATCGGCGGAAACGGCGTGGGCAAGACCACGCTCATCCGCTGCCTGCTGGGCGAGATCCCGCTGGATGGGGGCGAAGCGAAGTGGGGCAACGGGATGGTGCAGGGCTACTACCCGCAGGACACGGCCGGGCAGATCGAGCCCGGCGTGGCCATGGGGGACTGGCTGTTGCGCTACGAGCCCAACGGCGAACCCCAGGCTGTGCGCGCCCTCCTCGGCCGCATGCTGTTCACCGGCGACGACGCCTCGAAGAGCACCGAGGTGTTGAGCGGCGGTGAAACCGCCCGCCTGCTGCTGGCGCGCCTCATGCTGCTGCAAGCGCCGGTTCTGATCTTCGACGAGCCGACCAACCACCTGGACCTGGAATCGGTGAACGCCCTATCGGAAGGACTGGCCCAGTTCGATGGAACGGTGATCCTCGTGAGCCACGACCGCGACCTGATCTCAAGCGTGGCCACTCGCATCCTGGCCTTTACCGACTCCGGCATCCGGGATTTCATGGGCAATTACGAGGAGTACGTGGAGCGATACCCGCTGGCGGGGAAGCATGTCGCCGCGGCGCGACGGTAACTAACGCCGAAGCGGCGCCCCGCGCTTTCCGCTCCGCCCTCAGACGGTCTGCTCCCTGCCTCGCGAGAGGCGGGGAGGCGTCATCTATCTGGCGGACCGTGCAGCGGCGCCCGCCCGCCTGTCTCTCAGCCTACGACCACGGTAGCTGCCTTGGGCTCAGGGTCGATGGCGCTGGCATGGGCTGTCCCTCCGCTGTCTCGAACGGATACCTCAAATGTTACGGGGATGCCTTTGGCGACGCTGGCGGGCGGCGTAACGGAACGGTGATTCCTGCATCGCCCTCACTGAGGCGCCCATGCCCCTGTTTTGGGCAGAGGCCTGAGGAAACGGCCTTCGGCATTCGGTCCCGAGACCCAACGCCGAAGGCCGTATGCCCCTCGCCGATCAGAACTGGCCGGAACGGGCCAGCTTCACGGCGTCTTCCATGTCGATCTTGTTGTCAAGCGTCACGTCCAGGGCTTTGAACGCGGCGCCCGATGGCGGCGCCGGCGCCGGGTCCAGTCCGGCGAGGATGCGCAGCGCCCGCGTGGCCGATGGCCGCGCCGGGAACGCCGCGCTCGACGTCAGCATGAATGCGTCGAAGTTGGATGAGCCGGCCTCGAGCTTCAGGCGGATGACGTTGTGCCCCTCCACCAATGTGATCGGCTGGGTGAAGACCTTGACGCCCGGCGTGTTGTACCCGCCGGCCGGATCGGCCGTGGGCGACGTGTTCGGCTGGAGGTCCTGGGTCTTGCTCTCATTGCCCGTGCCGACGTTGGCGGTGAAGGAGACGTCGCCGTCCGGTTTGGACACGCCGTCCCAGTACCCGTTGAAGTAGTAGTCGGTCAGCGTGTAGGTTCCGCCGGCCCCGGCCGGCACGTCGACGGGGATGTCCACGAAGTCGCCGGCATCGGTGTACCCGAGGGCGATCTGGTTGGAGGCCTGGGCGTTCTGCTGGAACGCGATGATCGAAGCCGGGTAGCCGGCGCCGAAGGAGTCTACGGGCTTGGCGATGAAGTACTCGGCCTCCACGTGGATCTGGTAATGGCCGCTCGCGTCCTGGGTGACGCGGGACGGGAGGCTGATGTTGGCTGTGGCTGTGGCGCCGCCGGCCACCGTGGCCGTCGTCAGGCCGCCAGGGTATGCAAACATGGCTGCCTGGCCGGCCTGCGTGTCATACGCTCCGGCCAATACGGGCAAGGTGTAGGCGCCCGTGGCGTCCGATGTCGTCCAAAACCCTTTCTGCCAGAGGATGCTGGGCTCCGGCACGCCAGCGCCCACGGGGTTGGCCATCACCTCCGCATCGGCCACGCCGCCGCCGCCGATGTCGCTGCCGGTCACAACGCCGCTGAGGGTCGCGGTGGCCGGCAGGTCGCCGGTTTTCGTGAAGACGGCCTGGCCCACGTCCACCCGATTCGAGATGAACCCGCCGCTTCCGTAGGCGTTGAAGTTGGCGCGGTTCGCAACCGTAGTGTGGAACAGCGTTGTGTCGACCATCCGCAGGATATAGTCACCGGATTGGAGGACCGGGATGTCCGCCACAGTCGTTGACACGAAGGCGCTGCCGCTGCTCGGGATGGCGATGTCATCCGTGGCGTAGTGCGCGTTCGAGCTGGCCGGGCGCAAGTCGAGTTGAACGGACGGCGATGGGCACGGAACGGCGGCGCCGCCCGCAAGCGGTGTGGCCGTGCTGATAGAGGCGCGGTAGATGCCGGGCGAATCGAAGGTCATGGGGATCTCGATGTAGCTGCCGCGCGTGAGGTTCGTTACCGTGTTGCCGAGCCTCTGGGGGTAACCGACGGTTCCGGAGCCCTGCTCGCCAATCACGTACACGAAGTTGGCGTCCTTCGGGTTGGCGACGCCGGGGCCGGTGGGTATGTCTGCGTGCTTCTGAAGCACGAAGGCGTCAAAGTCCACGCCGCCGCCGCCAACGATCTTCTCGCGGATGACGTTGCGTCCCGCGTGGAGGTTGATGGTCGTGGGGAACAGGACCTGGGCGCGGGTGTAATAGCCCTTGCCGGGGTCATTGGGATCGCCTCCGCTGTTGTCGCAAACGGCTTCCACCGTGCTTTCGTCCGCATCGCCCGGGTTGGCGATGAAGTCGATCGTGCCGCCGGACGTGCCGCAGGTGTAGTCCTTCGTCAGGTCATAGGCGCCGGCCTGCCCCGTCGGCACATCCACGTAGACGTCGGCGTAGTCGCTCTGGTCCGGGTTGCCGGAAGAGCCCGTCCAACTGATTTTGTAGTTGTTGTCTGCATTGCTGTCGCACTGGATGTCCATGTTGGTTGGCGACTTCAGCCCGGAGTTCAGCGTGATATCGGGTAGCGGGTCGGGGATCTTGGCGAAGAAGTACTCGGATTGCACGCGGAGAGAGCCGGAGCCATCCACGGCCGACCAGTTCGATTTGAGCGACAGGTTCGCCGTGGCCGTTGCGCCGGACGCCACGGAGATGTCGGCGGCTTGCGCTCCCGCCAACGCGTAGCTGTCTGGACGGGCCGCCTGAACGGTGAAGGCAGCGCCGGCAGGCGTGGTGAGACTGTAGTTCCCGTTCGCATCCGTCAGCGTCCAATAGCCCACGTACCAGAACGGGCTTGGCTCGGCGATTTCCTTGCCGGTAGGCATGGCCATCACCATGGCGCCGGCCACGCCGTAGCCCAGATCGGAGGCGGTTACCTTCCCGGAGATCGTGCCGGTGGCCGGGAGGGCGCCTGTTGAGGTGAAGGTAATCGGCGTGATGTTCACGCTGCGGTTGGCCGCGGCATAGCCGAGTTCGGCGCGGTACTGGTATCCGCCGGACCGGTTTCCGGCGGTCGTGTGCAGCAGGCTGACGTTCCGGAGACGGAGGATGTAGTCGCCAGGCGCCAGGTCAAAGCCGGACACGCTGAATGTGGCGCTCGGGTTGTAGGCGGATTCATCGGCGCCGGTCGGTTGGAGAATGATGTCCTGCGAGGCGACATGGACCTCGGAGCCCGCCTTACGGATGTCCAACGAGATCGTTACGGGGAGGCCGCTGTCCGGGGCCACCGGATTGGGCGTGCCGTACTGGGCCGAGGCGGTGTATACGCCGCCCTGCCCCGCGGGGATGGTGAACGGAAATTCCATCCAGTCCGCCGCGTTGAAGTAGGAGATCATCCGGCCGCCGTTCGGGTTGTCCACAACGGTCGGGAGCCAGTCGTCCGTGGTTATCGCGCTGACGGCGGAGAGCGAATCCAAATCGACGGTGACGGTGGCGGCGCTGGCCGGACGGAGTCCGGCGCTGGAGATGACACCGATGGCCAGAGCGATGCACCGAATCCTCCGGCCGGCCGACGGAAAACGTGCTGCAAACGCGCTTCTTTGAGCGATGAAGTTCATGTGACTCTCCATTTTGCGGATCCGCCGCTGTGCCCCGTCGAGTGATAGGCCAACGAGCGCTCACGAGACGGGTGATTGCGGCCCGCGGTTCTGAGATGCGATCCCGGAGTTCGCGGGATCTTGGTTTCGCCCAGTATCTGCGAGAGGTCCGGCGCCAACGGGACCTCGATCCTCAGGGATGGAACGGCGCCAAAGCTCCGTGCCCGGCGCGCGTGCTGTGATGGCCGTCCAGCGTGCCCGATGCCCTACCGGTACTCCGGGAGCATGTTCTGGTCCTTGGCCAGATCGGTATACAGCCGGAAATTGCTTGGACTGGCTTTCGTGCCCGGAATGAGCGGCCACATGGAGTCGGGGACGAAGGTCTGGGACAGTTTGAGCGACCGAACGTGAGTGTCCGCGAAGATG
Source organism: Armatimonadota bacterium (assembly GCA_036504855.1). Lineage (GTDB taxonomy): Bacteria > Armatimonadota > DTGP01 > JAKQQT01 > JAKQQT01 > DASXUL01. The sequence continues at coordinate 51,369 of DASXUL010000192.1, read as the reverse complement.
AAGTTGATGCGTCCGCCGTGCTGCTCGAAACCACCCTTGGCTCTCTGCGGGTTGCGGAAGAGCGGCCCCTGATAGTTGGCGTTCGGCTGCTCCCAGAACCCATATGCGCCGGCGTCAGACTGGAGATCCGAGAAGGGAGAGCGCGACTCAACGATGAGGATCGTGCCAGCCGGGTTCCGGACTTTGCCGAGCGGCATGCCCTTGGTCTGGAAATCCTGACTGACGTAGAAGATGTCGCCGTTCAAGGCGTACCCGCGCGGGCGTCCGCTCTCGTCGCCGTAGACTCCCTTGGCATACGGGACCGGGTCCCACGTATGGGCGTTGGAAGGGCAGGTCCACGCGTCCTTGACGGACCTGCTGAGGATTGGGTTCAGCGCGTCCTTCCAGTACGTGTACGGGGTCGTGGACCAGTTCCGCTCCGGCGGGAAGCAGTCATCGTAGTCGGAGGCGTACTGAACCAACGCCAGTCCGATCTGCTTTTCATTGCTGAGGCAGGTAGTGGCGCTTGCCCGATCGCGCGCCCGGGCGAAGACCGGGAACAGAATGGCGGCCAGGATCGCGATGATGGCAATGACAACGAGAAGCTCGATTATGGTAAACCCTCTCGTTGAGCGCGCTTCCATGGGCATCTCCCACGCGAAATCCGGGGACAGATCCGGCGCCCCGATCGCCGAAGGCGGATCGGCTTACTTGTACTCGTCGGCCATCTGGTTCATCGTGGCGGTCAGAAGGGTGTAGCTGTCGTAGCCATACGCTTTGGTCTGCCACATGTCAATGGGAGTGACGGTTTCGCGCAGCGTCACGGGCCGCACGTGACCGTCGCAGAAGATCGATGGGATGCGCCCAAAGTGCTGCATGAACGCGCCGTACTTGTGGCTGGACGAGGCAACGGTGGTCTTCGGGTCGCAGTAGTAGTTCAACATCCACGGCCCAAGGTCCGGCCAGCTCATGCGGGTATTGAAGATCATGATCGTGTCGACCGGGTTCTTCAGTTCGCCATGGCGACGCGGCCTGGCCACGGTTCCAGTGGCGGCGGTCTCATAGAGAAACCCGGCATAGGCGTATGATGCCGGCATCCAGTCCTGCTTCGAGCCGATGTTCTTGATGTAGGCCGGCATGTAGTTGCTCTCGTCGCCGGGCGCCCCGACCTCGTTGACGTTGGGCCAGTAGTTCTGGACGCTGGGACAGCGGTAGACGTTGTAGGTCTTCACGTATGGAAAGACCGCTCGCTTTCACGTCCAGCGGCCGAGGCCCATCCACTGGGTCTGGGCGGGAGTCCTGGGCTCCATGCGGTTCATGGGGAAGTAGTCGTCGTTGTCGTCGACATAGGTCATGCAGGCGATCCCGAGTTGGCGCTCGTTGCTCAGGCATGTTGAGACGTTCGCCCGCTCACGCGCTTTGGCGAAGACAGGGAACAGGATGGCCGCCAGGATGGCGATGATGGCGATGACAACGAGCAACTCGATGAGCGTGAACCCGGCGCTCCTGTGGTTTCTGCTGTGCCGGTTCATGGTTCCTCCTTGCTTCCGGTCCGCGGGGGAATGCCGCCCGCCTCTATCGCCGGTCTTCAGGCATTGGCTTGCCTCCGTAGTGCGAGCCTCCCGGGGGGGACGGTACAGGTCTAGAGACGCTGGCTCTTCCAGGGGGTCTCTTCGCCGGAGAGGGGCGCCGGATCGGCAGGCCGAGCGATGGACATGTCCTCGTGGCCGTTCGCGCGCCGGCCGCCGCAGGACTCACGGATCACGAGTCGGGTATGGACGATGTCGCGGGCGATGGCGGCGCCGTTCCGTCCTTCGTTCGCCTGCAGGCGTCCGATGAGCATCTCGGCCGCGCGATAGCCCATGCGGTAGATGGGCTGGTGCACCGTGGTGAGCGCCGGCTCCACATACTGAGCCACGGAGATGTCATCGAAACCGACGACAGCGAGGTCGTCCGGGATGCGCAGCCCAGCTCGTTTGGCGGCAGACATCGCTCCGATGGCCGAGTCGTCGTTTGCCGCGAAGACTGCGCTTGGGCGCGGCGAGCCGGACAGGAGCGTGCGCATCGCCTCGCGACCGCCGGTTTCCTCGAAGTTGCCGCCCACGATGAGGCGCTCGTCGATGGGGATGCCGGCTTCCTCAAGAGCGTCTCGGTAGCCCTTGAGCCGTTCATGGGCATCGGAGAAGTCGCGGCCGCCAATGTGGGCGATGCGCGTGTGTCCGAGCTTGATGAGGTGGCGCGTGGCGTTGTACCCGCCGGCGCGGTTATCGCAGTCCACGCTGTGGACATTCGGATCGGCGCCGTTGCTGTTTACGGCCACGCAGGGGAGCATGCCGTTGCGGCACTGCTCGACGGCCGGGCTCGCATGGCCGTTGACGGCGAGGAGGATGACGCCGGAGACGTTTCGGTAGGTGGATAGGAGTTCTCGGAACGTCTCCTCGGAGTCGTCCCGGTAGACCATCATGTTCACGCCCACGCCGTGCGAGTAGGCGGCATCGAGCACTCCGCTGGAGATCTCAGACCAGTAGAAGCTGCGGAACACGTGAGAGAAGTATGGGATGAGGACGCCCAGCGTGTTGGATGGGCGGCCGGTCTTCAGCGACACGGCCTGGGGGTTGGGCCGATAGCGGAGGGAGCGGGCGATTTCGAGGATACGCGCGCGCGTTTCGTCGCTCACTTTGTCCCGGTGTTTGTCGTTGACAACACGGGAGACAGTGGAAACAGAGACCCCAGCAATATCGGCGATTTCCCGGAGCGACATCGATTCCCCCCGCGGCCGAGCCAGTTTAGGACAACGTTTGCCTTTGAGCAAAGTTTATCCCGGTCCGCCGGGCCTGTCAAGGGGCAACCGCGAGATTGTTGCGGGATTGGCGCCGCTGCTCCCTGCGCGCCGATGCTCGCTTCACTACGGCCTTGGCCGCCAGCGCAGGCGGATCACGGCTTCGTTCCCACCAGGAGGGAGGCGAGGTTGCTGTAGACGGGGGAGGCGCTATTTGAGCAGGTGGGGATGCCCTACCTCGATCTGCCCCACGGAGATCAGCAAGTCGCGGAGCTTACTGGCGTCCGCCGCCCGCAACGCATAGCCGCCATTGCGAATCAGAGATTCATTGAACTGGAAGTCCACCCCGTTCGTGCCAGCCAGAGTGACCGTGTGTATCTTGATGCCGTAGCTCTTGGCGCGGTTGGCTGCCGCGACGGCGTTATTCCTTCTCGACTGCGTTAGCCTGCCCTCGGCATCGTGAGGCTCGCCGTCACTCACCAACACAATGACCTTCTCCTCGCTTCCTCCGCGCGCGATCAGAGCGTCGATCGCGTAGTTCAATCCCGCGGCGGTATCCGTGTCGCCCCAGGCATTCCCGCCCTTCAACAGCTTGGTCGCCTTATCCAGAGCGGTCGGCAAACTGGCGTGGTTGCTTGGGTCGTAATCCGTAAGGCTGCCGACCATCGGACGCACCAGCCCGAGCGAGGACACGACTCCCGCATCGGTTGTCTTCTGAGGGACGCCGCTTCTGTCTGTGGTGTACTTGATGCCTGTGTTCCATTCCGGGTGGCTCTTGTATGAGTTCGTCAGGCCGAGACGTTGCAACAGCGTGCTCGAGAGGGAGGCATTGAAGGTCACCATCCCCATGGCATCGTTCGCGATGGAGACGCCGTTGATCAGCCCCAGCAGTTGGGTATCGGCGTCAATCGCCTGGGACCATGCGTCCTGAAACGACGTGGATCCATCCTGAACGATCATGACGTTCACCGGGTTCCGAGGCCGCATATTGACGTTCAGGCCCGCTATAGCGGTGCGTGAGGTCTCCATGTACTGCTTGCCTAACACTTTGGCGAAGAATGTCGGCACGGGGCCATTCCGAGAACCCTGGGTGCGCCTCACCGTAACCTGCACGGCCACGCCCGTTGCGGTCGGATCCCAGTCGACCACCTTCTCGGCAGCGGCATCCCAAGCGCCGACCTTCACATCAGCGGCACTCAGCGTTACGGCATCTTTCAGCACGGCATTGTGAGCGGCCGCCGTAATTGCCTCCTGAACCGCCGCATCGGGGTCCATGCCTTCACGCAGTTTTCCGGCGCCGGCAAGCGCCGCGGCGTCTGCGGTGTTCTGCGCTTGTTGGGTTGCCGAGTAGAGAATGCCCAGGTCAATTGCAAGCGCCGCCATCGCCAGCAGCACGAACAAGACAACGACGATATACACGAGTACCGAGCCGCGTTCAGAGGTCTGGGGTCCTGGCCGTTTCATTCCGGAATCCCTCCTTGCAACCTAGTCTCTCCGTGTGGACAACTCCGCGCGGATCGGCGACGTGGATGGCGAAAACAGGCCGGTCATCCACCGGTGGTTGATACGCACGGTGACGCGGATGTAGTCGCCAGGCGCCGCGTCATTCTGCGTTCCGTTATTGCCCAAGGCGCCCCAGGAGCCGGCGCCGGATGCCTGCTTCTCGAGAGTGACGTCGCTTGACGTCAAGGGCGTTGTGGGAACGCTCGCAATCACCCTGGCTACGATCGCCGAGGTCGGTTCCCCCAGCGCGGCGGTCCTCGCCCCTTCGAGCGCTGCATGTTGGATGGCAAGATCGTCTTTGATCAGCATTCCGAATTCCAGAATCCCGAAGACCAGGAAAATGAGGAGCATCGCTACAATGGCAAACTCGACCAGCACGGCGCCACGACAAGCGCCGTGTCTTCGCACGTAACGTTCAGTTACCATCTCATCTCATCCTCGCACACAGAGGTGTAGCGACTGGCCCGGCGTTCTGGGCGTTCCAGCACGAGACGTTCACGCGAACGCCGAAATCGGCAATCGCGGCGATCGGGATGATGGAAACGAGGGCGGCCGGCAGGACGTATTCGATGATGGCGGAGCCTTCGTCTTCAGTTCACCTTATCAACGTCAGGCATCACATCCGAGGGCGCCTCTTCCGTGTTGCAGTCAATGCGGGGCGGCGTCGTTCGGGCGGCGACGCAACTGCGCGGGCGAGGCCGGAATTGGCGGCGGGCGCCCGCATCAATCGGTCAGCGGGAGTCCAGGCAATGCCGTCAAATGGGCAGGCATGTGGGCGACCCGGCAGGCCATCTCCATAGGCGTTACTCCTGGCCGGCGCCGTTGCCGAAACGATGACAAGAGGCAGGTGCTCCCGTGGGGGGGCTTCCGACATGAAGCCGAACGGCGGGGAGCGTGTCGTCATCGAGCCAGTGCGAGCAGCATGGCGGCATTGGCCGCTTCACCGCAAACGGTGGAACCGTGCCAAACGCGCCGCCTTTGCCCGCATCCTATGTACCGCGTCTTGCGTGCAGAAATCGTGCCGATCTCGCCCCGGATTCCGCGAAATACGGCGACCGGATGACGCTGCGTTGGGGCTCTTCGTTGGGGGTGAAAGCCGCTCAACACAAGCGTGGAACGACAGAGGAAGCGGAGGATTGGCGGACAGGGCGTCACGACGACAACGTCATTTCGCGCTTGTGAACGCCGTCCATGCGTTTCGGAAGGAGCAGGGTTCGAGGGGGGCTACGCGCGCAGCGTCTTCGCCATGTGACAATCCGCGCCAGCTCCGCCCGGAAATGCCATTAGGACCGAGGGAACCGGATCATTCGACGCGCAGCCGCGTTCACATTACGGCGCTCCAGAGGATCGAGGAGGGCTGCGGGGATTCCTCCGCCCACCGTTCCCAGAAGCAAGAGCGGCGGCGCCGCTTCTCCACCCAAGGGGATGCCCTGGGAGTGTTTCTCTGGGCGGATTCCGGGCTCCGCGGCTACCCGCGAGAGACGGATACCCAACCGCAGGCGCGATCGGTACGCCGGCGGATCACGCTGCGTGCGGAGCGAACGCGGAGATGCGCCAGGGGGGCCGGCGCCGGCCCCCCTGCTAGCCGGTCCTACATCGTCTTCTTGGCGCGCGTCACAGCCTTCTTGTGGACGCGGACGCCATGCTTCATGCCCTTGTGAGACATCGCGCCGCCCTTCATCGACGGCATCCTGCGCATCGCGCCGCCCTTCATCGGCGGCATCTCGCGCATTCCACCGCCCTTCATCGGCTTCTTACGCATTTCGCCTCGCGTCATCTTGCCTTTGTGGTGCTTTGCGCTCGTCTTGTGCGTCTTGCGGCCGCGCATCATCGCGCTGCTGGACGTCGCGTGATCCTTCGCGGTCTTCGGCGATGGCGCGGAGACCGCCGCCGTTCCGAGCAGCATCACCGCGAGGGTAGCCAACATCAGTTTCCTCACTGCGAACACCCCCTTCAAAGCGTCACTACGCATCTAGCGTGGGCCGCCGTGCGTAGGATTCCCCCGCCGAGACCAGTCGAAACAACGCTACGCTGGAAGTGGTCGGCGAACGAAGCGCGGTTCCGGACCTGCCGCCCAGACCCGCGAGTTGGGCTGAGGAAGAGCGCTCGCTCCGATACGCGGACGTGGTCTGGAGCTTAACCAACGGCGTAAGCTATCAACGGCTACGGCGGTTAGCGTCCAGGGCCAAGGGGATGGCGTCGCCATCGCTAACCAACGGATGCCGGATGGGAGCCATTCGGTATGGATGGGCCAGATGCGGGCGGACGAAGAAGGAAGGCCAATGACAGAACACACGAAGATCGCGGTTACGGAGGATGGACCCTTTGTTGTGACTGGAACGGCGCCGCTTGCCGTTGTCACCATCGAGACGAACGCCGAGGGCGAGTCGGTCAAATGGGCCGAGGGCGGCCGGTTTCCCGCCTCCGAGGAGCGCCACCTCTGCCGTTGCGGCGGATCGGAAAACAAGCCGTTCTGTGACGGAACTCACGCCAAGATCGGCTTCGACGGCGCCGAAACGGCGAGCCGACAGCCCTACACCGAGCAGGCGGAGGCGATCGACGGGCCAACCATGCTGCTGGCGGACGCCGAGGGGCTGTGCGCCTTCGCGCGCTTCTGCGATCCCAATGGACGCGTCTGGAACCAGGTGGGGAATAGCGATGGCCCAGAGACCCGCGCGAATCTTGTCCGTCAGGTTGGCGACTGCCCCGCCGGCCGCCTCGTGGTCTTCGACAAGGTCACCGGAGAGGCCGTTGAGCCCGAGCTGCCCCAATCGATCGGCGTCGTTGAGGACCCCTCCATGGGGTGCAGCGGCCCCTTGTGGGTGCGCGGAGGGATTGAACTTGTGGGCGCCGACGGCAGGGCCTACGAAGTTCGCAATCGGATGACGCTTTGCCGCTGCGGCAGGTCTGAGAACAAGCCTTTCTGCAACGGAGCGCACGCCGCCGACCCGAAATTCCGGGACGGTTTGCTCTAGAGCATCGCGGGCGATGCGCCGTCTGGAGGTGATGCCCATGACGATTCCACACCGCACGACCGTGCTGTAGCCGCTACAGCATACGGAGGGAATTCGATCATGACTCAGTTATGCAGTGGAGCGATGGCGTCACTACGCCTGTTTGATCGCGCAATGAATGGTTGCGTTCTGTTTGCCCTTGGGCTACTGCTAGCCTCGGGGCCGAGCCGGGGAGGGCCGCAGCCTGTGAACACAGGGTGGCCCATGTTCAACGGCGGCTACTCCGCGGAACGGTATTCCCCGCTCAAGCAGATCACCACGAAGAACGTGAAGTCCCTACGGAAGGTGGCCAGGTACCAGCTGCCGGAAACGACCAGCTTCCAGGCCGGACCGGTGGTGGTCGGGCAAACCATCTACGTAACGACCGCTACCGCCACGTATGCCCTGGATGCCCGCACTGGCACACCGCGTTGGTCGCGAAAAATCACGCCGAAAAGCCTGGGCCTGGGCACGCCGGTGCGCGGCGTGGCCTACGCCAACGGGCGGCTCTTTCGAGGAACGCCGGATGCGCGCGTGGTCGCTCTGGATGCAAAGACCGGCAAGGTCATCTGGAACGTCGCGGGCGCCAGCATGGCGAAAGGCGAGTACTTCACGATGGCTCCGCTCGTGTGGAACGGGCTGGTCTTCATTGGATCGTCTGGGAGCGACATAGGCACGGTTGGGCACATGCGGGCATTCCGGGCGAAAGACGGCAACCGGGTGTGGAACTTCGACATCGTTCCGTCGACCGGCCCGGCCGCGGCCACATGGCCCTCGGATCCCGGCAAGCTCAGGGCCGGCGGCGGGATGTACTCGTCCATGGCCCTCGACACGGCCGCCAGCACTCTCTACGTGCCCACAGGCAACCCCGGCCCGGATTTCGTGGGCTCCTACCGGCCGGGCATCAACCTCTATACCTGCTCCGTCATTATGCTCGATGCCCGGACAGGCAGGCTGCGGGGATACCATCAGTTCGTGCCGCACGACGTGCATGACTGGGACATCGCCGCCAGTCCGGCCCTGTATACTGCGCGATCCGGTCGCAAGATGGTGGCGGTGGGCGGCAAGGACGGCTATCTGTACGGCCTGGACAGAGACCTGAAGACCGTCCGGTTCAAAGTCCCGGTCACCCGGCATTTCAACGTCAACCAGCCGCTGACCGCAGAGGGCACGCGCTTCGCCCCTGGGACGCAGGGCGGCGTCAACTGGAACGGTCCGGCGTACTCCCCGCTTCAGAACGCGCTGTTCGTGAACTCGCGAGACTGGGCCACCACCGTGAAACTGGGCGGCCAAGAAACGCTGGAAAAGCACGCCGTGGGCGCGCCGTTCATCGGGTCCTCGAACGCATTCGGAGACGATGATCCGAAGTCCACGCAATCGGGCTGGCTGACCTCGGTGGATGCCGCAACCGGCCGTGTTCGATGGAAGTACCACGCGCGGCTTCCGCTGGCGGCGGCTGTTACCCCAACCGCCGGAGGGCTGCTCTTTACCGGTGACCTGGAGGGCAACCTCCTTGCCTTCAATGCCGCTAACGGCAAGATCCTCTACAAAGACAAGGCCGGCGGCCCGGTGGGCGGCGGCATTGTCACCTATACCGTCCGCGGAAAGCAGTATGTTGCCGTTGCGGCCGGCATGAAAAACCAACTGATGGGCACTGAAAGCGGGCCCGCCGCCGTGGTCATCTACGCGTTGCGGTAACCGCCGAAAGGCAGCATTCCTGATGAACACGCGGGGAGACCCGCTGTCGCGGGCGATCGGTTACGCGACAGCGGACGGGGCCGGGCAGCGGCTGTGCGTATGCCTTCGCGCTGGGCGGGCGCCGCCGAATGCCTGGCCTCGGAAGGGCTACACGCTTGTGGAACTGCTGGTCGTCATCGCCGTGATTGCCGCGTTGGCGAGCCTTGTGTTTCCGGCGTTCGCGCGGGCCCGCGGCAAGGCGCGCCAGACCGCTTGCCTGTCCAACCTCCGGCAACTGGGCATAGCGCTTGGCGTGTACGTTGACGATCAAGACGGCATCTATCCGTACGACTTGACGCCCAGAGCGCCCGCTGCCCCCAACGCGACGCCGGCTAGCGATGGGACGAACAAGTGGGATGGGTCGCCGATAGTTGGCGCTATGTCGCCCTACATCCGCTCCAGCGAGCTGCCATTCTGCCCGGATCGCCCCAGGAAGACCCTCGATCTCGGCCCGCTAACCAACTACGAGTTCAACGGCTTCATCTCGGTGAATGACTCGCCGCTGGCGCCGCGGCGTGGGCCCGTCCGCGCGTCCTCCATTGTGAACCCCACCCAGGTGCTGACGTTTGAGGACTACAGCTACAGCCCGCGTTACCACGCCGGTTTCCGGAATTTCGCGCTGTGCGACGGCAGCGCGAAGGCCTACGCCGCCAGCCTGCAGGCCGCGCCGCCCTGCCACGCGAAATGGTGGAACTGATCCGCTTCGCCCGGCAGGGCCACCTGGTTTTGGCCCGGTTGGTCGGCCGATCGCGGCATGTCCCCCGGGTCGCCCGCCCGGTACGAATCACGCAGCCTGCCCATTGCCTCCATCCGCGGTCGCCGGGGCCTCTCCACGTTCCGCCGCATACGCCTTCCGCGAATCGGCGCGGCTTTCCTCCATGGCAACCAGACGGCCGATGATGTCGGACATAATGCCGTCCTGATAGACCAGGTGCTCCAGGACCACTTTCACTTCATCTTCCGCCTTCCGGTTCACCTCGAAGTCGTTCTCGGCCATCAGGCGGTCTTTCAAGGCCTGTCGGTTCTGGCTCATCATCACGATGGGCCCCGTGTAAGCCGCCTGGAAACTGAGCACGAGATTCAACAGGATGAATGGATAGGGATCGAACGCTTTGTCTTTCCAGTGAACGGCGACATACACGTTGGCAACGATCCAAAGACTCAGGACCACGCTCTGTATGATGATGAAGGGCCAACTGCCGATCAGGTCTGCCACACGGTCAGCGACTCGCTGGCCGATGGTCCGCTGCTTCTCATGGATCTCGTTGACGTTACGAACTGGCGGGTGATCGTGCGTGTATTTCGCTGCTGGGCCTACGCTCTTGATCTGCTCGGGCATCGTCTATCTCCATTTCCGATCGGAGTATGCGTGTTCGGATGGCGCTTTCGGGTGACGGCGCGTCTATTGGCCTCTGACGGACGTGACCATTGCCGGTTCACCGGCGATGGTCCATCCTCTTCCGACAGGAATAGGCGCCGTACAGGACGACCCGCGCGACCCGCCTAGCCGGCGCGCGTCACCATGGCGGCGGAGCGACCGGGTACAGCGTAAGCCGGATGCCGGATGCGCAGACGAAGCAGACGCGTCGGGCCGTTACCCTTCGTTTCTCAGGGTAACGTGGGCGAGCGGAAACTTCATAGCAACGTAGGCAGATCCTCGGCAGCGCGGAGGCGATCTATGTGGAGGGATGACGCCTCATTGCTAAGTGGCGAGGAGGTGAAAGCTCGTAGGTTAGCCGCCTGGCCCCGAGGGGCCGGCTCAGCAGGCCAAGGGCGCCTTCGCGCCCTGATGTCACGGCGCGAAGGCGCCGTTCGTCCCCTGAGCCGGCCCCTCGGGGCCAGGCGATAGTACTACGAGCTTTCACCCCTCTGCAGCCTATCGTCGGGGGTTAGAGGGGGGAACGGGCTGGCGAGAGCGCCGTCAGGAGATGTGGAACGCGGCGCTTCGGGCGGCGTCCGTGGAGCCTTGGTCGGGCAGGGCCTGGATGTAGAATGCGTCGGCAACGTTTCCCGTGCCGGTGTAGTCGATGCGGACGCCGACGACGAGATTCCCCTTCGGGTCGGTGTCGATGCACACCGGCAGTACCGGCGTCGGGTCTGTTACGCCGGCAACGACTCCCGTAACCAGCGGCGCCGGGATGGTTTCGATGATGGCGCCGGCCTTCGACGGCAGCCGAACGAGCTTAACGGCGTCGATCAGGGTGATCTTCTGGTCCCCATCCGCATCGAGTGCGGCGAACGCGGGATCGAGGTTGGAGCCGGGCCCCGCGTCCAGCCCGCCGGCGATCCGAAGGGCCTTGGCGGCGATCGCCGGGCTCGTTGGCAGCGGCGTAGTGCTGACGCGGGCGATGAAGTTCAGGTCCGCGGTGGAACTGGGCCCGCCGTTCTGCGGGACCCACAGCGAGTTGGCGTCGGCGAACGTCAGGCTGCGCCCCTTCCCGGTGAGCGTGTTCGTGGTCTCGTCGTTCTGGAGGAAATCGGGGTCCAGATACCACTCAACCGTCCCGCCGTTTCCAGGGTTCGGGCCGTAGATGAACCTGTTGAGGTGGCGTCCAGTGCCCGGCGACGCGCTGCCGATAATGTAGATGGTCTTCTCATCCGCGGTGACCAGGAGGCCGTCGATTCGCGTGCCAACGATGTTCGAGCCATCGAATAGCTTGGTGGGAGAGTTCACGGTGTCGCCCAGCGTGCCAAGAAGCACGTCGTTCGGAACAGGCGAGTAGTCGGCCAGGTACACTTTGGCGGTGGGTCCCAGGCCGAACACCTGGAATCCGCGGGTGTAGAACGCGCCGTCGCCGGTTCCATCCACCACCCCGGTGTAGGCGGCATCCTGCGTCCATGTGGGCTTGCCGGGGACCGCGCCGGGCGTGGGGGTGAAGTGCCGGATGTTGTCCGTATTCTGCTCCGACGCGAAGAGCGTTCCATCGGATCCGATGTAGACGCCCACGTAGGCGTAAGGATCCGCCGCGTCCTGTGCGACCATTTGCACGAAGGTCCCGTCCGCGCTCAGTTCATCCACGGCGTGGGCGGTTGCGAAATCGCCGAGGTACAGGTGCCCATATGAGAGTGCGCCGGGGACTTTGCCCACGTGCCAGCCGTATCCCGATTGCGTATCCACGGGGAGCGGGGTCACCGGCGTTATGAGGTCGTGCCCGGTGTGGGGCGCCGCGGAAACCGATACCGTGAAAACGTAGTCGCCGGCGCTCAACCCGGACGGCGTGTAGGCGACGTCATGAGGGCCCTTGGCGAGATCGGCGCCCGAGAGGGGGATGGTCGCCGCCGCGACGTCCGGCGTCGCCGCCGCGCCGACGATGATGCTGCCCGAGACCGCGGGCTCATTCAGCAGATAGTGGAGCGTGTAGGCCGGCCCGCTGCCGCTGGCGACCACGTCCGAGGCGTAGATGGCGGCGCGCCCGGCGCCGGCGAGCGAAATCAGCGTAAGCATCGACGCAATTCCGATCGAGTACCGCACAGCGTCCTCCTTTTCAGACCGGCGGAACCGATATGTTCGGTTCCGCCACTGCGGGAAGCGCCCGAATCCCCCAACGCGACAGGCGCCGCTTGTGAGGCGCTTCAGGCATAGGACAGGGGGGCGCGTTACGGGAATGCCTGCCGGTCCGCGCCCGCATCAGTAACCCCAGGGAATCTCCATGGGGCTATATACAGCGCGGGGCGGGCTTATCCTACATCACGGATGCGCCGCCGCTCGCCTGGCGAACCCGGGTTATGGCTTGGGGCGAGCGTCTGGGCTTGCGGGATCTTCGATCCGCCTCCTCCCGCGCTTTGCCTGTTGGTCGGATGCTCGGCGGCCGGCGCATGCTTCGCTTTTCACAATGTCTTGCCGCTTCCGACACGGTCATAATGAGGGCAACGCGAAGAGGAGAAAACGATGACCGGATTTTCGCCGGAACGGCTGGGCATGCATCTGCGGGCGCTGTCGGAAGGCATCGGCGTTCGGCTGGCCGGAACCGAGGGTGAGCGGCGGGCCGCGGAGTATATCGCGCAGCAGTTCCAACGTAGCGGCGCCGGCGTTACCGTAGAGAGGTTCCCGATCCAGGCGCGGCGCGTTACGGAGGAGCGGCTGGAGGTGGAGATCGGCGGCCAGTGGAGGGCGTTCCCCTGCTCGCTGTTCAGCAGCACGCCGGGCACGGATGGGCCGCGCGAGGCGCCGCTGGTCTTCTTCGAGGCCCCCACCGAGTACCAGCGCCCCGATCTCTCCCGCCTCACGGGGAAGGCCGTGGTGCATCTCGGCTGCCACATCGAATCGCGCGAGCACTACCGGCGCCTGATGGAAGCGCAGCCCGCCTTCCTGCTCTTCGTGGACATCCGCTACCCCGGAGCCGTGCCGCTGGCGGACGGCATGTTCCCTTCGTACACGCGGGACCTCGGCGCCTGCCCGACGGTGAACGTGGCCTTCATGGATGCCTGGAACTGGAAGGTGGAGGGCGCCGCGCGGGCGCGCCTGATGGTGAGCGGCGGGCCGGAGCCCGCCGAATCCCAGAATGTGATCGCCGAGCTTCCGGGGAACGGCGAGGACGGCGGCCTGATCTTCCTGGGAGCCCACCACGACACTCAGGCCAACAGCCCCGGCGCCGACGACAACGCCTCCGGCGTGGCTGGCTTGATCGAACTGGCCGGGGCGCTCGCCGCCGTTCCGCGGCGCCGCGCCATCCGCATCATCAGCTTCGGCGCGGAGGAGCAGCTCTCCATGGGCAGCGCCGCGTATGTGCGACGGCATCGCGCCGAAATCGCCGAGCGCGGCCAGTTGATGTTCAACCTGGACAGCTATGGGTCCGTGATGGGCTGGACGCACGTTGTCTGCAACGGCGCTCCCGAGCTGGCCTCAACCGTGGCCGGCGCGTTCGCGCGGCGCGACCTGTATCCGGCGATCGACGCGAACATCGTCCCCTACGCCGATCATTTTCCGTTCGTTGCGGCGGGCATCCCCGGCATGTACCTGGGACGCTCGAACTGCGCGGGCGGCCGCTTCTTTCATCATCGCCCGGATGACGACATGAGCCGGGTATCGGCGCCCGTCATGGCCGAACACCTGGCCGCGGTGGCCGATCTCATTTCCGACGCCGCGCTCCGCGAGGTTCTGCCGTTCCCGCGAGAGATCCCGGAGCCGCAGCGCGTTGAGGCGCGGCGGTACTGGGATGACCTGTTCGGCGGCTGGTAGGGCGAAGCGCTCCCTCACAGGATCATGAAGCGCGGCGACTTGCCGCTGCTTCCGCCAGGTTGTCACATTCGAGAAATCGGCGGCGAGCCGCCGCACTTTATATGGGTTCGACGGTAAGGGCGCCGGAGGGAAACATGACGGCCATGCAACCGCTTCATTGGGTCTGGGTAGTCCTGCTGTTCGCCCTTGCCGCCGTCGGCGAGGGATCGGCGGCGGCGGTGAAACCGGCCGTGCCGCCCACCGCGCGGGAGTTCCCGCTCTCCGCGGTGAAACTGCTCGATAGCCCCTTCCGCCAGGCGCAGGATGTCGATAGGGCTTACCTACTGCGCCTGGACCCGGATCGCCTGCTGGCCGGGTTCCGCCGGGAGGCGGGCCTGCCCCAAAAGGCGGAGCCCTACGGAGGTTGGGAGGCCATCCCCAACGAGGGCCGCTACTCGCTGGCCGGGCAGGGGCTGGGCCACTACCTGAGCGCCCTCTCGCTGATGGCCAGCGCCACGGGGGATGCCGAGTGCCGCAAACGGGCCGGCTACATCGTGGGCGAGCTGGCCGCGTGCCAGAAGGCGGCTGGGACGGGGATCCTGTGCGCGTTTCCGCAGAGCAAGCAGCTCTTCGCGGAGCTTGCGGCCGGCCAGATCAAGTCGGACCACCTGTTCGGCCTCAACGGCGGCTACGTGCCGCTGTACGTGACCCACAAGGTCATGGCGGGGCTGCGCGATGCGTGGCTGCTCCTCGGAAACCGGACCGCCCGTGACGTGTTGATCCGCATGGCGGACTGGCTGGGCACGGTCTTCGGCAATCTCACCGACGCGCAGATCACGGAGATGCTGGAAACCGAGCACGGCGGCATCATGGAGGTCGTCGCGGACGCGTACGCGATCACCGGCGACGCCCGGCATCTGGCCCTGGCGAAGCGGCTCAACCACAAGAGCCTGTTCGACCCCATGGCGCGGGGCGTGGACAACCTCACGGGAATGCACGCCAATGCCCAGATCCCCAAGGTCATCGGCATGGAGCGGGTCTACGAACTGACCGGCGAGCCGGCCTATGGGAGGGCGGCGCGGTTCTTCTGGAACGACGTGGCCAACACGCGCTCCTTCGTGATCGGCGGGCACGGCGAGAACGAGTTCTTCTTCGACCCGAAGGATTTCGCCGCCAAAGGGGTGACATCGATCACCGGGCCAGAGACCTGCAACACCTACAACATGCTGAAGCTGTCGCGCCTGTTGTGGCTGGTGAAGCCGTCAGCGGCGACGGCCGACTTCATCGAGCGCGCGCTCTACAACCATATCCTGCCCTCGCAGGAGCCGGAACGCGGCGGGTTCGTGTACTTCACCTCCATGCGGCCGGGCCACTACCGCACGTACTCCAGCGACACAGAGGACTTCTGGTGTTGCACCGACACCGGCATGGAGAGCCAGGCCAAGTACGGGGAGTTCATCTACGCCCACGCGGGGCGCAAACTGTGGGTGGACCTGCTTATCCCATCCGAACTACAGTGGGCGGAACAGGGAGTAACCGTTCGCCTCGATACGAGCTTCCCGGAGGACGGCATGGCCACCCTCATCGTAACGGCGAAGGCGCCGCGGAAGCTGGCCATCGCCATCCGCTGCCCGGGCTGGCTGAAACCCGGCGCCATGAAGCTGGCCGTGAACGGGTCGCCGGAGGCGGTTGCGGCCCGTCCCGGCTCCTATGCGGTGGTGGAACGCACCTGGAAATCGGGAGACCGGATCGCCGTGGAATGGCCCATGGCGCTGCGCACGGAGATGCTGCCCGGCAGCAAGGAGTGGGTTTCCGTGCTGTGGGGGCCGGTCGTATTGGCGGGCGAACTGGGCTCGGCCGGGCTGGAGGGTTTGGATTTCCGGGGCACGCACAACTACGTCGCCACGGAAGCGCTGCCCGTTGAAAGCGCGCCGGTCTTCATTGGAAGCGCGGCCGACATCATCGCGAAGGTGAAGCCCGCGGCAGGGCGGCCCCTGGCGTTTCACACGCAGGGCCTTGCCCAGCCCGCCGACGTAACGCTGTCGCCGTTTTACCGCGTGCACCGGCAGCGATACGCCGTGTACTGGCGGCTGATAGACCGCGCCGCCTATGACGCCGAGCGCGCCGCCGCCGGCAAGGAGCCGTAATAGAGCAAGCATCCCCCGATCATCCCGAAGGAGCCACCAAATGTCGAGAGTCCATCGTCTGTTCCTCGCGGCTGCGTTGCTGCCGCTCGCATGCCTCGCCGCCCATGCCCAGAGCCCCATGGATGGGCTGGAACTGGCCCGCCTGAAGCCGTACACTGCGGAGCGATCGTCATCCAACAACGCCGATCTGTCCAGCAACGACGACAGCAAGCGGCTGCCCGCGGGCCAAACGCTCACCCTGGCGGACGTGGATGGCCCCGGCGCGATCACCCATATCTGGATGACGCTGGCCGCCAACGAGTATGCTTGGCCGCGCCTGCTGCGCCTCCGCATCTACTGGGACAACAGCCCCTTCCCCAGCGTGGACACCCCGCTGGGTGACTTCTTCGCCGTGGGGCACGGCTACGAGCGGAAGGTGGATTCGCTGCCGGTGCGGTGCTCCTCGGACGGGCGCTCCCACAACTGCTACTGGCCGATGCCGTTCCGCAAACACGCGAGGGTGACGATGACGAATGAGGGCAAGCGCGGCGTGGGCCTGTTCTATTTCCATGTGGACTGGCGAAAGCAGGACAGCATCCCGTACGACGTGGCCTATTTCCACGCGCACTACCGCCAGGCCATCCCGGCGCCGCCCGGCCGCAACTACGTCATCGCCGACATCCAGGGGACCGGCCATTACGTGGGCACGGTTCTCTCCGTGGTCCAGAACCGCACGGGCTGGTTCGGCGAGGGCGACGACATGTGGTATGTGGACGGCGAGACCACGGCCTCGCTGCAGGGAACCGGAACGGAGGACTTCTTCAACGACGCCTGGGGCTTCCACGAAGCCACGGGGCCGTATTACGGCATCACCGTTGCGGATGGGCAGGGCGTTGGCGCGCGGTCCAGCGCCTACCGCTGGCAGATTCTCGACCCCGTGCCGTTCAAGAAGTCGCTGCGTCTGGAGATCGAACACAAGGGCTGGACGTTCAACGACGAGACGGACGGCTCCGTGCGCTCCGGCTTCGAGGAGCGCGCCGACGAGTTCTCCTCGGTGGCCTTCTGGTACCAGAAGGAGCTGAAACCCCTGCCCGACTTGCCGGCCGGTTACGCCCGCACGCCCTACGGGAACGCCACGGTGATTGAGGCGGAGGACCTACTGAGCAAGGTCAAAACCGAAAAGGGCGAGGCGGAAATCCAGAAAGGCCTCGACTGGACGAAGGACCTCATCTTCTTCAAGGGAGTGGGCGTGGGCTCCTCGCTGTCGATCCCGTTCAACGCGCCAACCGATGGCGCGTACGAGATCACCACGCAACTGGTTCACTCCTACGACTACGGAACCTACCAGGCCAGCCTGGATGGGAAGCCACTGGGAGAGCCGCAGAAGGCCTACGCGGCGGGGACCTACGCGTCGCTGGATCACATCCTGGGTCGCGCCAAACTCGCCGCCGGCCCGCACGAACTGACCTTCAAGGCGGTGGGCAAGGAGCCAGCCTCCACGGGCTACTACCTGGGCGTGGACAACATCGTGCTGGCGAAGCTGCCATAGCCATTGCACGCCTGGCCCCGAGGGGCCGGCTCAGGAGACCAACGGCGCCTTCGCGCCGTGATGACAGGGCGCGAAGGCGCCCTCATCCCTCTGAGCCGGCCCCTCGGGGCCTGGCGGTAGCCACCGGAACGCCGCCCGGCGGTCCGTCAGCGTTTGACGCACCGTTCAGAGCGACGCGACCGCAATGTCGGGAATCACCTGGTGCAGCGGGTTGGGGGCGAGCTTCTGCAGGACCTTGTTGCGCGCGCGGGCGTCGTACTGGCCTTCGGGCATGCCGGGCGCGAACTGCTCCAGCACGTGGCGGTTGGGCTCCTCCACGCGATCGGCCAGGAAGCGGTCGTATACGCTGGCCGCGTGCCAGAGTTTCTGGGTTCCAGACAGGTACTTGTTCACCGCGGCCATGAAGAGGGAGCGCCGCCAGTAGGTCCACCGCGCCGTTTCCAGGAGGTCCGGGGAGAGGCGCCGCCATGCGCCGCGCGCGCTGTAGAACCATTCGAAGGCGTTCCGCAGACCCTGGTACATCGCCTCTTGCGAGATATGCTCAAATCGGCGCACCGGGTGGGCGCCGTCGTAGTGCTCCCAGTTCCAGTCCGTGATGAGCCCGCCGCGCACCGCGCTTTCGAAATCGCGGGCGCCGGGTTCCGGCGTATTGATGCTGAACTGGGCCAGGTCGAGCTTCGCCTGGATGCCCCATTCGGCGGTTCGTTCGAAGGTGTCCGGGGTCTCCTCCGGGCCGACGCCGAACACGAAGGCGCCCAGAACCCCGATGCCGTAGTCGTGGCAGCGTTTCACGAGGTCGGTGTACCGCCGCGTGTCCATGCTTTTGCTGAGGCTCCCGGAGATGGACTCGATGCCCAGGTAGAGGCCGCGGCAACCGGAGCGCGCGAAGAGGGGGATGAGCTCCTTCGCGTTGTTGTAAAGGGTCAGGGCGGTGAGTTCGGTTACCCACTTCACCTTGTGGCGTTGGAACATCTCGCAGACCCGCTTGGCGTGCTCACCCAGCTTGTTCGGAAGGAAGTTGTCATCAATGACCACGCCCGTGCCCTTCCGGCCGAAGCGGGCGGCCTCCTGCTCGATCTCTTCGTAGGGGAGCGCGCGGTGATGCGAGCCGTAAACGAAGGTGACCGAGCAGAAGGAGCAGTCGAACGGACAGCCCACGGACGTCTGCATCGACCACGGCGCGAGGTAGCCCTTCGCCGGCGCCCAGGACCAGTCCGGCAGAGGCCGCGGCTCCGCCGCCGCATCCGGCCGCATCTCGAACGCGCGCTTTTCTGCCCCGCCGGCCGGGCGCTGCGCGATCAGCCAGGAGAGCATCCCGCGCAGGGTGGACGGCGCCGTCTCGCCAAGCGCCACCGCATCCACATGCGCCAGGGCCTCGCGCGGGAGGGCCGTGGCGTGGATGCCGCCCATCGCGATCTGGATGGGCTTCCCGCCCACTCCGCTCACGTCCCGGGCCTCGCCGGCGATGTGGTATGCGCGCGCCGCCGAGGTGGTTAGGCTTGAGAGGCACAGCAGGTCCGGGGCCCGCTTCGCCACATCGTAACCCCCCATGCAGACCTCGTCCCAGCAGCGGGGAACCAGATCATAGCCATCCAGCGTGGGCGGCGTCATCGCCTTCAGCAGGCCGAGGCTCATCGGCGGCATAGGCGCGCGACGCGCCCGTGGGCCAACCGCGGGCGTTCCAAGGCGATCGGGTACAACATAGTCAATTGTGAGCGTGGGCATCTGTTTTCTCCTAGGAGCGTGGGGGAGGCGCTCAGCAGCTTGCCCCCATGCGGGATGGCGGTACGACATGGCGAGGGGTACGAGCGTGAGCCCGTTCGACGACGTCGGGTGTGGCTGCATCGGCCAATCACATGGCGGAATCCCGATTGCGCTCCGGGACCCGTCTGTGCAGTTCATCTGCGAGGGTTGCGCCGATGCTTTTGTCAACCTCAGGCGAGGCGTCTCTACCGTCGTCGGGATCTCCGACGCCGCTCCGCCGTACCGGCGGAACGCCGTCAGGCGCCTTTCCGCTAGGAGGGCTGGCTGGTTGGTTGGCGTCACCGCCTCATCCATCATAACTACCCCATATGACCCGTTCCTAACAGCCTATCGGGGCAGGA
Source organism: Armatimonadota bacterium (assembly GCA_036504855.1). Classification (GTDB taxonomy): domain Bacteria; phylum Armatimonadota; class DTGP01; order JAKQQT01; family JAKQQT01; genus DASXUL01. Next base: position 31,440 of record DASXUL010000192.1, on the reverse strand, counting down.
GCCGCCTTCAACTTGGGAACGCCGGATGCCGGGTGAGTTCGCCATTTGCGGCGGACGGCGATATCATGGCGCTCAGGCGTCCGCGCCGTCTTCTTGGCTGCCCCACGCGCCCGGGCGCTGATGGAGGATCGCATGGTCATGCCAATGCTCCGCCAGACTGCTCGCGCGCTTATTCTCGCGGGCTCGCTCCTCCCGTTCGCCCACTCCGCTCCCGCGGAACCTACGCGGGGCTCCGCCGAAGAGCGGGCCGTCCCGGCCCCCGATCTGATGGCGGCGCTCGCCCGGACCATGCGCGGCCGGCCGGTCGTCGCGGCGGGCGAGATCGTCCTCCAGCCGTCGCCCGCATGGTCGGAGGAAGCGGCGCGGGCCGAGCCAAACCTGGAAGCCCAACTGAAGCTCATCACCCAGGCCGTTGGGAATCCCGATGAGCCGCTGACCGCCGTGGCTGTCGGCGGCGCATGGGCTCTCGTTCCGCGGTACCGGGAGGAGGCTAACCCGGATCTCGCGCGCCTCACTCCCTTGCAGGCGTCCAGCCGGTCGCTCCTTCTGACGCGCGTGCTCATGGGGCTCCCGCCAGAGGAATTGCAGGCCATCGGATCCGCGGCCGGCGTTCCTTTCGGCGATCTTCCGGAAGACGTGCGGGCGCTGCTTGCGCAGGCGCTGCGCCCTCCGTTGCGGATCGTCCGGGTCGTGCCGTCCCTGCATGTAGCGCCCGGAGAAGCGCCGCGAACGGAAACCACGGAAACAACCGTCTCGGATATCGAAAGCCCGATCGACTGGAGCCGCGCTCGGGTGGCCGCCAATTTGCGCGTCGAGGAGTCCGCGGTGGACCTCGGGGGCTGCGAGTCCGACTCCACGGGCAAGGCATGGGCCGGGAAACTGGACGTGCTGCGCGGTCCGCGCCTGGAGTTCCGGCTGGCTCGCGCGTCCATCCTTACGAGTCCAGTGAACGTGCCATACCTCCGGGAAGCGCCCAACAGCCTGCAACCCTCGGACCTGGACACGGCGGCTCTCACCGCGCCGCTCGGCACGACCGACGTGCACACCGTGGCCGAATTGCTGAAGCGCGTGAACGCGAAGACGGGGCTGCACCTGCAGCCCGGCCTCTACCGCTTCGCGCCGGTGTTCATCGGGTCGGCCTCCCTGCCATGTCGCGATGTGTTGGACGGCATCCGTCTGGCGGTTACGGCCACATGGCGCCGCCTCGGCGATGACTACGTGCTCTGTTGGGACCGTCGCGGCCTCGCCGCGCGCCAGTCCGAGTGGATGGAGATGCCGGCCGCTGTTGCGAGCGCGGTTGCGGAGATGGACGTTCGGATGACAAAGGACCTGGGCTGGGTGCGGCTCGCCGAACGCCTCCCGTTTGCCGCGGATGACCCCCTCGCCTTCTCCGATGCGCAGCGCCAGCGGATCTTCGGGTCGGAGAAGGCGGAGAATCCGCCGATCGTCTTTTCCGCGATGACACCCTCGCAACAAGAGACGATCCGAAGGCTCTCGGAGAACGAGTCGATCTTCGTGGACTCAGTCGGCGAGGCAGGCCCCATGACCTCGGCGCGGCCCGTGACGGCCGCCGACGTGCCGAGCACCACGCTGAGCGGCAACACGCGGGCCGTCATCCGCGTGGACGCGCCGGGGGTCGGCTGGGTGGATGCGGCGGTTACGGGTCTGACGTTCTGGTACGGTTCGGTGGACCTGAAGGAGCTGAGGTCCCTTCGAAAGGCGCCGCCCCAAGGGCCGGATCCGGAGGTTCAGAAGGCGGCGGATAGAGTACGCGGCGCCCTCTCCGCTCTGAAGCCGGCCGCGCTGCCGTCCAGCCAGCGCGGGATCGTGGCGCCCGTGCTGTCGCCGGAACGGCTCCGGGACCTCGCAACGGCCATGAAAAGCCGTGGCCTGAATGTGCTGTTCTACCCGGTTCTGTACGACGGCGCCGCGACGATTCCCACGAAGGCGTTTCCGCCCTATCCCGGCGCGAAGGGCCAGGACGGCTGGGCCTCCGCCGTGGAAGCGATGAAACCGGCCGGAATCCGCATCGTGGGATACCTGGAGACGCTTGCTTGGAGGATGCCCGGGGCCCCGGCCGACCACTGGCTCTCCGCGCACCCGGACTGGGTGGATGTTGATCCGCTCGGGCGGACGCGATCGCAATGGCTGGAACGCAACCCGGAGGCGGGGCGCCCGCCTCTCCTCGACCCGTTCGCGTGCGCCGACTATGTTCGACCCTCGGAGCCCGCCGTCGCCGAGCGCCTGGTCCAACTTGTGGACGACTTCACCCGGCAGCCGGACGCCGCCGGGATCGCCTTCCTGGACTGGCGCCTCCCGCAGCCGGGACTCCTTGGCCCGGACGAACGGCCTCAGCCGCCGCCCCTCGGCTTCACGATGCCGGACCGCATGGCGATCTTGCTACAGACGGGTGTCGACCCGCTGGATGCTCCCATCGTGGACGTCGGCGTGCCCCATCGCTTCCACGAGTTCTCATCGTCGCTCCCGATGCCGAAGCCGCCGGATGCCCACGGGGACCTGCTCGTCAGCCTCTTGAAGCGGGTGAAGGCCGCGCGAAAGGGTTGGAAAACCTATACCTTCGCTCAGCGGAGCATCGAACCGCGCGTGGACATGAGGCTCTATTCCTATATGTCCGTTGGTCCCAGCGTGATGGATGGCGATCTGGGGGTGGTGTTCCCGATCTGGCCGGGGAACGCCGGAACGCTCACCATGCAGATGATCGCCGGAATGGGGAACTGGTTCATGCCGATGGAAGTGTGGGATATCGTGAGCGACCAGCTCAGAACGCTGCCGCAAACGGCGCTATACCAGTTCGCCTTCCGGCTCCCCGGCGAGAAGCCCGCGGATGTGCGGCTGCCGATGGCGCTGTACGATTTCCGGGCTGCCCCGGAGTTGCTTTCGGCCAACATGGAATTCATGGCGCCGCCCGCTGAGGGCGCTAAGTGAAGTGCCCGATCACCGGGATCAGCGCCGCCGACAGCGCGTATGACACAGCGTTGGCGCACGCAACCGCGGCGATCGTCCGCCGGCTATCCATCCGCTTCCCGAGGATCAGGATGATGATGACCGCTTCCACCGATGCCGTCACCAGGAACGAGCGGATCAGCAGGAGCGCGAACTGGTCGAGGTTCCCGTAGATCCACGCGGTTTTCCAGCCGCGCGGCTGTTCGGCCCACCCTCCGGACTGGCTGAAGTACCAGATCATGGAGACGATGGTGGAGGCGACGTTCGCCACCGCCGCAAGTCCCACGCATTTCCAGTAACCGAAGCGGAAGAAGCCGTTGAGCACTGCCCCCTCAACCAGCCACACCGCCGGGCTGTACACCCACATCGTCACGTTCCCCAGCAGGTCCAGACGGGCGTTGTGGAAGAAGAACGGAGGATCGTTCGCGCGGGCGGCTGTCGCGGCGAGGAGCAGCAGGGCGGCTGCCACGCCGCTCCGGGCCGGGAAACGGAGACCGCGCACCGAGGGCCGGCAGACCAGTGATCTCACAATGGAGGCGTTCATGCGTCCTGAGGCTCCTTCCGCGGCGGCGCCTGGCCGGCCGCTCCGCCGGTGGAGTCATCCACCGCCTTGGCGGCCGGCCTCCACATCAGCCGCATGGAGGGACCGTTGGCGATCGTCCACTCGCGCGTTCGCGTGAAGCCGTTGCGCTCGTTTGGCGACGCGCTGTTAGGGTGAAACTGGCAGTTGGCCGACCGCATGAGAAGCCTCTGACTCCCAGAAAACAGGGGGCGGACACGGCAAGCCGTCTCTCTACGCGTCACTGGGTCCAACCACCGAACGGTGAACGGCCGGGCCTACCGGTAGCGACATGGCTTGCCGTGTCCGCCCCCTATCTCTTCTGGGGTGTCGCTTCCTCACGAGGTCTGCGAGCGCGCTCGCCGACAGATCCTATCGCACACGGCACTCAGGTTCCAGCGGCCCTGCGACGACCAGGGCGCCGCCCCGGCGCGGCCCTATCGGCCGTTCGCCCAGCGGCTTTTCGACCGCATGATATCACCGCCGCGCGGGCAACGGCCACAGCCCGAGCGGACGCTGGCGCCTCGTGCGCGGCGAAGCCCGCCCGGCGAAGGCTGGGCGGGCTTCGGGGATGGAATCAGCGCGTTAAGCGCGTCGTTTGCGCCATGCGGCCAGAACGCCGAAGAGACCTGGCGCCATCAATGCCAGGGAGGAAGGCTCTGGCACGGGGGGCTGGGTGGAGGCGGCGGTCACCCGCACTTTGCCTAGCCTCTGCACGTCCGCCAGAGACGCATTCGGGCCCATCGTCTCGAACCCGTACTGGATATGATGCCCAGTGGTGGTGGCGAGACTGATGCTGAACGCGCCAGGCGCGAGAGCCGCCGTCGTGCTGACATTCGACGAGTAGTCCGGGGCAAAGTCCTTGATGAAGGCAACGGACGTGTACGGGGTAATCAGCGAGTTCTCCAGGACCATGCCGGTGAAGGTCACTTCCTGTCCCGGAAGGGTTGTGCTGTTTTCCACGTAGAAGTTGGCGTCCATGTTCTTGTTCCCGCTGCCGTCCGGCTTCCACCAGTAGGCGTCGGTGGTCGCCACGTCCCGGGAGATGCTGGTGTTCGGCGTGAGGGTCAGCGTGTCGGCGGCGAAGCCGGCATTGAGGTCCGCCGTTCCCCAGCCGCTGCCGAACTTGTAGGCGCCCCCGTCGGCCGGCAGGTCGAACACGTTCATGTAGCCCTGCCAGGGCGCGCTGGGGTCCACGCTAACAGTTACCGCGGCGTTCGCTCGGATCGAGGCGCCCAGCAGGGCGCAGAACGCGATGGTTTTGATCAGTGAGCTCATAGTACTGGCTCCAATCTTCATCGTTCATGACGGAAGGGCGCCTCTGCTGTTACCGCGCGACCCCGCGGGCAGCAGGCGTCCCTCGGCCGGTCCGGGTCCCTCCGAACGCGTTCATGCGGGGCAGCCGGCATTTCGGCTGGCGTTCGGGCGAACCGCTCAGTTGGCAGACGTACTGAGGCGGACGGCGGCGAAGCCGCGCCTCAACGGTGGTTAGTCCTTCTTCGACGGCCGGGTGACCGCCCTGGGCCAAGTCGTGGCGGGATACCCCCGCGGTGAGAACAACACAGGCCACATGACTGGCCGGTAACCGAGTAAACGCTGCACGATCCGCGCCAAGGCGGCGGATCCGAGCCAGCCTGGCGGAGGCGGTTTGCCTCCGCTGGGCCGGCCCGAGGCGATTGCGTTAGAGCTTGCCGGCCTTGGCAAGCGCGATGGCGTCGGTGATGTCGATGACTCCGGCGGAGGCGCCGGACGTGTTGAGGTTCAGCGCGGTGAAAGCCGCGCCGGCGGCCGGGGATGGCCCAGCGTCCAACCCGGCGGCGATACGGAGGGCCTGGCGCGCGGTGGCCGTTACGGGCACGTTCTTCTGCACCAGGACGAACGCATCCCACGCCGCCGCTGCATTCACGGCGCCGTCGCCCATGTTGGTGAGGCGGACGAGGTTGTGCCCTGCCTTCAGCACAATCGGGGCTGCGAATGTGGTGGAGCCTTGCGTTGTGTATCCATCGCTGGGGTTCGCGCTGCCGGAGGGGGCGGAGTTCGGCTCAGTGGCCTCAACGCTGTTCTCGTCCGCCGTCCCGAGGTTGGCCGTGATCTTCGTGATGGCATCCTTGAAGCTCGACCCATCCCAGTAACCGTTGAAGTACAAGTCCGTCACGGTGTACTCGCCGCCCTGCCCGGCGGGGATGTCAACCGGCACGTCTACGTAGTTGCCTACGTCCATGTAGCCGCAGAAGAAGCCGTTGGACGCGGGCGCCTGGCCCTGGATGACAACCGGGCTTGAGGCATAGGCTCCCGGAGAAGTCGAAAACGCGTCGGGGTCTTTTCCGGTGAAGTACTCGGACTCGACCTTCACCGTGTACTTGCCGTCCTGGTCTTTGGTGAATCGGGACGGCAGGTTCAGATCAACGGCTGAGGTCTGCCCGGCGGCGACGGTGGCTTGCGCCACGGGGGAGCCGCTGATGGCGTACATGGAAGGCTGACCGGCCTGCACGTTGTTGGCTCCGGCCGGCGCCGGCAGGGTGAAGGACCCATCGGCGGCGGTGGTTGTCCAGTATCCCTTCTGCCAGAAGGGTCCCGGCTCCGGCGCGGGCGTTCCCGTGTTCGCCATCACGAAGGCGTCGGCCACCGGAACCGCGCCCATGTCGGCGCTCTTCACAGCTCCGGAAACCGTTCCCATGGGCGGAAGATCGCCGGTGTTGGTCAGCGTGATGATGGACCAGTTGAAGCCGCTGTCGGCATCGTAACCCGGCGCCCGGTCCGCCGCCGTGTTGTTGTGGATCAGCTTGGTGTTGTAGACCCGCAGGAGGTAGTCGCCCGCCTGGAGGAGCGGGATACCCGTAACCGCCACATCGCCGGGGGTTCCCCAGTCACCGGTGTTTGGAATGGCGAAATCCGGTGTGATGTAGTGAACGTTCGAGGATTTCGGACGCACGTCGATCTGCGCGGTGAGGTCGGCCACCGGGGTGTACACGGTGAAGGAAGCGTCGTAGATGCCCGGCGTCACCACGGTGAACGGTATCTCAACCCAGCTTGCGTTGTAGTAGTAGCTGATGGCGCCGTCGGCATTGATCACCGGCGTGGCGGCATTGCCGGCCCAGGCCCGCCCGGCAATGTAGCACGCCGTGGCGTTCCTCGGGTCGACGGTGATGGGGTCCACGGCCACGGCTGTGGCCGCTCCGAGCGTCAGTAACGCAACGCCCGCGATGAAGCGCGATCTGAACGGCATTTTCGCTGTCATCTCTATTAGTCCTCTCGGATAGGACGCATCCCCGCGGATCCGTCGGACGGCCAACGAAGCTCCGGCGCTTCCATTCGGGCGGCATCCCGTTTCGCGTCTGGCGGCGCTCTCGGATAAGCGCCCGCTGCGGCAAGATGGTTATCTCGTCCCGGGCGGAGCCCGAGAGAGGGTCTACTTGATCGAAGGCGCGGCGCTGGCGTCCGGGTTGTCCGCCGCGCGGGTGGAATCGCGGCGGAGTCCGAACGCGGCCATGTTCGCCGCGCGCACAGTATCCAACAAGTCCCATTTCGGCCGGTCGGTGATGTCCACAAGGCCGAATGCGTAGTGCTCGTCTGAGACCAGGTTCGCGCCCCCGCCGGGGCCCCGGCCGGTGATCGGTTGGTCGCGGTACTGGAAGTAACTCACGCCAACGCAGTAAGGGTTGCGCGCGGCGGCGCTCACCCAACGGCGGTAGTGGTTTGCCGCGTCGCGATCGTCTTCCGTCGAGATCGCGGCGTAAACGCCCAAGCCCCGCCGGCCTCCGGCGAACGGCGGGAAGGAGAACTCTCCGCAGAGAACCGGCTTGCCGGTTTTCGCCATCCAGCGGTCCATGTTCGCGTCGGAGAACTCGGCGGCATATCGGTCGTATCCCAGAACGTCGCAGTGGGCCCCGATGAGGCTCCAGTCGGCCTCGTTCTCCCACCATCCGGGTAGGACCCAGAACCCGAGATAGAGGTGGTTGGGGTCGATCTTCTTCACAGTTTCATAGATGAACCCGTAGTACCGGTCGGCGAAGAAGCGGCGCATCGTCTCGATATCGGCGTCGTTCGGCTTCGGGGCGGCGGCGTAGAGGTCATCCCGGCTGACGGCCGCCAACTGCCAGGCTTTGCCCGCCGCGGCGGCGTCGCCGGCGTAGATCGTGTCAACGCAGTGATCGATCAGCGCGCGCTTCGCCGGCGCGGCAGCGGGCTTCGCGAGGATCTCCGTTACCTCGTCCTTCGGGATGATCTCGCCGTATTCGTTGCCCACCGACCAGCCCACGAGCCACGGATCGGCCTTTCGCGGCTCGATCTGGCGGCGCAGCACGGACTCGAAGGTTTCGCGGACCGAGGCGTCGAATACATCCGGATGCCGGGTCAGCTCGGGCACGCCTTCGTGGTAGATCACAGCGATGTTGGGGACGGAGGGCAGGCCGCTGTCACTCCACTTCCCCACGCCGGAGAAGCCCCATTGGCGGAGCCGGCTCGGGAGGAGGGTTTCCGTTTTCGCGTACCAACCATCGCCGTATTTCCGAGCGAGGTTTGCGGTGTAGAACGAAACATAGTCGACGTTGTCGTTCCAGCCCCATGGGTTTGCGGCCCAGGCGCGCGAAAATGGCTCGGACTTCGGCGGAAGCTCGGCGAAGAGGAACTCGCGGCCGGTGACGGGCGTGCGCTCCCACGCTGCCCGGTCCGCCGTACAGAGGCTCACGTAGAAGAGCGGGTTGCCCTCCGGCGAGATGAGCCACCAGAAGCCGTTGCGCTTGGCGACGCCGAAGAAGCCAGTGGGCTTCTCGCGCCAGCCTGCCTTCGTGCCGCCGCCGAAGCGGTCGCGATCCGGCGCGGGCGCCCAGCCCTTCGCGTGGGCCTTCTCATCGGCAATCGCAGCCGCAAGGTCCTTGTCGCTCTTCACCTTTCCGGGGTACCGCGCGTGAATCGGTTGGCCGTACCGGTCCACGAAGGGAGCCAGGGTCCGGGCATCCGGCCAGGCCGCGAACCGGACCTTGGCGGTAACGGTAAGGGTTTCGCCGGCCTTTGTGGTCCAGGCGATGAGCTTTGGGTCCTGCGGCTCATAGAGCCGCATCGGCATGGGGAGCGCTTTCAGGCCGGGCCACCGGGCGTCGGCGCTGCGCCTCGAGTTGGACGCGAGAGAGAGGGCCGACTCGAGAACGCAGTAGTCCGCGGCGCTGCGGGCGAAGCCCGGCGAATGGTATGCGTCCACGCTGCCGGCGGCCGGGGCGAAGGCGCCCGGAAGCTCGCCCAAGAGCGCGCCATCCAGGTACAACTTGGCGTTCAGCGGGGCGATTACCGCTTTGAAGGTGTAGTCGCGGTCCAGTTTCCAGGCCGGCGTTTGCTCCAGATAGCGCCACTGCTTCCCGTCTGCAACGCCTAGGACGATCCTCATGGAGCCGAGGCGGAGGGGCTCCGACGAGCCGCTGTTCTCCAGGCTCAGGGAAAAGCCCCTCTTTCCCTCCCAATCGTTCTGGATCGCCAGCCAGACGCGATGATCCGCGGCCCTGGATCCGGAGGCAAGGGAAATGACAGCGACAACGGCGGCAGCAAGGCGGTTGGCCATGGCGTGGTTACTGATACTCAGGCAGCATCTGGCTGGCGATGCTCGCGTAGCTCTGGTTGTTCGAGCCGGCGCTGGTTGTGGCGGTTGGGTCCGGCGACCACATCTGCTGCGGAACGAGGGTCTTGATCAGCTTCAGGGCCTGGACGTGCGTATCCGCGAAGATGAAGTTGATCATTCCGGAATGGACGTTGAAGGCCCCGGCGTTGGTCTTGGGGTTCGGGATGGTGGGGCGTATCCAACCGGTTTCCGCCCAGGCCGGGCCGCCGCCGGCGGCCGGCAGGTCGGAATAGCTGGCCCTGGACTCAACGAACAGGATGGTGCCAGACGGGTTCTTGAACCTCGATAGCGGGACGGCCTTGAACTGAGAGGTGGGGTCCTGATAGAAGATGTCGCCGTTGTAGGCGTAGGAGCGGGGGAAGCGGCCGCACTCATCGCCGGGTTGGCCCACGCCAAACGGGGACGGCGTGTTGGCCCACGCGAACTGGTTGCTGGGGCAGACCCACACGTTCTTCGACTTGATGAGCGGATCCAGGGCGTCCTTCCATGTGGGCTTGCCAAGCGTCCAGCCGGGCGGTATCCGTTCGGGGGGATACTTCTCGTCGTAGTCGTTTGCGTACTGGGTCAGCGCGATGCCGATCTGCTTCTCGTTGCTGATGCAGGCCGTCGCGTTCGCTCGTTCCCGCGCCTTCGCGAAGACGGGGAAGAGGATGGCGGCGAGGATCGCGATGATTGCGATCACCACCAACAACTCGATCAGGGTGAATCCCTTATGCGGTGCTTTCATGCGAGTTTCCCTCAAAGGACAAGCGCTTGTCCTCTGCTCCGACCTAAAGCCTCACGGCGGTTATCAGGTGAATGCGGGGCGTGATCTGCGCTGGCCCGCTAGGCGTCAAGTTGCGGGGCGCGTTTCGCCCCGCAGGATTCGCGAACGACGAGGCGCGTTCGCAGGATTTGGACGTCGGCATCCCTATTGGAGTTCCCCATGGACCCTATCCGGGCCATCAGGATCTCGGCGGCGCACTGCCCCATCCGGTAGATGGGCTGGTGGATCGTCGTCAGTGCGGGCTGGACATGCTGGGCGAGCGGGATATCATCGAAGCCAATCATGGCGATGTCTTGCGGCACGCGCAGGCCCGCGCGCTTTGCTACCGACATCGCGGCGATGGCCGACTGGTCGTTAGCGGCGAAGACGGCGGTCGGGCGGGGCTCCCCGGCCAGCAGGCGGCGCATGGCTTCGCGGCCGCCCTTTTCCGAGAAATCGCCGCGCGCGACGAGGGCCGGCAGTAACGCGATTCCCGCTTCCTGGAGCGCCTTCCGGTACCCGGCGTAGCGGCTCTCAGCGTCCGGGCGGCCCTCCGGTCCGGTGATGAAGGCAATCTGCGTGTGCCCCAACTGAATCAGGCGCCGCGTGGCGTCGTAGGCGCCGCCTTCGTTGTCGCTGCCCACGCTGGGGACCTCCGCGCTAGCGGCGTCCGGGTTCACGACCACGAACGGCATGCCGGCCTCGCGGCAGATGCTGATGGCGCAGGCGTTCGTTTGGTCTCCAAACAGAACCACCCCCGCCACGCGGTTGCCTGCGAGGAGGCGGCGATAGCCGCTTGCGGTGTCGTCGTGGTGGACCAGGAGGTTGACGTCCATCTGGCGCCGGCGCGCGGTATCGAGGACGCCGGAAGAGACCTCGGAGAAGTAGAAGCTGCGAAACGTGTGTGAGTAGTACGGAATCACGAGGCCGAGCGTGTTGGGGGGGCGGCCGGTGGCAAGCGCCACGGCCTGCGAGTTCGGCAGGTAGTGCATGTCGCGCGCCAGGTCGAGGATGCGACGGCGCGTCGCCTCGCTGACCTTTCCAGCGTGCTTGTTATTCACCACGCGGGAGACCGTGGAGGGAGAGACCCCAGCCTGTTCGGCGATTCGTTGGAGTGACACGTGAGTTTCCGGTTCCTATGATGGCGGCTGTACGGTTAGGACAAGCGCTTTCGCCAGCCAGGACAAGCGCTTGACTAAAGGATACCCCACGGCGGCAAAGTTGTCAAGCCGAAACGGATCGGGGTCCGGGTTCCGGATTCCGGATTCGCGACCGACAGGCGAAATGCTCTTCAACCAGATGGCCTCTCGCGTGTCAGACTCGGAATCCGGAATCCGGAACCCGGACCCCGATCTCGTCGCATTTCACGCGAATCAGATCCACTTCGCCGGTGCGGGCGAAGATGGCGGCGCTGTCTTCTGGGGTTAGGACGACGGCCTCCGGTTGTATATCGGCTCGGCCCGAACGCCAGACCGTGATGCCCCGCAGGCCGTCAAGCGTGTAGACGACTGGGACCTGGCAGACGGTGAACGCCAGGCTGTTGGCCGGCAACCGGCAGGTTCGCTCCTCTCCCGCCACATCCACCCATCGGAACTCCCGCTCGCTCGGGCTGAACTCGTTGGGCTGGAGCAGGCGCGGGAGGAAGCGCAGGCAGCCGTCGCTCACTTCCACGCCGAGTTCGCCCAGCCGCGTGATGATCTCCTCCTTCACCTGGCCCGTCATGCCCGGCTGTTGCGCGCCGCGGTTGCGGGGGGTGTGGGAATAGGGGTCGGTCGGGAAGGCGCCGTACTCCGCGGGCGTCTTGCGGAAACCCAGGCCGTCGCGAACGTCCCGGTATCTCTCGGCCAGCTCCTCGATCAGGCGCGGGTCGGCGCCGCCGTCCACGGCGCGGCGCCACGTCTCCTGGACGGCCACCAGCAGCTTCGCCACCATGTGCCAGTAGACGCTTCCCAGCCCCTCGAACATGAAGAACGTTCCGCTGCGGCCGGTGAACTCGTTATGCCGGAAGACGGCCTCCCAAAGATCCAGAATCGCCTGCCGGTCGCGTTCCACGGCGGCGCTCCACGTTGCGTCGGCGGCTAACGCGTTCAGGCGGCGGGTGAGGTCCCTTGCGTTGCAGAGGTCGGCGCTGAATCGCCAGCGCCCGTGGGAATCGGGAGCCGCCAGTGATCTGTCTTGCGCGGCCAGCAGATCGTTCAGCACAGGCGCCATCTGAGTTGCATCGTGGGGAAGGGCATTGCGCGTCAGGAACGGCTTCATCTCGCGATCCGGATAGAGCATGTAGCTCTTCTGGTCTTCGCGGTAGAGATCGCTGGTCCGGAGCGCGCGCAGCAGGGCCGCCGACTCTTCCGGCGTCAACAGACCGGAGGAGAGCGCGGCCACCTGGCCTTCCAGCATGGGGAAGAGGCCCTTCACCTCCGCGCGGCCGTCCTCGATGTGAAGGACGTTGTAGCTCGCCGTGAGGCCGTCGGCGGCGCGGTTGGCCCGAATGGTCTGCTCGATCGGCCCGAGGGCGGCCGCTATGAACGAGCGGATCTCTCCGATGGCGATGTCCGCGCGTCCCCTCAGCCCCTCCCGGTAGACCGCATTCCTGTACTCTTCCCCGGCGTAACCCAGCTCGCGCATCGCCGCGAACCGCGCGCCGTCGTCGAGCCCGGATCCGGCGCCGGCGAGGATCGGGGCCAACCGCCGGAGCAGCGCGGCTACCGGGGTCGACACGCTAACCGGCGCTTCGGCGGCGCCGGCCAGAACGCCGTCCAGGAAGGCGAGGTAGCGGCGCAGGTACTGGACCGTTACCACCGAAAGGCCCCAGCCCGCGAGCGCGTTGTTGGCGTCGTTCCATTCGGGCCGCTGCGTGTTGAGCCAGATTCCGCCGCCCGGAACGAAGCTGGTGAGTTTCGCCAACAGCGGGACCAGCAGCTTCTCCGCCAGAGAGACGAGCAGCACATCCCCCTCGGGGTCGGCCAACAGCTTGGCATCGGCGCCTTCGGTGGCCGACCGGAGCATCACGCGCTCGTGCAGATCGTGGTTGAACGCGATGGTGTGGCGCGGGTCCCGGACCATCGCATCGAACCCGGCGATCTCGTACGGCACGTTGGCGTAGGAGAAAACCTCTTCGCGCAAGCCCGCGGCCAGGCGCCCCGGATGGTAGCGCTCAGACGCCTCCAGCAGGCGCAGAAGGTAGACGATCTGGTGGTCGCCCCAGTACCCGATGTTGCTCCATGGGTCGGCTTTGTCGTGCACTTCCCAGTCGATGCCTTCGCGCGTGATGCGGTACGGGTTATGCCCGTCCGCCGTGGAGGCGTTGAGGAAGACGGCGATCATGCTATCCAGGGCTTCCGGATAGCTGAGCGCGAGGCCCTCCCAGTTCTGGAAGATGTCGCGCCAGTTTCCCTGATAGCCATAGACGGGCCGGCCGGCGGCGTCCTTGACGTGGATCGAGAAGTGATTCCAGGGCCGGCTGGGGTCTCCGTGCCGCCGGCTGAACGTGAGGGGCAGGTATTCGCGCGCCAGCCGGATGAGCTGAGCATCGCCCGTCTCCGCCGCCGCGCGTTGAAAGCCGGGCAGGGTCAATTCCTCGGGAAGCGCATCCAGCCAGGCGGCGCGCCGCTCGGCAACCGCTCTGCTGCGCGATCGAAGGAAGAGCCGCAGATCGGCCTTCGGCGCTCGATAGGAGTCTCCGAACGCGCCTCCCCGAAGGCAGTTGAAGAGCGCGTTGGAGAAGTGATGGACGCTGGCCGCCTCATCAGCGGATTGTTGGAGCCCATCGGCGCCGGCGATCAGCCGGCGGATCCCATCATGGTTTGCCGCAATGCTTTGCTGGAGGGCGGGCGCGAGGCATTCGGGCTCGTCCAGTTCATCCAGCAGGCGGATCAGCCCTTCGTGATCGAGGTTGGTATCCACCGCGTTGACCCACGCGCGCGCCTCGCCGGGCGGGATCGTTGCTTTGTCGGCTACGAGGAAGGCGCCGGTCTCGCCGCGCACCTCATCCTCCGATGACACGGGCTCGCCTCGCCGGAACGCGGCGGTCTGCCGATCCGAAAGCAGAATCGTGGGGTTGTCGTGCCCCAAGGACCAGGCGGCCGTGGCGCGGAGCATCTCGGAGGGCTCCGCCGTATCGCTGATGCCGGCGTTCAACGTGTACATTCCCAGCGGATGGCCTGGCGCGCGCTCGTGGCGCATGTATCCCTCCGCCAGGTAGCTGTAGCGGGAGTACGTTTCCTGTGAGACGCCCGGCGCCGACAACTGGCGCCAGCCGTCCAGGTACCGAACGTCCGCCGGTTCCGCGCCGGTGTTGAGGAGGCGGCACTCGCAGACGATGCCGTAGGGTTCGCACGCGCTGAGGCGTCGCTGGAAGCTCAGTCCAAGGTCCTCGTTCTCCTCCTCGAACACGATGCTGGCGCCATGCACATGCTTATAGAGGCTGCGCCGAATCCGGTATGCCAGTCCGCTGGGCTGCCACGGTTCCCAAAGGCGGCGGTGACCGTTGCGCAAAACGAGCATCGTCGTGTGGGCCCCGCTGGTGTCGGAGTGGCTTAGAAGCTTATCCGCGGTGCGGTACGGGAAGATGGCGCCGTTGGGGTCAACGCGCCCCGCGGTGAACGGGCCGTTGCTGCCGGCGAAAAGCCAGAGGTCGGTACAACTGACGACGCTGATGAGGAACGGAGCCAGGCGGTCCACGTTCGCGATACGGGCGTAGCGCTGGCCATCGATGGCGCAGAAGCCGCCGACAACGGGCTCCTCGGCGCTAATGCACGCCGTTTCGCCAAGCCACACGGGTTCCGGGAGCATCCTGCGTCCTTTCCGTGACCGACGCCAACCTGCCCGCGCCGGACGATCGCACAAGCGCTTGACCAAGCTTAGGCAAGCGCTTGACTAGATGATACAGAACCAGGCTCGGCCCCGTCAAGTGGGTCTGGAGCCGGTTTGGAACCGGGCGATGCCGGCGGCTGTCAAGAGAGTCGACCGGGCGACCGGCGGAGGGATGGCCGCGTCGGCATTAGGGCGCCGGCGCGGCATTGTCTCGATCGATCGGGAATCGACAGCCGAAATGCGCCGCGACGGCGTGCGGGGCCGGGCGCTCCAACCCCGGCCGCCGGAATTGCCGCGGTCCGGCGCGCCGGTGCTACAGTGATTCGAGCCTGGAAAGCGGACCGCACTGTCGAGACGGGCCGCCGTCACAACCGCTGGAGACAGGCGACGCGCGCGAAGCCAGAGGCATCCGGCTCGTAAGGGACTCGCGATAGCGAAGACGATCTTCGTCGCAACACCCTATAGACGTGTCTATCAGCGCAGCGGACTTCCGCGAGGCGCCTCATATCGGTGATCGCTTCGCCCCTTGGCGCCTGCTGTTCCGGCTTTGCGGCTTCATGCTCATGGCGCTCCTTCGCCGATCGAGGCGATGAGATAGCGCCAACCTGGACGCGGACCATCCCATCGCCGGGTGGCGCGGGTATCAGCGGCGACCTTGCGGACGCGGCGGAAGCCGGGAAGCCCGTCCCTACGACTACCATCACCGCTAATGGAGGCGGCACATCCGTGCGTATCGATGATTTCCGCGGCATTCTCTCCCACCGCGCCAACCGAGGGCGCTGGCTGAGAACGTTGGGCCGGGCCGTATCCTGGCAGATACGCACTCGCTTGTCCCGCCCGTATCTGGACCTGACAATGTTTGACGGCATCAAGATGCGATGCCATTTCGATAGTTCAATCGCCCGGGAGATGATCTACAACAACGGCCTGCCAGACTACGACGAAATGCGCTTCTTCCAGCACTACCTGCGGCCCGGCGACGCCTTCCTGGACGTTGGCGCGAACGAAGGCATCTACACCCTGCTCGCGGCGTCGCGCCTGGGCAAGTCGGGCTCCATAGATTCCTTCGAGCCGAACCCGGGTCCGCTGGCGCGCCTCCGGGAGAACATCGCCCTCAACGGACTTGATGCCGTGCGCGTTCACCCTGTGGCCGTGGGGGCCGAGCCGGGCACGGTGCGGTTCATGCTGGACGATCAGCGCAGCCACATCGACGCAGCGTCGGAGCACGGAGAGTCGGCCGAGGTTTCTATGGTGCGGCTGGACGACGAGCTGTCTGGAAGGCGTTACGCGGCGGGGAAGATGGACATCGAGGGCGCAGAGCCGCTGGCCATGCGCGGCGCGGAGCGAATGCTTTCAGAGGCGAACCCGCCGGTTTGGCTTCTGGAGGTGCAGGGCCACGTGGCGCGCTACGGCCTCTCGGAAGAGGAGTTCTTCGACTGGCTGGCGGCGCATGGCTACGACCTCGCGACCTATGACAGCGAGGCCCGGCGCCTCTGTTATCTGGACCGGGCGCCGGCGAAGGGCGCCGCCGACCGTGGGCGCCCCGCGAACGTGCTGGCAATCGCCCGGGCCTCCCGCCCGGACGTGGAAGCCCGGGTGCGCGCGTAGGCAATAGGGCGGCGGGCGCGCCACGACCCTTGGAGCCAGGAATCTGCTGATCGCGGCCAGATCATCGGCGAAGGGGTCCTCAACGGCCAGCCCCATGCGTTTCCTCTGAGCCCGGCCGCCGGCGCTGCGGGCGGGCCGGCATCCACTGGCAGAGAGACGTTGGCGAAGGGTGCGCTTCTGTAGCGATGGGCCGCGCAAGCGACAAGTGGTGGGCAGGTTCAGCCCGCGTCAGCCGCGCCTTCGCGGGCAGTATAGCCGGCGCCCCTCATAGCAGGCAATCGCCTACGCAGCCACGCGGCCGGCCAAGGCGGCTTTCCAGAAGGAGGCGATGGCGCTATCGCGTCCGTTCCTCAACCCGGACGTGCTGCAAAGGGCGCCGGCGCAACGGATCGGGAAGTTTCTGCCGGAGTTGTTCACCTTCGTCGAGTATCCCGGTGTTCCCAGCGAGAACAGCGCGGCCGAGCGGGCGATCCGGCCTTGCGTCATCGCCCGCAAGGTCGGCGGCGGCACTCGCTCCCAGAAGGGATCAAACACCAAGATGGCGCTGATGAGCCTCTTTGGCACTCGGCGGGCTCAAGCCCAACACCTCCTCCACGCCTGCCAACTGATGCTCCTGCCCCCTTGGACGCATCGTGGCCCCCGGGCGGGTTCCGCGTAGCGATTGCGGCGGAGTGGAAGGATATGCGCCAGTGCATTTCCTCAGCGGCCAGGCGGACGTATGATAAGCATGGGGACTTGCCAAGGCCGGCGTTCGGACAGCCAGGGATCAATCGCCGCATAGCTGTCGATGCCGGGACGCTCGTTCTCCACATGCCGCCGATCCTCGGGAGGAATTCGCCATGGTCTGTCCGCCAAAGGTCCGTTGTGCCGCGTGCCGCATCGCCCCCGCCCTTCTCCTCGCGCTGACTATCGGCTTGCTGCCGGCGCGGGCTGCCGTTATCACCGTTTGGTATCGCGCTACGGGGACGGCGGACGGGAAGACGTGGGGGAGTGCGTTCACGAAAGTGCAGGCGGGCATTGACGCCGCCAAGGCCGGCGACGAGGTGTGGGTGGCCGGCGGCTGCTACCAGGACCCGTTCTCTCTGAAAGATGGAGTTTCAGTATACGGCGGATTCGCCGGCACGGAGACGGCGCGCGACCAGCGCGACTGGCGCGCACACAGCGCCACCTTCTATAACACAACGCTCTACCGGCCTCTCGTAACGGCGTCGACCGGCGTCGGCCGGCAGACGGTGCTGGACGGGCTCGACTTCAACTACGGCGAGCCCGCGCTCCTCTGCGATGGCGGTTCCCCCACCGTGCGCCACTGCACGTTCCGGTACCAGTTCGCGTATTCGGGCCACGAGAGCCAGGACACGGGCGGCGCGGTGACCTGCCTCAACGGCGCCGCCCCGCGCATCTCCAACAGCCTCTTCGCCACCAATGAGGCCAGCCTGGGAGGCGCCCTCTACTGCGTCTCCTCCGCGCCGGAGCTTGTCAACAACACGCTGATCTACTGCAAGGAACTGCAGACGTCGACCGCGACGGCCGGGGCCATCTACATCACCGGCGCCGGCGCCGCGCCGGTTTTCGTGAACAACATCATCACCCAGTGCGGCCTGGTTGTTATGGACGCGGCAGCGCCGGGCGGGGCGACCTTCCGGAACAACCTCTTCTATGCGAACTCCACCGCCACGACCAACGGCGTCGCCTCGACGTTTGTGGGGCTGCCCGATCCCGTCGGAGCCAATGGCAATATCAACGCCGATCCGCATTTCGCCAGTTCTGGGCACGCCGACTACCGTATCCAGGCAGACTCGCCCGCCCGCAACATGGGCGATGGCGACGCCGTGCTGCCGAATGACACGGATATGTACGGCGAGGCGCGCATCCAGGATGATCGGGTGGACATCGGCATGGACGAATCGGACGGCGCGGTCTACGACGACCCGGCCTACATCATTCACGTTCGGCCCGACGGGAACAACGCCATGGACGGGCGGACCTGGGCAACCGCGAGAAAGACCCTGTCTTTGGCCGCCTCCGGGCTCTACACGGGCGACGAGATCTGGGTGGCGGCGGGGACGTATGCATCGGGTTCCGTGAAGCTGCCGGCCGGCGTCGGGATGTACGGAGGCTTCGCCGGGACCGAGGAGTCGCGCGGCCAGCGCGATCCGGTGAAGAACCTCACCACGATTGGCGGAGCCAACTACGGCGTCGGGGGGACGGCGGCGGCGCCCACGGTTGTGGACGGATTCACAGTCGATTGCGGCGTATCGGGTTCCTGTGGCTTGAGCCTCTCCGGCGGCTGGATAGTCGTGGGCCATAACACGTTCCGGGATTCGCTCCACGCCGGCACCGGGACCCTCCGGATTACGGGCAGCACGGCGGTTGTTCGAAACAACGCCTTCCTGCGCAACACGGGCGGCCAGGGCGCCGCCATTAACGCCAGCCCTTCGCTCACCTTCAGCACGGAGGTTGCAGATGGACCTCTGGCTCTCACGATTGAGGACAACGTTTTCGAGGACAACACCGCTTATGAGGGCGGCGGCATCTATCTGAGCTCGGCGAAGGCCCGCGTGGCGAACAATATCTTCCTGCGCAACACAGCCGACCGCGGCGCCGCGCTGTTCACGCTGAACTCAACGCTCACGCTTGCCAACAATACCGTCATCGCGTGCGGCTCTGGCAACGTATACGGCCTCGGCGGAGCCGTCTCGCTCCACGATTCCGCTGCTACCGTGGTAAACAACGTCTTCGCCGACAACCCGGTGGTGTTCGACGTGGACGGCGCGGACCCGACGCGCGGGCACAACGGCTACTTCAACAACGTCGTTTATCAGGGACTCCGCGCGGGTCCGCCGCCGGCCGCCGGCGGTAACGTCACGGCGGATCCGCTCTTCGTGGATGCCCCGCATGGCGACTACCGCGTCCTGCCCGATTCGCCGTACCGGGATGCGGGCGACGACTCCGGCGCGCTTCTCGGCGATGCCGACCTGGACGGAAAGCCCCGCATCCAGGGCGCCCACGTGGACATCGGAGCCTACGAGTTCGCTGGCGTCGGCGGGGCCGGCGGAGCGCTGGATGCGGCGAGCGCGGCGCGCATCGCCGGGGGCCTGGTTTCCGCGAGCGTGGCGAATGGCGGCGCGGAGCCGGCCCCGGTCGACATCATGACGGCGGTGCGGCTGGTCCGCCGCGCCGCCGGCGTCGATGCGGCGCCGTAAGAGGCGGGTTTCGCGCGAACGGACGCTGTTGAAGGGGTCGAGCGCAGGCTGGGTCGCACCGGCTACGCGCGGTTGTGCCCCATGGCCAGCAGGATGCCGTGGATGAGGCTCCAGGGGTGCGGCGGGTCGCCGGGGACGAAGCTGGTTACCGGCAGGATGCCGGTGACGCCGTTGGCCTCGGCGTAGCCGCCGCGGTAGAGGCTGCCGCTGATGGCGCTGGTTCCCATGGCGATCACCAGGCGGGGATCGGCCATCGCTTCGTAGCAGCGCAGCAGCGGCTCGCGCATGGCCCGGGCCACCGGGCCGGTGACGAGCAGGGCGTCGGCGAAGCGCGGCGAGGCGACGAAGCTCACCCCGTGTTGCGCGATGTCGTATACAGCGTTGGTGCTGGCCACGACCTCCAGGTCCGCCGCATTGTCGCCGGTGGACACTTCCCGGATGGCCAGCGAGCGGCGGAACACAGCCGGCCCCGGCGCCTTGGCCGCTGGGGCCGGTTTCGGACGGTTCGTGAGAACCAACTCCTCGCGCGAGAGCGCGGCGGTGCGGGTCGATCGGTCTTCGATGATCGTGCCGGATGAACAGCGCTCCACGCAGATGCCGCAGCCCACGCAGAGCCCGCGGTCCAACGCAACGACCGTGCCCGCCTCATCCGAAGCCAGGGAGATGGCTTGCGTTGGGCAGGCGTCGGCGCAGTCGCCGCAACCGGTGCACGGCGCGGGCGTCACTTTGGGAAGCCCCGTCGCCTCCGCCGGCAGGTCCGGGAAGAGGCCGCGCTGGGTTACCACCCCGGTCTTCAATATCGCAATCAGTGGATTCGGCATATCGTCTCTCAAGAGTCGTCAGTCGTCAGTCGTCAGTTATCAGTCGTCAGTGTGGAAACGGCTTTCCATGTGTTGCCTCCCCGCATGGGTTGAGGCCTCCGAACTGAATACTGACGACTGACGACTGATGACTGCTGACTGATCTCCATACGCTACAGATCGTTTCCGGAATAGGAGAGGTTGAAGCTCTTGTTGCACAGCGGAAAGTCCGCTACCATGTTGCCGCGCATCGCCACGGCCAATCCCGTCCAGTTGTTGAAGCTGGGATCCTTCACGGCATAGCGGGCGATGCGGCCATCCCCGTCCGTGGAGATCCAGTGAATCAGCTCTCCGCGCCAGGCCTCCACCACCCCAACGCCCACCGAGTGGGCGGGAAGCGCATCGCCGAGGCCCACGGCAATGGCGGAGGTCGGCAGGTTCTCCAGCAGCGTTTCAATAATCGCGATGCTGGCATCGATTTCATCGGCGCGGATGCGCGCCCGCGCCAGCACGTCACCCTCGGCGCGATGGGCGGGCGCGAACGAGGGGTCCGGGTATGCGCCGTGATGGAAGGCGCAGCGAGCGTCGTAGCGGCTGGCGCTGGCGCGCCCGGCCGGACCCACAACGCCGAAATCCTTCGCCAGCGAGGGAGAGAGGCGGCCCGTTCCCTCCATGCGGTCCAACACGCCGGGGTGCTCCAGGATGAGGGGCACGTGGCGGCGCACCTGGCCGGCAAGGGCCGAAAGCCCAACCAGGATGGCGTTGCGTTGGGCATCGGGCAGATCGCGCGCCACCCCGCCGGGGCGGATGTACCATCGCTGACGGCGGTTGCCGGTCAGGGTGACGGCCAGCGCGAGAGCGGCGCCCCTGATGGTCGGGAAGAGCGCCGGGCCGATGTTGTAGCCGATGTCGCCGGCCAACGCGCCCAGGTCGCCGACGTGGTTGGCCAGGCGCTCGATCTCGAGCGCAACAGTGCGCAGGGCCGTCGCGCGCGGCGGCGCCGTAACGCCCAGCAGGCTTTCAACGGCCACGGCGTGCGCCAGCGCATTGCCCGCCGCGGTGTCTGTGCTGACGGCCTCCGCCAGGAAAAGGCCTTTTGCCCAGGGCGTTTCCTGCAGGCGCTTCTCGATGCCCCGGTGCTGATAGCCAAGCCGGATCTCCAGGTTGGTGACGATCTCGCCCATGCAACTGAAGCGGAAATGTCCGGGCTCGATGATGCCGGCATGGATGGGCCCCACCGGGATCTCGTGGATGCCTTCGCCCTTCACGCGCATGAACTCGTAGGGAGCGCGGGAAACCGGCGCCTCCCAGTCGTCCGGGCGCAGCGGGGCCAGGCCTTCGGGCCAGACCGGGGCATGCAGGCGCAGGCTCTTCCATCGCGGGTGACCCACGGCCAGCACGCCAAACATCTCGCCCACAGCCCTCTCGGCCCAGTGAGCCGCCGGAACGTGGGGCGTCAGCGCCGGGTACTCTCGCACGCCTTCCGCCAGCTCCGCGGTGTAGATCGCCGCTGCGCCGCGCTTTGCGTCGAGCAGCAGAACGTCCAGGGCGAGGCGGCCGCCGGGAAGGGCGCGCCCCGTGAAGTGCCCGAACCGCCAGCCTGGCTCCTTGAGCCGGCGCTTCACGTCTTCGCCCAGCGACTCGGGCGTGGCCGCGACCATCGCCGGGGCCGCGGGTCTCTGGTCTGCGCTCATGGCTGTCCTCCCAACGCGAGCATGGTCAGGAACCTCATGGCCGGCGGCGTCAGGGCGAGCCCGGTTACGAGGCCAGCCAGCAGCAGAGCCGCCGGGGCGGCCACCCATGCCTCGCGCGGGCGGCGCAACACGCTGGGCGGCGCGGCTCCGAACAGCACGCGCGAAGCGTGGATGGAGATCGCAACGAAGGCGACGGTGAGGCCCAGGATAACGGCGCCGCCCGCAACCGCCTCCCCGGCGGCGAAGGTATCCCTCAACAGCAGCCATTCGCTGAGGAAGGTCCCGAACGGCGGGCTGCCCGCAATGGCGAAGGCGCCGGCGAAAAGAGCGATCCCCCAAGCGGGCGCAACGTTCAGGAGCCCGCGAAGCTTCGGAAGCGATTTCGTGCCGTATACGTGGATGATGCTCCCGCTCAACAGGAAGAGCGCCACCTTCACGAGGCTGTGATTCAGGGCGTGCAGGATGAACACCGGAGTCGAACCGACGCCGATGGCCAGCGCCAACAGGCCGACGTGCTCCACGCTGGAATACGCCCACATCCGCTTCAGGTCGCTCTGCCTCAGCAGCATGAGTGAGGCGGCCAGCACGGTGATGGCGCCGGCGGGGACCAGAATCTGCCGAACCAGATGCCCCTGTCCGGCGGCCTGCGTTACCTGAGCAACCCGCCAGATGGCCACCAGGGCGCAGTTCAGGAGCCCGCCCGACAGCATCGCGGAGGCCGGCGCGGGAGCTTCGCTGTGCGCGTCCGGCAGCCAGTTGTGTAGCGGGAAGAGCCCTGCCTTCGCGCCGTAACCCAGCACGCAGAAGACGAAGCCCAGCCGCACAAGGCGCGGATCCAGCGCGGAGCCGTTGGCGATCAACCGGCCAAAGAGCAGCGACGCTCCCTCGCCGCTCGCGTGCTGGGCCGCCACAAGGAGCACCGTTCCGAAGAGAGCGAAGGCGATTCCCACGCTGCACAACAGGAGGTACTTCCAGGCCGCCTCCAGGGACCGTTGGGTCCGGTGGTAGTACACCAGCGGCGCGGAGAGCAGCGTGGTGGCTTCCATGGAGATCCACATAAAGCCGAGGTTGTGCGATAGGAGGACGGCGTACATCGCGGCGAGGAAGGATCCGGCGAGCGTATAGAAGAAGCAGAGCCGTCGGTCGGTGATGCCCTGTTCCGGCGCATCGGCCCGCTCCGCGGGCAGCAGCGCGGCGGCCTGCACGAACGACGCCGCGGCCACGATGGTGGTGATGATGAGGAACGCCGCCGTCAGGCCGCCGATGCCCAGGTCGCCCACGCTGCCTTCGGCCCGGGCGAAGGCCGGCCGGCAGACGTTGAAGACCACCAGTAGCTGCGCCAGCATCAGCGCCGCGGCCGCTTGCGGCAGAACGCGGGCGGCGCGCGGGGTGAGGCCGGCCAGAATGACCAGCGCCGGGAGCGCGAAGACGACGGGCCAGTCTGCGAGGGCGCTCAATTTCGCAGCCCCCGGAGTTGGGTCACGTCGATGTGCTCGAAACTGCGGTTCAGGCGGAAGATGACGAGTCCGGCGACAAGGACGCCCACCAGCACGTCGAAGACCACGCCCATCTCCACGATCATCGGCATGCCGGCCGTCTGCGTGAGGCTGTACAGGAAGATGCCGTTCTCCATGACGAGGAATCCGATCAACTGGCTGAGCGCCAGCCTTCGCGTGAGCATCAGCAGCATCCCGCTGAACACCAGTGCCAACGCCATGCCGGCCATCCCCGCGTGTCCGGAGGCGGGCGTCGCGAAGCGAGGCGCCAGGAAGAACCCGGTCGCCAGGAGGCCCAGCCCCGCGAGCATCGATAGCGTGGGACTCAGAAGGGCTCCCGCATCCCGCCGGATGTCCAGCCGCCCCGCCGCCCAAGCCAGATAGGCGGGGATCGCCCCGGCTTTCACAACCAACACCACGGCGGCCAGAAGCAACTCATACGGCGCGTGGCGCTCCAACCCAAGCGCCGCGGTAGCGACGGCCAGCAGGGCCGTCTGGGCCGCGAGGCCGCGAAGCGCCAGGCGAACTTGCGTCAGCCCGCACATCCACACGGCCAGAACGGCGGCCGTCCCGGCGATGTATTCCTGCGTCGACAAATGCATTCCATCAACCCTTCAACACGGCGAGCAATGCCGCCAGCAGGCTCAGGCCCGCGGAATAAGCCAGGAAACTGGGGATGCCGCGCCACTTCAGCCGGACGAGCACCCCCTCCGCCACGGCAACGAGTCCCCCCACAGCGAACAGCGCGGCCAACCCCACGGCGTAGCGCGCCCCGCCGGAGAGCAGCGGAAAACCGGGCGCCGCCCGGAGGAGCGTCTGCGCGGCGAGGCCCAACAGCACGCACGTCCTAAGCGCAGCCGCATACTCCGTGAGGGCGAGGTTGCGACCGCTGTTCTCCAGGATCATCGCTTCGTGGACCATCGTGAGTTCCAGATGCGTTGTGGGATCGTCCACCGGCATACGCGATAGCTCGGCCAGGGCGGCGATCAGGAGGGTTACGCCGACCAAAGCGGCCACCACCGGGTTCACCGGCGCGGAGTAGATGACGGAGAGGTCCGTGCTGCCGGCGGCCAGCGCCAGCGCCCCCAGACCGATCACCATCACCGGCTCCACAAGCAGCGAGATCGTGGCATCCCGGCTTGCCCCCAGCCCTCCGAAGGCCGAACCCGTGTCCATGGCGGCCAGCATGGCCACGAACCGCGCCAGGGCCATCAGGTAGAGCACCAGGAGGTAGTTCGTCGCTCCGCCAAACGGCGGAAGCGGCGCGCCGGACCACGGCGCGAGGATCGCCGCCGCCAGCGCCACAACGAGGCCGATGCGCGGCGCCCAGACGAACACCCAGCCCGCCTTCTCGCTGATGGTCTCGCCCTTCTTCAGCAGGCGCGCGATGTCGTAGAACGGCTGCCACACCGGAGCCCCGCGCCGCGTCTGCATCAGGGCCTTGGCCTTGCGGATGACGCCCATCAGCAGCAGCGGGACCACGAGCGCGTTCACCATTAGCTGTAGAATCATCCTCGCACCCCCAGCCAGAGGAGCAGCGCAAGGACCAGCGCCACATGGAGCAGGTACTGATGGATGCTGCCGGCCTGGAGCCGCATGAGAAAGGCGCCGGCGCCGCGCTCGATGGACCGCAGCACGGGGGCATACACGCGCGTTTCCAGGTACGGTTCGTGCGTGGCGCGCACGTCAACGGAATCGGGGAAATAGCGCCGGTTCCGGCCGCCAACCTCAATAGCAATGGAGTACCGGTACACCGCCCCGAACAGGCGCAAGGTCGGCTGGGCGAAGCTTGTGGCCGTATACTGCGTGCGCGCGCTGAGCGGGCCGAACCCGCAGTCCCACGTGGTGAAACGCCGCGCCGGGTTCTTGCGGGCGAGGCGCGCCATCGCCAGCGTCAGGATCGCCAGCGCTCCCATCATCGCAAGCGTTAGCAGGGCAGTGGGCAGCGTCCATGCCGCGGCCAGTAACGACGGCTCGCCGGGCGACGCGACGATGCAAGACAGCGGGGCGATGAGCAGCGGCACTCCCAGGCCAAGCGCCCCGCACGCGAAGGCGAGCCCGATCTGGGCGGCCACCATGCCGCGCGTACCCTCGGTGGCCTTCTCTGCCGCCCGGCTTCGGGGCGATCCCAGGAACGTGACGCCGACCGCCTTCACGAAACACGCGATCGCCAACCCGCCGATGAGCGCCAGCCAGCCCATCAGCAGCAGCGCGCACAGGCGCTCCCCAACCGTGGGGCCGGTGCGGGCCATCTGGAAGAAGCCCTGGTAGAGCAGCCACTCGCTGGCGAACCCGTTCAGCGGCGGCAGGGCGCAGATCGCCGCGCTTCCGACGATGAAAGCCGCCGCCGTGGCCGGCATCCGGTGGATCAGGCCGCCCAGGCGCTCAATGTCCCGCGTATGGGTCCGCGCGTCCACCACGCCGGCGCCGAGGAAGAGCAGGCTCTTGAAGACCGCGTGGTTCAACGTGTGGAACAGCGCCACGGCCAACCCCAACTGGTAGAGGGCGGGTAGCCCCCAGGAGCGCCCGACGATCGCCAGCCCCACCGCGGTCAGGATGATGCCGATGTTCTCCACGGAATGATAGGCAAGGAGGCGCTTCAGATCGTGCTGGAGAAGGGCAAACAACACCCCCCAGAGCGCGGACACCGTCCCCAGCGCAATCAGAATGGGCCCGAGGGCCGGCGCCGCTAGATGACCGTCCAGCACGAAAAGCCGCGCCATGGCGTAGATCGCCGTTTTGATCATCACGCCGCTCATCAGGGCGGACACGGGGGCGGGGGCGGCGGGGTGCGCGATGGGCAGCCACAGGTGGAACGGCCAGCAGCCGGCCTTCGTGGCCAGGCCCACCAGAATGAGCAGCGCCGGCCCCAGCGCCGCGGCGCCGTGCAGGTTCCATCCGGAGAAGTCCCAGGTTCCGGTCAGCAGGTGCGCCCAGAGGAAGCCCGCCATCAGGAACGCGGTCCCCACGCGGGTGGCCCCCAGGTAGATGAGCGCCGCGCGCTGGATCTCCCGCTGCGTATGATCGGTGGCCACCAGAGCGAAGGATGAGAGCGCCATCGCCTCCCAGGCGACCAGGAAGACGATGGCGTTCGCGGCCAGCACAACGCCGGCCATGCTGAGCAACAGCAGCGCCATCGCCGACCACACGAACCCAACCGGCACGCGCTCGCGCAGGTGCTCCAGATACCCTGGCGAGAAGACCACGGCGGCCAACCCGACCGCACCGATGATCGCCAGAAACCAGCGGCTCAGCGGATCGAAGAGAAGGGTGAACGGGGCGTCTCCCAGGGCCAGTGGAAGGCGCAGGTACTCGGGCTGGCCGCCGCCTGCAAATGCCGACGCCGCGAGCAGGAGACAGCCGACCGCGCACGGAATGGCCGCCAGATGGCGGCGCGGCCGCGGCGCGATGAGGCCCACGAAAGCAGCCGCCAGCCACGCGCAAAGGGCGGCGCCGCCCCAGAGGGCGGAACCGCCCCAAACATTTGAGTCCAACATGGTGAAAAGTCTACCCCGGATCGGCGCCTGGCTTCAAGGCGCGACCGTAGCCGCCGGCTGGCCTTGCGGAACGCGACCCATCTGGAGCGGCGTTACTCCGTTCCAGATGGGTCGCGTTCCGGCGGAAGCCTGGCCGCCCTTCCAATTGTTACTAATATTAGCATATTATCACATAACCAAGAAAGGGAATCCCTGATGCCGGAACGGAACCGTAGCGGCGAAGTTGCGTTAAGCGACTCGCTTCAGTCATGGAAAGCCGAGTTCTTCAAGGCGCTGGCCCACCCGGCGCGGATCCGGATCCTCGAGTGCCTGCGGGAGGGCGAGAGATCGGCCGGGGAGATCATGGAGGAACTGAGGATGGAGCAATCCAACGGATCGCAGCACCTCGCCGTCCTCCGCAACAAGGGCTTCGTTACGGCTCGCCGTGAGGGGACCACCATCCTGTATTCGGTGCGCCATCCCATGATTTTCCAGATCCTGGACATGCTGCGCGAGTACTTCCACGAACACCTGAGCGAGGTCCGCACGCTTCTGGAGGCCATGGCGCCGCCGGAAGCGCCCCATTCCAACGAGCCGCCCCGGGGCGGGCCGGCAGAACCGCATAGCTAAGGGCTCCATTCCGCCATGCCGCCCGCGCAGACTATCATGGCTGGGAGTCCACTGGCCCACGCCCCCGGCGCAGCGGCCTTCATTGCGGAGCGTAGCCGACCCATGACAGACCAGCGCCCCAGACTGGTGCAGCCCGTGCCAGATGAATGCCTGCACGCCATCGTCCGGAAGGCGTTCGGCGACGCCGCCGAGTTGCACGGAAGCCGCCTGCTGAAGGGCGGGCAGTTCAACACAGCCTACTACCTTGAGACGCGGAACCCCGGCCGCCGCATCGTGCTGCGCATCGCGCCCGCCGACGATCGCGCCCTGTTCCGTTACGAGCGCGGCATGATGGCGGCGGAGCCGTGGATCTACCGGCGCCTCGCCGAGGCCGGCATCCCCACGCCCGGCGTGGTGGCCCTGGACACGACTCGATCCGTGCTCGACCGCGTGTACATCCTCCAGGAATACGTGGACGCCCTGCCGCTGAATGACGCCGCCGTGCCTCCCGAGGCGCGTCCCCGTCTGATGCGCGAAGCGGGGCGCTATACCGCCCGCATCCACGCGATCCCCGCCGACGAGTTCGGCTGGCCGGCCCGGAACGGCGCCCTGCGCGGCGGAACGTGGACCCAGGTGTTCGGCGACCTCCTCACCGAAACGGTGGAAGAGGCCCTGCTTCAGGACGTCATCACCGCCGGCCAGGCTCAGGCCGCCCTCGCCCGTTTCGAGGTGCGCCGCGCCGCCTTCGACGCATGCCGCTCGCCCGTGCTGGTGCACAACGATCTCTGGGCCCCGAACATCCTCGTGGGCGAGGTTGATGGCCAGTGGTCCGTCCGCGCGATCATCGACGCGGATCGCGCCCTCTTCGCGGATCGCGAGTTCGAATACATCCTCTGGGATGACGACGCTTTCCACGCGGATTTCATGGCCGGCTATGGCGCCCCGCTGGAGGATACCGCCAACGCGGCGTTCCGGCGGCGGTTTTATAAGTTCTACTGGTATCTCTTCGCGGCCTGGGCCTACCGGGCGCAGATCTGGCGTCCGGAGACCCACGTATGGACGCGGGGCGTTGCCCTGGAAGCGCTGGATAGCATCCTGAACGCGGCTGACTGATGCGTCGCTCATCATCTGAACGCCTGTATGGAGTGCGGCGGCTCGCCGCCGCACTCCATACAGGCTCTGCCGGAGGCTGTGCATGATATTGTCGATTAGCGGGGGTTGGATCTGGGTCCTGCTGGCGGGAGCGACGCTCTGCGCCGCCGCGTCCGCGCAAACGCCTCCGGCGCCGCTGCCGGCGTTTCTGGACGGGCTGGATACGGTCACGATCGCGCTGCCGGAGCCGGAGGCCATCGATGGGCTGAAGGGCCGGTATTCGCTGACTGCGGCCTCCGGCTCCATCGCGGTGACGGAAGTCCTGCCCGGCTCGCGGCCGGTTCGCAATCGCCGCCTGCCGCGCACGCCGGGCCGCGTGGTGCTGGCCGGCAGCTTCCAGCCGGCGTTGGGCGGCGAGGCGTGGGACCCGGATGGCGAAAGCGCCCAGATGACCGAGGTGCGCCCCGGCGTGTTCGAGTTGGCGGTGACCCTGCCGAAGGGACATTACGAGTACAAGATCGCGCGCGGCGGCTCATGGGGCGAGAACTACGGCGCCGGCTTCGAACCCGGCGGGCAGAACATACCCCTGGACGTGAGCAAAGATGGAACGCCCGTGCGTATTGTTGTTGACTTCAACACGCGCGTCATCCGCGACTCCATCCGAAATCCGAAAGACGCTCCGCCGCCGGATGCAATGCCCGCCCGCCCCGCCGAAGCGCCCCAAGGCGTGAAGTATGACGCCGCCATCCTGCGGCTGGCCCGGCCGGTGGCCATCACGGACGTCAGCGCGCCGATGACCCTCAAGTCCGAGGGCGGCGCCGACCGCGTGGTTTACGCCCGCGACGCGCTGACCGATCGGGCGTTCCAGTACGTCGGAGACGACCTCGGCGCGCGCTGGACGGCCGGCGCCACGGCGTTCAAGGTCTGGAGCCCCGTTTCCGAGTCGGCAGATCTGCTGCTCTACACGGCGGCGAAGGGCGGAGAGCCGCGCGTGATCCCCATGCGCCGTCTAGCGGCCGGCGTGTGGTACGCCCGCGTGACGGGTGATCTCCACGGCGCGTACTACCGCTACCGGTTCCGGTCCTATGGCGAGACGCGCGAAGCGGCGGATATCTACTGCTTCGCGGCCGGGGCGGACGGCGAACGCTCCATGGTGGTGGACTTGAAGCGCACGAATCCCGCCGGCTGGCCCGGCGCCGCCCTGCCGCGACGGGCATCCGCCACGGACGCCGTCATCTACGAGACCCACGTCCGCGACTTCACGGTCCTCCCCAGCAGCGGAGTGCGCCCCGCCTGGCGCGGCAAGTATCCCGGGATGGCGGAACGCAATACCCGCG
This sequence comes from Armatimonadota bacterium, assembly GCA_036504855.1. GTDB lineage: Bacteria > Armatimonadota > DTGP01 > JAKQQT01 > JAKQQT01 > DASXUL01. Next base: position 1,437 of record DASXUL010000192.1, on the reverse strand, counting down.
TGCCCGGATCCGCCCGGCCCACCGGCGCTGACTACCTGATGGATCTGGGCGTGACCGACGTTCACTTGCTGCCCATCCAGAGCACGGTGACCGGCTCCAACGGCGAGTACGACTGGGGTTACGCCACCACGCTGTTCAATGTGCCGGAAGAGCAGTACAGCACGACGCCGAACGACCCGGTGAACGTGATCCGCGAGACGAAGGCCATGGTGGCCGGGCTTCACAAGGCCGGGCTGCGCGTGGTATTGGACGTGGTGTACAACCACACATGGCCGCCCGAGGGGAGAGGCTCCGCCTTCTGGCAGACCGTGCCGTACTATTACTGCCGCACGAACGACCGGGGCGAGATCCTGAACGAGTCCGGCGTGGGCAACGCCACGGCGGACGAGCGTCCGATGGTCCGCAAGTTCGTGCGCGACAGTCTGCTGTACTGGCTGCGCGAGTACAACGTGGACGGGTTCCGGTTCGACCTCTTGGGCATGCACACCCCCGAGAGCGTGGCGGATTGGGCGAAGGCGCTGCGCGCCGCGCGACCGGATGTGTTGATCTACGGCGAGCCGTGGACGGGCGGAGGCCCGTTGCGTTTTGGGAAGGGCGCGCAGCAGGGCATGGGCGTGGCCGTGTTCAACGACACGTTCCGCGGCGCGCTGCGCGGCGATACGGACGGCGCGGGGCCGGGATTCGCCATGGGCGCGGACGCCGCGCCGGATGTGATGCGTCTCGTGCTGGCCGGATCGGTGCATGCCGTGCCGGGCGACGGAGGGTTCACCGCAACTCCATCCGAATCCGTCAACTACGTCTCCGCGCACGACAACCTGTCGCTTTGGGACAAGGCGCGTCGCGCGATGCCCGGCGCCGACGACGGGGAGGTGGCCCGCGCGGTGAAGCTGGCAACCGCGGCGGCGCTGCTGTCGGAGGGCATCCCGTTCCTGGAGGGCGGCGTGGAGATCGGCCGCACGAAGGGCGGCATCGCGAACTCCTACAACGCGAACGACGCCGTGAACGGCTTCCACTGGGACCGCGCGCCGGCCTTCAGCGAGTTGCATGACTACGTGCGCGGACTGATCGCGTTGCGAAAGAGCCTGCCTGCCTTGCGCCTGGATAGCGCGGACGCCGTGGAGCGCGACGTGCGCTTCCCGATCCCCGCTACCCTGCCGCCGAACACGGTGACCTACACGATCCCCGGCGCCCCCGGTTGGACGGAGGCCCTGGTGATCCTGCACGGCGCCCGAACGCCGGCCACGTTGACGCTGCCGGAAGGCCGCTGGCAGGTTCTCGCCGACGAGCGCCGCGCCGGGGTCAAACCGCTCCGCGCCGTGGAAGGTTCCATCATGCTCCCGCCCCTCTCGGCCATGGTCCTCGCGCGGTAGGCCGCGGGCGCCCCCTATGGAGTGGGGGGGGGGGGGGGGGGGGGGGGGGGGGGGGGGGGGGGGGGGG
>DASXUL010000191.1:0-25646 GCA_036504855.1 Armatimonadota bacterium | reverse complement strand
GGCTATACTGGAGGCCGAGGAGACTATGCCCTTGACCGATGAGAGAACGGAACTACCTGCCCGACCCCGCACCTGCGGAAGCTGCCGGCATTGGGACGTGCGGATCCGGCGCACCCGGGCCCTGGAAGAGAGCGTTGCGCGTTGCCTGCTGCCCCAGCACGCGCCCGTGCGCCTGATCGTCAGCGGCTCCAGCGGATGCGACGCCTGGGACCCGGTGGAAGCTGTCAGCGATCAGCCGTCGGCCGTCAGCTAGGCGCCGCTGAGAACAGCCATTCCCATGCGCTGTCAGTCCGCGTACCCAACCCGCCTTGTCTCGCGCTTCGTGGCGCCGGCCTTAACGGCGCTCCTTTGCATCGCAACCGGGCGCGCCGCCCCGGGGCCGATCGCCATCAAGCTTCCCTCGAAGTGCCCCAGCGGCATCGCCGTGAACGATCGCATACCGGTTGAGTTCTACCCGGCCGTGGGCGCGTCTCGCGCGCCGGCTGTTGTCATCCTCCATCTACTGGGCGAGCGCAAGATGCGCACGTGGCGCGCATTTGGGAAGTACCTCGCGCACTACGGCATCGGGGCGGCGGTGATGACCCTGCCGTACCATATGGAGCGGACGCCGCGTCGCGAGCCAAGCGGCGGCCGCTTCCTGTCCCCCAACGCCGCCGTGGCCGCCCAGGCCTATGAACAGGCCATCTCCGATACGAGTACGGTTGCGGCCTGGCTGGCCGATCAGCCCGGCGTGGATCCGTCACGCATCGGCGTGGTGGGAGTCAGTTTGGGCGCCATCATCGCCCACGCCGCCATGGGGCGGGACGCCCGGCTATCGGCCGGCGTGGCCTTCCTCGGGGGCGGCGACCTCATCGGCATCCGCCAGCGGAGCCTGCTCTTCCGCCTCTGGTCCGCGCCCGTCCCGAACGATGCCGCGGAACGTCTCGCTTCCGTCGACCCCTTGACCTATGCCGGCCGGAACCGCCCTCGCCGCGTTCTCATGGTTGAGGCCGCGCGTGATGAACTGGTTCCGCCCAGGTATGCCCGGCGTCTATGGGAAGCGCTGGGCCGCCCGCCTATTCGCTGGGTGGATACAAACCATTTCGCGCTCTCCTGGTCACCCGCCGAGGCAATGCGCGCCAGCAAGGAATACCTGCAGTCTGTCTGGACGCCGGGCGCGGAACCCTCTGTTCCCGCCGTCCGCGTGATAACGGTAACCGTTGGGCTGGTGTTCGGTTTGGATTCCCTGGGCTCGTTGGCGGCGCAGTGGCAGGCTGTTCCGCTGGGGCACAAGCGCGATCACACCGCCGCCTACCATCTCGACCTCGGCCTGGGCACGCGCGGAGGCTTCGTTGAGCTTGCGGCCTCCCAGGGCCGTCACCTGGATATCGGCCTGGCGCGCCGCTTCGGCGGCCGGGCCGTGCGCCCCGTCATCACGCTCAAGGAAACGTTCTGAGCCGGCGCCTAGCCGGTTGGTCCCCTCAGCCGGCCCCTCACGGCCACGCGCCCTGCCTCCGCGGAACCATTGCCCCAGGCGGGCGGTTGCCACATGGGCAGAGGGCCATGGGCAGGCGTCGGCGGAATTGGAGGGATGCATGACGATTGGGGATGGTAACCACAGGTACGAGTGGACGGAGCGTTGGGCGCGGCTGCCGGAGGGGGTAACCCTGGGCTACACCCACGGGGTTGCGCCGGATGCGCACGACAACGTGTACGTGTTCAACCAGAGCAAAGACGCGGTTTGCGTGTTCGACCCCGACGGATGCTTCGTCAAATCGTGGGGCGGGCAATTCGCAGAGGGGGCGCACGGCCTCTACCTCAGCCGCGAGCCGGAGGGCGAATTCCTATACCTCACAGACTACGAGCTTCACGCCGTCTTCAAGACCACGCTGGATGGCGAGGTCCTCTGGAAGCTCACGGCGCCGCCGCTTCGCGAGGCATATCCCACGCCCGTTGCGTTCAACCCCACCGACACGTGCGTTGCGCCGAACGGCGATCTCTACGTGTTTGACGGCTACGGGCAGAGTTGGGTGCACCAGTACTCGCCAACGGCGGAGTACATCCGCTCGTTCGACGGCGCGGACGGGCCATACGGTCGATTCCAGTGCCCGCATGGAGGCTGGGTGGATACCCGCGGCGAAACGCCGGCGCTGTGGGTTGCGGATCGGGGAAACAACCGCATCCAGATCCTGACGCTGGACGGGCATGTGACCGGCGTCATCACGGACGACCTGCGTTTCCCTTGCTGCTTCTACCAGATGGGGGCTGAGATGCTTGTGCCCGACCTCCAGGCGCGCCTTACCATCCTCGGGCCAAACAACCGCGTGGCGGCGCATCTGGGAGATACGCCCGGCATCTGGGACGAGCCCGGTTGGCCAAACCTGCCATCCGAGAAGCGCCCGCTCGGCCACTTCAGCAGTCCCCATGCCGCATGCGCGGATTCCCGCGGCAATATCTTCGTTGTGGAATGGGTCGCCGAAGGACGAATCGTTAGGCTGGAGCCCGCCTAAGAACACAGGACTCAGGACACAGAACTCAGAACTCAGAAATCAGCCCGAACGACCTTTGCCCAAAGACATACGTCTCTGTCGGAAAAGAGTCGTTCGGGCTGATTTCTGAGTTCTGAGTCCTGTGTTCTGCCAGCTACTCCTTCACGACCAGCTTCCAGTTCTGCATGGGCGTGGCGACGTCGGGTTCAGGAGCCGGGGGCAGGATGGCGCGCACATCGGCGATCTTGCTGAGCAACTCGGGCACGTCGTGCGGCGCGATTGCCGGGCGCGGGAAGGCTGCTTCCAGCACGCCCCACTGGCGGTTCTGGATGATGTACACGAGGTCGAACAGCATCACGCCCTCGGTCTCCGAGAGACCGGCCTGAATGGCCTGGGTGAGCGCGGCTGGCCGAGTGGCGAAATCCGTAACGCTGAGGCTGGCGTAGACGAAAGAGGCGTCGCTGACCACCTTGTTGCTCAACTCGCCGGCCGCTTCCACGGTGGCGTCTGGATCGCGCCCGTTCTGCTTGGCTGTAGCCCGGTATGGCTCGGGGTAGTACGTGCCGGTGCAGAGCCAATCCATCAGCGGGGCAAAGCCGGTCTCGTGGTAGGACTCGGACATCCAGTCGTAGGCCGCGTTGTACTCGTCGCTGGCCCAGTTCACGCCAACGCTATAGTAGACGGGATACCAGGAGCCCACGTACACGGCGCATTTGGCGGTGGGGCGGGCGGCGCGAACGACGCGGGTGGCCTCCTTGGCGAAGCTGTGCATGTTGCGCGCGCGCCACTCCAGCCACGGCTTGAAGTAGGGCCCGCGTACGGCTTCCTGGGTCGGGTCTGGCGTGTATTGCAGGATATCGCCTGGCCAGGTCATGGTCTTGACGCCGGCCCATTTCTCGAACTCGCGGCGGCTGAGGTCCGAGTAATCCGTGGAGAGGCTGGAGTACCGCATGCGGTCGAACACGATGCCGTCCACCGGGTAGTTCTGGGCGATCTCCTTCATGACGGCGAGTTCGTGCGCGCGGGGCTCGGGAGCGATGGGGTTAACGAAGGCGCTAACCCGCTCTGTGGGGGCCTGCACGATGGGAATCAGGGTATCCTGCTCCGTGAAGCGCACGCGCACGCCGGAGCGCAGCTTGTCCGCCATCCATGCGCCCGCGGCGCCGTCGCCCACCAGAAGCGTCCCATTCTCCGGGATCGGCACGCCGGTCTCCTGAACGGCTCCGCCGCCGACGGTGGCCTGAACCATGTCACCGGCGACGATGCTGTACGTCTCGCTGGGCTTTACAGGCTTCGATCTGCCGGAGCCGGACGTGTAGGCGGCGATGCCGTCCGCGGGCGGGCCGTCATCAATGACGGGTGACAGGGGATACTCGCCATCCTCCGTCAGGATGCTGCGGGCAGGCACGTAGGTGATGGCCTGCCACTGGGGCTTATCGTAGGCGAGGCCGCGCCCGACGAGCTTGTTCCCCTCGGCAAAAACGTTGATGGCGGCGTACACCTTCAGGCCGCGGCTGCGGCCCTCGTTGATGGCCGTTTGCAGCAGATCGAAGTTGGGGTCGTACTGCTTGCCGCGGTAGGTGGTGAGGCGTTTCGCCACTTTGCTGGGATAGAGCACCTCGCCGACGAGGGGCTTCACGTCCACCACCACAGTATTGATGTTGGCGCGGCGGCAGTGTTCCATCACGTCGGCCACTTTCGCCGGCGTGTCCAGGTTATCCAGGTTTCCCGTGGCATCCATCCACATCACGCGGGCTTCGAGGCCCGCCGCGCGGGTGACTGCCTGGACCAGTATGGGCTTGTTTGCCGTAGCCGATGCCGCGAACGCGGCGGAGGACAGGAGCAATAGGGAGAGGACAGGTAACTTCATAAACTCGCTTCAGATCATGTGGGCGTTTCCTTAATGATGGCACACTCAGATCGAGCAGTCCACCGACAGCGGCTTCCGCGCGCTGCGCGAGGGCCCAGGCTGTGTGGCGAAAGCGCGGGCTGTTGCGCGGAATGATGCGGTTTGATGGGCGGCGGGCGCGCTAGGGAACGATGCTCAGGCCCGCCACGGTTCGCGCGATCCGCACGGCATCCGCCAGCGTCAGAGCCCCGGCGGACGCGCCGACGGGCCCGGCGTTCCAGCGGCCGGCGCCCCGGGTGGGGGCTGCGTCCAGCCCCCCGATCCGCCGAAGGGCCGTGACGACATCAAGTACCGTGAGCGGCGCCGATGTATCCAGAGGGCCGCGCACGAACACTTCCGCCTTGCCGCCGGACAGCCGTAGCGCCGGATCCGCGGAATGCGCTTCGAAGGCGATGTACCGCCCGTCTGTAGACAGGCTCGGATTGAGCACCATCCTATCTCGGAGATCCATGATCGAGGCGCCGCACAAGCTCGTCGTCAGGCCCAGCTGCATATCGCGGACCACGAGATCGACCGTGCGGCATGGGGCGCCCTCACCGAGATTCGGCGCGAACGTCGAGTACGCTACATACCGCCCATCCGCACTGATGCATGGGATCAGCGAGTCGCGATTTCCCTGTATGCCGGAGGAGGATATGGACACCCGGCTCGTCGCTCCGGTCCACATATCTCGCACGAAGACGTCGTCGCGCCGATTGGTGTCGTCACGAACGAGGTTCGTTGCCATCGAATCAAACGCCACGTACCTTCCATCCGCGCTGATGGCGGGGTTCTCGGAGCCGGCGTTCCCCTGCACGCCGCGGGAGGAAGCCGAGACGCGCGTCGTGGCGCCGGTCCTCATGTCGTGCAGGAAGACGTCCTTGGCGTTGTTGGTGTCGTCGGGAACGAGATTCGCGGCATCCGAATGGAAGGCCACGTATCGCCCATCCGCACTGAGGGACGCGCCGCTATACGAGAAGCTATCCCCATCTGCTTGCCGTCCCTCGGATGACACGGACACCCGCGTCGTGACGCCGTTCCACGTATCGCGCAGGAAGACATCCCATTTGCCGTTCGTGTCTTCCGGAACGAGGTTGGGAGCCAATGAGACGAACGCGACGAACCGGCCATCCGCGCTGATGCAGCCCCCATACGAATCGCCGGCGCCCTGCTCGCCCGTGGAGGAGACCGATACCCGCGTGGTTATGCCTGCCTGCATATCTCGCACCAAGACATCGGACTTGCCGTTGGTATCACCGGGTACGAGGTTCGAGGCCTGAGAGGAGAACGCAACGTATCGCCCGTCCGCGCTGATGAAAGGACTCCAGGAGTCGCGGTTACCCTGCTCGCCGGCGGACGAAACGGAAACGCGCGTCGCGCCGCCGGTCCGCATGTCTCGTACGAATGCATCCATCGCGTCAATCGTGTCCCCCGGCACGAGGTCCGAGACGTCCGAACGGAAGGCGATCATCATCCCATCGGCGCTGATGGATGGGTTGGTTGATCCGGAGACTCCGGGATCTCCGGATGAGGAGACGGAGACGCGCGCGATGCTGCGTTGCGCAAAGCCAGGGGTTGCGTTACCGGGGAGAGTAGCGCAGAGAACTGCCAAACAGAACGCGATTCGCATAGCTTGGTGCTCCTGACGGCGACGATGGCGGCCGGCGCGGGCGCCAACCAAGCAGAGTGTACCGCGATAACGGCCGGGTTGGCGAGTCGAGCGAATGCAAAGAGGGCCATCGCGGCAATTGCGATGGCCCTCTCAGTCCATAGCGGCAAGAAGCGTTACTTCGCTGCCGGCGCCTCGTCAGTCGCATCGGCTGGCTCGTCGGGAGCGTTCTTCAGGGCTTCCTGTAGCGTCACATTCTCGGCAAGGAGCGCCTTGATCTGTTTCTGCAACGCCTCGCGGTATATGTTCGTGGCCGCGATATGCCCCTGCGCGTCGATCAGGAAGTCGTCGTAGACGCCGTTGTAAGTGGTTTGCGCCGATTGCTCGCCGCTGGCGTCGGCCCCGGTCGTATCAAGAGGCGGGACTCCCCATTTCTGGGCGATGCCGGCGTTGCCGGTTCGGCCGTCCCACACCTGTTTCCACTCCGGCGTGTACTTCGTCATGTAGTCATCGAAGGCCGCCTGATCGGTGTCCAGACAGAACGAGACCATTTCGAAGCCCTTGTCGTGGTACAGGTTGTAGAGGCCCTGGATGTAGCCGAGGTCGCCAAGAAAACCTTCAGCCTGGGCAGACCAGAACGTGACCAGAACGACCTTGCCCCGGAACTGACCCAGCGTCACAGGGTTGCGGTCCGTGGCGATGGCCGTGAAGCCGGGGGCGAAGGCGCGCTTCGCCTGCCGCATGCGGATCTGCGCGAGGTCGAAGGCGGCGGTGGCCTTGGACCATTCCGCTTTGTCGGCTTCGGTGGGAGTTCGCGTTTCCTTGCCGTACGACAGCATGAACGGCTCTACCTTTTGGCCTGCGGGAACGGTGGCAAGGAAGAGTACGGTGTACTGGCCGGGATCGATCATCCAGCGGAACGAGGGCTTGAGGGCGGGCGCCTTGCCGCTGCTGCCGAGGAACTTGTGAGCCTTATCCCAGGTAGCGGAACCTCGCGGAATGTCGCCAGACCAGAGCTCAATGGTAACGGGCTTGGGGCTCTCGGCGATCACCTCGAACATCTTGCCGGCGTCGTCTTTTGTGAAGGTGACGGAAAGCGGGTAGCCGTAGACCGTGGGCTTGTCCGGCGCGGCGGTGGTCCGAACGCCGCTGCTGATCATGGCCTGTCGCGATGCTAAGGGCGCCGCCGCGGCCGATACAGAGAGCGCCAGCGCCGCGCCCCACCAGAAACGTCGGATCATTGAGTGTGCCTCCTCGATGCGGGTAACAAGCTGTGGGCCGCCGTGCGGCGGCCCCTTTCGATTATATCATGGCGTGCGAGGAGACGCGAGCGGCGGCGTCACTCCTTCCAGAGGCGCTGCACCTTCTCGCCAAGCAGTAGCTCATGCGTGTCGCGCAGCAGTTCGGGGATGGGCAGGTTGCAGGGGCACCGCGGCAGACAGTCGCCGCAATCGGTGCACTTGGAGGCGTTCTGGCCGGGGAACCAATGCCCGCCTTCGCCGAACATGTTGTAGCGGAACTTGCCAAAACCCGTCATGTCGAAAGCGCGCGCCATGTTGCGCAGGCGCAGGATCTCCGGGATGTGCACGTCTTCCGGGCAGGGCAGGCAGTCGTAGCACTGTTTGCAGAGCGTGTTGCCCAGCACCGTAAGCGGTTCGTTGTCCATGGCGGCGAACGCGGCGCGCTCTTCGTTGGTGAGGCTGCCCGTGTCATCGGCCACCACGAGGTGTTCGGCGATCTCCTCGGGCCTGGCGGCGCCGAGGCTCAGCGTGTGAACGTCGGGGTTGGCCAGTAGCCAGCGATGGTTGAGTTGCAGCGGCGTAAGCGCGCCGGCGAACTGCCGCAGCTTCTCGGGCGGCGCGAAGAGCTGGCCCCCCTTGTCCGTGGGGCTAATGATGAAAACGCCCATGTCTTTGGACGCTGCGAGGCGAACGGCGGGCTCATTGCGCTGGTTGAAGTAGTAGTAGTGGAGGTTCACGAACTCGAATGCGTCGGAGCGGATGGCGTCCATGATGACGTCCAGCGGGCCGTGCGTGGAGAAGCCGATATGCCGGACGATCCCCTCGTCGATCGCCCGGGCCGCGGCTTCCATGCAGCCGCCGGGCGCCATCGTTTGGTTCAGGATTTCCCGGGTGTTGATGCCATGGATCGCCAGGTTGTCGATGACGTCAACGCCAAGGCGCTGGAAGGACTCGTCCAGATACCGCCGGAACTCGTCCGCGGTGTCTGTGGGGCCGATCTTCGTTTGCACGTACACCGAATCGCGCGGGATGTGTTGCAGGGCGAGCCCCAGCATGCGCTCGCTCTCCCCGTAGCCGCGGGCGGTCTCCAGGTGGTTGATGCCGGCCTTCACCGCTTCCATCACGGTGTTCACCGCGTTGTCGTCGGACTCCAGGTAGCGCATCGCGCCGAACGTGAAGACCGACACCATTTCCTCTGTCTTGCCGAAACGTCTGAGATGCATTGTCCCTCTAGGCGGGGCCGGCGGGGCCCCAAGTTGTTTCTGGAATAACTCCAGTCTAGTCAACCGGGCGGACGTTGGGCGAAAGGGTGAGAATGGAGCGACCACGCGGGATGTTATAATCAGAGTACGCGTGCAAGAGCGCGGCCCGACATTGAGCGAGGAGACGTCTGGATGCGGAACTGGATTGGCATACTGCTGGGCGCGGCGGCGTTGGCGACGGCGGCGAATGCAGCCTCCGGGCCCTTCCGCCTCAGCCCGAAGGAATACATCCCTGTCAGCGAGGTTCGCCCCGGCATGACCGGCTACGGCCTCACCGTATTCAAGGGGACCAAGATCGAGCGGTTCGGCGTGAAAGTGCTTGCGGTGATGCCGCAGTACAACTCCGGCGAGCCCGTGGTCCTCGTGATGATGAGCGGCGGCCCCATCACCCTTCGCCACGCCAACATCATCGCCGGCATGAGCGGCTCGCCCGTTTACATCAAGGGCCGCCTGCTGGGCGCCGTGGCATTGGGGGATTCCAACCCGCGCGAGCCGATGGGCATGGTTGTGCCGATTGAGAACATGGTGGATGCGCTGGATCCGCGACTCCCCACCAAACCGTCATTCGCCGCCGCCCCTCCGGCGTCCAGCGATAAGTGGGCCTCGCTGATGCCAAGCGCCTCATCGCTGCCGCTCTTCGCATCCGGGTTCGGCGCGCGCGGACTCTCGCAGTTGAATACGGCCCTCGCCCCGATGGGCCTGCACGCCATGGCGGGGCCCGCCGGCGGGGGCAAAGGCGTTGTGCCGCCCTACTTCCCGAAGGGCGTGAAGCTGGAGCCTGGCAGCGCCATCGCCGTTTCCCTGATGCAGGGAGACGTTGACCTCACCGCCATCGGCACCGTTACCTATCGGAAGGGCGACGGGATCCTCGCTTTCGGCCACCCTTTTCTGCAATACGGCGCCGCCGAGTACCCCGCCAGCACGGCCTACATCCATGACGTGTTCTCCAGCTCCGTCCGGTCCTACAAGATGGGCACGCTCATTGAGACGGTCGGCGCCATCACCCAGGACCGGCCGTTCAGCGTGGGCGGGTTTGTTCACCGCATGCCGCACATGACGCCGATGACCGTGCACGTTAGCGACAGCACCTCCGGCCGCCGCCATGATTTCCACGTGCGCATGGTGAACCACCCGATGCTCTTGCCGACGCTCATCCCGATGGCGGCTGCCGAGCTGATCGACCGCGTGCGCCCCTACCCGGGCGATTCCATGGGCACTGTGAAGGTCACTGTGGAGTCCGAGGGTTACGCGCCTATCACCCGCACGAACCGCTTCTTCGATCCGTCCTATATGAGCGGTTCCGGCCTTAGCGACCTGTTGTCCACGCTGAGCATCCTCAGCCGCAATCCATTCGAGCCCGTTCGCATCAAAGGGGTCGAGATGTGGGTTGACATCAACAGCGGTCATTCCACGGCTTCGGTGGAGCGCGCCTGGATCGAGAAGGACAAAGTGGAGCCGGGCGATACCATTACGGTGCAGGCCGTTGTGAAGCCGTACAAGCAGCCTGCCGAGGTGCGCGCCCTGCAAGTGAAGGTGCCGGAGAACGCCCCCATCGGGCCGGCGCAGGTTGTGGTTTTCGGGGGAGCCACCGGGTTCGGTATGCTGACCACCGGCTCCGCGCCGGCGGGGGCTGGCCCAACGTCCGCCACCTCGGTCTCCACGGTGAAACAGCTAATCGCCAGATACCTGGAACGCGAGAAGAATGACGAGTTGGGCGTGCGCGTGCTGCTGCCCGGGTCTGCGGTTACCGTGGACGGCCAACGCTTCTCCGGGCTGCCGGATCCGCTGGCCGACGTGATGAAATCCACCAAGGCGAGCAGCACGCGCCTGGAACGGGACGAGTTGCGCGCCAAGGTCTCCACGCCGTGGGTGATCGCCGGCACGCAGATGCTGACGGTGAACATCGAGCGTAAGGCGCGCTTGGAAAAATCCGGAGCCGCAACAACTCCCTCAGCCGCCACAACGGTAACTACCACGGTCGCCACGCCGTCATCCGCCGACTCGGATGCCGTCTCTACGGGAGACGACGACGCATCGTCTCTGCAACCGGCGCTGATGACATTCGCGGCGCCCGCGAAGAACGCGAAGAAGAAGGACGCGCCCGCGGCCGTCACCGCTCCAACATCAACGCCGGCCGCGACTGCTGAGGCGAAGCCGGCAGACGCCAAGCCCGCCGAGACGAAGCCGGAAGAGGCGGACCCGAACAAGGACGCGAAGGGGCCGGGCCGCCTGGCAACGGTTTGGAAGCAGGCGTCGAAGATCCAGTTTGAAACGGGCAAGCTTACGGGCGTCACGGTGACCAGCAACGGCGACGTGGAAGCGACCCGCAAGCTCGTGCCGGTGGTGGAAACCACTCGTCCATACGTATGGAGCGTATTGCCCAATCCGGATGGCTCGGCGCTGTTAGGAACCGGAAATCGCGGCGAGATCCTGAAGGTGGGCGCCGACTCCAAGGCGGCTGTGTTCGCCGACACCGGCGAGCTGGAAGTCCACGCCATGGTGCGCGGCAAGGACGGCGTTGTGTACGCCGGAACCAGCCCGAACGGCCGCATCTTGAAGGTGTCGCCCGCGGGCAAAGCCGCCCCGTTCTTTGAGACGGGCGAGAAGTTTGTGCTGGCGTTGACCATGGATGCAACCGGCAATCTGTATGCGGCCACCGGGCCGAACGCCAAGGTCTTCCGCATTTCCCCAGACGGCGCGGGCTCGGCGCTGGCCACGTTCCCCGAGGCCAACGTGCTGTCGCTGGCCGTGGCGAAGGACGGCAGCGTTCTCGCCGGCACGGCGCCGGACGGCATCGTCTACTCCATCGCTCCAGACGGGAAGGCGTCGGTGCGTTTCGACTCGCCGGAGGCGAACGTTACCGCCGTGGCCGTGAATGCCTCCGGCGACCTTTTCGTTGCCACCGCGCCGAACGGCAAGGTCTACCGGGTGTATCCAGACGGGCGATCCGAAACCCTGCTGGAGAAGCCGGACGGAAATGTTCTGGCGCTTCAGGCCGCCGCGGATGGCGCTTTGTACGCCGCCGGCGGTAAGCGCGTTTACCGCATCACCAGCGACAAAACCGTGACCTACCTGGATAACGACGATCAGAACCAGCTTGTATCGCTGGCCGTGGCGGCCGATGGCGGCCTCTACGCCGGCAGCGCCAACACCGGCGCGCTCTACCGCGCGCAGGCCGAGAAGACCGGCTCCTACGAGTCCGCCGTGCACGACGCGGAACTGAGGGCCACCTGGGGCCGCATGGAATGGTCGGCGGATGCGAACGGCGGCAAGGTGGAGGTCCAGACGCGCACGGGAAACGTGGCCCAGCCGGACACGACGTGGAGCGCCTGGTCCCCCGCCGTCTCCGATGGCGGCTCCGCTCAGGTGACGAGCCCGGCGGCGCGTTACATCCAGTACCGCGCCACGCTGACTCCGGCGGCGGATGGGAAGTCGCCCTCTTTACGCTGGCTTTCCGTGCGCTACCTTCCGGATAACCGGCCGCCCACGGTGAAACTCACCGACCCCAAGGAGGGCGATCGATTCGCCGGAAAGAAGACGGTGAAGTGGACCGGAACCGACCCGGACTCCGATCTTCTGAACTACACGCTCTACCTCTCCGCGGACAACGGCGCCACCTGGAACCCGCTGAATACCGCCGCTCCCGAGGTGAAGAAGGAAGAGCCGAAGCCCGACGCCAAGCCCGTGGACGCCGAGAAGGCCAAGAAGGACGCCGATACCCTGAAACAGGTGGCGGACGAGTTGGATCGTTACAACCTCTCTCCCGAGATGAAGACGGCCGTAAAGGGGCTGGCCTCCGCGGCGTTGAGCGGCGCCAAGGACGAGGCCGGCGCCTCCGACAAGGGCGATAACCTCAACAAGAGCTCCTACGTTTGGGACACGAACACCGCGAAGGATGGACTCTACCGCCTGAAGGTGGTGGCCACCGATAAGCCAGGCAACCCGGATAACGCCCTTTCCGATGAAGATGAACTCGGGCCGGTCCTGATCTGCAACGCCAAGCCCACCGTGAGCGTTTTCGACCGCAACACCGTTGTGGCCGCCGACAAAACCGTGACGCTGCAGGGCGAATCCGTATCGCCGCTTGCGGCCATCGTGCGGGTCTCCTATCGCGTGGACAAGGGGCAGTGGCTGGCAGCCAGCGCCCAGGATGGCATCTTCGATAGCCCGCGTGAGCGATGGCGCATCGCCACGGACGCGCTGCCGAAGGGCGACCACGCCATCGAGGTGAAAGCCACCGACGAAGTGGACAACTCCGGAACCGCCACGGCAAAGGTGACGATTCCGTAGGAGAGCCTTCAGCTATCAGCGTTCAGCCATCAGCCCGTGAGACACGCCCCGTCCAGCGACTTCTGGATGGGGCGTGTCTCATGGCTATGCTGAACGCCCGCAGAACCGCCGGCATGCGCCAGCGCGGCCCGAAGCGCCTATCATTTCGCCCGCGCCGCCTGGCCCCGAGGGGCCGGCTCGACGGGCCAAGGGCGCCTTCGCGCCCTGATATCACGGCGCGAAGGCGCCGTTCCTCTGCTGAGCCGGCCCCTCGGGGCCAGGCGACCACGAGCGCATTTCTGGATAGCTCGGTCTCCGTCGCTAAACGACTTCGGCCAGATGTGAGATAGAGGAACGCTAGACATGCGGTACGTCATTGGCTACCTCGGCGTTGGATAGGAGGCTATTCCATTGAGAGACCAGATCAAACAGCTTTCGCAGCCGATGCCGCTGAGGAACAGAGTCGCAAGCGCGGTGGCCGTGGGCGTGGCTTTGGGCGCTGCGCTCCCAATCAGGAACCATCTGGCCCACGAATGGAGGTTGGGCGGCGTATTGGGATACCTCCTCTATGTTGTGGTCTACACGCCGATCTATTTCGTTACGTACTTCCTCGCGTTAGTGTGTCTGAGGCCCATTAAGGCCCGGAAGTAGCATCGCACACTCGCGCCTTGCCGTGCCGGTGGACTGAGGGCGCCCCCTGGAGGGCGCATCGACACGCCGGCGCCCGAGGCCCCTGGCCGTCTACCCGCCCTGGTCTATGGCATTGACGGCTTCGCTTGAGGCTCTATCCGCAACGGCAGTGCGCCTATCTGAGTAGATCGGCGCGTTCTCGATCTGGACGGGGCTTGCCACGACGACAACATCAACGAACGGTCGCACTGTGGGCTGCGCTGCAAAAGGCCCCCGGAGTTCGCCGGCGAATTGAGCAGACCAGCCGTGCTGATCCTATCATCGTAAGTGCACTACCTATCGGGGAGAGGGCAGGATTCCATGGCGATTGGGGTCACAAAGAGCAGAGTGTGGTCGATTCATGTTCAGACGCAATTGGAGCCAGCGAACGGCTAATGAATGGGTGACTCAAGGTAACGCGTTGGCGGCGGCAAGGCGCTACCCAGAGGCGATCGGCGCGTACGAACGCGCCATTTCCCTCCAGTCCGATTGCTTCCCTGCATACAAGAATCGGGCTGCGGTGATGGCCAGGAGTGGAGATGCGGAGGGAGCCATCCGGAGCTTTGGCGAGGCAATCCGCCTGTGGCCAAACGACGCTGCTCTTCATCACCAATTCGGTTGTGTGCTTTTTTCGTTTGGCCGGAACGAGCAGGCAATCGTGGAGTTTAGGCTATGTCTCAAACTGGATCCTTCGCATCCTAAGGCAAACTGGCGTCTCGCTGCGGTCTTCACTAGAATGGGAGACTATGAGGCTGTCATACGTGAGCTCAATCAGGTGATCGCGCGCGACTCGGGCAATGCGTCTGCGTACTCACTCATCGGCTGTAGCCTTTCCGCGTTGGGGCGGAACGCGGAGGCCATTGACATGCTCGAGACAAGCCTCAGACTGGATGGCGCCCTCCCGCGCTCACACTATATGCTGGGGGTTCATCTGTACAGGATCGGCAAGAAGAGGCAGGCCGTTGTCCATCTCTTCAAGGCTATCTGGTACAAGCCGCTTGAGCGCTCGCTCTATCGGGGCGTTGCGACCCATCTATTGGCCGTGGCGTTGCGCAAACCGCCTAGGGCTGAAGATACGGATTCGGAGTCTCACCGTTCAGCAAAAACGTGACCCTGCACGACCGGCGCTACATGCGGCTTCAGACGGCGGGGTGCCGATCATATCCGGCTGCGCTAGACTTGCCACGGCCGCAAACGCAAGAAGGCCGCTGGTGCAGCGCAAACGCGCTGCGCCGGCGGCCTTCTCTCCCGTGTACCCGCGCCCAATCGGGCGGGGGCCGGGAGATGCGTTACTCGGGTCGCGGGCCGGGGCGCGGCGTCGGCGGAACCGGCGGCGCCGGGCGCGGGGCCGGCGGGGCGGGAACGCCGTTCGCGCTGGCGTCCTTCGGCTCGTTCAGCGAGCCCTGAACCATCTGGGCGGCCAGCATCATCTGAACAACCTTGCCGATGTCGCCGGTGGTCTGGCTGGCGGCGCCCTCGCCGTTGCCGGAGATGGTCACCAGCTTGGCCTTCGAGAGGGCCTCGGCGATCCCCGGGGCGATGGTGGGCACCAGTTCAAGCTGCTTCAGGATGAGGTAGGCGCCTCCGCCTTGGGCGGCCTCGTTGATCTGCCGGATGGCGGAAGCCTGAGCCTCGGCCACCGTGCGGATCTTCACCGCTTCGGCCTGGGCGCGGGCCTCGGCCTCGATGCGCACGCGCTCGGCGTCGGCGCTGGCCTGGGCAATCTGCGTGGCCTTCAGTTCTGAAACGCGCTGCACGGCGAGGCTGTCTTGCTTCTTCGCCTCGGCCTGGGCAACGAGGGCGGCGTTGTTGGCCTTGGTCTGCTCCAGTTCGCGCTCTTTGTCCGAGATGGTCTGCTGGGCGGCGAGTTGGGCCTCGCGGGAGCGGCGCTCCTGCACGGCGGTAACGATGTCCGCGTTGGCCTTCGCTTCAACGGCGCTCTGGCGGCGGCGGGCCTCGGCGACTTCGCTCTGGACCTCCTTGATGTTCAGTGAGTTGAACACCAGGCCCAGGTCGTGAAGCTCGCGGGAGCACGCCTGTTTGATGATGATCGCCAGGCTGTCGTCCTCCTCGGTTTCATCCGCCGAGGGCAGCAGACCGCCAAGCGGAGCGGCCTGAACCGCGGGAACCGCGGCGGCGGGGCCGGTGCGCGTGCTGAACAACTGATCGTGGTTCAGCAGGTTCACGGCGCGGCGGCCGGCGGAGCTGAGGAGGTCGCTGAGGGTGGCAAGCTGCTCCATATCCGGCTTCGAGAAGAAACGGTTGGCGGCGGTGAGGATCATGCCGTCCGTGTCGCCCACCGAGACGATGGCGCTGGCCAGCACGCGGACCTTGATAGGCTTCGGGATGCCGTTGGCGTCCAGGTCAGCCGTCTGGTCGTTGATGTCGATGTCGATGTTGATGGCTTTGCTGGGAATGGTGTTGCCGGTGGTGAGAATGGGGATCTCCCACGCCTTGCCGGGGCCGCGGAAGATCCGAACGCCCTTGTTCATCCATGACACGAGGCGGATCGTACCGGCATCGACGCGGGTGAGGAACATCTGGAAGATGACCGGCACCAAGACGAAGAACAGGAAGATCGCGCCGAGACCAAGGTAAACATAATGCAACAGCATATCGTTCATAGGGTTTTCCTACTCCTTTGACGACGAGTCCTGGCGGGACACCAGGACAGAATTATCTGGGTTCGCTCGCTCCACGAAGAGCACGTCTCCCTTGCGAACCGACTGCCCGCGGCTGGCGGGCATCAGGCGGGCGAGGACGTCACATTCCTGGCCGTCCACGCTGAGCCGCACAAGGCCGCGCCCTTTCGTATCGAATGCGGTCACCGCAACGGCGCGACCGGCGACGGCCCCTTCCAGACACGTTCCCGGCTCGCTAACGAACCGGTAGAAAAAGCTCCAATACGGGCGGACAATGAAACGTTCAAAGACGATGGCGTTCGCCAGCGCCAGGACGTAGACGAGCGTGGAATAGCCCAGCCAGGCGCTGAGGATCATTCCGGCGGCCCCGAATCCGATGAGGCCGCTGAACACGCTGATGGGTGACGGAAGAAACCAAAGCGGCGATCGGCCTTCGTCCGCTTGAGCGTGGTGTCCGCTGTCGGCGTGGTTGTGCCCCGCATCCGGGTGGCCGCCATGGGCGTGGCCGGCATCAAGGTGGGCATGGCCGGCATCAAGGTGGCCGTGCCCGGCATCAACGTGGGCATGCCCGGCGTCGAAGTGGCCGTGACCGGCGTCGAAGTGCCCGTGGCCAACGTCCAGGTGCGCCCCGTGGGCGCCCGGGTCCACGTGCAGGCCGTGCCCGGCGTCCAGGTTCAGATCGGTGGAATGCCCGGCCCCGGAATGCCCGCCGCCGACATGGCCGTGGCCAACCGAGAATCCGGCCATTGTGCCCAGCCCGACAACGCCGCAGAGCGTGCAGGCCTCAAAAACGCCTAGCATAGTTCCCTCCTCCAGATGCAATTACGAAGCGGACGTTCGGGGAGTTTCAGGCAACGTATGAACTCATCGGCATTATACACCCACAGCGCGGACAATGCACGATTGAAGGCTTCCCGGGCCCGCGTGGTCATACTCGCCGTGGGAGCGTGAAGGCCCCCCGAAACCATTGGAGAACGACCATGTCCATGCACCGCCTGTTCCCGGCCGCCGCCGCCCTGCTTCTGGCAAGCGGCCTTGCTCTTCAAACGCGATTCGCCGCCTCGCGCACCGACGGCATCACCGCCGACCTGCGCGGCGCGCCATTGGAAGACGCTCTTGCCGTGGCCATGGAAGGCGCCGGCCGCACGCTGGATATCAGCCCGCGCGCGGCCCGCGCCGCGCGGCCCGTTACTCTGCGCCTCAATGGCGTGGAGCCCGCCGAGGCCGCCCGCCGTATCGCCCGCGCCGCCGGAACCGATGCCCGCGTTGATGCGAAGACGGTTTCGGTGGGAACCCAGGAGCCGGGGCTGGACCTCACGCCCCCCGTGCTCGAAACGCGCCTGTTGGGCCAGACGAAGCTGCTTCCCAATGCGGAGGCCGCGCTGCGCATCGTCACCGTGCGCCACGCCGACAATAGCCCGATCGCCGGCGCCGATGTATTGCTGGCGCTCTCCCAGAATGCCGAGCCAGGCCCGAAAGGCCATCCCGGCTTCGCGCGCGCCCTCTTTCGCGGGCGCACCGATGCCTCCGGAACCCTCAACGCGACGTATCGCATGCCCGCTCTGCCCGCCGGCGCCTACCGGCTGTCCGTAACCTCCGCCGCGCTGGGCGAGCGGGACCGCATCGTTGAGACGGTTTCACTGGCGCCGGAAACCCAGATCCTGCTGACCACCGATAAGCCGGTCTACCAGCCCAGCCAGACGATCCACATGCGCGCCCTCGCGCTCTCGCTTCCGAATCGCGCACCGGTTGCCGGCGCGCCGGCCCTGTTCGAGGCCGCCGACGGGAAGGGCAACAAGGTCTTCAAGCGGCGCGTTACTACGGACGACTATGGCATCGCCGCCGCGGATTTCGTCCTCGCCGACGAGGTGAACATGGGCGCGTACCGCCTGAGCTTGCACGTTGGGGACGCCGCGCAGGAGAAGACCGTTACGGTGGACCGCTACGCGTTGCCGAAGTTCAAGGTTTCCTTCACGCCGGATCGCAAGTGGTACCTGCCGGGCCAGACGCTCACCGGCGTTGTGAGCGCGCAGTACTTCTTCGGGAAGCCGGTCCAGGGCGGCGTGAAAGTGGCGCTGTCTACCTTTGACGCCGGGTTCCAGCAGTTCGGCGAAGTGACGGGCACGCTGGACGCCAGCGGCCACTTCCGCGTGGAACAGAAGCTTCCGGAGTTCTTCGCCGGCCTGCCGCTGGAACAGGGAAACGCCTTCGTGAAGGCGGAAACCGTGGTCACAGATACGGCGGACCATGAGGAGAAGGCCTCCGTCAGCGTGCCCGTGGCGAAGGACGGGTTGAAGGTAACGCTGATTCCGGAGTCTCCCTCGGCGCTGCCCGGCGTCGCGAGCCGCGTGTACATCGTAACCTCGTATCCAGACGGTTCGCCGGCCCCGGCCGAGTACCGCGCCAGCCAGCCCAATGGCTTCACGTCGCCGCGCCCGCTCACGGGGCGAACCGACGCCTCCGGCATCGCCGTGGCTGAGTTCACGCCCACAGCATCCGCGCCCAACGTGCAGGTCACCGCTGTCGATGCGAACGGAAACGCCGGAATGGCGAGCATGGCGCTCAACACGGGCCAGGCGGGCGTCATCTTGCGGGCCGATCGGGCGCTCTACCGCGCCGGAGACACGATGCTCCTCACGGCCTTCAGCACGGAAGGGCGCGCCACGATGTACTTCGACATCCTGCGCAACGGCCAGACCGTGCTCACGAAGAGCGCCGAGTTGGACAAGGGACGCGCCAGCGCCTCCGTCTCGCTGGGCGAGGACCTCACCGGCACGCTGGAGGTCCACGCCTACCGCATCGGGCGCGACGGCGAGATTCGGCGCGATACCCGCGTGGTGTACGTGGACCCGGCGAACGACCTCAAGGTGGCGGTGACGCCGAACCATGAATCCTACGCGCCCGGCGAAAGGGCCTCCGTTCGGTTCGCCGTTACCGGGCCGGATGGCCGCCCGCGCCCTTCGGCGCTGGGCATATCCATCGTGGACGAGAGCGTGTTTGCCCTCCAGGAGATGCAGCCTGGCTTCGAGAAAGTCTACTTCCTGTTGGAGAAGGAGATCCTGGAACCGCGCGCGGAGATCCACGGCGTTTCCGGCGACGATATCGTTCGGCCCCTTCCGGCCGGCCGCGAGGGGGATGGCAGGCAGCGGGCGGCCGGCGCGCTTTTCGCGGCCCTCCCCCGCCACGATGACCGCGTGGTCTCGCTGGCGAATTCCTACCAGCAGAAGATCGCCGCCCTCCAGCAGCGGGCATGGGGCCGCTTCGCCGGTGACGTCGATGCCATCTGGGCCGCCATGGAGCGCTACAAGCGGGCGCGCGGCAACATGCCGCCGGTCGCTGGCGATGCGCTGGACCATCTGTTGCGCGGAGGGTTCCTGACCGCGAAACAGACGCGCGATCCGTGGGGCCGGCGTTACCGCCTTACGGCGAACAGCAACACGTACGAATACGGCTTCAACGTCGCCAGTTCCGGCCCGGATGGCGTTGCCGGAAGTAGCGACGACCTCAGCACGTGGGCCGGGCCCGGCTTCCGAAACCAGCAACACTGGGCGATGAGAGGCGGGTTGGCGTTGGGCGGCCGCGCGGGCGACGAACTGAATCGGGTCGAGGCCATGCCCGAAGGAGCCGTGCGCTTCCGGGAACTCGGTATGGCGGACAAGCTGGCCTTCTCGGCGGCGATGCCGGCTCCGGCCGAGGCCCCGAATGCAAGCGCGCCCGGGAATCCGGCGCCCGCGCGCGTTCGCGAGTACTTCCCGGAGACCCTGCTCTTCCAGCCGGCCCTCATCACGGACGCAAACGGGATCGCCACGCTGGATGTGCCGATGGCGGACAGCATCACCACATGGCGGCTGACGGCTATGGCATCCAGCCGCACAGGCGCGCTGGGCTCCGTTACGGCGCCGATGCGCGCCTTCCAGGACTTCTTCGTGGACATCAACTTCCCGGTGCAACTTACCCAGGGCGACGAAGTGAGCGTGCCGGTGTCGGTGTACAACTACCTGCCCACCGCGCAGACCGTTACCCTCACCGCGGACAAGGAGGGGTGGTTTGATCTCCTGGACGAGCCAACCAAGACAGTGAGCCTTGGGCCGAACGAGGTGAAGGGGGTCCGGTTCCGTGTGAAGGTCACCGGGCTCGGGTTCCAGAAGCTCACCGTTCGGGCGAAAGGCGGAAACCGTGCGGACGCCGTGCGCCGCGAGGTGGAGGTTATCCCCAACGGCAAGCGCGTGGAGCAGGTCTTCAACGGGCGGCTCACCGGCGCGGTGCATCAAACGGTGCGCCTGCCCGAAACGGCCGTGCCCGGCGCCTCGAACATCCTCGTGAAGGTCTACCCCGGCCTGTTCAGCTCCGTGCTGGAGGGCATGGACAAGGTGTTCCGGATGCCGTTCGGTTGCTTCGAGCAGACATCCTCCGTCACCTACCCCAACGTCCTCGTGCTGGACTATATGAAGCGCACGAAGCGGATCACGCCGGAAATCCAGATGAAGGCGGAGCAGTACGTGAACCTGGGCTACCAGCGCCTGGTTTCCTATGAGGTCCCGGGCGGCGGCTTCAGTTGGTTCGGCAGCGCGCCGGCCAACAAGGTCCTCACCGCCTACGGCCTCCAGGAGTTCGCCGCCATGAGCCAGGTGTGGGACGTGGATGCGGCCATGATCGCCCGAACCCGCGCATGGGAAGCATCGCAGCAGAACGCCGACGGCTCATGGTCGCCGGACGCCAACTATATCGACGAGGGGCTGGGGCCGATGTGGAAGAGCAACCTCCTCTCCACCGCCTACGTGGCGTGGGGCATGGCGGAGAGCGGGCGCGGCGCCGGAACGGGCGACAACGCTGCAACCGCCAAGGCGATGAACTACCTGCGGGCGCACGCGGATGAGGCCAAGGACCCCTATTCCATGGCCGTGCTGGCGAACGCGATGCTGGCCGCAGCGCCGGACGATCCCGCCGCGAAGGCCGTGGTCGCCCGTCTGCTGGCCGCGCGAACGGATGAAACGCCTGAGTTGGCGTTTTGGAAGACGAGCCAATCCACCGTCACCTTTGCCGGCGGCGACTCGGCGAACGTGGAAGCCACGGCTCTGGCGGCCTACGCGCTGATCCGGGCCGGGCAGGCGCCGGATGTGGTTGGGCACGCGCTGAACTGGATCATCAAGCAGCGTGATCCGTCCGGCACGTGGGGCAGCACGCAGGCCACAGTGCTGGCGCTGAAGGTTCTGGTGGCCAGCCTCAGCGCCCAGATGCAGAAGGGGAACGCCACGGTGCGCGTGCTGGTGAACGGCGCCGAGGCGGGAGTGATCCACGTGACTCCGGACAACGCGGACGTGATGCAACAGGTGGACGCCAAACAGTTCGTGCGCCCCGGCGATAACGACGTGGCCCTGGAGGTGACCGGCGAGGGCCAAATGATGTACGGCATCTCCGCCTGGCATTACGACCAGTGGGCCGCCGCCGGCGCCGAGAAGGGGCCGCTGGACATCGGCGTGAAGTACGATCGAACCCGCCTCGCCAAGGACGAAACGCTTACCGCGCAGGTGTCCATTCGCTACACGCCGCCGGTCGTTGAACTGGGCAGGCCCATGATGACGCCGGCGCCGCGCGCGCTGAACATGGTGGTGGTGGACCTGGGCATCCCGCCGGGATTCGCCGTGGAACCGGAGGATTTAAAGGCGCTGGTGGACGCCAAGACCGTGGCGCGTTTCGAAACCACGGGCCGCCAGGTCATCCTGTACTTCGAGAAGATCGAGGCGAACCAACCGGTGGAATTCAGCGTGCGCATGCGCGCGCAATACCCGATGCGGGCGCAGACGCCGCAGTCCGTGGCCTATCAGTACTACGATCCATCCGTTCGCTCCACCGCCGCTCCGGTGAGCCTGGAGGTGACGGAATAAGGCCCCTCGGCGGGCGAAGTAGGCGCGCGGCGGCAACAGCCGGTTTTCGCCAGCGCAGCCATCAAATCCGCCGAGTCTCACCGGCCGCCTACGTCCCATGGCGAAGCCCCCTGCGGGGGTTCGGAGTCCGGTGGGGACTTCGCCATGCTATTGCGGCGTTCGAGAGGATCTGTCAGTAAGCCCCTCGCGGGTCTCGTGAGGGACCTCTACCCCATGAAAGGCAAGGGGCGGACACGGCAAGCCGTGTCCCGACGCCTGCCTGGTTCCATCCACCGAACGGTGGACGGCCGGGCCGACCTGTAGGGACACGGCTTGCCGTGTCCGCCCCCTATCATCTGGGAATCAGAGGCTTCTCATGGGGTTGGCTAACTCCCAGTTGCACCCTAACGCGGCGCCAGCACGCCGTCTATTGGCAAGCGGCCCGCGCGTCGCGGATCACCTCTTCCGGGATCATCCTGCGGGCCAGCAGGAAGGAGCCGCCGACGATGATGGCATCGTCCAGGTAGCCCACCACCGGGATGAAGTCCGGTATCACGTCGAACGGCATCACGAGGTAGCCGATGCCGGCTCCCAGGAGCCAGCGGGCGGCGCGCGGCGTGCGGGGGTCGCGCGCAACACGTTGCCACACGGCCAGCTCCAGCTTCAGAGCCCGCACGGCTGCTTTCGCGGTCATAGGAAGGTGTCTGCCAGCACCTTGGCGCGCTGCTCCTCGCGGAAGGCGTGGAGCCTGGAGCGCAGGCCCGCGTCTGAGCCCGCCAGGATGGCCACCGCCAGCAACGCGGCGTTCACCGCGCCCGCCTTGCCGATGGCCAGTGTGCCCACCGGGATGCCGGCCGGCATCTGGACGGTGGACAGCAGAGAGTCCAACCCGTTCATGTGGGCGCTGGGCATCGGAACGCCCAGCACGGGCAGCACGGTCTGCCCGGCCAGCACTCCGGCGAGGTGCGCCGCGCCGCCGGCGGCGGCGATGACCACCCGCACGCCCCGATCCTCCAATCCGCGCGCGAACTCCGAAGCCTCTCCCGGCGTTCTGTGCGCGGAGAGCACGCGGCACTCGTTGGCCACGCCGAACCGTTCCAGGGTCTCGCGCGCGCTCTTCATCACGTCCCAATCCGACTTGCTTCCCATCACCACAACCACCAGCGGCGACGGACCATCATTTTCCGGCATCTGATTCCTCCCGCCCCACTGTACGCGTTCATCCCCGCGCGCGTCAAGGCGTGTTCCTATGATGCCCCCTATCCTTGACCCGCGCAGCGCCCGGCGCCATACCGTGGGAAAAGTGAAGGCTACTCCAGAAAGGGAACACCATGGCAGACGCCCCTCTATCGTACCCCCGAACGCGAACGTGTGACCACGTGGATGCGTATCACGGCGTGGACATCGCCGATCCTTACCGCTGGCTGGAAGACGCGGACAGCGCTGAAACGGCGGAGTGGGTTGCCGCCCAGAACGCGGTGACATTCGCTTACCTGGAGGGCATGCCCGAGCGCGAAGCCTTCAAACAGCGCCTGCGGCGGCTTTGGGATTACGAGCGCTACGGAGTTCCGCAGCGGCGAGGCGGGCGCTACCTCCTCTCGAAGAACGACGGCCTCCAGAACCAGGCCGCGCTCTACACGCTGGATGCCCTGGACGCCGAGCCCCGCCTGCTGCTGGACCCGAACGCGCTCAGCGACGACGGAACCGTGGCGCTTTCCGGAACCAGCATCAGCGACGATGGCCGCCTGCTGGCCTACTCGCTGGCGTCCGCCGGCTCCGACTGGGTGGAATGGCGCGTGCGCAACGTGGAATCCGGCGAGGATCTGCCGGACCGCCTGCTTTGGAGCAAGTTCGGCGGCGCCGCCTGGAGCCCGGACGGCTCGGGCTTCTACTACAACCGCTACGAGGAGCCGGACGGCGGCGTCTACGTGGCGGTGAACTACCACCAGAAGGTGTACCACCACCTCCTCGGGACGCCGCAGTCCGACGACGTTCTGGTGTACGAACGGCCCCAGGACCGCGAGTGGATGTTCGGCGCGCACGTTACCGAGGATGGCCGGTATCTGCTGCTGAACGTATCGAAGGACACCGGCCGGCGAAACGCCGTGTTCTATCGCGACCTGGCCGCCGACGGAGCCGGCTTCGTGGAGTTGCTTCCCGAATTCGACGCCGAGTACTCCTACGTGGCCAACAACGGCCCTGAGTTCCTGTTCCAAACGAACCTGGATGCGCCGCGCGGGCGCGTGATCAGCATCGATCTGCGCCGCCCGGAGCGCGACGCTTGGGTTGAGGTCATCCCCGAGGGTGAGGAGGCCATTGAGGGCGTGAGCGCCGTCGGCGATACGCTCTTCGTGAAATGCCTGCGCGACGCGCACGCGCGCATCCGCCTCCACGCCATGGACGGCGCCTACCTGGAAGACGTGGCTCTGCCGGGCCTGGGCAGCGCGGGCGGCTTCGACGGCCTGCGCTCCGATTCCGAGACGTTCTACGCGTATACGAGCTTCACCGCGCCCATGACGATCTACCGCTTCGATCTGGCCGCCAGGAAGAGCGAGGTCTTCCGGCGGCCCGTGGTGGACTTCGACCCGGATGCCTATGAGGTGACTCAGGAGTTCTACTCCAGCAAGGACGGCGCGCGCGTGCCGATGTTCATCACCCACAAGAAGGGGCTCGAGCGCAATGGAAATAACCCCACCGTTCTCTATGGCTACGGCGGCTTCAGCGCCTCGTTAACGCCGTTCTTCTCGGTGGTGAACCTCGCCTGGATGGAACGCGGCGGCGTGTTCGCCATGCCCAACCTGCGCGGCGGCGGCGAGTACGGCGAGGAATGGCACCTGGCGGGCACGAAGCTGAAGAAGCAGAACGTATTCGACGACTTCATCGCCGCCGCGGAGCATCTCATCGCAGCCGGCTACACCCGCCCGTCACAACTCGCTATCTCCGGCGGAAGCAACGGCGGATTGCTGGTGGGCGCGTGCCTCACCCAGCGCCCGGACCTCTTTGGGGCGGCTCTGCCCGCCGTGGGGGTGATGGACATGCTGCGCTTCCAGAAGTTCACCATCGGCTGGGCATGGGTGAGCGACTACGGCTCCTCGGACGACGGCGAGGAATTCCGCGCCTTGCTCGCCTATTCGCCGCTGCACAACATCCGGCCAGGCGCGGTCTATCCGGCCACGCTGATCACAACCGGCGACCATGACGATCGCGTGGCGCCGGCGCATTCCTTCAAATTCGCCGCCGCCCTCCAGGCGGCCCAGGCCGGCCCGGCCCCGGTCCTGATCCGTGTTGAGACGCGCGCCGGCCACGGCGCCGGGAAGCCTACCGAGAAGATCATCGAGGAATCCGCCGATCGGTATGCCTTCCTGCTGCACGAGCTCGGGTAGAGATCAGAATTGAGAATTCAGAAATCAGAATGCGGAGCCTGATCCGAACAGCGAGCGCGGGATCGCTCTGCGGCAGACGTGGGTCAAAGCCAGCATTCGCCCACGTCCCGCCGAGCGCCTCTCCCGCGTCCCGCTAAGCCCTCCTCCGACGTCACCCCGAGCGCCCCTCCCACGTCACCTTGAGCGGAACGCAGGGTGACGTGGGAGGGGGCTTAGTCGTTAGTTAGGCAGGATGTGTTAGTTTGTGTTACAAGTGGGTAACCTGTGGTCATGAGACATGCTAAGGTCTTTCTCCCGGCAGCGGAGCGCGTGCAATTGGAGCAGACGCTCCGGTCGGGCAGTTCACCGGCC
>DASXUL010000190.1:0-6960 GCA_036504855.1 Armatimonadota bacterium | reverse complement strand
AGCTTGCGCAGCTTGGTGCGGTAGTTGGCCGCCTCCTTGCGCGTGGTCTCCAGTTCCTTCTGGATGGCCTCGAGTCGCTTCGCGGGGTCTTTCTCGTCCGCGGCCTCCTGGGCAGCGGCTGGGTTGTCGGGAGCGCCTGGCTCGCCGTCTTTGTCGCCCGCCTGGGGCTTAAGGGAAGCGGCCGGGTCCTGCCCGCCGCCTCCGCCGGAACCGCCGCCCGTCTCCGGCGCAAAGACGGTGAAGGGCAGGCGGCTGAATGTGCGTGTGAACATGCGTATCCTCCTGGGAAACGTGCCGATTATGCCGGCCGCGCAGGTGGGGAGAACGCGAAAAAAGTAGTCTAGAGGGGATTGACTGGCGGACATCCGTGGGGTACAATGCTCGTGTACGCGGAGGACAAGCTTCTGGAACGAGTCAGGGCCGCCCAGGTTATTTGGCGGCCCTGCTCCTGTTTTGGCCTCACCGGCCGAATCGGGCGAGATCGACCAGAGCGCCGGCGATGAGGTCGATGGCCTGCTCCTGAGCGGCATCGGCCGGCGTTCCGATCTCGGCCTCGAACGGGGCGAAGTGCAGATGGAGAAGCTCGTGGACGAGGGTGCGCTCCATATCGTTGGGCCAGAGGCCGCCCTCATAGAGGTGGCCGGGCTCCAGGATGTCGATGATCGCCATCTTGCGGCTGAGGGTGGCGTCGCAGCGGCCCTCGCTATCCCGGTCCATGTTCCAGTGAGGGACGATCCGCACCGCCACCAGCCAGTCCTGCAACCTGAGCCGCTTCTGCCAGAGGGCGCACAACTCCCGCACTTCCTCCAGGCTGAGGTGGGCTGGATCCGGCCGAGTGGGAGCCGGCGGCGGGGAGGACGGAGGTCCCATAGAGCGGGACAGTGCGAGCTGGATGGCGGCGCGGGCCCTGCGGCCTTGCGTGGTGTCCCAGCAGGCGGAACAGACGGGGACGGCCGTGGCCATGAAGACGAACGGGCGCCGGCAGGCGACGCATTCGGTCCTATTGCCGGGGCTCTCGCCGGCCGGCCCGCCCATCGGCTCGTTCATACCGCGAGTATGCCGGCATCCCCCAAGCCAGACGCGGCGAATCCGCGGGCCGATGACGTCGGGACCGTGTGGCCGGGGGAGCCTGAGGTCCTGTGAGCGGCTGCTTACTCTTTGGCCACGGGTATGCCCGTAGGCATCCCAGAGGAAGCGGAGTCATGAGACGGGCACGCACCCGACCTTGATCGTCTCGCCGTTTTCGCCGTAGCACTCAACTCCAGCATGCTTACCCGCTAGACGTCACTGGGGCCAATGCGTTACAATCGACCGCAAGGCTAACGCCCCGCAAACACTTCACCAAGCTACTTGAAAGGAGCTTTGCCGTGAACGAAACATCGGAAAGCGCCGAAGCTGTATTTGACGTACGCACCTGCGTCTGTGATGCCGAGGTGGACGAGGATTGTGAGTGGATTCAGGTCACTTACAATCGCGTTAACAGAATGATTGCCTTGATTGGTGACATTCCATTCAAGCGCCTCTTTACGGCGCAGCTTCAAGACCTGGCGGAGACTATAATCCCGCGGATAAGCTTGCTTCGCAAGCATTCGCTCGCCCGAAAGCCCGACCGCATCGAGGAACTGTGTACCGCCCTTGTTGCAGCCACCCCTAGTATGACTCTACTTGATCTACTGGGAGAGGTCCGAGACCTCCTTCCCGAAGGGGTCTTCGACGCCGTGCTCGGTTTACGACGGCAAAGTATCTGTATTCCAATCCCGGAAAGGCATACCGAAGATGCGGCGAGAGTGCGGTCGGCACTTCAAGGCCTCATCGATGAAGCTCCGGACATTACCTACAAAGACCTGTATACAAAGCCGTCAGACTCTGTATCGCAGGAAATCAAGCATGCCCTAATGGAGGCTCACGAAGCTGGAATACTCGACAAAGACGGTAATGACCGTTGTTGTGCCGGTCCGCTCGACCCTGCATCGCGTTGCGACCCACGGACGGGTAAAACATGCTACTTGGCACCTCCTACATATGAACACTGCACCATTGGATCGTTCGATTGCTAACAAGGTGGGGTAACGTTAGGGGGAAGTCCTTGGAAGGCCCTAACAGAAGCACCCGTTGAGCCTACCCCAACAGATGAGGGCGTTCTCGAGCTGGACGAACGCCTCGTAGATGTCGTCTCGCCGCTCGCCGAGGAACCGCAAGCGGCGTGCGCCTTGCTGCCAACTGAACGTTCGCTTGACCGCCCAGCGGAAGCGTCCCTGCATCTTGTTGCTCTCGGCAGCCTTACGAGCGATGCGCGGTACGATCCCACGCTCCCGCCGCCCGGCGATATGCTTCTTGTCGTTGCGGGCCTTGTCGGCGTGCACCTTCTCCGGGCGGAACCGGGGCCTTCCCCGCATGCCCTGAACCTTCGGGAGGGCATCAATGCCGTGAAGCAGCATCGTCCCGTCCGGTACGTTGGCTCCCGAGAGCAGGGTCAACAGCGGAAGCCCGGTTCTGTCTCCCGCTAGGTGACGCATAGTTCCCGCACGGCCCCGATTCGTGGGCGACGAGCCGACAGCCCGGCTGCCACACCACCCTGGTTCGCTCCCTAGGCCCACACGCTCGCCGAATCCACGCTCGCCCGGCTCCAGTGGACTTCGTGGGCCTTCTCCAACCGAGAGAACGGGATCTGGTGCAGCCTCGTCGATACGCCGGCCTTGTGCCAGTCCCGCACTGCGCGCCAGCACGTCGTCTCGGAGCCGCTGTTCATCTCGCGAGGAAGCGTCTCTCACGCGATGCCGCTCTTCAAGGCGAACAGGATGCCCGTCGGAGCCGCTTGGTTCGGCACAGGCGGACGGCCCCGCCCACCCGGCTGAGCCCGATATGACGGCAGTAACGGCCTGATCTTCTGCCACTAATCATCACTGAGCAGTTCCTTCGCCACACGTGGGGTCTACCCAAGATATCGTTACTATGAGGGACTTTCCGCATCGCGATGGTTTTCATGTTCTGGCATCTCTTGCTCTGTCCGCGTGTCGCCCTCCGACCGGGACGTTTCCTGGAACCGCCTGATCTCGCCTATCAGGTTCCAAGTATACCCAAGGTGTAGCTAACCGGGTAGGTTGAGCAAGGAGGGGGACTAGCTACGCTCAGCCCTTCCCGCCATCGCGGCGCTCGTCAACCTGCGAACGCCTTCAGCGACCGTTCCACACGGTACGGCCCCCAGCGTCCGTCTTCGCCCTCGCGCACCAGGTCGGAAAGCCGGATGGAACCCTTGCGGTAGAGGTCGTACTTGCCGGGTCCGAGGATCTTCCTCTGCTCGCTCTCGTCAAGGTTGGCGAAGGCCTCCTCACCTGTCTCCTTCGGCTTCCACGTCCGGTCCGGCATGCCGGGATAGCCCATCTCCGCCCATGACTTGGTGGCCGGTATCGTGGTGCAACGACAGCACACGTGGCTTGCGAACGGTTCATCCAGGGGGTGGAAGGTTCCGTCCATCGCCCAGCATACGGGGCAGCAGCGCGAGCCGCCCGAGGCCTTCCACCACCAGCCGGCGACGTATTCGCTGTTCTCCTTCAGGTACTCCGCGGCCGATGTGCGGTAGGCGCGCAAGGTCTCAGTGCGGGCGATGCGCAGGGACCGGGAGAGAGGCACGCCGAGTTCGTCCCGCATCTCTGTGGCCAGGCGCTCCGGGCCGAAGCCCAGCGCCAGGCCGGAAAGGAGCCGATCGCGAACGGCCTGGCCGGCGGCCGGCGCGATCTCGGCGAAGAGCGCGGCCAAGGGCGAGCCGTCCGAGGCAAAGCCGGCCAGGCTCTCGGCGGCGCGGACAGGAAGTCGGGTGAACAGGCTCTCGATTCGTACAGACGGCGGCGCCGGCGTCAGCGCCAGGGTCAGTTGTTCGGCCGTCCCCTCCGCGGACAACTCCACCGCAGCTGCCTGGGCCCGGGTAACGGACTCCGCGGCTGACCCGCCGTACCGGGCGATCCGCTCGACGACCTGGGCCTCCAGAGCCCGCAGCCGTGAGACGCGGTAGGCGACTGACTCGGGACTAGCCTTCACGTCGGCGAGCGCCGCGGCGAAGTCGCGCTTCAAGCGTTCGTAGACGGCGGTGTACGCCTTCACCAGATCGGCGGCCAGTTCCTGATCGGCGGCGAGGATGCGCTTCCGGCAGGCCTCGTGGACAGCCAGGATGCTCGGCATTTCAGGCAGCCGCCGCCGGAAAGTTCAGGACGGCCCACTCCCCGAGCAGCTCCCTCGCCGCTTGGTCGTAGGCCATCGCCGCCGCCTTCGGGGAGCCGAACAGGCCGAGATAATGCGCCTCGCCGTGAACGGTGATTTCTGCTCCCCATTTCCCGGAAATAGCGTGCAGTCTGATGCCCTTGTAGCCGGTCTGGTTCCTCGCCTTCTGTTGGTGGTAGGCCTGCCAGGCCGGGACGATGGAGAGGTTAACCCGCCGGCAGTCCAGGAGGTTGTGGTTCACGACGAGTACCCGATGGGCCTCCGGCACTTCGCCCACCACGGCATGGTGGAGGCGGACCTTGGCGCGCCGGCGGCCGGTCCGCTGCATCGAGTAAGCGAAGCCGCGTGGATCGCGCAGCCATCGCCAGGCCTGAAGCCGCTCGGCATCGATGGCGTCCACGATGGCCGCGCCGCCGTTGCCCAGGTCGATGCGCACCGTCCCGCCCGCGACCATCTCGGCCACTCGCCGGGAGGCGCGTAGCCTGCCGGCGATCTCGGCCTTGAACCGCCGCTGGAACCGCTCCGTCTCGGAAGGCTTCCAGCCCCGCCTGGCTCCGAACTCCTTCCAGGGCAGCCCGCCCAGGATCACCTCGCGCACCGCCGCGGCGTCATCTCTTGGTAGCCCCGCCACGGCCGCGGCGATCTCCCCCGCATCAAGACCGGTCAAGGCCTCGACCGCCACGTCCACCGAGGCGGGAAGCGTTTCCAGCATCGTGTCCCCGTCGCTAGTGAGGCCCATGGGCTTCAGTTCGTTCAGGCTGTCCACCCGGATGGAGCCGGCCAGCGCCTTCGGGATGCCGTGCAGATAGCGCGCCCAGGCGCGGATTTGGTGCTTGATCTCCCCGCGCACCCACGAGCCCGCCATCGTCTTGAAGGCGTAGCCGCGGCCCGGGTCGAACGTCTCGGCCGCCTTCATGAGGCCCAGCGCGCCGGCGCTGTAGTGGTCGTCATACGAGATGGCAGGGCACTTCCTCGTGAACTTCCCCGCCTCGGCTTCCACGATGTACAGATGGGCCGCGATCAGGGCCTCCCGTTCCTGGCTCATCGTCGTCACGCCTGCCCCCTGTCGAACGCGGCGAGAAGCTTTGAGCCCATCGCCTCCTGCGCTTCCCGCTTCTCGGCGATCATCGCGGCGACCTGCTCGTCGGAGTAGCCAAGCTCCGTGAGGATCTGCTTCTGGGACACGCCGAGTTGTTGCTTCAGGAGCAGCGTCTGCGCCGACTCCTGACCGGTCTCCCGGATGAGCGGCCTTGGCGCGATTGCCATGTCGATATCCCCGCGCTCATAGCTGTCGAGGCTGAACGGGACGAACTTGGCGCGCTGGG
Organism: Armatimonadota bacterium; assembly: GCA_036504855.1. Classification (GTDB taxonomy): domain Bacteria; phylum Armatimonadota; class DTGP01; order JAKQQT01; family JAKQQT01; genus DASXUL01. Next base: position 1,420 of record DASXUL010000190.1, on the reverse strand, counting down.
CGCCGAGTTCTCCCTTGCTCCCCCACGCCCCCGTCTGGGCCCGCCACCCGGCGATGGCCACCGCCATCTGGAAGAGCTTCACGCTCTGCTGGTCGTAGCCCGCCGCGGCGTCGCTGAGCCGGTTCACGGCGTCGCCCATGATCCTGGCGGCAGCCGGGCCGGTGACCTGGCTCATCTCCCGCAGCTGGGCGTGGACGGTCAACTCCGGCAGGTCCTTCTCGATCTCGGCGATCTGCTTGTCCAGAGCCGGGTAGGCGTCGGCGATCTGAAGCTCCAGCATGTGGATCCCGGAGCCCTGCGGAACCCGCCAGAGGCCGAGGCTGTCCTTGTCCCGCTCCGGGGCCGCCTGATCCGCCGTTGGCGGCCGCTTCCCCCGCTCGTTGGGCAGCTTCCCCTCGGCATCCACGATGAGCGGGCTGTTCACGATCTTCATCACCCGGTCGTTGAGAGCGCTGGCCAGCTGGTTCAGCTCGTCCACCTTCTGGTAGCACGCCGCGATGGCCGGCTCTCCATGGTCGCTGCCGACGTTCCGGTGTCGGGCCCACGCAGCGGGCACAAAGCCGTAGGGGTTGGGAACGGTCGCCTCCTGTCCGGGCTGGTAGCTGAACGGCTTGTCATCTCGGAACGTGGTGATCGCCTCGGGGGTGACCTCCTTCCCGAACTTGTACTCCCGGCCGTTCTCCTCGGCGGCGTACTCCTGCAGGTAGCGTTTCACGTTCCCCTGGCTGTCGAGGTCGAGCGCCGCGATCTGACCGGGCCACACGATGTCCAGGTAGACCTTCCTGCGCTCCATGTCGTCCACCACGGCGACCAGCACGTCGCCGAGGCTGGCCCCGTAGCGCACGAAGACGGACTTCCCGTCCAGCCAGTTCGACCACTGCCAGACCTGCTGGATCGCAGGCAGCAATGCCTCGTTGTCGCTCTCGATGGGGATGGCGTCATCCAGCGGACCCGGGTAGACGAACCCGGCATAGAAGTCGGCGAGCCGTCTTGCCGGGTTGTAGAGCCCGCGGATGTTGCGGTAGAGGTTGTAGTTCACCCGGTAGGCGACTGCGCTCCGGAAGCCGTCGTAGACGGAGTTCTCGTGCAGGCTCCAGAGGTAGCCGTACCACTCCTGCATGCGCTGGTAGGCCTGCCCTTTACCCGACGGGTCCTGGAAGACGCGCTTCCACGTCCCCACCGCCGCCCGCGTCGCCATGATCGCCCTCCTCGGTATGCTCTGTGCGCTCATTCGTCTTCCTCGTCGCCGTCCAGCAAGTAGCTCAGGTCGACGATCTCGTCGCCCCGCTCGTCTCTCATCTGCGAGGCCATCAGGAGCAAGGTCATCAGGCAGTCGGTGACGAGCTCGTCATCGTCCTCCTGGTAGGTCAATGCCTCCGCCTTCAGCTGCGGGTCGGAGAAGCGGACCGCCCGATCCTCG
>DASXUL010000189.1:0-5901 GCA_036504855.1 Armatimonadota bacterium | reverse complement strand
AGCTTGCGCAGCTTGGTGCGGTAGTTGGCCGCCTCCTTGCGCGTGGTCTCCAGTTCCTTCTGGATGGCCTCGAGTCGCTTCGCGGGGTCTTTCTCGTCCGCGGCCTCCTGGGCAGCGGCTGGGTTGTCGGGAGCGCCTGGCCCGCCGTTCTGGTCGCCCGCCTGGGGCTTCGCGGAGCCGGCCGGGTCCTGCCCGCCGCCTCCTCCGGAACCGCCGCCCGTCTCCGGCGAAAAGACGGTGAAGGGCAGGCGGCTGAATGTGCGTGTGAACATGGGATTCCTCCTGGGAAACGTGCCGATTATGCCGGCCGCGCTGGGGAGGATATCTGGCGCAAACAGCCTGTCCAGGGGGGTTGACAGGCGGGCATGCGTGGGGTACAATGCGGGTACGACTTCTACCGTTCACTTCAGTGACTGGGTGTCCCGGGGCCGCTCCAACGACGCAGCGGCCCTGGTTCCGTTTTTGGGGCGTCGCTACTGGGCGGAGCGGGCGAGATCGACCAGGGCGCCGGCGATGAGGTCGATGGCCTGCTCCTGAGCGGCGTCGGCCGGCGTTCCGATCTCGGCCTCGAAGGGGGAGAAGTGCAGATGGAGCAGCTCGTGGACGAGGGTGCGCTCCATGTCGTTGGGCCAGAGGCCGCCCTCGTAGAGGTGGCCGGGCTCCAGGATGTCGATGATCGCCATCTTGCGGCTGAGGGTGGCGTCGCAGCGGCCCTCGCTGTCCCGCTCCATGTTCCAGTGCGGGACGATCCGCACCGCCACCAGCCAGTCCTGAAGCCGCAGCCGCTTCTGCCACAGGGCGCACAACTCCCGCACTTCCTCCAGGCTGAGGTGGGCTGGATCCGGCCGAGCGGGAGATGCCGGCGAGGGAGGCGGTCCCATGGCCCGGCTGAGGGCGAGTTGGATGGCGGCGCGGGCCCTGCGGCCGGGCGTGGTGTCCCAGCAGTCGGAGCAAACGGGGACGGCCGTCGCCATGAAGACGAACGGGCGCCGGCAGGCGACGCACTCGGTCCTATTGCCGGGGCTCTCGCCGGCCGGCCCGCCCATCGGCTCGTTCATGAGCCGAGTATGCCGGCATCCCTCAAGCCAATCACATAGGCGCCTTCTCGGACAGGAAAGGGATTGACATCCTCCAAAGGGTGTGATACATGAGACTTCAGTTGGCCACGAGCTCATAGTGTCCAGCTCATCCCGAAGCTGCTGAACGGATTGCAGGCGACGCTGAGATCAATGCAGACCGTTCAGAGCATTCAATGCACGGAGGATTGTGCAATGGCTGAGGTGATTTCTGTCAGGGCAGGGGCGGTCACCAGGGGTGATCAAGGGAGTCGTTTACAGGGCGCCAATGAGGCGAATGCCGGTACCGAGAACTATGAGATAATCGAGATCCTGAACTACTGGGTACAGAACGGTATCGCAACTAGGCCGCTGAATGGACCGGGGCATAGCGACGCCGCGACTGAGCGTTCGGGCGAACCGGCGGGGGCAGGAGTACTAGGCCGGTTCCCTTGCGTTAACGCCGTTGATGGGACGTACCCTGGTACGAAGATCCCTCTGTACAACGCCTGCGACACTTGGCGCGTCGCCGTGTTCTCCTGGGTTACTGGAGCGCTGTCCCGACACCCGGTACCGCCGAAGAGCCAGGTCTGGATTGAGGTTCAGGCCTACTCGGGTCGACAGGTCGACGATGTTCCGCTCAAGCAAATGCCCGAGGACCTATCTTCTGTTGAGGGCGTCGAGCCGCCAGAGGACATCCGCGAACTGGTTGCGATGCTTCTGGATCGGTCCGGATTGACCAGTGTGGTTGAGCGGAAACAGATTCCGAGAGCTGTGATTCGGTTACTCGATGAGTATGCTTCATCGGTCCACCAAACAGATTGCCAGATCAATGCCATATACGGTTGTGGCTCGTGCTGCAACAGCGGCAACAGAGCCAACCTTGTAGATAGTACATGCGGTTGGATGTGTTGGACGTGCGCGAACGAACCCTGTGGCTAGGCGGTAGGGCAACGAGAGCGAAGGGCATTCACCCGAAATGCCCTTCGCTCTTCGGCGTTCATTGGGTGCGGTTTCGCCCCCGTTTCCCTGGAGACGTACCATCGTTGGGGTTGGCTCCGCAGTTCTTCAGCGACCGTTCCACGCGGTACGGCCCCCAGCGTTCGTCCTCGCCTTCGTGAACCAGGTCGGAGAGCCGCATAGAGCCCTTCCGGTAGAGGTCGAACTTGCCGGGTCCGAGGATCTTCCTCTGCTCGCTCTCGTCAAGGTTGGCGAAGACCTCCTCACCTGTCTCCTTGGGCTTCCACGTCCGGTCCGGCATGTCGGGATAGCCGAGCTCCGCCCATGACTTTGCGGCCGGTATCGTGGTGCAGCGACAGCACACGTGGCTTGCGAACGGCTCATCCAGGGGGTGAAAGGTCCCGTCCATCGCCCAGCATACCGGGCAGCACCGCAAGCCGCCAGACGCCTTCCACCACCAGCCGGCGACGTATTCGCTGTTCTCCTTCAGGTACTCCGCGGCGGACGTGCGGTAGGCGCGCAAGGTCTCAGTGCGGGCGATGCGCAGAGACCGGGAGAGAGGCACGCCGAGTTCGTCCCGCACTTCGGCCGCGATCCGCTCCGGGCCGAAGCCCAGCGCCAGGCCGGAAAGCAGCCGATCGCGAACGGCCTCTCCGGCGGCCGGCGCGATCTCGGCGAAGAGCGCGGCCAATGGCGAGCCGTCCGAGGCGAAGCCGGCCAGGCTCTCCGCGGCGCGGACAGGAAGTCGGGTGAACAGGCTCTCGATGCGGACGGTGGGCGGCGCCGGCGTCAGCGCCAGGGTTAGCTGCTCCGCCGTCGCTCCCACGGCCAGCTCCACCGCGGCGGCCTGGGCCTGGGCGATGGAGTCCGCGGCCGTCCCGCCGTAGCGGGCGATCCGCTCAACGACCTGGGCCTCCAGAGCCCGCAGCCGTGAGACGCGGTAGGCGACTGACTCGGGACTAGCCTTCACGTCGGCGAGCGCCGCGGCGAAGTCGCGCTTCAAGCGTTCGTAGACGGCGGTGTACGCCTTCACGAGATCGGCGGCCAACTCCCGATCGGCGGCAAGGAGGCGTTTCCGGTAGGCCTCGTGGACAGCCAGGATGCTCGCCATCTCAGGCAGCCGCCGCTGGGAAGTTCAGGACGGCCCACTCCCCGAGCAGCTCCCTCGCCGCCTGGTCGTAGGCCATCGCCGCTGCCTTCGGGGAGCCAAACAGGCCCAGCTTGTGAGCGGTCCCATTCGCCATCAGTTCTGCTGTCCATTTTCCCGAAACAGCGTGCTGGCTGACCCCCTTGAAGCCCGTCCGGTTCCTCGCCCGCTGCTGGTGGTAGGCCTGCCATGCCGGCACGATGACCAGGTTGGAGCGCCGGCAATCGAGAACGTTCCGGTTCACGGCAAGGACGCGATGGCCTTCGGGGACGGTCCCGACGACCACGTGGTGTAACCGTACCTGAAGGCGGCGCCCGCTTCTGCGGTCCTCGCTGTAGGCAAAGCCCTTGGCGTGCCGGTGCCAGCGGTAACTGCCGAGCCGGCCTGAGTCCAAGGCATCGACGATGGCGCTCCCGCCATTGGTGAGTGAGAGTTGGACCGTCCCGCCCGCCACCATCTCGGCCACCCGCCGGGAGGCGCGCAGCCTGCCGGCGATCTCGACCTTGAACCGCCGCTGGAACCGCTCCGTCTCGGAAGGCTTCCAGCCGCGGCTGGCTCCGAACTCCTTCCACGGCAGCCCGCCCAGGATCACCTCGCGGACGGCAGCGGCGTCATCTCTTGGCAGCCCCGCCACGGCCGCGGCGATCTCCCCCGCATCAAGACCGGTCAAGGCCTCGGCCGCCACGTCCACCGAGGCGGGAAGCGTTTCCAGCATCGTGTCGCCGTCGCTGGTGAGGCCCATGGGCTTCAACTCGTTCAGGCTGTCCACCCGGATGGAGCCCGCTAGCGCCTTCGGGATGCCGTGCAGGTATCTGGCCCACGCGCGGATTTGGTGCTTGATCTCCCCTCGCACCCACGAGCCCGCCATCGTCTTGAAGGCGTAGCCGCGGCCCGGGTCGAACGTCTCGGCCGCCTTCATGAGGCCGAGGGCGCCGGCGCTGTAGTGGTCGTCATACGAGATGGCCGGGCACTTCCTCGTGAACTTTCCGGCCTCGGCCTCGACGATGTACAGATGGCTCGCTATAAGCGCTTCCCGTTCGGTCGTCACGCCTGCCCCCTGTCGAACGCGGCGAGGAGCTTGGAGCCCATCGCCTCCTGGGCCTCCCGCTTCTCGGCAATCATCGCCTGAACCTGCTCGTCGGAGTAGCCAAGCTCGGTGAGGATCTGCTTCTCGGAGACGCCGAGCTGCTGCTTCAAGAGCAGCGTCTGGGCCGACTCCTGGCCCGTCTCCCGGATCAGGGGCCTTGGCGCGATTGCCATGTCGATATCCCCTCGCTCGTAGCTGTCGAGGCTGAACGGCGCGAACTTGGCGCGCTGGGCGCCGAGTTCTCCCTTGCTCCCCCACGCTCCGGACTGGGCCCGCCACCCCGCGATGGCCACCGCCATCTGGAAGAGCTTCACGCTCTGCTGATCGTAGCCGGCAGCCGCGTCGCTGAGCCGGTTCACGGCGTCGCCCATGATCCTGGCGGCCGCCGGGCCGGTGACCTGGCTCATCTCCCGCAGTTGGGCGTGGACGGTCAACTCCGGCAGGTCCTTCTCGATCTCCGCGATCTGCTTGTCCAGAGCCGGGTAGGCGTCGGCGATCTGAAGCTCCAGCATGTGGATCCCGGAGCCCTGCGGCACCCGCCACAGGCCGAGGCTGTCCTTGTCCCGCTCCGGGGACGCCTGGTCCGCGGTTGGCGGCCGCTTCCCCCGCTCGTTGGGCAGCTTTCCCTCGGCATCCACGATGAGCGGGCTGTTCACGATCTTCATCACCCGGTCGTTGAGAGCGCTGGCCAGCTGGTTCAGCTCGTCCACCTTCTGGTAGCACGCCGCGATGGCCGGCTCGCCGTGGTCGCTCCCCACGTTCCGGTGCCTCGCCCACGCTGCCGGCACGAAGCCGTAGGGGTTGGGGACGGTCGCCTCCTGTCCGGGCTGGTAGCTGAACGGCTTGTCATCTCGGAACGTGGTGATCGCCTCGGGCGTGACCTCCTTCCCGTACTTGTACTCGCGGCCGTTCTCATCGGCGGCGTACTCCTGCAGGTAGCGCTTCACGTTCCCCTGGCTGTCGAGGTCGAGCGCCGCGATCTGACCGGGCCACACGATGTCCAGGTAGACCTTCCTGCGCTCCATGTCGTCCACCACGGCCACGAGCACGTCGCCGAGGCTGGCCCCGTAGCGCACGAAGACGGACTTCCCGTCCAGCCAGTTCGACCACTGCCAAACCTGCTGGATGGCGGGCAGAAGCGCCTCGTTGTCGCTCTCGATGGGGATGGCGTCATCCAGCGGCCCCGGGTAGACGAACCCGGCATAGAAGTCTGCGAGCCGTCTTGCCGGGTTGTAGAGGCCGCGGATGTTGCGGTAGAGGTTGTAGTTCACCCGGTAGGCGACCGCGCTCCGGAAGCCGTCGTAGACGGAGTTCTCGTGCAGGCTCCAGAGGTAGCCGTACCACTCCTGCATGCGCTGGTAGGCCTGCCCTTTACCCGACGGGTCCTGGAACACGCGCTTCCACGTCCCCACCGCCGCCCGCGTCGCCATGATCGCCCTCCTCGGTATGCTCTGTGCGCTCATTCGTCTTCCTCGTCGCCGTCCAGCAAGTAGCTCAGGTCGACGATCTCATCGCCCCGCTCGTCTCTCATCTGCGAGGCCATCAGGAGCAAGGTCATCAGGCAGTCGGTGACGAGCTCGTCATCGTCCTCCTGGTAGGTCAATGCCTCCGCCTTCAGCTGCGGGTCGGAGAAGCGGACCGCCCGATCCTCG
>DASXUL010000188.1:0-18718 GCA_036504855.1 Armatimonadota bacterium | reverse complement strand
GGGGGGGGGGGGGGGGGGGGGGGCCCCCCCGCGCCTGCCTGAAAGGGGGGCATATGGCATACTGCGCGGCCTCGGCCGTTCTGGATCAACTGGTGGGGGTGGACCTGGCGCCGTTGGGCGGCGCAACGGAGCAGGCGGGTGTTCTGGCGGACGCCCTCGAGGCCGCCCGGGGCGAGGTGGACGGCGCGTGCCGGAGGTCATTCTCGCCTCCAGCCGCGCCGGAGACTCGGGAGCTGGATGGCGGCGGCGGCCTCATATTGCGCGTGCCGGACTTGGCGCGTCTGGACGAGATCGCCGTGGACGGAGCAACTGTGTCGCCGGCCTACACCTATCCAACCAGCGGGCCGCCGTATCGGTGGATCGCCACGGGAGGTCGGTTTCCGCTGGGGCACGGCAACGTTCGCGTTACGGGGCTCTGGGGCTTTGGGGCGAGCGTTCCGGCGGACGTGGCCCGCGCCGCGGCCTGTCTCGCCGCGGTTGAGGTGCTGGAACGTCTTCAAGCCGAGCGAAGCGGCGGGGTCTGCGCGGAGGTTACGGGGCTCGCCCGGGAGGAGTTCGCGGCGGACGGGCCGTGGGCAGACAGGATCGCCGGCTTGCGCGCCGTTTCCGCGCGCCTCTTGCTGCCGTACCGTCGGTGGATCGTGTGAGCGCGGCGCTTGGAGGGCCAGGGAGATGCGGTACTCAACGCAGGTGAGGGTGTGGCAGGCGCAGGGCGGGGTGGAAGGCGGGTTCGATCCGCTGTCGGCGACATGGGACTACCGGTTTCAGGCGCGGGCGTACGCGGAGCCCCTGGGCGATAGCGCCGTTCGCACCCTATTCGACGATATGCGTGTGGAGGCGATGCGTTTCTGGCTGGACGCCTCGCATCCCGAACTTGGCTACCGGTGGCTGATCAAGGACCTGGGGACGCAGCGTTTCTACCTCGTGGAGCCGGCTTCGCCGCGCTTCTACGGTTACGGGATCCGGCATATGGAGGTCAACGCGCGCCGCCTTCTTGAGGGGCCGCTTGGCCTGTGATGCCCCGGCAGGGGAAGGGGGCTGGGATGACACGGACAATGGATACCATCGGAGACCGCCTGCTGGCGGGACAGGAGGCCATCGGCCGGGCCGTGGCGGAACAGGAGACGGCCCACGCCGTTCTCAGCCAGTGGATGCGCGACTTCACGGCGGAGGTGGTGGCGTGGCGCGGCGCCATGGAGGCGCGTATGGCGGAGTTGGAGGCGCGGCAGGCGGACCTGACGCGCGACGTGAACCAGGCCCGGGGGGCGCTGCGCGTTGCCATGTGGGCCTTCGGCGCGGCTTTGACGGTGGTGACCGGCGTGTTCACCGGCGTGATGGTGCGCGTCCTGGGCGGCGTTGTGGCGGGATCGGCCCACTAAGGAGGCTGGTATGTCTGGGTGGATGCGGATTCTGATGCGAGGCGCGCTCAGCGCGTTCCGCGCGAGGCTGCTGAAGCTGGTGGACGGCCTGAAAGCGGGAGACGTTGCGCGGGCGAGGACGGAACTGGAGACGGCGATTCAGGCGCAGCGCGATCTACCGGGGACGCTGCGGCGATGGCTGTGCGCCGATATCCGCCGCATCGACGGGCGCAACGTGGATGAGTGGAAACAGCGGGTGCGCGACGCGCTGCGCCTGGACTAAAGGACGCCCGTTACGGAACTCACGGGCCGCCCGCACGAAGCGCGGGCGGCCCGTGCCTGCATATCAGCTCTTCGGGAATAGCTCATCCATGCGGCGCAGCATGCCGGGAAGGCGCAGCCACATGCCGATGAAGTAAACGATGCTCAGGCCAAAGAAGAACCAGTTCCGGTGACCGCTAACGAAGAAGATAACGAGGCCATACAGCGCGGGCGCCTCGCCTAGCGCCGCCGAAACGATGCCGGCGGCCCGAACTCCGCCCGGGCTGGTCGCGGCGCGCTGCATCGCGGCCTCAACGGCCAGGCCGATTATCACGCCCGCAAAGGCGACCAGCGTCAGGATCGTCGTGAAGAGCTGGAGCGAGGGCATGGGTTGGCGGACGGGGAGGCTCGGCTCGGCGAGGTACGTCATCAGGATGTAGACGCCCAGCGAGACGGTGAGCATCGCCAGGATCAGCCGAAAGACGTCACGCTGGCTACGTGGTGCTTGGTTGGCATTCATGCCGTTATTGTGGGACGCGCTGAATGTCGAACACCCCATCCAACTGCGACACAGAGAGGATGCGGGCTACCAGGGAGCCGGAGCGGACCACGAGGCGCGTTTGGGGATGGGCGTTGTGCACCGTGATGAGGGATCTCAGTCCGCTGCTGTCCATGTAGCGCAGGTCCGAGAGGTCCACCGTCAGATGGCGCGGCAGGGCCTGCCGCGCTGCCCCTTCGAGCCGGAGGGCCAGTTCCGCCGCATTGCTGATGTCCACTTCGCCCTTGACGGCGGCCACCACCTGATCGTCCAGTGGCTGGACGGTGACGTTAAAGGTCGCGTTCCTCTGCATAACCGCACAACTCCCTGGCCGTGGACTTCGATCCCACGACCAAGGACATTGTACTCTCCCCCCCATATTTCCGGCGACCAATTGCCGGGCAGGCAGGGCTCAGGCGGGCGGCTCAGCCTGGTGGCTGACGGCAGAGCGTTCAGCGGCCTCCAGCACGGCGATATTACGCCGGCCGTCCTGCGCGGTTACAGTGAGGGGAGCGCCATCGCGGAGGTGCGCGGCAAGGTCGGCGTAGAATGCCTCGCCGGAATCGGGGTAATGCTTGTCGGCGACGTTGAACTCGCGCTCCCAGGTGACGCCGTTCTCCACCTTACGCACGGTGAACGCCTGGCTCCATGGGTTCTCCATGACGATGGCGCCTTTGGTTCCCAGGATGCGGAACTTGGCGCGCGGCGCGGCGTCCAGGCTGGAGATGCGCACGTCCGCGTACTTGCCGGAGGAGAACCGGATGATGGCCTGGGTCTGGTCCTCGTTGGAGACATCATCCCAGACGCGCTTGTGGTAAAAAGCTGTCACGTTTTCGACGGGGTCCGGGATCAGGTCGAGCACCCAATCGATGAAGTGGACTCCCCAGTCCCACAGGGCGCCGCCGGAGACGTCTTTGTTGCTGCGCCACCAGTGTCCGGGGTGGTGGTAACCGCCGAGGCCGGCCTCGATATGGAAGGGCTCACCGATCTCTCCGTTGGCGATGACCTCCATCATGGCGCGGTGATCGCCGTCGAATCGACGATTGTGGAAAACGGTGAGCGTGACGTTGTGCTTCTCGGCGGCGGCGATGCAGGCATCGGCTTCGGCGACGGAGAGGGTGAAGGGCTTTTCGGAAACGCAGTGTTTCCCGGCGGAAACGATATCCAGGTTCACCTGGCCGTGGAGGTAGTGAGGCAGGATGTTGACAACGAGATCGACATCCGGATCCTTCAGCATCTCTTTGTAGTCCGTGAAGGTCTTCAGGCCCGGGAAGTCCGCGGCGGCCTGCGCAACGCGGTCTGCGTCCAGGTCGCAGGCGGCGGTTGGGACCAGGCCAGCCTTCTTCATCCAGTTGAAGTGGTTCAGGCCCATATTAAACGCGCCGCCGTAACCAATGACGGCGACATGGATGGGGTTGCTGCTCACGAGGTCCTCCCGTATCAAACGATTGGCGGATTCCGGCGGTTCCGCTGCCATGCGGCGTACTCTCATGCCTATCATAGGAGCGGGCGCGCCGCCGGTGGAAGCGGGAAATCGGAACGGAGGCGATCCGACAAGCGTCCAAAAGGGGAAACCGTCCGCCGTTCCGGCGGTAGAGAACGCACAGGGGGAAACGCCGCATGGCTTTCTGGAAGCGCATTGCGCCCGTGGCGCTGGGCGCGGCGATTGTGGTCGCCGCCCGGGCTCAGGCGCCCGCCGCGCCATCCACGGATGACGCCGCCAAGGTAGAATACGAAACTGTGTTTGAGCCCTTCGACGACAACACGTTCGCCCGGCTTCAGATGCCGCCCGCTCTGCCGCCGCCGGCCCCGCTGTTTGAGCCCTATGATCCCCTGAAAGGCATGGAGGCGCACACGGCCACCAGCCGCCTGGTGAACCCGGATCGCGCGATTTTCACGCTGCCGGTGTTGAACGCCAAGGTGGGCGACGAGATCCGGGTCCCATTCTATCAGGACAGCGGCCCCGCCCTGACCGCGCACGTGTTGTGGCTGGTGTTCGATCCGGCCGTGGTGGAGGCGGTAGATGCGCGCCCAGAGGCCTGGACCGGTTCGGATCTGACGGTGAACGCTACGCCGGACGATGCGCCGGTTCAACACGGCATCAACACCGCGCAGACGGCCGGCACGCCCTACGCCGGAAAGGGAGCCCTGATGTCCGTTCGGTTCAAGGTTGTGGGGGCCGGCGAAAGCAGCATCGAGGTAAGCCAGTTCAGCGCGTCAGACCCGGCGTTCAACACGATCCGATCGGTGGTTCGCAACGGATTGGTGCGCGCCGCGAAATAGGGCTAGGCCAGGGGCCGCCGGTTGGGGTATGGGCCGGGCACGCAAGGAAGGCGCGCCCGGCCTGCTCGGCATTTGAAGGTTTCTCCGGCCGGCGGGGTCCCACCACGCAAGGAGTGCCAACCATGAGATTGCTAGCGTTTTGTGCCTTCGGGCTGGTGACCGCGGCCTTCGCGGCGCCCACGCGAACCCCGGTGAAGGAGATTACCGTCTTCAAGGACGGCCATGCCTTTGTGCTGCACGAGGGCCGTATGCCGGTGAGCGAAAACGGCAGTGTGGCCCTGGATGACCTGCCAACGCCGGTGTTGGGAACGTTCTGGACGTGGAGCAATGAGCCCTCGGCCAAGCTGAACTCCGTAACGGCTGGGCAGCGCCGCGTTTCGGTGTCCAGCACCGCGCTCACCGTGCGGGACCTGATCGAGGCGAACCCCGGCGCCGAGGTGACGGTAACGGAAACGGGCGGCGCCAAGTACGAGGCGCGCATCGTCGGGATCCCGTTCCGTTCGCCGGAGGAGCTTCAAGCGGCCGACCCTGCCAAACCCGGCCTGCTTCTGCCCGTAAAGGCCGGCATCGTGTTGCTGAAAACGGAATCCGGTGAGATGGCCGTGCCGTTGGACCACATCCAGGCCGTAACGTTCAAGGGTGAGCACAAGCCGGCTCTGGCGGACGACCAGGTGCGTAACCGCCTCGTGCTCCGCCTGGATTGGAGCGGCCAGCCGGCTCGTGAGGCGAACATCGGCATGATGTACGTTCAGAAGGGCCTGCGCTGGATCCCCGGCTATCGCGTGGACGTTGACGGAAATGGCCGCGCGGCCGTGAAGTTCCAGGCCACCCTTGTGAACGAACTGATTGACCTGAACGACGTTACCGCCAACCTCGTGGTTGGCGTTCCGACCTTCGCCATGGCGGGAAATGTGGACCCCATGGCCCTGCAGAACTCCGCGGCGCAGTTGGGGCAGTATTTCGATCGCGACTCCCGGTTCAATGCGTTCAGCAACGGCATCCAGTCTCAGGTGGCCGGGTACTACTCATACTCGAATGCATCTGGAAGACCGGCGGCGGCCAGCGACCTGGGGCCCGAAGTAACGGGATCCGACAAGAAGGAAGACTTCTTCATTTTTACGGTGCGGCACGTAACGCTGAAGCGAGGCGAGCGGATGGTGATTCCCGTTGCCGAGTATTCCTTGAAGTACCGAGACGTGTACACCGTGGACATCCCATTCGCGCCGCCGCCGGAGGTTCGCAACAATTACGCCTCGATCGGCCAGGAGCAGATTGCCCGTCTGGCGGCCGGGCCGAAGGCGGAACACAAGATTCGCATCACCAACGGCAAGGACCACCCGTTCACCACGGCTCCGGCGCTGATTGTGAGCGGCGGCCGCGTTCTGGGCCAGGGCCTGATGACCTACACTCCGGCGGGCGGCGAAGTGGACCTGCCGGTGACCACAGCCGTGGACATCTCGGTCCGTAAGTCCGAGAAGGAGACCGGTCGCGCGTCGAATAGCGCGCGCTGGAATAACGAAGACTACGGCCGTGTGGACCTGGCCGGCGCCATCAGCCTTGTGAACCATAAGGATAAGGCTGTTGCGGTTGAAGTCACGCGGAATGTTCTGGGCAACGTAGACGCGGCGGACCATGGCGGCGAGGTTCGGATGCTGAACCTGTTGGAGGACCCGGATGCGCTGCCTGAAGGCGGAGGGTGGTGGTACAACTACAACTGGCCCTACTGGTGGCATCACTTCAACGGCATAGGCCGCGTTTCGTGGAAGCTGACCCTTGAGCCCGGCGGGAAGGCCGACCTGGGCTACGGCTGGCATTACTTCTGGAGATGACCGGAGAAGGTAACTGGTGATCAACCATCCGCTGGAAGCCTGATGGCTGACGGCTGATCGACCATGGGTGAGGAGGCGCGGATGAGGTATGCGGCGATACTGATGCTCTGGGTCGCGGCGGCAGGGGCGCGCGGCGCGGTAGACGTTCGGGCGGAACTCATGACCGACATGGCGGCGGTCTCCGCACGCGGCGGTACGCTGCTGCCCCAGGACTACCTGCGCAAGGCAATGGAGGAATGGCCCGGCGCGGGGGATCTGAGAGCCGCGGCGGGCGACCCGGCGGCGCTCGCTGCCTTGCCGGACGCGAAACGTCGGGCCGCCGAGGCGGCGGCGGCCGAGCGTTTGGTGCGCGCCGTGGAACGCCGCTTCGTGCATGATCCGGCCGCCTCTACGCTGGACCTGCTGCCCGCCTCCGAGCGCGCCCGCTACCGGGATTTCGCGTGGCAGGAGAATGATTACCCCGGCGGGCCGACCGGCGCGAACGAGGGCCGGGCGGTGGAAATGGACGCGGCGCTGTGCCAGGTGCGTCCGGAACGCCGCGCCAACTCGAATGCCAGCGCCGTTGTGACCGAGGCCGAGTACAACGACGCCGTCTGGGAGTACATTCGCTCGCGCCGCGCGCCGGTTCCGGGGCAGGCGCCGCGGAAGCTGGACAAGGATGCCGTGCCGTCGTTCCGGGCGATGGCGGCGGATGCGAAGCGCGACGGCGTGGACCTCGTGATCATCTCGTCCGACCGCGATCCCACGGTAGCAGCCCGCAACGCCGCCCGCGAGGCGAACGCCTATGCCGTGGCGCGCTTCTCCAGCCACATCCTGGGGCTGGCCATGGACCTTCAGATGAGCGGAGATGGGCTGAGCTTCGAGGAGGCCACCACGCGTCCGATGTCCAACGTCATCGGCATGCGCCGCTCGCCGGCCCACAAGTGGATGTTCCTGCACGGCGCCGCATACGGCTGGTATCCCTACATGCACGAACCGTGGCACTGGGAGTATAATCCGCCGGGCTTCCGCGAACGGTTCTGGAAGGGCTACAGGCCCGGCGCGAAGGGATCGTAGGCCCCAGGCCGCTGCCCGCGCGGCACGCGCTATAAGGGCGCAAGGGACAGAATCCCTTGCGCCCTTATTGCAGCTTAGGAAGGATGAGTTCTAGCTGCTAGCCCGTGATGCCGCCAATGGCCTTCAGTACGAGCACGGCGTCTTCAACCGTGAGCTTGCCATCGCCGTCCGCGTCGCCGGCCACGCCGCCGCCGGAGCCCCCGTCGGGCACGACGGTCAGCGTTACGCTGGAGCTGATGCCGTTCATCGTAGCCGTGAGCACAGACTGGCCGGGGGCGGTGGCCGCCACCACGAAGGTGGCGCTGCGCTGGCCCTCCGGGATCATAACGGTTCCGCCGGGGAGGAAGGCCACCGCCGTGTTGCTGCTGGAGAGGGCCAAACTGGCTCCGCCCACGGGGGCGGCGGCAGTCATACCCACCGTGCCGATCACGAAGTGCCCCACCTCGGTTTTCGGCGGGCTGCCGGCGGCGCCGAAGCTGAGGCCGGCGATGCCGGTGCTGGTGTTCATGTACACCGAGACGGTGCCATTGCTGTTCGAGAGGACGAGATCGCCCAGGCCGTCGCCGTTGAAGTCCGCCACGATGACGGCGCCGTGGGCCATGCCGCCGCCCACGATCATCGGGGCCTGGAAGGAGCCGTCCTTGTTGTCAACGAGGATACTGGCGTTCTTGGTGCCGGAGTTCACGGTCACCAGATCGGGCCGTCCGTCGCCGTTCAGGTCGCCGCGGGCGATGGCCAGCGGGAACGACGCGCTGGTGGGGAAGCTGGCAACGGAGGAGAAGGCGCCGCGCCCCTTGCCGACAAGCAGGGAGACGGTGGAGTTGGAGTAATCGGAGGCGGCGATATCGGCCAGGCCGTCACCGTTGAAGTCCGCAATGGTAAGGGAGTTCGGCGAGGAATCGGCCGGCAGGTCCACGCGGGCCTTCAGAGAGCCGCCGCCGGCGTTCAGGAACACGCCCACGGTAGCGCCGGTCTGGTTGGCCACGGCCACGTCCGGCTTGCCGTCGCCGTCCAGATCGCCCGTGGCGACGCTGGTTGGGTACTGGCCGGTGTTGTAGGACACGGCGGCGGTGAAGCCACCGGCCGCGGCGTTGTACATGAGGATGCTGATGGTGTTCGCTGTGGTGTTGGCCGTAATGATGTCGGGATGGCCATCGGCGTTCAGGTCCGCAACCGCCACCGATGATGGCCCTGCGCCGACCGCGTAGTTGACGGCGGCGCCGAAGTTGCCGTTCCCGAGGCCGGGAAGGACGCTAACGGTGTTGGCGCCGTTGTTCGCCACGATGACGTCATTGATGTTATCGCCCGTTACGTCGGCGATGACCGCTGCGAAGGGCTTGAGGCCGACGGCGGTGTTGATGGGGCCGGTGAAAGTGCCGTCGCCCCGGTTGAGGAAGACGCTGATCTGATTGGCGTATTTCTCAACCACGACGAGGTCCGGCTTATCGTCTCGGTTGAGATCGCCAGTGGCGAAAGCTCCGGTGGTTTGGCCCACGGTATAGCTCGTGGGCGTGGCAAAAGAGACTTGAGCGTGAGCGGCGATCGAGCTCATGGCGACGACGGCGGCCGCGATCCATTCGGCCCCGAAGTGAAGACTGCGCCAACTAGGCATGGGACATCCTTCCTAATGCTACAGGCATTGCCCCGCTTAAGCGGTGGAAGCGTCCTGTAAACGGATGTGAGGGATCGAAGGTGAGTGCGTGGCGATGGTTCAACAGGCCGCACGGGCGACCAAGGGACTTACGGAGTAGGCGCTCAACGATCGTTCTGCCAAACATCGTAGGGACGCGTTCGTTACGGCAATGATGCTCCAGGATCGCCCAATCACGGTTGCAGGTCGGCCGGCCGATGGTAGCGTCTGACGTACTGCGCGGGTAGAACTGGGATGAGCCTCTGGAACAGCTCGGGGGTAAGCAATTAGTGTACCCACCTACAGAGTCATTCCACAGGCTTTCTGGTTGTATCATATCAAAAGGTTACAACTGATACAACGAGAAGGCGTAAAGTTGGCCGGTCGAATCCCCCCAAAACCGGGGTCAAACGGTCTCCTGTGTGCTCATTGTAGGCGTTGAAGCGGGCCGCCATTAGGGTTGGGGGCCGGGATGACAGAAAGGGGCGCCCGAATGAGCGCCCCTTCCAGGTGAAGAGCTGTATGTAGTTTTCCCGGCCCGCAACCCGCAAGACAACTTACTTGCGGCGGCGGATCAAGCCCAGCATCGGCAGGAGGCCAACGCCCAGCAGAGCCATCGAACCCGGCTCAGGAACGCAGAGAACGTGCGCGGCCAGAGCGCCGTTCGTCGTGGTGGTCATCGATCCCGGAGGTGTGAAGGAGATGTAAGAGACCACGAAGTCCACGCCGCCGCTGTTGAACGTCCACGGCAGACCGGAGATCATGGTGTTGGTGGTGTTGGCCTGGCCGGGGGCAAGGTTCCCGCCCAGCACAAAGTTGATGGCGCGGGTGTTCACGCCGTCGATGGTCAGGTTCACCGTGTAGGGGACGTTGATTGCCGTCAGCGTGTTCGGATCCTGGTTCACGCGGACATTCGCCAGCACGATATCCGTGCCAACGCCGCTCCCATTGGCGGTCGCCAACGGAGTAGGCAGGAACTCCACCTCGCCAAGGTTGGGGACCGAGATGGGGCCGCTGGGAATCACGGTGGTCTTGTAGGTGAAGTTTTGGGCAAAGGCGTTAGCTGTCAGAAGGCAGGCAACACCGGCGCCGATGAGGCATTTCGCGAGATTCCTCATGTCAGTTCAGGTTCCTTTCGAGGCGGGTGTGATTCCGCCTTGTGACTTGTCAGTGCGGCTTGCGCCGCTTGAGGTGCGACTGCCAAACTGGCTGAGACGATTCCGATGGGTCATCGTCGAGAACATGGAGCGCTTACCTCCCGTCCCACAATGAGCCAAGTTGACTTGCTATTTGATTCAGCACAAACTATGCCATTGCGGCAAGCGAGCGATCATTTCGGATTATTGCCGCTGCGCGCCGTCCGCCGGCTGCCTTCGCGCCCTTGCGGGCGTCAGGGGTGACAAACATGGAGCATGGAGTGACAAATCCTGAGCCGTCACCCTCCCATGCTCCCTCATCATCCAGGCTGACGCCATGATAGCCTTCCGGCCTAGCGTTCGCCCAACTTTTCCCCCGGAATTGCGCTCAAACGGCGCGGAATGCGCTAGGTTGCTGTCGGATCGCCGGCGGCGCCCGCGTTTCGGCCAGCAAGAAGGCGTTGCAGCAGCCGTCGCTGCGGCGAGGGCAGCGCCACCGACCCCGCCTCCGCTTCACCCGCCCAGATCCATTGAGCGGGCGGCGCGCCCACGGTTTGGGCCTCATACGCGCGCAGTGTGATCGACTGGCGCATCACCGTGTGCCGCACCACGGCCAGCAGTGCGCCGACCTGGATCTCCACCCCGTGGGTCTCCCGCAGGATGCGGCGCAGTCCTTCGGCCTCCCCTTCCCCCGGTTCCAGGGGGCCGCGCGGCGTCTCCCACATTCCGGCCCAAACGCCCGCGGCGGGGCGCTGCGCCAGCGCAACGCGGCCGCCGGCATCGCGGATCACGGCGGCCACGTCGACCCTCGCCGTCATCGGAGGGCGCTCCGGAGTCTGCGGGAAGTCCTCGGGCCGTCCCTGCTGGAACGCTTCGCACCAGCGCGAAACCGGGCAGGCCAGGCAGCGGGGGGCGCGCGGCGTGCAAATGGCCGCGCCGAGGTCAAAGAGGGCGAGGTTCCACGATCGCGAGCGGCCGGCGGGCAGGATGCGCTCCGCCGCGTTCCAGAGGGCGCGCGATGCGGCCGGCGAGCGGGGATCGCCGCCAATGGCGAAGAGGCGGCTCAGCACGCGCGCGGCGTTGGCGTCTACGGCGGCCACGTTCTGGTTGTAGGCGAACGAGCAGACGGCTCCGGCCGTGTAGCGCCCAACGCCGGGAAGGGCCAGCGCGTCCTCATAGCGCTCCGGGAACCGACCGCCGTGCCGCTGCACGACGGCGCGGGCGGCCGCGTGGAGGTTCCGCGCCCGGCTGTAGTAACCCAGCCCGGCCCACGCGTGCAGCACGTCGTCCAGTGGAGCGTGCGCCAGGTCGGTTACCGTGGGGAACCGCTTCAGGAACCGATCCCAATACGGGGTTACAGCGGCCACCGTGGTCTGCTGGAGCATGATCTCGGAAACCCAGATCGCGTAGGCATCCTTTGTCTCGCGGAACGGGAGCGATCGGGCGGCGCCGGCGAACCAGAGCAGGAGTGCATCTTGCATTTGGGACGTTTCGTGGTCCATGAAGAGAATGATAGCGCCGACCCGGAGGCACCATGAGCGACGAGTGGGGGCGGATGCCCTTTCTGGAACTGGATGGCGAGGCTTTGACGCGGCTGCTGCAGCCTACCTTTCCAGGCGCCCGGGTGACGGCGTCCTGCCCGATGTCGGGCGGCCATGTGAACACGAACTACCGCGTGGAGGTTTCCGGGCGCGCGCACGCCTACGTGGTGCGGTTGCACGCCCGCGGCGCGGCGGTTGCCGAAAAGGAGCGGGCGATCCTGCGCCTCGTTGCGCGGCGCGTGCCCGTTCCCGAGGTGATCTGGACCGGCGTGGCGGACATGCCGGGCGCCCCGCCGCTGACGGTGCTGCGCTGGGTCGAAGGACAACCGATGCACGAGGTCCTGGCGTCAGGCAGTGACGAGGACGCGGAGCAGTGCGCGGCGGCGGCCGGGGCCGCGCTTCCCGCCATCGGCTCCTTCGCGTTCCGTCAAAGTGGATTCCTGGGGCCGGACCTCGCCGTGGATGAGCCCATGGGACCGCTGGGGCAAGGCGTCCGGAGCTTCGTCGAATTCAGCCTCTTCAAGGGGCCGGCGCGCGAGCGCGTGCCGGAGGAGATGAAGAGCCGCCTCTGGACCTTCGCGATGCGCTACTGCCACCGCCTGAACGGGCTGCGCGAAAAGGCGTGCCTCGGTCACGCCGACTACCACGGCGGCAACATCGTGATGAGCCGGTCCGGCGGCGGCTGGCGCGTGGCGGCCGTGGTGGACTGGGAGTTCGCCTGGTCCGGCTCGCCGATCATCGATGTGGGCATCTTCCTGCGTCGCACCGCGCGGCGCTTCCCCGCCGCCCAGGCGCCATTCCTCGCCGCCTATGCTGCGGCCGGCGGCGAATTCCCGCCCGATGGCCTCACCTTGGCCCGCACCGCCGACCTCGTGAACCTGCTGACCTTCCTGAACCGCGAGGACTGCTCGGAGGCGCTGCAGTCCGACGTGCTCGCCACGTTGGAGGAGACGCTGCAGAGCATTCGGCGTCCGTAAGGGGTCTTTCGGCCCCCCTTCCCCCCAATCCTGGGGGACCAATGAGCCAACGCTCGGTTTCAGCGCCACGCTTACGCCGTGCGTTCCGCTCGGGTCCCCCAGGATTGGGGGGAAGGGGGGCCGAGAACCTCCCGTTCACCGTCTCGCCGGCTTCCCGGGCGCGAGCCGACGCAGCAGCCAGCCGACGGCCGAGCTTCCGCCGAAGATCAGGGCAACGGCGACCCAGAGGGCGATCACCTGGGCGGCGCCGGCGGGGAGCGCGAACTGACGCCCGAAGATCAGGACAATGCCGACGAGAGTGGGGGCGGCCAGCAGGACCCTGCGCCAGCGCGGAATGGCCGTTACGTCTTCCCCCGTGCCCGCGGCGACCATCAGCGCTCCAGCGCGGCCCTGCACGCTGGCGGACTGGACCAGGCACAGGAAGCCCAATATCACAAGCGGCACGGACAGCCCCACGAGCAGCACCGCGCCCGTGGGCTCGCCCAGCCACAGGTCGCCCGCCATGGCGGCGGTTCCGCCCCACATGGTTGCCGTGGTGATCGGGAAATAGACGAGCATGCCGAGAACGATCAGGCAGGAAGCGCGGGACTCTGCCACGTCCACGAATGGCGCCGGCGCGCCCGAGCGGCGCCTCAGGAGGCCCGCCGTCCACGTGGCGATCATCAGGATGGCGCCGGCCGTTGGGAGCGCGGCGGTGAGGAACAGGAGGATCATCCGCCAGAAGCCGAGGCGCACGCGCACAGTGAGCCCTTCAGCCGGCGGGTTCAGGTTGCGGAAGGCATACCGCTTGTAGCGGAACGGCGCTGGGCCGGCGCCAGACACCTCCGCCCATTTGGAGACGCGCAGGATGGTGTGCGGGCGCAACCCGGCGGCGCGCAGCGCCGAGTCGAGGCGGGCCAGAGGGGGCGTCGTGGTCCCGTCCAACCGGCCGAAGCGGCTCGTATCCAGCGCGGCGCTGGCGCAGGAGAAGTCCTTGTCGGCGTATCGGTCCACCTCGGCGCGGCCGTCCAGGACTGCGTCCATCGTGTCCGCGAGGCGGTCGGCGGAGACCTTCGACCGGCCGACCACGGTGATGTTGCAGAAGGCCCCCCCGACGGAGGCGAGAACCCGCACGTCACGGTCGGATGGCAGTCTCCTTGGACCGCCCAGGGCCGGCGCCTGAATGGCGCGGCCGAACGACCCCAGATTCACCAGGGGGTTATCGGCGGTGGACACGACGCGTGCCGGCGCTGGGGCGGCAGGCAGGAGGGCCGCGAGCAGGAACAGGGAACGATGCGCCAGCCTGGAGCGGGCCGTCATGGCAGTTCCTCCCGGTTGGGTCTGTTGATCGTCGCGTTGATCGAGCGGCGCATGAACGGCTTCAGGAAGAAGGCCAGTAGGCCGGCGCCGGCCATCGTCCAGCGAATGGACCAGTCGGCGCCGGCCCACCGCTCTCGATCCAGAGCGCGGCCCCGGCGGTAGGCGCGCCACGCTTCGCGCAGCTTCCACTGGGCGAGCAGGGCGTCGGCCATGATGCTCCACGCCGGGCCACTGCTCATCTCCAGATCGCCTTCGCGCAGCGAGATCGCTTCGCGGGCGGAAGCCTCAGCGTGGCGATATCGGCCGGCGCCGTATTGCCGCATCGCCAGGGCCATCAGCGCGCCACCGAAGCCGGAGCGCGCGCTGCCGTGGAATAGAGAGGGCGGTAAGCCGGCCTTCGCCTCCTCTTCCACGGCGGCGCGGCAGGCGTCCACGGCGGCCTCCAGCTCGTCGTCGGTCGGACCGGAGCCGGCGCCCAGGGTTGCGCCAAACGAGCGCTGCATCATCGCCGCGAGATTGGCGACGGGGTCCGCCGTGGGGCGCGCGGCGACGATGGCTTCGGCCCGCGCCGTGGCCTCCTCTGCCTCGGCGGCGCGTCCGGCCATGCGCAGCGTGGTTGCGTCCGCGTAGAGGAACTTCGCCAACTCGGATGATTCCGGGCCGGCGTGCGTCTCCATCAGCGCCAGCGCCTCAAGGCGGGCCGCCTCGGCCTCCTCGGGCAAAACGGCGGCCGGCGTTGCCGTGCGCTGACCCAGGCGGGCGGTCATCGCGGTGAGATGGGGGAGGCTGGACAGGCTTGTGAGCAGATGCGCGACGGCGATGGGGTCCGGCGGGTCCAGAGATCGGGCGACGGCCAGGGCGGCGCGGCACTGGCGTTCGGCCTCGGCAAGGTCGTAGGTGCGTATTGCCGCCTTGATCGCGAGCATATAGGGCCGCAGCGCGGCCTCGGAGGACGGTAGCACGCGGTCATTGGGCATGATCTGGCGCTCCAGGCGGCGGAAGATGGTTGGTGGGCAGACGTTCCATGCGGTATGGGCCCAATCTCAGCATTCCATTGTAACGAACGGGCGTGTACACCCGTCAATCAGGGTGGCGATCCTGTTGGCGGCGCTGCCTCGCTGCCGCCGATAGGATCGCTTTGCCCGTATCAAACCTCCTTGATGTGACCGGGGCGCTGCAGATGTGTATCATGCATGAATGCGGGGAACGGCCTCGCCCCCTATTCGCGGTTGAGCGGATTGAACCGAAGATACCTAATGCCCCTGCAAGAAAACCTGCCGGAATCCATGGAGCCGTTGCTGCCGACCGATGCGAGAGACGCGGACGGCAAGCTCAAAGTTACGGTGGCCGCCGACCTGGATGAGGACGGACGGTATGCCGAGCGCTGGCTCGCTGTAACAGACGACCGCGTGATGGTGATGGAAGGCGTTGACGCGGACGGAAACGCCAGCAAGGTGGCGCTGGACGTGCCGCTGGATTCCATTACCGGAGTCAAAACGCAGTCCCTCGTCGGCTCCGGCGTGCTGGAAGCCACGGTGGATGGCCAACCCGTCGAGATCGTGCGCTACAGCAACGCGATGGTGGGGAAGTTCAACCGCGTTGCCGCGGTGCTGAACGCCGAAGTGAAGGGCGAGGATCCGCCGGAAGCCAGCGACCACCAGGAGCGGGCACGGTGTCCCAAGTGCCACCGCATTTTGCCGGAATTCACCAATGTCTGCCCGGCGTGCCTGGATCGCAAGCAGGTCATCAAGCGCCTGGCCAGCTATTTCGCGCCCTACCGCTGGCAGACGCTGGCCATCTGCCTGTTGATGCTGGCGGGAACCGCCGTGGACCTCGTGCCCGGCGTGCTGAACCGCACGCTGGTGGACCGCATCCTGGTGCCGGGCGCCCTGGCGCATGAGGCGGGCCGGCCGGTGGCGTCATTCACCCATCTGCTGGGGCTCGTGGTGTTGCTCTACGTGGTGACGCGCATCGCCTCGCTGGCCGTCAGCGTGGCGCGCGGGCGCACGGTGGCCTACCTGGGCGGGCGCATCACCTACGATATCCGCACCCAACTGTACCGCGCCCTGCAGCGCCTGAGCCTTAGCTTCTACGACAAGCGGCAGACCGGCAGCATCCTGGCGCGCGTGACCAACGACACGCGCGAACTGCAGGGCGCGCTGATTGACGGCCTGCAGTTCTTCCTGGTGAACATCCTCATCGTGGGCGCCATCGTGGGCGTGCTGCTGTTCATGAACTGGCGGCTGGCGCTGCTGGTGCTCATCCCAACGCCCATCGTCATTTTCTGTTCGCTGGTGTTCTGGCGGCGCATCTGGGCGATGTTCCGCCGCTACTTCCATGCCAACAGCCGCATGACGGGCACGCTGGCCGACGTTCTGAACGGAATCCGCGTGGTGAAGGCGTTTGCGCAGGAAGAGCGGGAAGTGGAGCGGTTCGACCAGCGCGTTGGCGCGGTCTACGAGGCCATCGTGCGCGCCGAGACGACGTGGGCAACCTATTTCCCGTTCCTCACGTTCCTCGCCACCGCCGGCTCGTTCATCGTCTGGTACTTCGGCGGCCTGCAGGTGGTAAGCGGCGCCATCACCCTGGGCACGTTCACGGCGTTCCTGTTCTATGTGGCGATGTTCTTTGGCCCGCTTCAGTTCATCAGCCGCATCACCGACTGGCTGAGCCGCGCCCTTACCGCAACCGAGCGCGTTTTCGAGATCCTCGACACGCAGCCCGAGGTGGCGGACCGCAAGGACGCCGTGCGCATGCCCCACATCAAGGGCGACGTGACCCTGGATGACATCGTGTTCGGCTACGACAAGAACAAGCCGGTGCTGAAGGGCGTGAGCATGGAAGTGAAGGCCGGCGAGATGATCGGCCTGTGCGGGCACTCCGGGGCCGGCAAGAGCACCATCATCAACCTCATCAACCGCTTTTACGACGTGGACGCCGGCCGCATCCTGGTGGACGGCGTGGACCTGCGCAAGATCCGCCTCAAGGACCTCTCGGAGCAGATCGGCATCGTGTTGCAGGAGCCGTTCCTGTTCACCGGCAGCATCTACGAGAACATCGCCTACGCCAAGCCCACCGCCACGCGCGAGGAAGTGATGCGCGCGGCGAAGGCGGCCAACGCCCACGACTTCATCTTGAAGTTCCCTGACGGTTATGACACGCGTGTCGGCGAGCGCGGGCAGACCCTTTCCGGCGGCGAGCGCCAGCGCATCAGCATCGCCCGGGCGATCCTGCACAACCCGCGCATCCTGATCCTGGACGAGGCCACCAGCTCCGTTGACACGGAAACCGAGAAGCAGATTCAGGAGGCGATCCAGCGCCTCGTGAAAAACCGCACCACCTTCGCCATCGCCCACCGCCTCTCCACCCTGCGCGAGGCGGACCGCCTGTTGGTTCTGAAAGAGGGCAAGGTGGCCGAAATCGGAACCCACGAGGAACTGCTGGCCAACCCCGACGGCGAGTTCCGCAAGCTGGTGGACATGCAGAACGAGATCAACCAGCTCGTAACCGCCACCGTGGGCGGGTAGAACCGGGCTCACCACAAAGACACAAAGGCACAAAGACCCGGATGTTCTTCCGGTCTTTGTGCCTTTGTGTCTTTGTGCCGCGGGATGCTGGCTGTATGGCTGCCCTTCGGCGGTGGATTTGACCACAGCGTCAGATGGCGATAAGCTGAGTCCTGAACGCCCGATGGGGTTCCGATCTCTGTTTGCTCGTGCCTCAACCGTCAACCTGCTCCACTCTCAGCCTATGGAAACCTGCCGCGACACTGCTTGGCCGTCCAGTTTTGTGGTTGGCGAGCTGTACTCTAGCTCCGATATCCAACACGTTCTAGGGGTTGGAAACGCTGGCGGCGTGAGGGTGTCCCTCAGCGGTCCCGGCATAGTCCGGCGTGTAGTAGTGATGACTTCGGTTCCCAGCGCGCGGCAGCTTTCCGAGAACCCCTATCACGACAGGATTGAAGGGGATGTGCTGATCTACACGGGGGCTGGGCGGGAAGGGGACCAGACCTTAACAGGTGCGAACCGCCGACTTGCCGAGCAGGTAGTAGGCGAGTTCCCGGTGTATGGGTTCGTTCTTGTTGGGAGCCGACGATCTAAGGCCATCGGGGCCAATCGATGGCGCTTTCTGGGTCTGCTGGAGTATCTGCGCCATTACCCCGAGTTCCAGACGGATGTTCGGAAGGTGAGGCGATCGGTGTGGCTCTTCGAGTTCCGGATCCACGCCGGTCTAGGCGTCGTTCCCGTTGAGCGCGACGCTGAGTTAGCTGCCGAGCTTCTTCGCTCTCCTGAGCCAGCGGATGTAGTCACGGCGGATGACCGCGAACTGGACTCCACTCAAGCTCCAGCGCTCGAACCACAACGATATGCTGAGATCGAGTCCGTTCGGCAGCACCTGCTCGGTCTCGACCCCAGCGAATTCGAGCGCGTAATCGGCCGAATGCTAAGGGAATCGGGATTCAGCGCTGTCGAGGTAACCAGGTACAGCCAAGATGGCGGCATCGACGTGAACGCCGTTGTGGGCGATGCGCTGTGGCCGCTTCACGGCCTGTCGCTTCAGGTTCAGGCGAAGCGGTGGCTCCACACGGTTGGGCGTAAAGAGGTCGCCGAACTTCGCGGCAGCCTTCAACCATACGCACGAGGCGCAATCGTGACGACCAGCCATTTCTCTAGAGGGTGTTATGCACTTTGAAGCAGGGGAGCAGCCTTAGCGAGCATGAGCCCAGCGAAAGCGATGAAGTGAAGGGCGGCAACGGTCTGCGGGAGTCGTTCATAGTCCCTGGCCAAGCGTCGAAACCGGGAGAACCAGG
>DASXUL010000187.1:0-17196 GCA_036504855.1 Armatimonadota bacterium | reverse complement strand
CTGGGCGGGCGGGCGCGACGAATCGCCGCGCCCGCCGGCCAGTTTTGGGATGCTCGCTAGAATGTGAACTTGATCGGCGCTGGGGTGCAGTATCCAAGCATAATCGTGATGTCCCCCGGCTCAACGTCCTGGGGAACCTGGAAGCCAAACTTGAACGCCCGGCTGCCGTTCGGGTTAACGTCGCCGTCGTGACCCGAGATGAACCCGTAGGGATCGAAGCTCTGCCCGTCTTTGGAGGTCAGTTTCACCGAGTTCAGCTCAATCGGGTGCACCTTCGAGAACAGGCTGGTGATGCGCCCGCTCAACAGGATGTACTTGTTCCCCTCGCTGAGTTCCCAGTCGGAGGGGATCTTCACGCTGGGGTCCACGTTCATGGTGATGCTGGCCAGCCCGTTGGAGGCCGGCGAGCCGAGCGGGGCAACGTTCCCAAAGTCGTTCCATTGGAAGTCCTTCGGGATGAAGGCGCGGATGGGATCGCCCAGATCGTAACCGAACTTCATGATCAGCTTCGTTACCGCGAAGCCATCCTGCACCGGGAAGGCGATTGTGCCCTTCGCATGCGAAGCCGGCAACATATCGTCGGCCCAGAACGTGCCCTCGCCTTCCATCTGCTTTCCGTCGTCAGCGGCGGCCCGTCCGCGCAGGTCGAAGGTGATGTTCTGCTTACGCACATTGGCGGCATCAACGTCAACGAGGATGAAGTGGGAACCCTCGCCGGCGCCGTCATCGTTCCACGCGAGTGACTGGCGCAGGTTGCTGAACTTGATCTGGGCGCCGCCGTTATTGAACGCCGTGGTCAGTAGCGGGCCTTCCAGAGCCCGGATCTGCTGCGCTCCAGCGCCCTTGTTCGGGACCGCCGCGGGTTTCACCGCCTTGGGTTTGGCAGACGGCTTGGCTGGCTTCTTGGCGGCCATGGACGCGCCGGGCATCGCCACGAGAATCATGGCCAGGGTCACGCTAACGCTCTTGTTCATAGTCTCCTAGTCTCTCCTGGTATTGGCCGGCGCGGCGTAGAGCCGGCCGGCGGGTATAAGTTACACGCTCTCCACGTCCGTCCAGGCGCCATCGCGCGCGCTGGACTGCACAGCTGCCTCAATGAACGCGATCCCGGCTGCGCCGTCGACAACGTCTGGGTGAGGGAAGGGGTCTGGAACCGTCTCTCCTTGCCGCCGCCGGATTTGCAGTTGCATGCTCTTGTGCAGGTTGGCCAGGGCCTCGTGGAAACCCTCCGGGTGCCCGGCGGGCAGGCGCAGATACGGCTGGATGCTGGCCGGAATATAGCCGCGGCCCGTGCCCAGACGATAGACCAGAACCGTTCCGTCCGGCGGGTAGAACTTCAGGCTGTTATGGTCCAGTATCGACCATTCCAGAGTCGCCTTCGTGCCGACAACGCGGAACCCGTTGTCGTTCTGCGCGCCGATGTTCACCTGGCTGGCGGTTACGGTGGCGGTTCCGCCGTTGTCCAGGCGGGCGAGCACGGTAAAGTCATCGTCCAGCTTGCGGCCTTTAACGAAGGTCGTCAGGCGGGCCTGCACTTGCGTCGCCGTGCGTCCTGCCACGAATCGCGCGAACTCGTAGGCGTGCGTACCAATGTCGCCGCCGCAGCCGGATACGCCCGCTTTGGCCGGGTTCACGCGCCAGGCGGCCTGCTGTCCCTTCTCATCCTCCCGGCTGGCCAACCAGCCCAGCGGGTACCACGCCTCCACCTTGCGCACTTCGCCGACGTCGCCCCCGCGCACGAGTTCGCGAGCCAGCATGACCATCGGAAAACCGGTATATGTGTATGCCACGTTGAACGGCAACTTGCACTCGTTAGCGAGCCGGACGAGGTCTCGGGATTCCGCCAGCGTCATCGTCAGCGGCTTCTCGCATAACACGGGGAAACCGGCCTCCAACGCCGCCTTGGCGATGGCGTAGTGCGAGTCGTTCGGCGTAACGATGGTCACGTAGTCGATGCGTTCACCGTCAGAAAGTGCCGCTTCCTCGCGGATCAGCGTCTGATAGTCCGGGTACCCGCGCGCAAAGTGGAGCTCGCGCGCTGATTGCAGCGAACCCTCGGCGCTGGAGCGCAGCGCCCCGGCCGTTAGTTCCGCGGAGTTGTCCATCAAGATGGCCGTACGGTGTGGCCCGCCGAAGAAGTTGGCCGGCCCACCGCCCCCCACCATCCCCACTCGCAGTTTCCTGTGTTCCACGTTCGTCACCTCCGAAAACGCGCCCGCCACAAACCGTCCTGGCAGTTCCGCAATGCAGACAACCGGCGCGGCCCCGTGTCTTTCGGCCCTGCGTCACTGGATTCCAGCCTGCTCACTTTCCGGCGTTCTTCCGTTCAGCAATGAAGTCCTTCAGCGTCATGCGCCACTCCGGCCGCTTCGGTAATCGGATCCAGGCCGCAAGGGCCATCAGGAGGAAAGCCATATAGGTTGCCGCGGCGAACAGAACAGACAGCCGGACGTACCAGTTGAGCCCCCAGAGAGCGTAAGCCAGGCAACCGCAACCGATGGTGACGCAAGCCAGGCCGGATGATAGGCGCAGGGCGCGTGTCATCGCCGCATGCGCCACGAACCTCCTCATCGCCCAGTCCATGAGAGCGGCAAAGGCCATGAACTGCGCGGCAAAGACGAGGCCTCGGGCGTCATGCATCACTCGAACTTCTCGCTGCCGCGCAGGCCGCGGGACCAATCCAGGGCAGGCATCGGCTTCTTGCCGGCGGGCTGCACCAGGCGAAGCTCTATCGCCCCGTCGCCCGCTCCTGCGTACACGCGCTTACCCTCCACGCGAATGGCGCCCGGACCATCGGACGGCGCCTCCGCCGGCGCGGCCTCCCAGACCTTGAACTCCTGACCGCGCCAGGTCGTCCAGCCGCCGGGCTTCGGGTTCATTCCGCGCACGAAACAGTCCAGGTGCGCCACTGCGCGCGTCCAATCCAGGCGGGCATCGTCCTTCTCAATGGATGGCGCCATCGTGGCGAGAGCCGGGTCCTGCGGATACGGCTCAACATCGCCTCGCTCCCAGGCGGAGATGGTGTCGACCAGCAGATCCGCGCCTATGCCAGCCATGCGAACTCCAAGCGTAGCTGCCGTATCCGTCGGCCGTATATCCATCTCGCGAGCGGATAGCACCGGCCCGGTATCGAGGCCGGCCTCGGCAATCATCACGCTCACGCCCGTACTGGCGTCGCCGTTGATGATGGACCATTGAATCGGCGCCGCGCCCCGGTATGCCGGAAGGAGGGAGCCGTGCACGTTCCAGCACCCCAGGCGCGGGATATCCAGAAAGGACTGCGGGATGATCTGCCCATAGGCCGCATAGGCCACCAGATCCAGGTCCATGGCCCGCACGGCGTCATGAAACTCGTGGTCTCGGCGCAGGCGGGTGGGCTGATAGACGGCGAGGCCGCGCGCCAGGGCGGCGACTTTGACAGCGGACGGCTGCAGTTCCCGCTTGCGGCCAACCGGTTTGTCTGGCTGCGTCACAACGCCGATGACGTGGTGGCCCGCCGCAATCAGCCGTTCCAGGCTTGGCACGGCGAAGGGCGCCGTTCCCATAAAGAGGATTCGCATCGAATTCGTTTTATCCGCGCCGCAACGCGGGAAAGCAAGTGATAGATCAACCGATAGAAGGAGACAAGCATGAACGACCAACTGCCGACCGGACTGCCGAAGGAAGATGACCCCCTTGACCCTTCGCCGAACGTTGACGTTCTTGACCCCAACATCCTCAACGATCCCAATGACGACGATAACGAGGCCCAGCGCATCCTGGCCCCTGGTTTCGGCGCCTCCGAGCTGGATCCATCGTTCTGAGATATGCGCGCTGAAGCCAAGCCAGCCAATCACCCCACAGCGCACGCCGTGCGAAGGCTTGAAAGCGCATCCTCGATCCCGGCCGCCACGCGATGGGAGGGGTCCTTCCAGGCGGCCACGAGGTCCATGATCGAGTCGCGGACGTTCTGGGCGTACATGGTGGTCTGGTCTGGCGCGAACTTGGATTCGTACCGCAGGCGACGATCGAACCGGTAGGTATGGCCTCCGCCGTGAGCCTGAATCGCGGTTCCGGTGAAAACCCCTTCGTGCGGCGTCGCCGCCGGAGGAAGCAGGAACGTCAACCGTTCCGCCTGAGCGTTCGACACCGCGGCGTCCACCTGAGCGGAAATGGCAATCCAACCGTTTACGCGGATCGTGCCCTGGTCAAAGGAGAGAAGGGCCTGCTGAAACTCGAGGCGCGACGGGCGGTCGAACGCGTGGTAGTACGTCCCCAGAGCCCCGTTCGCGTAGTGCACGGTCGCCACTACACGGTCTTCCTGCTTCGTGCCCGCCCGAACGGTGCGGATGCCCTGCACCGACTCGGGATCCGCGCCGATTAGCCACGCGTACACATCGAAAAAGTGCACGCCATGCTCAATCAGGATGCCGCCGCTCTGAGTGAGGTCCCAGAACCAGTGGTCGGGCGCGAGGCCCTCGTCGCTGGCGAGATTCGTAAAGTCCACGCGGCGCAGGCCGCCCAGCACGCCGCCGTCCACGACGGCCTTCAGGGCAACGAAGAGGGGGTTATAGCGCATCACGTAGTTGATGACGAAAGGGACCTTCCGCTTCACCACGGCGTCTCGCAGGCGCTCGCCCGACTTCACGGTGATTGCCAGCGGCTTCTCGCACAGAACGCCTTTCCCGGCCTCGGCAGCGGCGATGGCCATCTCGGCATGCAGCGACGGCGGCGTTACGACGGCAACGAGGTCAATCGGCGCGTCCGCCAGCATATCGCGCCAGCCGCGGTCACCAGCGTAGGCGTGCGGGATGCCGTGGCGGCGGGCGGTTTCCCGCAACCGCTCCTCATTCCGCGCCGATATCGCCGTTACCTCCACGTCCGGGAGTCCGCGCCATGAGCGAAGCAGGAAATCCGTGAATCCGCCGTTGCCGATGATCCCAATCCGAGCCACGATGCCACCGTCCCTTTCGAGGCCCAGCCGCCGGACCATACGCTGATTGTAGGCGTGTTCGCGCTTGTGTTCCCATGCAAATGCAGCCCCCGGCCGGATGACCCGGACGGGGGCTGCTCATCGCGGAGCCGGTTCAGCGGCGACGGCGGAGCATCGGGAGGGCGCCCAGCGCGCCGCATCCAACCAGCGCCAGCGCGCCTGGCTCGGGAACAGCCGGCGGGGACGGCGGGTCAGGGGTTCCGGGAAGGCGCGGCTCATCGAGAGCAGTGCCGAACTGGAAGGCGACGTTGCTGATGTCCGCCAGTTCGACGTTCGGCGCGCTGAAGGTGAACCGCGCGCTGTTGTTCACAAATACGGCGCTCTGGGTGGGCGAGTTTGCGCTGCTCGAAACGCCGTTGACGATGCCGTAATCCATCCCCTGCAGGTTCTGCCCGCCCGGGGCGAAATTCGCCGCGCTGAACAGGCCAAGGCCCGCCGCGCTGATTCCGGCGTTGGTGGAACCCGGCCCGGAGATGCCCGATCGATACTGCCACTCCTGCCCCAGGGAATAGGCGGCAGGGTTGGTGAAGGTGCTCCCCGGCTTCAGCGCGGCGGAGACCGGCGTAAGGGTGAGGCTTGGCGACACAGTGAACAGCAACGCCATCAGCGCATCGCTGGGCGCCTTGGCGGGCGCGCCGGTGTTTGTGAGGTCGATGAAGAGTTGTCCGGAGGACAGCGTCATCACCGCGGTTGCAGCCAGGGCCGAACCGGTTGCGCCATTTGTCCCGGCGGAGGTATACGTAACGCTGTCCGCCTTGGCCTGTAGCGCGGCCGCCATGGCAAGCGTGGCGGCAGTCAGAACGCGAATTGAGCGAGTCATGCTTGTGTGCTCCCAGCACCATAAGTGATCGGCGCCAATCCACCGATATCGCTTATGGCAGTTATGAAGCAAGCTGGCACAATCGCTGCCAATGCATCTGACAGCGTATCGCAATTACATCGGATTACCCAGTGCGGTTGCCAGCGCGCGGGAACGAAGGGCATTTCGACTACCATAATGGTGCGCACTGAGCGCCAACTGAACGTTGGAGGACCAATTTTGAGCACCTGGGGAGTTTCCGTCGTCGCTACGGATCGGCCTGGCCTTCTGCGAGATCTGGCCGGCGCCATCGCGGACTTGAACGCCAACATCGAGTCCATCAGCCATACTGCCGACCCCGAAGCCGAGATGAACCTGGACGTATCCGGCGTCGCGGACCCGGAAGCCCTTGAGCACGCGCTGGCCGCCGTTCCGGGCGTTATCTCCGTGAACGTTGGCGAATCGATCGGCGCCATCTTCGGCAAGCGCGTTATCGTCATCGGGGGCGGCGCTCAAGTGGCCCAGGTGGTCTTCGGAGCGGTCAGCGAAGCCGATCGGCACAATATCCGCGGCGAGCATATCAGCGTTGACACGATCCCACTCGTGGGTGAGGCCAACCTGGCGAACGCCGTGCGCGCCGTGGCCCGCCTGCCGCGCGCCGCCATTCTCGTGCTGGCGGGCAGTCTGATGGGCGGAGAGGTGTCGGACGCCGTGATGGAGCTGCGCCACCAGCACGGCATCCCCGTGATCTCGCTGAACATGGTCGGCAGCGTGGTGGATGCGGCGGATCTGGTGGTGTCGGACCCCGTTCAGGCCGGCGTGATGGCCGTAATGGCTGTGGCCAACACCGCAACGTTCAACCTCGGGCGGGTTCGAGGCAAACGCCTGTGAACGAGGGCTTGGCATCCGCGCCGTCGAAGCGCGGAGGCGCCGCCAGCTATGCCCTGGCGGCGGCGGTGATCTGCGTTAGCTCCAGCGCCATCCTCACGCGTTTCACGGATGCCTCGCCGATCTCCGTTGCCGGCTGGCGTCTCGGCATCGCCGCGGCGCTGCTGGCGCTGTGGCCATCGGCGTGGGTCGGATTGCGTACGGTGTCGTTGCCAGACCTATCGCGCTCCGCCGTGGCCTCGGTCTTTCTGGCCGCCCATTTCGGAGCCTGGATCGCCAGCCTCCGCATGCTTCCCGTTTCGGTATCGCTGCTTGTCGTCTCCACGCATCCCATCTTCGTGATGGCATTCCGGATTGCCGCCGGCGACTGGCCGTCGCTTGCCGAGGCTGTTGGCGCCCTGGCGGCTTTCGCCGGGGTATCCGTTATGTACGCATCGTCCCACGCCCAGACAGGGTCCACGTTCGTTGGCAGGCCCGAAACCGGGTTTGCGCTGGCGCTTGCCGGCGCAATCGCCCTGGCCGGTTACCTGCTCATTGGGGCGAACGTGCGCCGGCGGCTGCGAACCTCTTCGTACATCCTCCTCGTCTACAGCCTCTCGGCCCTGGCCCTGTTCGGGTTCCTTCAGGGCGCCGGCGGACACATCAGCGCGCCGGTTCCGCACGATCTCCGCGTGTATCTGGCGCTGGCCCTGATTCCAACGCTGGGCGGCCACGGGCTTTTCGCCTTCGCGGTTGGGCGGCTTCGCACCATTGCCGTGAGCACGGCGTTCCTGATGGAGCCGGTTGTGGCCACGCTCATTGCCATCCCGGTGCTTCACGAGATCCCCAGCCGCAACGCCCTGTTGGGCGGGGCGCTGGTTCTGGTTGGGCTGGTGATGGTGGTATTGGGTCCGGAGCGGGTTTCGTGTGAGGAGAGCGTCGGAACGCGGAACAATCCATAGGGCGATCCCGCCCTAGTTTGTCGCGTCTCGGAGAGCTCGTTGGACATCGCTGACCTGCTGATTCTGGCCCCCCAGATGGGGGCATCTGATATTCACCTGACCGTTGGCGCCCAACCCGCCCTGCGCGTGCACGGGAGGATTCAACGCCTGCCGGACTGCCCGGTGCTCTCGCGCGAAGTTCTTCGGACCATGCTGTACGACATCCTCACGGACACGCAGAAGGCCAAATTCGAGGAACAGCACGAGTTGGACTTCGCGGTGGAACTGCAGGGCGTCGGCCGCTACCGCGTAAATGCCTTCATGAACCGCTCAGGCGAAGGCGCCGTCTTCCGCAGCATTCCTGACAAGATCAAGGGCTTCGAGGAGCTGGGTCTTCCCGATGTCGTCCGCCAGCTCGCCCGTTGCGACAAGGGCCTTGTGCTGGTTACCGGGCCAACGGGCTCCGGCAAGTCCACCACGCTTGCGGCGATGATTGACCTCATCAACACCGAACGGCAGGAGCACATCCTCACGGTCGAAGACCCCATCGAGTTCGTGCATCCTCACAAGAACTGCATCGTCAATCAGCGTGAGGTGGGCCCTCACACGCACAGCTTCGAAAACGCCCTGAGATCCGCGCTGCGCGAGGATCCGGACGTGATCATGGTTGGGGAAATGCGCGACCTGGAGACGATCGCGCTCGCCATCACCGCCGCGGAAACCGGCCACCTCGTATTTGGCACCCTTCACACCATGGGCGCTCCGCAGACGGTGGACCGCGTCATTGACGTCTTCCCCACCGACCAGCAATCACAGATCCGCGCCCAGTTCGCCGAGAGCATCCGAGGAGTGGTTTCCCAGATCCTCATGCGTCGCGCGGATGGCTCGGGGCGCGTGGCGGCGCTGGAGATCATGGTCGCGAACTCGGCCATCCGAAACCTCATCCGCGAAGGCAAGACCTTCCAGATGCATAGCGTCATTGAAACGTGCACTCGCGATGGCATGTGCACCTTGGACCAGAGCCTCAAGGAATTGGTGAAGTCCGGTCGGGTCACCAAGGAAGATGCGCTGGCCAAGGCGACGGATCCAGACTCCCTGGAGTCCATAGAGGCAGATGGGGCCCGGCGCGACGGCGGCGGCAATGGGATGGGCGGGCGCAGCCTGGACAGCATCCTCGGTTCCCCAATCTCGTCGCAACAGCAGCAGCCGTCGTGGGGCAAGAAGATCAACTACTGAGAGGGCGAGGCAGCGATCGTTGCTGGCGAGCGCGGAGCAGATATGGACGAATCAAGCATCTTCAAGGACGTAAACGAGCAGAGGCCGAACGTGCCGCTCGACGCAATGCTCATCCGCATGGCGGAACTGGACGCGTCGGACCTCTACATCAAGCCCGGCTCGCCGCCAACCTACCGCGTGAACGGAGTCAACACGCAGTTTGACTCCAAGAGCCTCACGCCAGATGAAACGGAGGCGCTCATCCTCCCCGTGATGTGCGAGCGCGACAAGCGCATCTTCACGGAGCGCCAGGGCGCAAACCTCGCCCGCAGCGTCGCCGGCGTTGGACGCTTCCGCATGAACGTGTACCGCCAGCGTGGCAGCGTGGCACTGGTGGCCCGCCGCATCAAGACCGACGTCCCCTCGCTGGACCGCCTGGCGCTGCCGGCCATTCTAACCGACATCGTGATGCAGCGCAATGGATTGGTCTTCGTAACCGGCGCCACCGGGTGCGGCAAATCCACCACGCTGGCCGCCATGATCAACCACCGCAATCAGTCCGCACCCGGGCACATCGTTACGATTGAGGACCCGATCGAATATCTGCACCCAGACCGGAAGTGCATCGTCAGCCAGCGCGAGTTGGGGGTGGATTGCCAAACCATGGAGGATGCCATGCACGACGCCCTCCGTCAGGCGCCGGACGTGATCCTCGTAGGCGAGATCCGGGACTCTCAGGTGATGGAAGATGCGCTAGCCTTCGCGGAGACCGGGCACCTGGTGCTTGGCACCCTCCACAGCACCAACGCTAGCCAGACCATGGAGCGTATCCTCGGCTTCTTCCCGCCGGACCACCACGCCCAGGTGCTGATGCAACTCGCCCTGAGCCTGCGCGCCATCGTCAGCCAGCGCCTCGTGCGCCGCGCAGACGGAAGCGGCCGCGCCGCCGCCGTTGAGATCCTTCTGGCCACCCAGCGCATCCGCGAGCAGATCAAGCGCGGCGAAATCGATGCCCTTCGGGCCACCATGCGCGCCAGCGAAGAAGACGGAATGCAGACATTCGACATGGCGCTGTTCGACCTTCAGCAGGCCGGAACCATCTCCACCGAAACCGCCCTCGCCGCCGCCGACAGCCCCGCCGATCTCCGTATGTCGCTCCGCGGCTTCAACGCCATGTCGGTCACGTAGAGAAGCATTCAGCATACAGCACTCAGCATTCAGGCCGGACAGGGCCTGCCCCATGGTGGTCGTTCATCATGGATCGGACCAGTCCGGGCTGAATGCTGAGTGCTGTATGCTGAATGCTTCTCTACCCCTTGATTCCCGTGGTTACCACGCCTTCGATGAAATAGCGTTGGAAGCTGAAGAAGACGATGAGGACGGGAAGGGTGATAACGGTGCTGGCGGCCATAATCTGCACGATGTCGGTGCCCCACACGTTCTGGAACGACACCAGGCCCAACGCGAGCGTGCGTTTGTCCATGCCATTCAGGTAGATCAGCGGGCCCATGAAGTCGTTCCAGGCGCCCACGAAGGCGAACAGAGCCACCGTTACGAGGGCCGGAGTTGCCAGCGGCATGAGGATGCGCCAGTAGATCGTCCAGGTGGAACAGCCGTCGATGCGCGCGGCATCCTCCAGGTCATTGGGCAGCGTAAGGAAGAACTGCCGAATGAGGAAGATGTACACCGCGCTTCCGAAGAACGAGGGCACGATCAGCGGTAGAAACGTGTCGTACCACCCCAGGCTGCGGAAGATGATGAAAGCCGGGATCATGGTCACCTGCGCCGGCAGCATGAGCGTGGCTAGCACCAGCACGAACAGCGGCTCCTTGCCAGGGGCGCGCAGCCGGGCGAAAGCGAAGGCCGCCATGCTGGAGGCCAGCACCGTCCCCACCACGCTGCACGCGGTGATCAGCACCGTGTTGCGCAGATAGAGCAGCCACGGAGCCCCATCATACGCCGCCTTGTACCCGCTTAGCGTCCACGGACTCGGCCAGAGGTGCAGGCCGGACGGCGCCACCGTCTCCGGCAGCTTGAACGACGTGCCCAGCATCCATGCGAATGGAAAGGCCAGCGCAACGGCGCCGAGCGCCAGCAACGCGTAGTACCACGCCGCGGCGGCCTTCTCTCCGGAGGGCGAATCGGCCCGTATGCGCTCGGCCGGGCTCGTCACTTCGGGCCCCCCTCGTAGTACACCCAGCGCTTGGCCATGATGAAGTTGATCAACGTGACCAACAGCACGATCACAAACAGCACCCACGCCATGGCGCTGGCGTATCCGATCTTCAGCCACTGGAAGGCGTTGTTGAAGAGGTAGAGCACGTAGAACAGCAGACTGTCCTCTGGCTGCCCCGTGCCCGCCGTCATCACGTACGCCTGCGTGAAGACCTGGAAGCTCCCAATGATGCCCATCACCAGTTGATAGAAGATCACCGGGGTGAGCAGCGGCAAGGTGACGTTGCGGAACCGCTTCCAGCCTCGCGCGCCATCCAGCTCGGCCGCTTCGTAAAGCTGCGCCGGGATGCCCTGCAAGCCCGCGAGGTAGATCAACATGCCGCCGCCCACGCCCCAGACCCCCATGATCACCAGCGCCGGCTTCGACCAGACGGGGTCAGCCAGCCAGCCCGGCGGATTTACGATCAGGGGCACGAAGTGCAGCCCGCCCTTCAGCGCCGGGAGCACGGGCAGCGTGAGCAGCTTGTTGATGATCCCCGTGTTCGGGTTGAACAGCTCTTTCCACAACAACGCCGTGGCGACTCCCGAGACAACCACAGGGAGGTAGAACAGCGTGCGGAAGACGCGGATGCCCGCCAGCTTCAGGTTCAACAACATCGCCACCGCCAGGCCGGAAACGATGGACACCGGCACGGCCATCAGGGTGAAGATGCCGGTGTTCGCCAGCGAATGGAGGAAACGCGGGTCGTTTGTGAACAGGTCTGTGTAGTTGCGCCAGCCCACCCAGCGACCGGGCGTTAGGACGTCCCACTTGCTGAACGACAGCGCCATGGAGCCCGCCACCGCCCCGAAGGTGAGCAAAAGGAAGCCGCACAACCAGGGCGATAGGAAGGCCAGAAACTCAAGGGCTTCGCGTCGCTCCCTGCGTGAGTGCCGCGTAGCTCGCGCGAAGGAGGCGCCGATGGCGATCAGCGCAACCGCCAGAATCGCGCCCAACGCGGCTACAACGCGCCCCCACCGCACAACGGGGAAGCGGCTAACGTCCTCGTTGCTGCGGGAGAGGATGCGCTCGGAGTCAACGGCGGCGGCGTTCATCGCCTCGCGCGCCGTCTTGTGGTGGTTCAAGATCAGGTCGGTCTGACGCCCGATGGCCTCCAGCATCTCCATATAGCCCGGCACGAGCGGCAGGGTGCGCCCGTTGTCCAGCGCCTTCACGAACGGGCCCAACAAGGGGTCTGATGTATACCGAGGGTCCCGCGCGGCACTGATGCGGGCGGGAAGCCGTCCGCTCATGGCGCAGACGTTGAGGAGCTGCTGCCTCGATGTGGCGAAACGGATGAAACGCCAGGCGGCCTCCTTGTGATGGCTGCCGCGCGGGATGACCAGTGAATTGCCCACCACCTCCGATACGTGATACTTCACGGTCGGAAGCGGCGCCACGCCGTAGTCCAGATGCGGGAAATACCGCTTGAGGTCCGGGATGCGGAACGGCGTGTC
The DNA here is from genome assembly GCA_036504855.1 of Armatimonadota bacterium. GTDB lineage: Bacteria > Armatimonadota > DTGP01 > JAKQQT01 > JAKQQT01 > DASXUL01. Next base: position 4,730 of record DASXUL010000187.1, on the reverse strand, counting down.
CAGCCGCATGGCCAGCTTTTCCATGCCGAAGGGGTCGGTGGCGGCGCCTGAGAACTGCGTCACGAAAGCGTTCAGAGCCTGGCGATTGCCGGCCTCGTCGTCCTGGAATTGCACCCAGAACTCCAGCATGCGCACGGTTTCCTCCGTGTTGAAGGCGGGATGCCGTCCGTCCGGCGTCAGCAACTCCCCTCCCGACTGCCAGAGGTAACCCTGGAAACTGGAGACGTCCGACCAGCCAAGCTGCGTGATGGCGCCGGACTTCGGGTCTCGTTTCGTCAGCTTCAGAGCGTACTGCTTCAGCTCATCCCACGTTCGCGGCGGCCGGTTGGGGTCCAGCCCTGCCTCGCGGAAAAGCCGGCGGTTGTACACGAGGGCGTTGGGACACACCACCCACGGCATGCCGTACAGCTTGCCATGAAAGGTATTCTGAGTGATGGCAACAGGGTAGAAGGCGGACAGGTCCACGCCGTCGCGCTTCGCGAGCAGGTCCATCCGCTCCAGCCCCTCGCGGGCCATCATCTCGCCGCCCAGTTCGGTGTAGAAGCGCACCACGTCCGGCGGAACGCCGCCCGCCACCGACAGCAGCAGTTTCTGCTGGATCTGCTGCATGGGGGTGAGCATCCCAACCACCCTAATGTCTGGGTTGGCGCGGTTGAACTCGGCAATCATCCGGTCCACGGCGATCTTCTCGTCGTGGCTGGCCCCGAACCAGAAGACAACCCGTTCGGCCGCGCGGCAGGGCGCAAGCACGGCCAAAAGGGTGAGAACGAACAACGCAAGAGGGTGCTTCACATCGTGAAGGTAGGAGAGGCGAAGCCAATCGGTCAAGCAGAGACGCCGGAACGCGGAGGACCGCTTCCAAGGGATCCCATCGCCTATCTCGGCAGGATAGGGGTATGGCCTGCGGATGGGGTTGTCATTCCGAGGAACGAGGAATCCCATAAAGAACGCTGCTTTGTGGGATCCCTCGCAGGCTCGGGCTGACAACCCCGTCCACCCATCCTACCGCGCCGGAGTACCATCGTCAGATGAGAAGGTAGAAGGCCGTCCCGAAACCCGCCGGGCGCCCCCAGTTCGAGGACAGTGAATTTGAGACGGATAGAGGGACGCCGGCGGAAGCGTGGCAATTCAGACGCGACAGGCGCTCAGTGGGCAGGCTCAGAAACGGTGGTTTGCGAGACGCAGGAGCGACTGGATGCGGCTATGTTGCGATTCGAGAGGCGATGGGGTCCGTGTGGGCGGAAGGCGCTAACGCCTCCAGTTCCTCAAGTGCAATGGCCCTTGCCTCACCGAAGTTGTCAGCCAGTGTGAGGATATGGGAACGCACTTGAATCCAGTCCCATTCATCATCCCGTAACTTGTGCGGCAGCCCGGGTCTCGGTTCCCAAATCTGAACGTACTCGAAGTACCGGACCTCAAAGAGCTCGTCGGAGCGCTTGCACACAACTGCCACCGAGCGTAGGTTCTGGTGGACGAACTCCTCTACCTTCTCCGTGCGCGATGGCGAGAAGGACTGCTCGGTCAGGCCGTCCCATACGAAGTCACCCAGCTCGTATTGATGGATGGCATCTTGGGCTGCCTTCCTCGCTTCGTCGAGGTTGTCGAGGACGATTGGCTCCTCCGGCCACAACTCCAGCCACGCTTCGGGTTCGAGTTGCGGTAGAGGGCCAGGCCCGTCTTCACGTCGGCGCAGATAGTACAGCTCGCATACTTTCGGGGAAATGCGTTGGTCCGTGATGCGAATACGGACCCAGAAACAGTGGTCAGTCGCAGGAAGCATATGCCCCCCAACCCACTTCGAGTCTTCGTGCCAGTACGCCAAATCTGCCTCCGTCACAATGTCCCAGGAAATGATGAGCTGCAACGTCACTCTATGCGCCCATGTTGCCGTTAGCGGGTAAAGGACTCCGTTTCATGAGGCGCCCCGTTCCAAGGCATAGCCCGGCCGTGAACGGGCGGTTCTGCGGACCAGAAGCGCCTGCGCGCCCCGATGCCACGGCGCGATGGCGCCGTTCGTCTCCTGAGCCGGCCCCTCGGGGCCAGGCTCTCTTCAGCCGGCGATGACGATGCGGCTCTCCTCGGAGGTTTCGGTGATCTGGCCAACGGTGGCGCAGGCGCATTGCCGCGAGATCAGCGCATCCAGGAGCTTCTCGTGGCGGTCCGCCGGCACGGCCATGAGGAGGCCGCCCGAGGTCTGCGGGTCGCACAGGCCCAAGAGCACGCTCTCCCCCACCCCGGAGTCCCACATCAGGCGTCCGTCGAGGTAGGTCCGCGTGGCATACGCGCCGCCGGGAAAGACGTCCTGCTCCGCAAGCGCCAGGAATCCGTGGTAGTAGGGAACGTTGTACGAATAGATCTCGGCGCTTACGCCGGATCCGCTGACCATCTCCCAGAGGTGGCCCAGCAGGCCGTACCCCGTCACATCCGTAGCGGCGTTCACTCCAACCTCGGTCATCGCCTCGGAGGCGGCGCGGTTGAGGCCGGTCATGCCCTCAGTCACGATTCGGCGCGTCTCGTCATCCACCATGCCGCGCTTCAGGCCCGTAGTGATTGCCCCCGTGCCCAGCGGCTTGGTAAGCACAAGGCGGTCTCCAGGGCGGGCGCCCACGTTGCGCACGATGCGGTCCGGGTGGATCATGCCCGTTACGGCCAAGCCATATTTGGGTTCCTTATCCTGCACGCTGTGGCCGCCCACCACGGAAGCGCCGGCCTCCGCCACCTTCTCCGCGCCGCCGCGGAGGATGTCGGCAACGTCCTCCGGTTCCAGTTCGCCGGGCGGATAGCACAGGATGTTCAGCGCGGTGAGGGGACGCCCCCCCATGGCGTACACATCGCTGAGCGCGTTCGCGGCGGCTACCCGGCCGAAGTCATACGGGTCGTCGAGGATGGGGGTGAAGAAGTCGACGGTCTGGACGAGCGCGAGGTCCGGCCCAATGCGGTAAACGCCTGCGTCGTCGGCGGTATTGGCGCCCACGAGCAGATTCGGGTCGGTGTTAGCGGGTAGGCCGCGCAGAACCTGCGCGAGCTCGGCAGCGCCGATCTTGCTCGCTCACCCCGCGCAAGCGGCCATGTTGGTCAGACGGACTCGTTCGCGGTTGGACATTTTTACCAGGTGCAGGAGCGGTCGATGCACGGGGCCAGACGCCCTGTGGATCGTTCCATCCCTGCCATCCCCATGGTGTGCCAGCCGGAGCGGTGGTTTCCAGGCGGGGGGCCCGATGGGGAGCCTTCACTACTGAACTGAGGTGCGGAAAACGGCGGCCGCGCGGAACACCGACCGAGCCAGAGGACGCGAGCGGACGTCGCCAGGTTGGGGGCGCCCGCCAGGGGGCTATTCAGATGCTCCCGCCTCAGCCTCAAGCGCTCTCCGTGCAAAGATCACGACCTCCTGCGCCTGGAAGGGCTTCGTCAGGAAGAGGGTGAAATTCGTCGGTTTCTCAAACCAACCCTTGAAGCTTGAGGTTTTCCCGGTCATGAGGATGAACGGAATCCGCGCTAGCTGGCGATCCTCCATCATCCAGTCGCGGACTTCCGCTCCGTCAATCCCCGGCATCCGGTAATCGCAGATGACGAGATCCGGGGGAGGGCTCTCCGAGAGCCACCGAATAGCTTCCTCGCCACCATAGACCTGAGCGGTATCGTACCCAACTTCCTGGAGCGCGCGACTGATCAACCCCGCGATCAGGGGCTCAGCATCGGCAATGAGCACCCGCTTCGGGTTCGACATTGGGGCCTTCCTTTCCCAACGATCACGCGGGGCTGATCGTATATGTCTACGGCACTGGTCCGTCATATGGGCGTGCGCAATTGCCATCGTGAGCTTAATCGAGCGGCGCCGAGATTCGGTAGCGCCGGGCGTCAGCGCGGGCACGGCCGCAGTTGTCGCAGTTCTCGGCGGGTCAGACAACGGGTGGGCTACATATCGCTCGGCACCGACCGTCTCGGCCTCAGGCACTGCTCTACCCCCAGCACGATCTGCCAGGAGCAACACGGCCGCATGACATAGAGGTCAACGAGCGAGTCGTCTGCAAAGACAATCGGACCCTCCTCCGACTTGTTGCTCATCTGCGTGAGAAAGACGACCTGCGTTGCTTGCCAGCCAGGGCATTCGCGAAGAGCTTCTATGACATCGGGTGGGCCTCCATCATCCAAGGCGGAATCAACCACGAGGACGTCTGGGAGTCCTTCCTGGAGCAGCCTCTTCACTTCCGCGACTGAGGTGGCTCTCTCGACGCGATGTCCCCTCTTGACGAGGATCGCTTCTGCTTGCTGAAGGTCTCCACTGTGTTCCTTTGTGGCTCGCTCGTAGTTGACGTGCGGCCAGCGCGATGTCATTTGCTCGTAGACGAGGCTCCAGACCGCGGACTTCCGAGTTCCATCGGTGAGGAGTATGTATGACGCCACTGCCGTTCTCCTTGCGAAGGCATCAGGATGTCGAGGACTAGGTTGCGATCTCCCGCAATCCCACGCCTTCACGCTCATCACTGCGCGCTGATGCTTCCACGGTAGGCAGGGCGCGCGTCGTTGGCACCGCCAGCGCCGGAATCCAGTAGCGCCCACGTCTCGCCAACATTGCCACGTAGCGGCCACTATCCGTCCGGCCGATGGCCGGATGCCGACATCTACCTCTGGTCGTGATCGCGCAGCATGCGTCGCGCATTGGCAACCGACCACCGGTCCTCGTCCCACACTGCCCCGTTCCGCTCGATGATGCGCCACTGCTCCAGCGC
>DASXUL010000186.1:0-13077 GCA_036504855.1 Armatimonadota bacterium | reverse complement strand
ACACGCGTTGAGGTTGTTCTTGATGTGGTTGAAGTCGCCGTTGTAGTTGTCCGTGATCTTCGCCGGGATGTCGCCCTTGCTGATCCGGTCCACGCATTCGGCCGTCACGTTCAGAGGCCCGATCACTGCGTCCAGAGTGTCATTCACGCCCTGCACGATCCGGCGGTAGTCACCGCGGAATTGGGAGGCGTCGGCGCGCGTCGCCAGATGGCCGGCAACGGCGGACGCGCTGAGTGCGGCCGTCTCGGCAGTGAGCCCGCGGAGCGACTCCGTTACGCGGCCCATGCTGTGGCCCAGGGCATCCTTCTCGGAGCTCGAACCCACATCCACGGTAAGATCGCCGGCGGCGATGCGTTCGGCGGCGGCGGCCTGATCGCGAAGGTGCTCCACAACCGTCCGCATCGACCGCGCGAGGTCGCCGAGTTCATCGTCGGATTCCACAGTCACCTCGGCGCTGACGTCACCGATGGCGAGGAGGTCGGCGGCTTCGGCGCACTGCTGGATGGGATGCACGAGTTGCTTGGCGGCAAACCGCGAACCGAACCAGATCGTGAGCATGGCGGCGCCGGCGGTGGCGGCCACGAGTATCCAGATCAGCCGCCCCATCGCCCCGCGCACCCGTCCTTCAGCGGACGTGAATTCCTGTTCATACGCGGAGGTGACGATTACCCAGTCCCACGGCGCGAAGTAACTCAGGGCGGCGATCTTGCTGCGCGGAGCGGCATCGCCCGGGTTCTTCCATGGGTAACTGATGTAGCTCACTTCACCGCGCTTCTGCCGCGAAGCCTGGTCCACCATCTGCTCGATGAAGTGGTTGCCCTTGGCGTCGGTGGCGTTCAGCACGTTCTCGCCGTCGCGGGCGCCTCCCTTGGAGATGATGTAAGTCCCGCGAAGATCGCCAGTTCCGCCGAGCACCGCGACGTAGCCCGACTTCCCAACCGTGGTCGCCAGGATGCCGCGGCGCAGGCTGTTCACATTCTCCTGGCGAACGCCGGTGAACAACATGCCGATCACGCGGCCCGAGGAGTCCATCACCGGTTTGTAGATCGCCACATACCATTGGTCCACCACGAAGGCCCGCCCCTCGTAGGGTTTGCCCTGGAGAACGGCCGCAACAATCGGGTTCGGCGTGCCGTCCTCGTTGGCGGCGGGGATGAAGGTGCCGATAGCGCGGGTGCGGTCCTTCTTGAGGACATTGGTCGCCACGCGGAGCATGTCGCCCTGGGCGTTCATCCGCTGGAAGATCGTGAAGGCGCCGCCCACCATCTGAGCGGCCTCGTCTACAACGGGGGTCTTCACGCCGGCGCTGGCGTTGTTGCCCAGCCATGTGGCGCCCACGGCGACCCGCGGCAGCGTTACGTTCTGCACGGTCTTTGTGAACTGGTTCGAGGCGCGCCAGGAAGTGACGGCGGGCAACAGGTGTATCCCGCCGCCGCGCCGGATGATATCCTGGGCAACGTTCAGGTTCTGTGACAGGACGCCTTTCAGCGACTCCTGCTGGGTTTCACAGAGCGAGTAGACGCCCCGCGTAATGCCCGCCAGGTTCTCTTTGCCCTGGCGATTCAACTCGCCACCCACATCGCCGGACACGCGGTGTCCTTCCAATGCGGTCATGCTGACCATCACGACGCCTGGCGCCGCGGCAACGACGAGGACCAACAGGGTGACCTTCGTCCGAATGTGCTTGATACGAAATCGCAAGGTTCGGCTCCTCCTTGGCGTATAGCGGGCAAGTCGGCCGCCCCTGTTGAACGCGCTGGCAGCGCACAAGAGCACAGACCGCTTCCCCGAGTCCACGGGATATCGCTGCCCGATTCCGGCGCAGCGTGCGGCGTGGCGTTGCCGCCGGGCCGCTCGTTGAGCCCGCCTCCGGAGACCACGGCGGATCGGCATCCACTCAGTAGGCCAGCCGGCATGAGCCGAGGAGGAAGCGATCTCCGCGGCATTCACGGGCAGAGAGGTTGTCAGGGTGCGACGCGGCGCGACGCACTTGCGCTTCCCGCGTCACCGACAACATCACAGTTGCGAGGAAGGAAATAGGATCTACGATCGCCGTCACTGACATGACTGCGGTCGGAACGGGTGTCTGATAGATGTATCGACACATATCAGGCGTCCGTGAAGCGGCGCCAATGGTTCGTTCCATCCTTCGCCGCGGATCTCGGTGACAAGATGGGGCAGGTCGATGCAGGCATGGGCGCCTGGCCGACGCTGAAGCCCCGCGCCACGAAGGCTCTCGGCGCCGTCTGGCATGTTGCGGCAGACAACCAGAACAGGACCAAGTGGCGTCTGCCCGGTTGAGTCTGGTTGGATGAACTTGCACCAGAGACCAGAACGGGACCACACTACGGTAAAGCGGCCGGGATGTGCCCGGCCGCCGCCCTTACCGGCGTCCTCCTGGGGCCGGCTTCTATCACACCATCAGGCAGGTATGTATGAGAAACCCACTTGCCGCTGCCACCCTCCTTATAGCAGCGGCATCCCTGTGTCCGGCGGTGAAGGCCGCCCCCCAACGCCCGCCCGCCGACGCGGACAGCGCCGCGGATTTCTATGACGCGTTCGAGCGGAGCGAGGCCCTCCCGCAGATCAGTCCGGCCCCCGGCCGCTATGCAGACACGGTTGTCGTAAGCCTCCGAGCGTCCATTTATGACTCGGCCGCCACCCTCCGCTACACCATCGACGGCTCTCAGCCCTCCGCTCTCTCAACCGCCTACGCCGACCCGTTTTCCGTGAGCCGCGACGCCGTCGTGCGCGCGCGCGCCTTCCACGGAGGCCAACCCTCCAGCCGGGTGGTCTCCGCCGCGTTCAAGGTGCAGGACGTTACGCCGCCGTCCATCACCAGCGTGCTGGCTTTTCCGGGCTCGACGAAGCTCTACGCCGTCTTCTCGGAAGCCGTGGATGCGCGAACGGCATCCGACCCGGCCAGCTACAACGTGACGGGCCTAACGGTTGAATCCGCCGCGCCCGGCGCCGACGGACGCTCAGTTGCCCTCGCAGTCAGCCCCGCGCCCCAGGGCGGCATTGACTACGCGCTCACCGCGGGCGGCGTTAAGGACACCTCGCCAAACGCCAACGCCGCCGGAGCCAGCAAGGGCGCCTCTTTCCGCGCCGCCTCGCCCGCCGCAACCGTCAGCCCGGATAGCGGCGACCGGGTGAACGTGATGGGCAACGTGAAGACGGTGGATTCGCCCCACGGTCGCGCTTACTCTTTCAACGCCGGGTCCGACGCCGTGGAGTTGGGGAACCGGCCCGAACTGAACCCAACCAAGGCCGTCACCATCACCGCATGGATTCGCCCCGCCGATTGGAGCAGCAACCGCCGCATCCTGCAGAAGGGCAACAACGACGACCAGTACCGCCTCACCGCCAGCTTCGGCAAGCTTCTCTGGGAGATCTCGGGGATCGGCGAGGCAACGGCGCCGCTGCCCTCCGTCAACGCATGGCATCACGTGGCCGCCGCCTACGACGGCAAGGCCATGACGCTCTACATAGATGGCGAGATCGCCGGCGAGGCTGCCGTCTCGGGCCCGATCCCAGGCGGTCCAGACAACCTCTTCGTGGGCACGAAGTACGAGGGCGCCGCCCCTTCTGACCGCTTCATCGGCGAGATCACCGACGTCCGCGTTTACGACCAGGCTCTTTTACCCGAGCACATTCTCGCGCTAGCCAGGTGACTGGAGATCGGCGATGAGCGATGCGGGCCGGCTCCGGCTCGCAACGCTCATCGCCCACCCCCGACCACTTCACTTCAAAGGCAGGTTCAAATGAGAAACCGATTCGCCGCTGCGGCGCTCTTCCTTGCAGCGGCCGCCCTCTGCCAGGCGGCTGGAAATGCCCCCTGGCGCCCCCCGGCCCGCAAAGCCTATGACCCGGCCAAGGACAAAGTCCTCTACGAGGTCGGATACGCCCACCTGGACACCCAGTGGGAATGGACGTACCTGGACACGATCGGCACGTACATCCCGCGGACGATGCGGGACAACTTCAACCTGTTCGAGAAGTACCCGAACTACATCTTCTCTTTCACCGGCGCCAACCGGTACCGGATGATGAAAGAGTACTACCCGAAGGATTACGCGCGCGTGAAGGACTACGTGCGCAAGAACCGATGGCACGTGGCCGGCTCCTCGTGGGAGGAAAACGACGTTAACGTGCCCTCCTCTGAATCGCTGATCCGCCAGTTCCTCTACGGCAACCATTACTTCCGCAACGAGTTCGGCAAGCAGAGCGTGGACTTCATGTTGCCGGACTGCTTCGGCTTCCCGGCCTCCCTGCCTTCCGTTCTGGCGCACTGCGGAGTGAAGGGGTTCTCCACCCAGAAGCTCACGTGGGGCTCCGCCGTGGGTATCCCGTTCACCGTGGGCCGCTGGATCGGCCCCGATGGCAAGTCCATCACCGCCGCTCTGGATGCCGGCTCCTATGTGAGCACCGTCGATGAGGACCTCAGCCAGAGCCAGTACATCTTGAACCGCATCAACAAGATCGGCGATCAGTCCGGCGCCTATGTGGACTACCGGTATTTCGGCGTCGGCGACAGAGGCGGCGCGCCCAGCGCCAACACGGCTGAATGGATGGAGAAGTCGCTGAAGGGCGACGGCCCCGTCACGGTGGTGGCCGCCCCGGCCGACCAGATGTTCAAGGACCTGACGCCGCAGCAGATCGCCAAGCTCCCCACCTACAAGGGCGACCTCCTGCTCACCGAACACTCGGCCGGCTCGATCACCTCGGAAGCGTACATGAAGCGCTGGAACCGAAAGAACGAGCTTCTGGCCGACTCGGCTGAGCGCGCCTCCGTGGCCGCCGCCTGGCTGGGCGGCGCGCCTTACCCAACCCAGCGGCTCACCGAGGCCTGGTATCTGACCCTGGGCGCGCAGTTCCATGACATCCTGCCCGGCACCAGCGTTCCCAAGGCCTACGAGTTCTCCTGGAACGATGAAGTGGCCGCGCTGAACCACTCCGCCGCCGCGCTGGCGGACGGAGCCGGGGCCGTGATCCGCGGGCTGGACACCCGCGCGCAGGGCGTTAGCGTGGTCGTCTACAACCCGCTCTCAATCGCCCGGGAAGATGTGGTGGAAGCCACCGTCCGATTCGCGAAGGCCCCGAAAGCCGTGCGGGTTTACGGGCCGAACGGCGCCGAGGTTGCCTCTCAGGTGGTCGGGCGCGCCGGAAACTCCGTGAAAGTGCTGTTCCTCGCCAAGGCGCCATCCGTCGGCTTCATCGCCTATGATGTTCGACCAGCCGCCGCGCCCAGCGCCATCCGCACAGGCATGCGCGTGTCCAAGTCGACGCTGGAGAACAAGCGCTACGTCGTGACGCTGAACGCCGACGGCGACGTTGAGCAGATCATGGACAAGGCGGCCGGACGCAAGATGCTGGCCCGCCCCGCGCGCCTCGCCCTCAAGTACGAGCAGCCCAGCGCCTGGCCGGCCTGGAACATCGACTGGAAGGACCAGAGCGCCCCGCCAACCGGCTACGTATCCGGCCCAGCGCGCGTTCGCGTGGTGGAGAACGGCCCCGTGCGCATCGCCCTGGAAGTCACCCGAAAAACGGGCTCCTCCACATTCGCGCAGACGATCCGGCTGTCCGCCAACGGCGCCGGCAACCGCGTGGAGTTCGATAACGCCATCCGCTGGAACGAGCGCAAGACCACGCTGAAAACGGAGTTCCCGCTGGATGTAACGAACCGGATGGCCACCTACAACCTGGGCCTCGGCGCCGTCGAACGCCCCACCAACACGCCCCGCAAGTACGAGGTCCCCTCGCACGAGTGGTTCGATCTCACGGACGAAAGCGGCAGCTACGGCGTCTCCGTGCTGGAAGACTGCAAGTTCGGCTCCGATAAGCCGGATGACCATACGCTCCGGCTCACGCTCATCCGAACGCCGGGCGCCCCCTCGTACCCGGACCAGGCGACGCAGGACGTTGGCCACCATCGCGTGCTGTACGCTCTCTCCGGCCACACCGGGGATTGGCGCGGCAAGACGCCGTGGGAGGCGACGCGCCTGAACCAGCCGCTTGTGGCTTTCCAGGCTCCGGCCCACCCGGGGACGTTGGGCAAGCAGTTCTCGCTGTTCTCCACCAGCAACAACCGGGTGGCCATCACCGCCATCAAGAAGGCGGAAGACAGCAACGACACGATCATCCGTCTCCAGGAGCTGAATGGCAAGCCGGCCACCGTCACCATTACGGCCGCGGCGCCCATTCTGGCCGCCCGCGAGGTAGACGGGCAGGAGCGCGCCATCGGGCCCGCCACGCTGAAGGGCGGCGCGTTGAGCGTTCGCTTCTCCGCCTTCAACCCGCGCGCGTTCGCCGTTCGCCTCGGTCAACCGAAAGCCAGCCTCTCCGCGCCCGTCAGCCGGCCGGTGGCCATCCCCTACAACGTTGAAGCCGCCGGTTTCGACAATCGCGCCACGGCTAAGGGGTTCGACGGCAGGGGCCATACCTTCCCGTCCGAGCTCTTCCCAGCCTCCCTGAACGTGGACGGCGTGCGCTTCCAACTGGCGAAGGCGGCCCCGGGCGCCAAGACCGCGCTGGCCTGCCAGGGGCAAACTCTGCGCCTGCCCGCCGGACAGTACCGCAAGGTCTACGTGCTGGCCGCCGCCATCAACGGCGACGCGCCGACCGTGTTCAAGGTCGGCGCCCGGTCCGTCCCGGTCACCGTACAAGCGTGGAATGGGTTCGTCGGCCAGTGGGACAACCGCATTTGGACGAAGCCGGCCGGCTCTCCCTCCCTGCAACCGTTCAGCGGCGGCATCTACGGCCTTCAGCCCGCCTACATCAAGCGTGATCCAATTGCGTGGCTCGCCCGACACGTGCACAACGCCAAAGGCGGCAATGACATCTACTCCTACGCCTACATCTTCAAGTACGCCTTCGATGTTCCCGCCGGCGCCGCAACGATGACGCTGCCCAACCAGCCCCGGGTGCGCGTATTCGCTGTCAGCGCCGCCTCCGGCGTGAACGACGCGGCCCAGCCGGCGCAGTACCTCTACGATGCCTTCGACAACTCCAACTCCGCTCCAACGCTCTCACCGTCGGCCGGGTCCTTCAACGACACGCTGGAAGTTCGCGTCCAGCCCTCCATCTACGACGCCACCGCCACGTTGCGCTACACCACGGACGGCTCGCAACCGACCGCCCACTCCCAACCGTCCACGGGCCTGATCATCGTCAGCAAGACGGCCACGGTGCGGGTGCGCGCATTCCACGGCGCCCAGCCCACAAGCCCCACAACTTCCGCGCGGTATACGGTGGAAGACGTGACGCCCCCGTCCATCACAGACGCAGTAGCGATGGCCGGCTCGGACAAGATCTATGTGACCTTCTCCGAGGCGCTGGATAGGGCTTCCGCCTCCAAGGCCGGCAGCTACGCCATCGACGGCTTCAGCGTCTCGGCGGCGAAGCCCCTCGCGGACGGCCGCTCCGTGGAACTCACGGTTTCGCCGGCCCCGGGCGCCGACACGCAGTTGGCGCTCACCGCCGCGGGCGTGAAGGATACGTCGCCAAACGCCAACTCCGCGGGCTCGAGCAGCGTAACCATCCGGGCGGCCGCGCCCGCGGTCACCATCACCCCGGACACGACGGACTCGGCCAATGTGATGGGCTCCACCAGTTCGGTGGACGGCCCGCACGGCCGCGCCTTCTCGTTCCGAGGCGGGTCAGACGGCGTGGTGTTGGCGGATCGGCCGGAGCTGAACCCAACGAAGGGAATCACGGTTTCCGCCTGGATCCGCCCAACGGATTGGAACGGCAACCGCCGCATCGTCCAGAAGGGCAATAACGACGATCAGTACCGCCTGACCGCCGAAGAGGGACAGCTCGTATGGGATGTCTCGGGCGTGGGGACGGTGCAGTGCGCGCTGCCCTCCGTCGGCGCATGGCACTCCGTAGCCGCAACGTATAACGGCGAAATGCTGGTCCTCTACGTGGATGGCGTCACGAAGGCGCATACGGCGGCCTCCGGTCTGATCCCGCCCAGCTCGGACCCGTTCTACGTGGGAACGAAGAACCGCCGCGCCGCGGACTCGGACCGCTTCATGGGCGAGATCGCGGACCTTCGCATGTACGCGCAGGCGCTATCGCCCGCGCACATCCAGGCGCTGGCTGCCAGATAGGTTGAGGCCATCCCAGGAAGGCGTCGGGCGCGGTGATTCGCGCTCGGCGCCTTCTTTGGATGAGACTGCCGTATGAAAACGCTGCTCACGGGATTCGGCGCTTTCCTGGATGTCACAGACAATCCATCGGCCCGTCTGGTTCACCGGTTCGGCGAGTCCGGCGCGCCAGGGCATGACATCACGGCCAGGGTGCTGCCCGTCTCCTGCGCCGCCGCGTCGGAAGTGATCCCAGCGCTGATGGGGCAGGGGTTCGATGCCGCCATCCTTCTGGGAGTCGCCGCGCGCGATACGGAGGTGCGGCTGGAGCGCTTCGCGCGAAACGACCGCAACGCCACGCCGGACGTGGACGGCTTCGCCAAGCCTGGCCCCATCTTCGCCGGCGGCCCGGACTGCTACGAGACGCGCATTCCCCTGGAACCCTTGCTCTCCGGACTGACACAGGCCGGCCTGCCGGCGCGCATCTCGGAAGACGCCGGCGCCTATGTGTGCAACCACACGTACTACACGGCGATGCACGCCATCGCCTTGGCCGGACTCCCTACCCTCTGCCTCTTCGTCCACGTCCCGCCGGCCACGCCCGACTACCCGCTAGCGATGCAGGCCGCCGCCATCGGGACGATCCTGGAAGCCCTTCGCGTCCGTTGACAGCGAAGCGGCTACAGCCGTCCGGACGCAGCCGGGAGCGCGCGAAGCAGTAGATTATTATCCACATGGTGGATAATAATCTACCTATGTACTATCGCAACATCACGCCTCGATTGCTTGAGGCGCTCGGCGACAGCCCGGTAGTGCTGGTGATCGGCGCACGGCAGACCGGCAAGACCACGCTCGTCCAAAGCCTCCCCGGCGAGCGCTTCGCGGCCGAGTATATCACGCTTGACGACAGCTCGGCCCTCTCCGCCGTCGCGGACGCCAGAGGCTTCGTCGCCGGCCTCTCCGGCCCCGCCATCATTGATGAAGTCCAGCACGCTCCGGGGCTCTTTCCCGCGATCAAGGCCTCCGTGGACCGCGACCGCCGTCCGGGCCGGTTCCTTCTGACTGGTTCCGCAAATGTCCTGTTGCTGCCCAAGCTCTCCGAGTCTCTCGCCGGCCGTATGGAGATCCTAACGCTCTGGCCGCTCGCTCAGGCGGAGATCGCCGGCCGGCGCCAGAGCATAGTAGACACTCTCTTTTCCTCCACGCCTTTCCCATCTGGCCTCAGCGGCATCCCGCGCGATGAACTGGCGGGTCGCATCGTCTCCGGAGGCTACCCTGAGCCCCTGTCGCGCCAGAGCGAGGCGCGCCGGCATGCCTGGTTCGATTCCTACTTGACCACCATTCTCCGTCGAGACGTGCGCGACATCGCGAACATCGAAGGGCTTTCCCGCCTTCCTCGCTTGCTCTCACTCCTCGCGGCGCGCACCGCGGGACTCCTCAACATGAGCGACATCTCCACAACCGCCGGCATTCCCTATGCCACGTTGCACCGTTACTTCGCGGTACTGGAGGCAACCTTCCTGGTGCAACTCCTCCCTGCGTGGTCCGGCAACCTGACGTCGCGGCTCATCAAAACGCCGAAGCTCGTGATGAGCGACTCAGGCATGGCGGCCAGTCTCCTCGGCGAGAATGCGGAGCGTTTGCTGCGCGAGGGGCCGACGCTCGGCCCGCTTCTGGAGACTTTCGTGGCGATGGAGTTCCGAAAGGACGCGGGTTGGAGCGAAACGCGACCGGCGCTCTTCCACTACCGCACGCACGCACGGCAAGAGGTCGACATCGTGCTGGAAAGCCCTTCCGGCGACATCGTTGGGATCGAGGTGAAAGCCGCCACCAGCGTAAACGCATCCGACTTCCGGGGCCTTCGTTCGCTGCAGGAGGCAGCGGGCGAACGCTTCGTGCGAGGCGTCGTGTTCTATACCGGCGACAACGTTACGCCATTCGCCGAGCGTTTACACGCGGTCCCCATCAGCCTGCTGTGGTCCTGAGCGGCGAACATGTGGAAGCTTGAAGGTTTGGGGCTGGACCTCCAGTTCGTGTACGGTAATCTCCGCACGCTTTGCGGAGATTAGCCCCCCTAAACTCCGCATGGGACCGGAGGGGGGCTTCCCATGGCGGCCCGTCCGGACGGCCATCGCCGTTTGGATCGGCTAAACTGCAATTGAGGTTCCCGCAGTGGCGGGCGCGGTCCGCCCAACGGGAAGCAAGCTCAAGCGTTCGCGCCCACACGGCGCTTCGAAGGAGGCATCATGCGAAAGGCCCCAACAGCCATGAAATCCCCTGCGCCCGCGCCGGCCCGGAAGGCCGCGCAGGGCCCGCTCAGCGCCGAAGAGCTTCGGCTCATCAACGCCTATTGGCGCGCCGCCAACTACCTGTCCGTGGGCCAGATCTACCTGCTGGACAACCCGCTCTTGCGCGAGCCGCTGCGCCTTGAGCACATCAAGCCGCGCCTCCTCGGCCACTGGGGCACCACCCCCGGACTGAACTTCATCTACGCGCACATGAACCGCGTCATCAAGCGCGACGGCCTGAACGCCCTGTACGTCACCGGGCCAGGACACGGCGGACCCGGGTTGGTGGCCAACACCTACCTGGAAGGCACGTATTCCGAGGTCTACACCAGCATCACCGAAGACGCCGCCGGCTTGAAGCGCCTGTTCCGGCAGTTCTCTTTCCCCGGCGGAATCCCCAGCCACGTGGCCCCGGAAACGCCCGGCTCCATCCACGAGGGCGGCGAACTGGGCTACAGCGTGGCGCACGCCTTCGGCGCGGCGTTCGACAACCCCGACCTCCTGGTGGTCTGCGTGGTGGGCGACGGCGAGGCCGAAACCGGCCCCCTGGCCGCCTCGTGGCACTCCACCAAGTTCCTCAACCCGGCGCTGGACGGCGCCGTGCTGCCCATCCTCCACCTGAACGGGTACAAGATCGCCAACCCCACGGTGCTGGCCCGCATCCCTGAAGATGAGCTGCGCCGCCTCTTCGAAGGCTACGGCTACGCGCCGCATTTCATTGAGGGCTCCGACCCCGAAACGATGCACCAGGCCATGGCCGCCCTGCTGGACAAAGTGACGGCCGACATCCGCGAGATCCAGCGACGCGCCCGCGAGGAAGGCGTTACGGAACGGCCCGCCTGGCCGATGATCGTGATGCGCACCCCGAAAGGGTGGACCGGCCCGAAGGAAGTGGACGGGCTGAGGACCGAGGGTTACTGGCGCTCACACCAGGTGCCGGTAACGGACATGGGCAAACCGGGACACGTAGCCATCCTGGAAACCTGGATGAAAAGCTACCGGCCGGAGGAGTTGTTCGATGAGAACGGACGCCTGCTGCCCGAGTTGCGCGCCCTGGCCCCCACGGGCGACAGGCGCATGGGGGCCAACCCCCACGCCAACGGCGGCGCCCTGCTGCGGTCGCTGCGGATGCCGGACTTCCGCGACTATGCCGTGGCCGTGCCGAAGCCCGGCACGGTGCTGGACGAGGCCACCCGCACCCTCGGCGTGATGCTGCGCGACGTGATGAAGATGAACGCGGACAGCCGCAACTTCCGCGTGATGGGGCCGGATGAAACCACTTCGAACCGCCTCGGCGCCATCCTGGAGGTCACAAACCGCGCCTGGGATGCCGAAACGGTGTCCTACGACGATCACCTTGCGCCGGACGGCCGGGTGATGGAGATCCTCAGCGAAACCACCTGCCAGGGCTGGTTGGAGGGCTACCTGCTTACCGGTCGCCATGGCATGTTCAACTGCTACGAGGCGTTCATCCACATCGTGGACTCGATGTTCAATCAGCACGCCAAGTGGCTGAAGGTTACCAACCATATCCCGTGGCGGCGGCCCATCGCGTCTCTCAACTATCTGCTGAGCTCACTCGTTTGGCGGCAGGACCACAACGGCTTTTCCCACCAGGACCCCGGGTTCATCGACCATGTGGTGAACAAGAAGGCGGATGTGGTGCGCGTGTATCTGCCGCCCGACGCCAACACGCTGCTCTCCGTGGCGGACCACTGCCTGCGCAGCCGCCAGTACGTGAACGTCATCGTGGCCGGAAAACAACCCGCGCTTCAGTACCTGGATATGGACGCCGCCATCAAGCACTGCAGCGCCGGCATCGGCATCTGGGAGTGGGCCAGCAACGACAAGGGCAGCGAGCCCGACGTGGTGATGGCGTGCGCCGGCGACACCCCCACGCTGGAGACCCTGGCCGCCGTGGACCTGCTGCGCCAGCACGTGCCGGACCTCAAAGTGCGCGTGATCAACGTTGTGGACCTGATGAAGCTGCAGCCCGCCAGCGAGCACCCCCACGGCCTTTCGGACCGCGATTTCGACACGCTGTTCACAACCGATAAGCCCATCATCTTCGCCTACCACGGCTATCCGTGGCTCATCCACCGCCTCGCCTATCGCCGCACCAACCACAAGAACCTGCACGTGCGAGGCTACAAAGAAGAGGGCACCACCACCACGCCGTTCGACATGGTCGTCCTCAACGACCTCGACCGCTTCCACCTCGTGGGCGACGTAATCGATCGCGTCCCCTCGCTGGGCTACAAGGCCGCCTACCTGAAGCAATACCTGCGCGACCGGCTGGTCGATCACCACCAGTACATCATAGAGCACGGCGACGACCTGCCCGAGATCCGCGACTGGAAGTGGCCGTACTAGGGATAGCATTCAGGATTCAGCATCCAGCATTCAGGCCGGAAGCTTGAACCATGAGACCGCGTGTCTCATGGTTCAAGCTTCCGGCCTGAATGCTGGATGCTGAATCCTGAATGCTGGATGCGGGCGCTTTGTTAGGGTGGAACTGGGATCTGGCCGACCCCATGAGAAGCCTCTGATTCCCACAAGATAGGGGGCGGACACGGCAAGCCGTGTCCCTTGTATGAGAGTCGGTAGGTTAAGATGGAAGTGGCGCTGGACGGACCGTGTGTCCCTTGGTCCCTCAAGACCGTGCAGTAGCTTGGTCGTCCAGCCCGCAGGGTCTCTGG
>DASXUL010000185.1:0-85920 GCA_036504855.1 Armatimonadota bacterium | reverse complement strand
AGGAGCCTTTTGGGGTGAGTCTCACGCCTAACACCAACTCTGACCCAGGCTGCTGAGACGACGCGATCGATGGTAGGCAAGCGGCCTTGTCACGCTGGAAACGGCACTTAGTTGGAACGAATGGGCACGCCTTGCCCGCTGGATCGATACGGCGTCGAGCTGCGCCTCGGAGGTCAGCCGGTAGGCGCCGTTCACAGCAACTCCCTAACGTGGCGCTCAGGTCCCGGCGGAGGACTTCGCAACGCTAGCCCGTCAATTCATGGGCAGGGCGCTCCTGATTCCATCGCCGTACGAGCTGAACGTCCACAATCTGAAGGGCGATAAAGAGGAGCAGGATCGCAACCAGTCCGGGACCGTCAGTTGCGAGCCATTTGTAGAAGGACGGTTGATCAACGACATGGCCAAGCGCGCTGAAGCCGATGAATATCAGCCAAACCGGCCAGGAGGTCGACTCCTTCATCACCGCGCGCACCCCTGCAACTCCGCCGGACTCCCATTGCGCCCGCAATCGCTCAAAGTGGCGCTTCTGCCCACCCACGAACATCACGCCGAAGCTGGCGAGCAGCAACCACGTCCCGCACTGCCCGATGTAACGCCGTTCGGGTTGGGCGAATCCGCAACTGGCGAACATGCCCAGAACGGCAGCAGTCGCCAAAACGACGCCGGCGACGACCACTCTTCCGCCGGCCACTCCGCGCCTGGCGGCGATGGCCGCCCCCAGCGCTCCCACCGCGACGCTTCCAATGATTGCCGCCGTCTTCACATCCATCATATTGGCGAATGCTCCTCGCTCCAGATATGCCGGCTTGCCAAGCCATGTTGTATCGTGATCTCGGGCTCACGACAACCGCGCCGGGAACTGATGGAATCGATGATCTAGCGGCTGAGTCCTTCGTGGACGGCCGCAAGCCCACCGAGCCGATGCTGAACCAGGTGGAAGCCGCCATCCGCGCCTACGCCCCCTGCCTCAGTTGCACCGCGCACGCCGCCGGCCAAATGCCGCTCATCGTGGAGATTCTGGGCCCCAACGGCGAAATCTTGGGCAGCATCGGCCGCACGCCATAGCCGGTTGCAGTCTCCGCAGGAGGACTTGGCCATGGACGCCCGCTCAACCATGGCCGGGATTTGGCAATCTTTGCCAAATCCCGCTATCCGCGCTACGCTGGGTGGTGGAGGCAAACGCCATGGCGACGATGAATATCTCGCTGCCGGACACGATGAAGGAGTACGTGGAGTCTCAGGTCGAGACCGGCGGCTACAGCACAACCAGCGAGTACTTCCGCGCGCTCGTACGGGAGGACCAGCGCCGGCGAGAGAAGGAGCGTCTTGATGCCCTACTGCTGGAAGGCCTGAACAGCGGCGACGCAGCGCCGATGGGACCAGCAGATTGGAAGCAGTTGCGCGACATCGTCCGCCAACAGACGGCTCGTCTGAACGGGGAGTAAGGGTGATGCTGCGCACGGGCATCCGACCGAAGGCCAGAGACGACTTGCGTGAGCTAGCTCAGTACATCGCACAAGACGATCCGGATTCGGCGCTCCGTTTCCTGAGTGCGACAGAAGCAGCTTTCGCGTTGCTCTTGGAAATGCCGCAGGCGGGCCATGTCTACCGCTCTTTGCGCGATGAACTCACCGGCATCCGCCGTCTCTCCGTGCCGGGCTTCCAGATGCACGTTATCTTCTACCGCCCCACTTCGAACGGGTTGGATGTACTGAGGGTGCTGCACAGCGCCAGAGACCTGGACCATCTGGCCCTGGAAGATGAGTAGCCGACCCACGACCCACGTCCCACGTCCCACGATGAGAACGCGCCTGGGCCTCTCGCAGTCGCCGCAGGGTGACTTCGTGCCCGTCGTTGCCCGCGACTTCGGTCGCCGGGCCGTCTACCCGTGCCCTCATCCGCCGGGCAAAGCATCTCCACCGGCCCGCTCACGGCTCCACCGCCGCACAAGGCAGAGGTCGGTGGAGAGCAGCACGCTATAGAGGATGACCATCACGCCCAGGGCGGGCACGTCGTGGTCGATCCACTGGCTAATTGGCCTTCCCTGCGAAACGCAGCGGGAACCTGTTCCAATGAGGCACAGCAGCCACATGAACCAGAATTGATGCCCCTTCGCGACCTCGCGAAGGCCAAACGCGCCCCCGCTGGCCGTCCACCGCTGGCGTAGCTTCTCCCAATGGTCCGCCAACACGCCGACGGCGACTGCGGCAAGCCCGGCGACGAAGAGGCACAACACGCCCCACTGCACGGCCCGCTGTTCCGGCCGGGCAAGCGCAAAGGTGACGAAGAAGCCGATGGCGGCGACCGTGGCCATGAGGCCGCCGGCTGCAGCCACGGTCTTCCCGTCTTTCCCGCGGCGGGCGGCGACGATCGCCCCCACCGCTCCCGCCGCGAATCCGGCGATCGCTACCATCGTCGTCACATGCAACGCCATGGCGCACGCTCCTCGCTCTCGATAGGCCGACTCGTTACGACATAATGTAGCGGGCTACCGGCGCCGGTCCAACAGGCCGGGCGCCCTGGCGACCGTGGGTCTCGGGTGGGAGGGCCGCCACGATGAGGATTTTCGACGTATCCGGCAAGCGAGAGCTTCTGAATGTGGGTACCCGGACGCTGGCAGGCGCCGAGCTGACCGGCGCCAATCTGTCGGGAGCCGCGCTGCGCGGAGCGGACCTCCGCCGCGCCAGCCTGCGCTGGGCCCGGCTCGACCGAGCCGATCTGCGCGGCGCGAATCTTCGCCGCGCCAATCTGACATCCGCCAACCTCACCGGAGCGGACCTCTCTTCCGCCGATCTCTTGAACGCCAACCTGGAGACGGCCATGTACGATGCCGACACCAGATGGCCGAGCGGATTCGCCCCGGCGTTTACCTCTGCTTTCCCGATATCCAGCGAATCCGCGCTCGCGCTGAGCGAACTCCATCCCTACGCACGTGAGCACGGCCTCGCGCTCCGGTCGGTATTGTATCACGACGTGCCGATGTTCTCGCTGGCGTGGAAAGCCGGACCATATCGAAACCGCATCTCCGTGGCCGCGAACGCCATGCTGGATACTCCAGAGCTTCAGGCCACGATGTATCAGTGGGTGAAGGCTCGCTTTCGGCGGCCGCCGGCCAACCCGCAGTGGCGAAGCCTTCCATCGCTCACTCTCGGCTTCAATTGGGCGGCCCTGCACGCCGCCCTTGAGGCAGCCCGAAAAGAGCTCAACGCGGGACCGCTGGAAACTTGATGGGGCGATGGCGTGCGCTCGGTCGCTCGTACAGATCGTAACGAGCCTACAGACCATGGCGGAAACCGCTGTCCGCATGGGGGAGGCAGGGCGCGGGACGGCGCCCGCTCCGAGGTTGACGGTTGCGCTCGCCTGGGCGTTGACTCTGTGCGTTTCGCTGCTTCCGAACATCCTCTGGCGCACCGCCGGCGGCGCGATCCGCTATGGCTCCCGGCCACGAAACTGGCCCTGCTGGCCGGCGCGTTCGCGGCGGGGTTCGTCTGGGAGGGCGCCCTTGAAGGTGACGCTTTACGTGACCCGGCGATGCGGGGGTCGGCGAGAGCGAAACGGTCGCGCTCCTGTCCTGTCGAAGCGGAATACCGCGGCATCTCGCCCGTCAGCCAAACGCCGCCCAAATAACGCCGTACAAACGCGGTCGCATGCGGTACAACGTATCCGTGGCTACGATACCGTTTACGCAACTGACAATCGGCGCCGGCCCAAGCGCTTCTCAGGGGGAAGGCCCGCGCTATTCCAGCGCGGCGCGATACGCCGCCCTCGCTTTCGCCTGCCTCCTCCTCATCGTCTACGTCGTCGCTTCGTGCGGAATGGGCCGGGTAGAGGCGCGGTATGCCCTGGCCCTGGCCGCGCCGGTTGCATTGGCGGCCATCTGCGCGGGGGCCTCTTGCTTCGCGCGGATCCGGACCGGCGTGCCCCAGTGGAGCGCGCTGGGCGCCGGCGCCGTGCTGTATGGCCTTGCGGACGGCTTCGGCGCGGCGGGCCACACCGGGCGATTCGCGCCTGGGGCCGCGCTGGCTCTCTCGGCCATCGGGTTCACCCTCGCCAATCTGCTGTTCCTCATCTCCCTCCTGTGGTTCGCGGGCGCTCCGCGGATCCGTCTCGTTCGCGTAGCCGCGGCCGACGTTGCCCTCGTTCTGGCCTCGTGTGTCGCGGTCGCATGGTGCGTGGTGCTGGGCCCCATTGCGACCATCGGCTCACTGCCGTTCCATGTCCCTCATTTCGAAGTGATCTACGTGGTTGAGGACGCGCTGATGGTGCTCGCCTCCGTCGTTCTGGTTCACCAGGTCGGCGGGCAATGCCAACCCCTCAGATCCGCCGGCCACCTGGCGACGGCCATCGTCCTCATCGTCGTGGGAGACGTTGTAGACTGCTGCGCCATCAAGATGCTTTGGGGCGGCGGGTTTACCC
Source organism: Armatimonadota bacterium (assembly GCA_036504855.1). GTDB lineage: Bacteria > Armatimonadota > DTGP01 > JAKQQT01 > JAKQQT01 > DASXUL01. Next base: position 81,504 of record DASXUL010000185.1, on the reverse strand, counting down.
TGGCCGGCGCGCTCTGGGCCATCGGCATGCTGCAGCTCCTCCTTGGCATCCTTGAGGCGGAGGCGCCGGTGGAGGCCCCCGCTCAGGTCCCCACGACGCGCGTAGAGCCGGCATGGTCGTTCGCGGCCACGGTGGTTACGGTGGGATCGACGCTGCTTATCCTCCTCTGCGAGGTGGCGGCGCACGGGTTTGTCGGCCCGGTCAGCCTCTCAGTAGCCGGCGCTCTGATGGCCGCCTACCTGGCGCGCCAGTGGGCGGCCATGTTCCAGTCATCGCGCCTTCTGCGCCAGAATGTCGCGTACTCCAATCGCCTCCGGGGCTTCAACTCGGAACTCGAGGAAACGGTTGAGCGGCGAACCCGCTACCTCCGGGCCGTGCACTCCATCGCGGCGGCCACCCGCGCCACCCTGGACGAGTCCGAAGTGCTGGACCTATGCCTGAAGGGCACGGTGGACGCCCTTCGCGCAGAGGGCGGATGTATCTTCGTGGACGGCCGCGACGAGCCATCTTGCGTTGCTGGAAACGCGGCGCCGTTGCCCAGCATCGCCGAGAGAGTGAGCCAGTGGAGAACCGACCGGCTGGCGCCGGAGCTTGAGCCGGGCCTGTACTCCCTCTTGGGCATCGCCGGCAGCAAAGCGGAGCCGCTCGCGCTAATAGTCGTCTGGCGCCACACCTATGATTTCACGGATGAGGACAACGAGCTCATCGACTCTGTAGGCATGGAACTGGAAGCGGCGCTCCATAACGCCCGCGTCCACGAGGAGGCTGCCGCCGCTGCCGATCGCGACCCCCTAACGGGCCTGCTCAACCATCGGGCGATGCACCAGCGCCTGGCCACGGAGATCAGCAGATCGCGCCGCGATGGCCGCCCGCTGGCCGCAATGATGCTGGACCTGAACGATTTCAAGATCTTCAACGACACCTTCGGCCATCCGGTCGGCGACGAAGTGCTGCGCCACGTGGCGTCAACGCTCCTCGCGTGTATCCGCGACTTCGACCTGGCCGGGCGATACGGAGGCGACGAGTTCGTCCTCGTCCTGCCCGGGGCAGACCGTGATACTGCCGCACAGATCGGAGAGCGCATCCGTTCGTCACTGTACGAAGGCGGCTTTGAGAGTGAGGCCGGCGAGACGCCGCTGCGCATCACCTACGGCCTCGCCGTCTGCCCGGACGACGCCATCAACCGGAAAGACCTTCTGGCGCTTGCCGACGCCGACCTCTACCGAGCCAAACAACATCGCGGCCCGGATATTGGAGATGGCGTCGACCTGCGCTCGGGCCTGGTTGGCATACCCGCCTTCGCCGCTCTGGACGCTCTGGTGACCTCCCTGGACCAGCGCGACCGATACACGCGCCGCCATTCGGAGGATGTTACCCGGTATGCCCTCGCCATGGCCGAGGCGCTCGGATGGTCGGGCGACGATCTCCAGGCCGTTCGCATCGCCGCCCTTCTGCATGACATGGGGAAGGTGGGCGTGCCGGAGCACCTGCTCCGCAAACCGGGCAGCTTCACCCATGAAGAAACCGAGGCCATGCAGCGCCACCCCGAGGTAGGATACGTGCTGGCCCGCCCGCTGGACGCCGGAACGCCGGTGGAAGACGGCATCCGATATCATCACGAGCGGTGGGATGGCCGGGGCTACCCGGGCCGCCTCTCCCGAATGGAGATCCCCCCCATCGCCCGCCTCCTGGCCGTTGCGGACGCGTTCAGCGCGATGACCACTCACCGGCCCTACCGGCGCGCACTGGAGCCAGACGAAGCCCTTCAGACGCTCCGCAACGGCGCCGGCTCCCAGTGGGACCCGGCGATGGTTGAGACCTTCATCCACGCCCGCCAGACCATGGCGCCGCCGGCCGATCTCCGCGACGCCCGTTCGCCCCACCAACACGATGCCCCCGCCCTGCCCAGCCCATCCGCGGCGCGCTGACACGATACCCGCCCGTTCCGTGCATCAGGCGTCAGGCATCCTCCGGCGGCCGCTCGGCCGATCGTCACGCCGCCGCCCGATGCCGGTTACTTGACGAGTACCCGGCGCCGCACGCACGCTCGTGATTTGCCTCCGCGACAACCGGGCCAGCACACTGATATATCGTCCCCGCCTATGTAGCTGTGGGGTGGCGCTTCGTAGGTCCGCCGCCCATACGCTTCATCGCCGAGGCGCCTCTCCCGCTCTCATCGACAGAAAGAAAGGCCCATGCGAAAACTCATCCTCGGCATCCTGTTGCTCGCCATCTCCGCCGTCTCTTCGGCCGGGGAGAAGTGGCAACTCACCATCGCCCACACCAACGACCTGCATGGCTGGATGATGCCGTTCGACTATCAGACGTCCAACGCCCGGTTCACGCAAAGCGAGTTCGTGGATGGCCGCTTCGCGGCGCCAGACGCCGGAGGGCTGGCCCGGCGGGCCACGATGATTACCGCGCTACGCAGAACGACCACCCACCCTCTCGCGGTGATCGATGCCGGCGACCTGTTCACCCGCGGCCCGTGGCACAAATCGTTCTTCGGAACCCCCGAGATCGAAGCCTACAACCAGATGGGCTATGACATGGCGTGCATCGGCAACAACGAGTTCAAAGCCACGGCGGGCGCGGACTCCCAGGCGATTCTTCTGGGATTGATGCGGCAGAGCCGATTCCCTTGGCTGTGCGCGAACCTCACGGTGGGAGAGACCGGCGTTCCCGTTGAGGGAATCCGCCCTTTCATCGTCCGGCGTTACGGCGCCATGCGCGTCGGCTTCCTCGGCCTGACGGCGCCCAGATCAAAGGACTACCCACAGACGAAGGGCTGGACGATTGGCGACCCGATCGAAGCGGCAACCCAGTGGGCGCCGATCGCCCGCAAGGAATGCGACGTTCTGATCGCCGTCACCCACATCGGAGTCGATCTGGATAAGCAACTCGCGGCGCGGGTTGCGGGCATTGACGCCATCATCGGCGGCGACTCTCACACGTTTGTGCCGGCGCCGATCGTTGTCATCAGCCCCAACGGAAGCAGAGTTCCCATCGTGCAAGCCGGCGCATACGGCGTGCGCCTTGGACGGCTGGACCTGACGTTCGAGAAGCAGGGCGCATGGCTCCTCGTGGGCTACTCCGGAAAACTCATCCGCGTGGATGGCGCCGTCAAGGAAGATCCCGCCGTTAGCCGCGCGCTGGCTCAGTGGATTGCCCCGCCCGCTGCCACGACGACGAAGCTCCGGCCCCAGCCCCTGCGCGCCCGCCGAACGCTTCCGGCCCCGGTTCGCCGCACGCCGGCGCGGCGACGCGTGCGCGCCGCTGCGTAATCGGCCTCCCGGAACAGAACGCGGGCAAGGACGCGATAGCAAAACGCGTATTGGCAGACCCGACAGGTGAGCCCACTCGATGATCGCGCGGCCCTTCCGGCACCCGGGGCGGTCACTCGAAACGGATTACAGTGAAAGAGCGCGGCGGGAACGTGTAGCGGGTTACCCCATCCTTCAGCCCGTGCGTCCATTCGCGTTCCTTCGGAACGATGGCGCCGGGATTGGCCGCCGTGTTCACCGCGTCCAGGGGCCCCGCCAGAACCGTTACGCGCGCCCATGGTTTGCGCGGAACATAGCCTGAGAGGCGGATCTCCACTGGTACGGGGTCGTCTCCAGGGTTAACCGCCTCCAGGCCCAGAGCCCGGCCGGACATGCTTCGCCTGGCGACGACATCCAGTTGGCCCGCCGCGCCGGCCATGTCACATCGGACCAGAAGGGGAAGGTACGCGCGAGAGAGCATCCGCGCGGCGTAACCCGGCGGCTGCAGCCAGACCCGCCAGGGGTTCAGAAACAGCAGGCCCTGGTCCCAACCGTTGTCGTTCTGGCCGTCCGGCTGAAGGCCGTTGGCGGAAGTGACCATGGGGATGCGGCCGTCGCGCTCAATGGCATGGGTGGCGATCGCGTTGGCCAAAGCCCGATTCACGGCGTGGTTCTGAGCGTTGTATTCGAAGACAACCACCTTGTGCCTGGCCCCGTCGGCGATCCTGCTGAGCGCATCGACGTACGAGAACATCCCGTCAAGCTCCTCATTGAAGGCCATCGGCCGTTCAGTGCCCACGTGGACGTCGAACCATACCTCGCGGTTGTTCTCCTTCGCCAGCCGGAGGATGCGCCGATGGGCGGCAAGCGTTGTGATGCCCGAGTCCGCTCCGCTGAACTGGAACGAGTCCACGATGCGCTTGCGGTACAGGAAATCGCCAACGATCAGAGTGATCCGCGGGTCTTTCGCCCAGATCGCCCTGGCCAGCGCCTCGAATCGGGCGGCGTACCGATCGTCCACGCGTTCCTCGTTGCCCAGCTCGATGTACTTCAGCCTGTAGGGGGCGAGATGGCCGTCGGTTGCGCGCTTGCCCCCCCACCGGCTGCTGGCCGGGCCCTTGGCGTACTCGATGAAGTCGGCCATGTCCTGAGGTTTCTCGTAACTGCTGAAGTCCGGGACGTACTCAATGCCCGCGGCTTCGCAGAGGCTCATGAAATCCGGAATTCCCCAGCCGTTCGAGGAATACGGATACCAGGTTCCGGAGTAAGGCGGACGGCGGTCTCGAGGGCCGATCATCGTCTTCCATCGGTAGTCGGGCGCGTTCACCATGGAGCCGCCGTAGCGCATTACGGTGACGCCCTGCTCGACCAACCCCAGGGCAACATCGCCACGCACCGGCAGCCCCTTGTACCGGCCCCATCCGCCTGGTTGCAGGAAAGCGTAACCCAGCGTAACGGAGCCGGGCCGCTTCATCTTAAGCGAGAACCGCGCGGCCCTGTCTCCAACGCTCGGAGTTAGCGAAAACGCCAGCTTTCGCCAGGATCCCGCGGCAAGGCGCAACGGCTTCTCGGCGTACACCCGGGAGCCGTCGCGGCTTTCCAGAGCCGCATACAGAACGACAGGAGCACTCGACCGAGCCCACACGCGCCCTTCATACGCCTTACCGGCCACGAGGCTCATGCCCCATCGGTTCAGCCCCTGATTCTCGATGCCCACCGCGCCTGCCCCGGATGCGAAACGGATCTGCTGCGATTGACGTCCCACAAATGGCTGGTTGCCGACGAGGGTATTGACACCGCGCGCCGTTCCGCGCTGAAAGGCGCGCCACATCCCGCTGACCTCCCCGGCCGCGCTATTCGCTGTAAAGGCCAGCGGCTCCGTGGCGCCGCCGGTTGCCACAGTGAGATTCCGGAAAGCGGCCGCGCGCCTCCACGTCCTCAGGCCCACCGTTCCCGCGCTCAGGGCCAGGGGGCCGTCGTCGCGCGTCAGCACGGTCTTTCCGTCGACGAGGACCTCAATGACGGGGCCGGCCAGCTTCACCTGCAATCGGAACCATCGCCCCACGGGGACCTCGCATGGCACATCCTGGATGAGCTCGTAGTCGTCGCGGTGCCTCGCCAGGCGCAACACCTGCCGCGATGGGTCCAGGGACACCTCGTACCCGGTGAATGCGTCCGCGCCGTTGCGAGGCCCGCTCACCCGAACGATCAACCCGGCGTTCTCGCCATGGCCCTCGGGGAACATCATCTCCGCGGACACCGAACCGTCCAAGAACGCGGGGCGACTAGAAACCAGCTTCGCTCCGTCGGACGCATCGCCGCGCAACGCGCCGGCCTGAACGCGCCAGCGCCCGCCATAGGCGGCAAACCCCCGGATGGGCGCCGGAGGCGCCGGCTCCTGGAAGCTCTCGCCGAAGATCATCTGGCTGTATAGACCGCCGTAGATCTCGTGGTTCACATCCTCAATGCACACGCCCGTAAGCTGTCGCGTCATCGAATGCAGGACACGGCCGGCCTGGATGTGAATGACGGGTTCCCGCGCCCATGCGCCAGCCGAGACGACCAGCGCCGCCAGGGCTATGGCGGACTTCACAAACGCTTTCGTGGCTCTCGTGTTCATTTCGGTTGTCTCACGGTCAGATCACGGCGGCGGACCCCGCGGCGCCGGAGCCAGACAGGGCGCGCTCACGCAGGAAGCGCGCTACGCGCGGCCTGACTTCCTGAAGATGGGTAAAGATGGCGACGTGTTCGCCGCCCTCCAGCGCGAGCAGTTCGGCGCCGGGGATGCGACTGGAAAGCGCCGTCGCATGCGGAGAGAAGGGCGCCAGCCTGTCCGCCGTGCCGTGGATCACCAGCGCGGGCACGGCGACCTCCTCCAGCGGGTAGTCCGTCGTGCGGGTGACGGCGATGTCGTTCTCGGTTCCCGGCATCCGCTCGGCCATGCGATCGCACGTGCTCATCAGGAGCTCGGTGAACAGCGGGCCGGCCTCGGAATCTTCCATGGTGTGAGCCAGGACCGCCGGATCGGCAATCGACCGGGCGGCGGCGGCGCCGATGTTCGCCAGGGCCTTCTTGCGCATAGACCTCTCGAAGGCGGGCCAGCGAACGAGAAACCGCATCAGGTGGAAGGAGAAGGGGATGGGAGTGACGTTCCTCTGGCCGCAGGTGGAAGCCAGCACTAATCCCCCGCAGCGTTCCCGATGGCGCATCGCGAAATGCAGCGCGCAGGGGCCTCCGCCGGAGACAGCCATCACCGCCGCGGACGGGACGCCGAGCGCATCGAGCAGGGCCGCGCACAGGTCCGCCTGCTGCGCCGGCGACTTCCTGGACCCGAGCGGAGAGCCCAGATAGCCGGGACGGGAGACGGCGATGTAGCGGAACCCGGCCGCTCCTATCGTGCGGGCGAGGAGCAGGCTGTGATCGTAGCCTCCCATCGCGCCGTGCAGCGCCACCACCGCGGGGCCGTCTCCGAACTCCGCGTACTCAACGGGGCCGCACCGCGTGTCGACGATGACTGGAACTGGTTCTACGCGTTCGGCAATGGCCGCCCGCTTCTCTTCCTTACGCATTTCGTTCTCCTCGCGATTCCTCGGTGAGGAACATGCTGGTTAGTATCAGCGGATCGGGCCCCTTGTACGCCGCGCCATACACCGCCCTGTGAAGGGCAAGCCCTTTGATGGCGGCCCAGAAGAGCAAGGACATCTCGTCGGCATCGTGCGCCTTGACGGAGCCGTCTCGCTGACCCGCGCGCAGGATCCGCGCGATGACGGCGTAGGGGGTTCCGCTCTCCTCGCGGAGGATGGCCTGCGCCGCCTCCGGCGTGGCATCCGAGAGGCCGGCGTGGGCGATCAGCAGCACCGTGGCCGCGAAATCCTCGCTCTCTTCGATGCTGCGCAGCAACTGAGCGATGGCCATACGGATCTTCTCCGATGGGGGCTGCGGCAGTTCTTCCAGGGCGCGGGCGGCGCTATTCATCTTCTGGAAGGCGTCGCGGATCAGTTCCGTCAGGATTTCGTCCTTGGACCGGAAGTAGTGGTACAGCAGTCCCTGCGACATCTCCGCGGCGGCGGCAATGTCGGCGATCTTCGTTGCCGCCAGCCCCCTGGCGGCAAAGAGCCGTGAGGCGTGGGAGAGGATCTGCTCCCGGCGCTCATCTCGCATCCTCTGGTTGTGTTCGACGCTTCTCGCCATGGCGAATCTCCGTACTGATTGAACGTTCATTCAATCATATTCCCCCTGCGGAGTCGCCGTCAAGCCGGCATGGCCGAGCCGCCGGCAAACGCATCGGGAAAGCCGGGGCGGCCATCGCGGCCCTCCATCCGGAAACCGGGCCGGAATTCCGACGGGCGACGCCCCAGCCCCCGCACGGCGTCTTTCGCCGGCGAAGCGCTTTGTCGCGCCTGCCAGCCACATGCTAGAGTTGCGGCAGCCCCCTGCCCCGCTGCTCGGGTTCGAACCAAAGCGTTCGGCCTGCATACCCGCGAAGAGGCGCCGCCAATGAATCTCAGAACCATCCTCCCGCTTTTCGCTGCGGCGTGCGCCGCCCTTCCCGCATCCGCTTAGGATTGCGTTAGGAACGCGACACTCCAACGAAGGATCGAGGAACATGAGCGCCACCACCGACAGAGATCTTGTATGCCGGATCGCCTCCACGGAACCAGAGCGCGCGCTTCGGATCGCCCGCGGCATCGCCGATCCCTGGTTCCGCTGCCAGGCCCTCTCCGGCGTCGCCGAGGCCGAGAACGACCTCAAGGCGCGTAGGCGGCTCATCAGGGAATCACTGGAGGCGGCCGGTGAACAGAGCGAGGCGCCGCCTATCGTCATGGTTTCCGCATGGCCGTTGCAGGTCATGTGCCGCAGCGGTTGGATGGACGAGGTGCGGACGGAGGTAGCCCGCCTCCTGGCCCTCATCGCCCCGGAGCCGCACGCCGTCCGGCGAGCCCATGCCGTCTTCGAGCTCATCTACAGGCTTCGGGAGGGACCCGAGGACATCTACCCGGCCCTGTTGGATGCGCTCCAGGCAGCCTGCCTCGCCATGCCGCCCAAGGCCAAGAAGAAGGAATGGCTGATGCGCTACGGGGTCGTGTACGCGGCGGACATCGCACCGGAACGCGCGCGAGCCCTGGCGGAGCTGATCCATCGCCCGAACCTGCGCCGGGAAGCGTTCGCCGCGCTGGAGCGACACGAGGATAAGGCGTCGCCTCCGCCCCACGGCGCTATTGACCTGGCGCCCCTTTCGCGAGATGCTGTGCCTCGTTCGCCAACCGCCATCCCTTGAGGGGAGTGCCATGCACAAGACGCTGACCTTCTTCTCGCTACAATCGTATGCGCTTGCCGTGGTTCTCGGCATGGCTTCTGGAGCGCTCAATTGGGTCGTCGAGGCCCACCACTGGAAGGACTGGGCCCCCGACATGGCCCATTTCGCCCTCATGCTGTGGGCGGCGGGAGTCATGCAGATGCAGCCCGTCCATACGGCGGGCGGGATGCTGGTGGCTCCGGCCGGGCGCCGGATAACGGCCTTCCGTACGGCTCCATCAGAGGTCCCGGAAAGTGGAACCCTCTCCTACGCAAGCGCCGGGCTGCTCTGCGCCTGTCTCCTGCTGAGGCGCCGTGTACGCGAACGACGGCCGGTTCCAGCAAAGCTCAGCCCCCCACGATGGGCGCCCCCGGCTTGAGGTAGACATGCGGATCGCCAAGAGAATCGCCGGGTGCGTAGTCATCCTGTTCGTCCTGGTTGTTGCGGCGCTGTGGTGCGTCGAGAAGGCGCTTGACTCAGCATTCGAGTGGAGCCACGACGAGGTCTCGCGGGTCCCGTCCCCCTCCCATAAAGTGGACGCGGTGGTGGTGGAGACGAACGGCGGAGCGACCACATCGTTCGGTTACGAGGTATACCTCACAGCGCCCGGGAAGCCGTACACGGATGGCGTTGAAGTTGCCAACCTCTATGGCGCCGTCCGCAACAGCAGCGCCTACGGAGTCAACGCGAAGTGGAGAGGCCCGGGACGGCTGGCGATCGAGTACCTGGTCGCCACGAACGCTGAGATCAGCAGCGCTCGGGCCCTGGTCGGGGGCCAAGCGGTCTTGGTGACGCTGAAGAGCGGGGTGTACGATCCGAAGGCCCGCTCAGGAGGGATGCTCTACAATCTGCGGGGCAGGCCGGATGATTAGGAGGCCCAGCGACGGCCATCGCCCGCCCTCTGGACCCACTCCGGTTCCGCTGGGCGGTCCTGCCGGGAAGGGCGCCCAGTGACGCCGGAGGGCGGGTCAGGCGCCGTCCCGCGATCGGCGCGAAGTCCGTCCCTCACGCATCCCGCCCGTCGTCGGGCATTGTCCGATACGCATCCTCAGGCAGAAGCTCCGCTTCGTGGTCGGCCTCCAGGGACTGGCCGCGCGCCGCATACTCGTTGGCGTCGCGGAAATCCTCCTCAACGGGGCCGGCGTTGGCGGCGGTCTGGCCGCCCTTCGCTCCCGTCTCCTTCTCGTTCTGCATCTCGCCACCTCCCAGTGACCGCCATCAGGAATGTGGTAGTCTACCCGCAGCCGGGGCGCCCAAACCCCGCGCCCGCATGCCTCGCCGCCGCCTCATCCGGGCGAGATCAGCGGCGGGCGGCGCCAGGCAATGAGCACTGCGGGAATCCAGGCGAAGGAAGTGAAAGGCCGGCGGTTCCTCGTAGATCACGGGCGGACGCGCTAACCACATCCCGCTAGGGTCCGAGGTCGGCGTTGGCACGCTGGCTCCGCGTTTCATTGGCGAATCGCCCCGGCCAGTTCCTACGTAATCGGCTCGCCCGCGTTCGCGCCGCCGCTCATGTCCCACACCGATTCGACCTTGATCTCGACCACGTACTTGATCGGCGGAAGCCCCATGTTGAGGCTGCTGATCCGCGCCTGCACCTTGTCAAAGAACTCGCCCGCATCCACCATCTTGGCGGTCCCTTTTACCTGCACCGCCAGCTTGGGGTCGACGCTGTGGATGCCGACGGCGACCCTGGGGTTGTTGAGCAGGTTGTCGCGCGTCTTCTTGGAGTAGAGGTCGGCGAAATAGATATGCTCATCGTCAACCAAGCCGCCGCTGCCCTTGGCCGCCACATTCGGCCAGCCATCAGCGCCCATCGTCGCCACCCACACCGTGTGGCCCTTCCCCAAAACCTCTTTCACGTTGTCTGGTATCTTCACCTTCATGTCCTCCTACGTGTCATCATGCCGCCAGGCTACCGGTCGCGCCGCCATCGCTTTCCTCTCCATGGCTACGGTTTCAGTTCGGTGAGTTGATACGATGGCCAGGCGGCTAACGGAGCGCGTTCGACGGCGCTGGGATCCCGTTTGGCGTAGTCCGGTTCCAGCGGGTTGTTGTCTCCGTCGTTCCGATCGGCGAACGGCCATGGGCCGTATTCGCACGTCGGGCTGAGTGGCCCCTGATTCCAGCCGGGCCAGGCGTCTGGGTTGTCAATGCGGATCCACCCTATGTTATCGACAAAGATCAGGGCCCAGCAATGCCCGATTCCGCATTCGAGCATACAGGGGATGTCATTGGCGTGCAGGATATCGATCAATACCGCCGCCTCGCCCGCACAGTCGCCGCAACGGTTCATGGCCTCCTGCAGGAGACCTCTCTTTTCCGTTGTTGGCGTGCCATCCCAATCGGCGCCGCCATTCACATGCCGTTCACACCAGCAGATCGCCCGGTAGATGAACGCCATCTCTCCCTCGTCGGGCCAGCGAGCGAGCTTCTCATTGCGGATCCACTGCGAATACCGTTGGTATTCCGGTTTGCGACTCTGGCTCCAGGCCGAACCATCGCGCGGCATCGTCAGACGCCGTCTCTCTTGCGCGGTCAGATCCGGCGCGGGAGATGGCGGCGGGCCGGAAACGTATTTCACACGGTTTATTGTCGCCAGGCAGTTGAACTCCACAGTCCCCTCTTGCGGGATGGCGTCCGTGGGCAATTCGCCCTGACAGTCCAACACCTCCCTGATCACGGGATGCCCGGTTGGGATGGGACGGCCAACAAGCGTTGTCTTCCCAACGGTGATCGTGAGAGTTGGCGATTCGACCTGCTGCGTGAGCACCGAAGGGGGAAGTTGGTAGTAGTATTCCTTCGTCGGCTTCCTGGTCGTCCAGCGGATCGGCGCCGTCATGCGAACGCTATATCGCTTTTCCGGCGTCGCCTCAACATGCACACGGCTGGCGCGCAGGTCGCGATACCAAGCAGGCGCAAGCGCCGCCGCCTTTCGCGCCATCTCCTGATCGTCAGGGTCAAAGCCATGCAGATACGCAGGCGGCGTATCCGCGCTATCCGTGAACATGATCTGATCGACCAGGAGGTGATCGCGTTCCGCCTTGCCGGCGTCCACGATTTCCAGACGCGCCTTGTTTCCCACGTACTGACGCACATCCCAGCAGATCGGCAGGAGCACGTCGGAGCGCTGACCGGCGGCCCGGCATACGGCGCGTCCATCGACAACGAGCGCCAGCCAACAGTGATCGGCAACCTCAGTCCCTCCAACTAACGCCTGGATATACGGATGGGCGATGGTGAACTGGCGGGAAACCGCGCTGCCGGTGGCGTGATCGTCCTTGTCCGCCATGGTACAGACAAAGCCGTGGCCAAGATAGCCCTTCATCCGCCCAGGATACAGCGCATCCGTGGCCGGCGCTTTCCCCCAGCAATCGCCCTTCAGCGTCCAGTTGGCGTACCCTTGCTCGAAGTCTTCGAAGACCACCGGTTCTCGCGCGGCCTCGGCGACCGCCTTTGCCGGCGCCGCAGGGGGCGGCGGAGAGAGCGCCCGTTGCACCGCGAGCGCGATATCGAAGGCGTCGGCGGAGCGGCGATACCAGACAACATGGCCCGCGCGATCGATCACTACCGCGGCATACCCGCCCACTTGAAAGCGTGTACGCACGATGCCCTCGGGGTCTAGCAATACCTGAAACGTCGCCTCGCGATCCCGGCAGTACGCAACCGCGTCTTCCTTGGGCCGATGCGTCGGCGCAAGCACGACCAGATCGCCTTTGCTTGCCGCGGGATTCCGCATCAGCTCTTGCGCTGCCTCTGGGACGCCTTTGATATCATTCGGGAACCGGGTGTCATACCCCCACATCACGATCGCAACGACCTTGCCCCGCAACGCGGCAAGCGTCACCTGTTTCCCCTTGAGGTCGGAAAGCGTGAAATTCGGCGCCGACGTGGTGGATCCTGGCGCGTACTGCCAGATTTCAGCCTCAGTCAAGGCGGCCAGAGTCGGCAGATCGTTGCAGGCCAGCGCCAAGTCATGGGCAGTTTGCCCAGCGTCATTCTGAATGCTGGGGTCTGCCCCGGCCAGCAGTAGCTGCTGGGTCATGTTCGTCGGTCCACCCGTCAACTTGGCGATGGTCCGCGATATCGGCGCGCCCTTGTCCTGATGCAAGGCATGTTTGTTCAGCGCCTCCCGAATGCCGCCTCGGAACTCGAAGAGGTTGACCGTTTTGAACCAGTTCTCAATGATTCCAAAAGACCGTCCATTGAACTTGATGCCGCGCAATTCCCCATGCTTTACGGGCAACGGCGTTGTGGCGACCAGACTGCCGGTCTCGGGATTGACGGCGAAGATGGCCTTGTCTTGCCCCGAACACCATAGGTACTGCCCATCGTACGCAATGCTCCAGCGCCAGAGCCCAGGGCCTGGGATCTGGCGGATGACTGACCCGTCTGCGGGCGAGATCTTCCGGATGCACTTCTCATTCAGGTCCGAAACCCAGATGGCGCCTTTGGCGCATTCGACGCCGGTTGGGTAACTGCCAGGCAGTTGATAGGTCTTCTGCAACTGGCCGGTTTGCGCGCTGAAACGGAACAGCTTGCGGTCCTTCGAGCCGACAGCCCAGATGGACTCCCCGTCGTAGGCCACATCGCCCGGTTCCTTGTCCGGCAAGGGCGCTTGCCAGACCACCTTGCGTGTGCGTGGATTGTAACAGGTGACTTGACTGGGCGTCCACCGACTGTAGAAGACAAGCCCACCCGGACCCAGGGCTAACCCCACCGGGTTGTCAGGGAGATGAATCTCGTTCACGAGCTTCGCGGCGGCGGGCGCTTCCAGTTGGCCCGCCACGTGCAGAGGGGTCACGCCGTCTTTCATCTTTGCGTTGACGTTGGCCCCATGCTCAATCAGCGCCTCGGCGATGCCCGGTTCATCGGATGCCACCGCATAGTGCAGCAACGAGCCGTTCATGTCGCCAACAGCGTTCACCGCGCCGCCGCCATCAAGGTACGCGCGCACTGCCGCCAGGTCCCCCGAAACTATCTTCTGAAAGACCGCCGTATCGCCAGAGGCGGCATTGGCGGCGCCCTGTAGGCTGAGGAAGACCATGCACACGAACGCTACGCGAGGGTGAATCATCATGCACCTTTCCGTCTGCGCCTGTTCTCCGCTGAGTCAGACGTTGTATACGAACGCCTAACAGCAGCGGCAACGAACCGTGTTCAGAAGCATTTCGAGACGTGCGGCGAGACCGCTCGAAGGGAATAGACCGTGCAACGAAATGATGCGCCTGATCCCGGCGCAACCGCTCCCAACGGCGACGCGCCCTATCCGATGTCTGCGCAAATTATCGGACGCATCCGCCGTTATCCACACGTGTCAATGCCTATGGCTAGGCCTTTCCGGGGATCTTGGCGATCTGAGCGCCGCGCGTTGGGAAGCGCCGTCGACCAGGCGGAAAGCGGGTTGGGGCATCCCGGTGATCCCCCTCATGCATCGCTCCCATCTCCAGGGCCGTTTGGCCGCCCATCGGCCCGCCTCCTTCTCGTTCCGCGTCTCGGCGCCTCCCAGTGATTGCCATGGGGGATGTTGCGTTCCACCTTCAGCCGAGGCGCCCAAACCCCGCGCCCGCGTGTCACGCGCCCCCGCATCCGGGCTAAGATGAGGGCTGGAGGCGCCAAAATCATGAGCACTGCGGAAATCCAGGCGAAGGAAGAGAAAGTCCGCCGATTCCTTGTGGACGACGGGCTAGACGTGATGTTCCTCACAACGCGCAGGAACTTCTCGTGGATCACGGGCGGACGCACTAACCACATCCAGATGGGGTCCGAGGTCGGCGTTGGCACGCTGGCCATCACCCCCACGGCGAAGTGCTTTATCGCGAACAACATCGAAATGGCCCGACATATGGGCGAGGAGATCTTCGATCTCGGCTATGAGCCGGTCCCCTATCCCTGGCAGGATGGCGCCATGGGCTTCGAAACGGCCATCCATAAGGTCGCTGGCGCCGGCCAGCGCGGCGCGGACGCTCCGCTCCCCTGCGCCGGACCCACCTGCCGCTACGTGGACCGGGGCGACCAGTTCGCCCGCCTCCGGTACAGCCTCATGCCCGAGGAGATCGAACGCTTCGCCGCCCTCGGCCGGGACGTGGCCGCCTGCATGGACGAAACCATGCGCGCCATTCGACCCGGTATGACGGAGTGGGAGGTCGCCGGCCTGCTATCACGGCCGCAACTGGACCGCGGCATCATGCCGGGCCTCATCCTCGTTGCGTCCGATGAGCGCATCTTCAAGTACCGCCACCCCGTGCCCACCAACAAGAAGGTGGAGAAGTACTGCATGCTGGTCACCTGCGCCCTGCGCGAGGGGCTCATCATCAACAACACCCGGCTGGTGCATTTCGGCCCCATCCCGCAGGAGCTGAAGGACAAGCACCGCGCCGTGTGCCAGGTGCAGGCCGAGCTCGTGGCCGCTACCGTCCCCGGCGCAGCGGCGAGGGACATCTGGCCGGTGATGACGAAGGCCTACGCGGACGCCGGATACCCCACCGAGTACACGCTCCACCACCAGGGCGGCTCCGCCGGCTACCAGGGCCGCGATTGGTTCCTCGAGCCAACCAGCGAGGAGATCGTGCAGCCCAACCAGGCCTTCGCTTGGAACCCCAGCATCACCGGAACCAAGGCCGAGGAAACCTTCATCGCCACCCCCAGCGGCCCCAAATTTCTCACCGACACTCCAAACTGGCCCACCGTCGCCGTCACCGCCGCCAACGGAACCACCTATAAGTTCGCCGATATCCTTGTGCAGTAGTCAGGACTCAGAATTCAGGACTCAGAACTCAGAAATCAGCCCCGGAGGCTTATATCCATTAGCCAAGCGGCCTAATGGATATGAGCCTCCGGGGCTGATTTCTGAGTTCTGAGTCCTGACTACTTCTTCAGGCATGGGTCCACAACGGCGCCTTCCATCGTGAGGGCGATGGGTTCCACGTCTTCGGCGGAAGGCGGGTCCTTGGCGAGGTCGCCGGCGTACGTGCCCTGCAGCGAGGCGCCCTTGTAGGTTCCGGAAACGATCTGGCCGCTGAAGGCGCCTTCGAAATGCAGAGGCGCGGCGCACTTCTCGCCGATCTCCGCCAGCGGAGAGCGGTGCGTGCCCATGCCGTTCTGACCCTGGCACTTGAGTTGCGCCAGCGTGGCTCCCGCGCTGTCGATCAGCGTCAGCGTTCCAGCATGCGTGCCCTGGTACTTCTCCCCGTTTGGCCCGCTCGTTACGCGCACCCACTGCGACCACACGCCGCGCACGTTGACCGTCTTCCAAACGACCAGTTCGTCGCACCCCGACGGGGACAGCGAGCCGGAGACGGCGCGATTCGTCGCCTGTTGCGTCTCCATGGCGCCGCACTGATAGTACGCTATGCGGCCGCCGGCCATCTGCCCATCTGTCATCGTGCGGGAGAACTGCAGAATCGTCGCGCCGCCGGGCAATGGGTTCGTCAGGGTTCCGGGGGCAGATTGCGATGTCGCCAGCGTGGCCGCCGCCGCCAGCGCCGCGGCCAGGGCGCCGGTCCGGGCAAGGGTGCGTTTCATCCAGGTTCGCCTCACAATCCAGCGGCCACGCGCAGGAGCCGCGTTACATCATTGATCGTCAGAACGCCGTCCCCCGGCAAGGCGTCCGGGGCCGAGGCCGGCGGGTCGATATCGCCGTACCAGTACACGGTGGGATCCGCGGCCGCCGCGCCGCCGACGCATTGCAGAACGTCCCGGGCGTCCACTCCGTTGATGGAGGCGTCGCGGTTCACGTCGCCCCACATGGGATTGCCGCCCACCTCGGTGATGAGCAGGCCGCCGGGGTCCAGCGCGAAGCCGCGGATGTCGTCGCGCAGGCTGCGCCCGCCGCCGGCGCTCCCGGCCGCGCCGGCCGGCGTTGCGGGGCCGTTCACCGAGAACACATCGGAGTACGTGCCCGCAATCAGCGTTTGCCACTGCGGCTGGCCCTCGAAATCAGGGAAACGGGCCAGCGCGCCGCGCTCTCCCGCCAGGTACCACCGCGAGTCCGTGGCGCTCACCGCAAGCCATGCGCCCGTGAACCCGGGGATGGGCCGCTGCGGCGTCCACGACGAGCCGTCATAGAGGAAGACGGATCCATTCGAGGCGGCGGCCAGCGCCATGCCGGACAGCGCGGCAACGGCGTTGAACCCGGCGTCGTCGGCCCCCAGGTTCGGCGTTATGTCCTGCCACGTTCGCCCGGAATCCGGCGATTTCAGGACCACGGCGGACGTACCGCCTCCGCGCGCGCCCACGGCGTAACCAACCGCGTTCCCTAACGCGTCCGCCGCGGCGAAACCCACGCCGCGCAAGGTCACATCCGGCCCCAGCGCGTCCGGCAGCGCCAACCGCTGCCACGTTACGCCGTTGTCCGCGCTGCGCATCAGAAGGCTGCCGGCGCCAGCCGCCACGTAGACTCCCGGCGCCGGTGAGGCCACTGCTCTCACATCCGAGGCCTCCGATATGAAGTCCGGCGCCGCGCTGGCCGCGTTGAAGCTTCGCAGCACGGCGCCGCCGGCTCCCACCGCCGCCGCATCGCTTCCGAACATATCGCCGCCGGCCAGCGTCCGCGCATCGGCCGGCAGGGCGGCCTCGGTCACCGTCGCGAACCCGTCCGCCGTGAAGGCGATACGCGGGCCGGAGAACAGGCTGTACAGCACAGCCATTCCGGCTGTGGGGCTTGTCATCCGCAGCGCCTCCACGGTATCCGCCAAAGTGAACCCCACGTCCAGCCAGGCCCCGCCCGAAAACGTGAAAACATGCCCGTCGTCGCCCGCCACGTACACAACGCCAGGCGCCGGCGCCTGCACCGCCCGCAGGGCGATATCCGGGCCGTTCGGCAGCGGAAGCGGCATGCGCTCCCACGTCCGCCCGTCGATGCTGCGTAGAGCCGTCTGATGCTCACCCACGGCATACACTTCCGTGGCCGGCGCGCCGGCGGGAACGCCGGAAACCGCCAGTAGATTCGACGCCGCCGGGTCCGGCGTTACGGCGGACCACGACTTGCCTCCGTCATCCGTGCGCCCAATCACCCCGCCGTCGCCCACCACAAAGCCCAACGCGGGCGTGGTGAAGAACAGGCCCCGCAGGTTGGAGGTCGTATACGGCGCGGGCAGCGGGGAGGGAAGATCCGGGTTCGCCGGCCCCCAATGCAGTCCGTCGGCGCTGCGCAGAACAACGCCGCCCTCGCCGGCGGCGAAGACGTTGTACCCGCCGGCCGGGTCCACAACGGCCTGCACGGCGTTCAAACCGTTTGGCGTGCCGCTAAGCTGTTCGTCCCAGACGGGAGACCCGGCAACGCTGTGCACGATCGCGCCGCCCGCGCCCACGGCCCAGATCTTGACCGACGCGCTCGGCCCGATCATCGTCACGGCCCGGTAGTCCGCGTTCGGCACGTGCCCTTGTAGCGCCCACGCGGCGGTTGGGCTGTCATACGCCGCAACCGTTCGTCGGGCGCCCAGCGCCAGACCAGGCGGGGCATTGGCGCCGATGCCCGCATTGCGCGCCCCCATCGCACCCAGCGCGAACAGCGTCTCCGTGGCCGGCGAGGGTTCCGGCTGGAAGCTCCGGCCCCCATCGCGCGAACGCAGGATCGCGCCGCCAGTGCCAGCCGTCACGATGTCTGTATCCGACAGATACTGGATGGCCTGATACGTTTCCAGTTGAGCGCGCGCCACCTTGCCGAGATCGTTGTAGGCCGTCCAGTTCACGCCTGAGTCCACGCTGTGGAAGATCACGCCGCCCTGGCCCACGGCCCAGCCATCCGGGCCGAACGTGTCCAGGGCGAACAGCGGAATCGGCGCGCGGAGGTCCTCCACCGGCTCAGGGCGCGCCACAAACTCCACGCCCTGCGGCGCCAGGAACAACCCCGCCGCCCCAGCAACCAGCAGGGCGCCCTTGTCGAACGCGGCGATGGCGCGCATCGACGGGTCCACGGTCGCGAGGGAAGTCCAGGTGACGCCGCCGTCGCGCGTGACGGCAACAATGCCGGCCCCAGCGCTCAGGCCAACCGCGAAGGCGGTAGCGGGGTCCATGGCGGCCACATCCCACCATGCGTCCGCGGAAGGGGCGGAGCGGGGGAGGAGCCAGGTGTGCCCAGCGTCCGGCGAACGCAGCAGAGCGCCGCGCGTCCCGTTGGGGCCGGTCAGCGTAACGGCGGCCACGCCGTTCACGCCCGGCTCGCCCCCAGCCCCAGCGGGGCTGCCAAACCGGATCGCCTGGAAATCCGGCGGCCCGGGCAACGCCGTGTCCAGCGCCGATCGCGTGAACTGCTCCGTGGCGTCGTCCATGGCAAAGGCGCCGCCGCCGCGCCCGCCAACGGCCAGGGTCCGCTCGCCCTTACTGTTGCGCGCCCAGGCCGCGGCCGTCAGGGCCTGATCCGACACGCCTCTTGGCAGCATGACGCGCCCGTCGCCCAGCAACACCGAACCGTCATCCGCGGCGATCGCCACGCGCAGGGGGTTCCGCGCCACGGCGAGGCCCCGGTACGCCACGTTGTTGCGCACGGTGCGCCCACGCCCGCCGAGCCAGCCCCCGCCGGCCCCCGTGGGGGACGGAAGAGAGCGGAACAGGAACGTGGACGCGTCGCCCACGGCCATCAGCCCGGCGCCGCCAGCCCCGGCGGGCGGCGCCGCCACGCTGTAGAGGTCGTTCGGCTGCGGATTCGCCGAGCGCCACTCGAAGCCGCCCAGCCCAGCGGGCACGCCGGCATGGGCCGCCGCGCACAGGGCCACGACGGCCTGAGTGCAGACACGCTTTGCGTTGATGAGGGTGAACATGGGTCGGAAACGCTCCGGATCGATGTGAACGCGGTGGGCGTAGGGTCCCATCGGTCATCGAACCGCCCGGCGCGGCGGAACTTACGGGATGTCTGTCCGTTTCAAAGGTGGGGCGGCCATTTTGTCCGAGGGTCGCCACTCCGTCAGTAACACCGATAGTACCACTTCCGGCCCCTCCGGGGCCACAAGGAGCAATCAGGCATGGCCGACGACGAATCCCGCGACCTCCGGGAACAGGTAAACGACCTTCTGATGCGCGCCGAGCTCTTGGAGAGCCGCGTCAGCATGCTCGAAGACTACATCCGGGACCAGGAGGCCAAGAAAGAGATGGCCGACGACCCCAATGCCAAACGCTCCTTCCGACATGCATGACGGTCAGTACTCAGCAATCAGAACACAGAATTCGGCCGGAAGGCGCGGTCCATGAGATCACCGATTTCACCGCACAAGCCTTCCGGCCTGCATGCTGAGTTCTGAATTCCGAGTTCTGATAGCTACTCCCCATGGATTCCATCACCCAACTCCTGAGATCGGCGCGCACCATTGCCGTCGTGGGGCTGTCCGATAAGGCGGACCGCTCGTCGTACGGCGTCGCCGAGTATCTCCAGGCGGCTGGCTACCGCATCATCCCGGTGAACCCCGCTATAGTGGAGTGGAAGGGCATCCCAGCGGTGGCCTCGCTGCAGGAAATCGCCGAGCCTGTGGACATCGTGGATGTGTTCCGCCGCTCCGATCAGACCTCGCCCGTTGTGGAAGGCGCCATCGCCATCCGCGCGCGCTGCGTCTGGCTGCAGCAGGGCATCACCAACGAAATCGCCATGAACCGCGCCTCCGAGGCCGGGCTCATCGCCATCCAGGACCGCTGTCTCGCCCTCGAACATTCCAAACGCAGACGCGAGATCGGAGAATCCCCGGATGGACAAACCACAGGCCTTCACCGGGCGCCTGGATAGCTTCCCGCGCATCCCGTTCGCTAACGCCCCCACCCCCCTGGAAGCCATGCCGCGCCTCGGCGCCGCCATCGGCCTCCCCAACCTCTGGGTGAAACGCGATGACCTCACCGGCCTCGCCGCCGGCGGCAACAAGGCCCGCAAGCTGGAGTTCCTCGTGGCCGACGCCGTCGCCAAAGGCTGCGACCACCTCGTGACCACCGGCGGACGCCAGAGCAACCACGCCCGCATGACCGCCGCCGCCGCCAATCGCGCCGGCCTCGGCTGCACCCTCGTGTTTGGCGACCCGGACGAGGGCAACCGTCCCGGCAACCTGCTGCTGGACGAAATCCTGGGCGCCGATCTGGTCTTCCTGGGCGAGTCCAACCTCAAGCAGATGGCCGAGGGCGTTGAGCGCGAGATGGAGCGCCTGCGCGCGAAAGGGCACACCCCCTACGCCATCCCGGTGGGCGGCTCCACCCCGCTCGGCGAGCTGGGCTACATCACCGCCATGCAGGAGTGGGCCGAACAGGCCCAGGGCAAAGGCATCGACACCATCGTGCTGGCCGTCGGCTCCGCCGGCACCGCCGCCGGCGTTTCGATGGGCCTGAAGATGTTCGCCCCGGAATGCCGTCTGCTGGGCGTTAGCGTGAGCCGCAGCCTGGCGCGCCTGGGCACCCTCATCGCCGACATGGCCAATGAGATCGCCGAACTGCTGGAGGTCCCCCAACGCGTGGCCCATGGCGACGTGGAAGTGTCTGACGACTACGTTGGCCCCGGCTACGGCGTGCCCTCCGAGGCCGGCATTGAAGCCGTGCGCCTCACCGCCCGCACCGAGGGCCTTCTGCTGGACCCGGTGTACACCGGGAAGGCCATGAGCGGCCTCATCGGCCTGGCGCGGGCCGGCCGCTTCGCGGATTCCACCGGAGTCTGCTTCTGGCACACCGGCGGCCTCCCGGCCCTCTTCGCCTTCGAAAGCGACTTCACGAACAAGCCAAGCGCCTGACGGAGCGCCCTATGCGCCAGAACCCTTCGCCGCCCTTCCGCGCCGGATTGCCCCTGGTGGAACAGCGCCCGCTCACCGATGTTGAGCGGGCCCAGTTTCGCGCCGCCTCTGTGGCGAATGCAGCGCGCGCCGCCGCCGTCCTCCTCGCTTACCTCGCCATCGTGGCCTTCGCCGTCTTCTCGGCGAATACGGCGGCGATCTCGAACAGAGCAGCCGGGTTGTCGCTCCTCCTCGCCCTGATCGGCCTTCCCGTTTGCGTCTGGCTCGTCCTGAGATGGGGCATGCCGGCCATCGACGCCCGGCGCGCCCAAGCGCTGGGGCGGCTGGATGTCTACGCCGGGCACGGGCGCACGTTGGCCTACAAAACGTACGACGCACTCTCCTCGAGAGCCCAGATTCGCGTGATCAGCAGAGAGCCCGTGCGCATAGAGGCGCTGCCAGGCTCCGGCGCCGCATGGCGCGTCAACGGCGAGCCGGTTCGCGGGCGCGTCGTCCTGGAGCCTGCCACGAGCGCCGAGGAGCCCCTGTACTCGCCCGTTGCCGGCGAGTGGGGCTACCCGGAAACGCTCCCACGCGTTGGCTGCCGGACATCCGACCGCGCCATGTCGCCAAGTGACGCGCCGCGCATCAAGCGCACGTCGCGCCGCGAGATGCTATGGATCGGCGTCTACCTCTGCCTGGCGGCCTTCTCCGTTAGCATCGTCTGCACTGGTCATCGCAAAGACCCTCCTATGGATTTCACTCAGCTCTTCGCGGACGGCTTGATGGCGTTCGTCTGGCTGGCATTCGCGGCTCAGCACAACGCCGAGCGTAAGAAGATGCAGCGCGACGTCCGGAACGGCCGCATCGCCGTCGCGGTCTGGGACCGTCCAGATGATGCCGATTGGCCCGCCCCGTCCAGCCCGCCGGCCGACTACCTTCCGAACTCACGGGAACGGCTGTAGCGGGACGAGCGCGGAGCCGCGTTCCACCAGGCCAGGCCCTGCTGACCACCAAGCGCAAAGCATAGCGACCGACCTGTAGGGACACGGCCTGCCGTGTCCGCCCCCTTGGCGCCATACTCGAAGGCATTGCACCGGACCATTCAGGAGGCCTCCCGGATGGACATGTTCCCTTCCATGGCTCCTACATGGCGCCGGCGCTCCGTGCGTCTGCATGGCTACGACTACCGGACGCCAGGCGCTTACTTCGTGACCATCTGCACGGAGTCTCGCGCGCGCATACTGGGGCGCATCTCAGACGGAACGTTTATCCCGAGCCCGCTGGGCGAGATCGCCGCTTCCACATGGATCGACCTGCCAAACCACTTCCCGCACCTGGAGGTCGACGCCTACGTGATCATGCCGAACCACGTTCACGGCATTCTCTGCATCGCCGACGATTTCGCCCGGCAAGCGGCCATCTCAAAGGACGGTGAGCGGCGATTCGGCGAGGCCGTGTCAGGGTCGCTCTCAACTGTGGTCGCCGGGTACAAGTCGGCCTCCGCGCGACGCATCAATGAAGCTCGCGAGATGGTGGGGGAATCCGTCTGGCAGCCGGGATTTCACGAGCGGATCATCCGATCGGACTGCATGCTGAACGCCATACGCGAGTACATCGCCAACAACCCTGGTAACTGGGAGCGCGATGCCGAGAACGCAGGTCAATGAGGCCGGCAGACGCATAGCGCCAAGGGGGCGGACACGGCAAGCCGTGTCCCTACAGGTCGGTCGCTTCTTCTCGCGTTCGGCGGTTGGCCGGGCATGCCTTGTCCGAAGCTCGCCAAGGCGCCCGATCTCCCCCCTGGATGCTGGATGCCGGATCCCGAATGCCGCCGCCGGGCACGCCAATTGCAGTAACCGGCCCCGGATACAGGAGAAGGCATCTTGGGGCTGGAAGATCGAACAGAACAAGCATCGCAGCAGCACCGGCAGGACGCGCGAAAGAAAGGCCAGGTGGCCAAGAGCACCGATGTAACCTCGGGCATCGTGCTGATCGGCGGCCTCCTGGCGCTCAAGTGGGCCGCGCCAACCATCATGGGGCGCATGGCCGCACTGGCTGAAAGCCAATTGGGACATCTTTCCGCTTTCCAGGCGACGCCGGCCAATGCCTCCCGCCTGTTCACCACCGTTACGCTGGCCTTTCTCGGGATGGTCGCCCCCATCCTCGGCGCCGTGGCCATCACCGGCATCGTCGGGAACGTCGCTCAGGTGGGCTTCTTCTTCAGCACCGAGTCCATTAAGCCGGACCTGAACAAGATGAACCCGCTCACCGGCCTGGCCCGGATGTTCTCGGGGCGGTCCTTAGCCGAGCTCGGCAAGTCGCTGCTGAAAGTCACCGTTGTCGGCTGGATTGTCTACGCCTTCCTGCGGGACCAGCAGGCCACGGTGGTGAGCATTGGAGTTGTAGACCCGGCAATCGCGGGGCGCACGGCGGGCGATCTGATCTGGCGGCTCTGCATGCGCGCCACGTCGGTCATCCTGCTCATCGCCAGCGTGGACTACATTTACCAGCGTTGGATGTTCGAAAAGAGCATCCGCATGACCAAGCAAGAGGTCAAGGAAGAGTTCAAACGCAGTGAGGGCGACCCCGCAGTGAAGCAGGCCTTCCGCCAGCGACGCCGTGAACTCGCCAAGCACCGCATGATGCAGGACGTGCCGACGGCGGACGTGGTGGTCACCAACCCGACCCACTACGCTGTGGCCCTGAAATACGACAGCGCCACGATGGCCGCCCCCATCGTTGTGGCAAAGGGCCAACGCCTTGTCGCCCAGCGCATCAAGGAACTTGCTCGGGAACACCGAGTGCCGATGGTCGAGAACAAACCGGTCGCCCGCGCCCTCTTCGCCATGGCGGAGATCGGCGACCCGGTGCCCCTCGATCTCTACCAGGCCGTGGCCGAAATCCTGGCCTTCGTTTACAAGCTCAAGCGCAAATAACCCGTACCCCCAGCCATCAGCCCCTTTTCGGACGACTGACGACTGACGACTGATATCTGACAACTCACCATGGCTGTACAAGCGGCAATCCATAGACCCACAACGCAATCGGCCCTCACGCGGATCACCAAGCACTCCGACGTGATGGTGGCCTTCCTGGCGGTGCTCATCATCGGAATGATGGTGGTTCCGTTGCCGCCCGTGCTGCTGGACCTGCTGATCATCATCAACATCACCGGCGCGCTGATGATCATGCTCGTGACGATGTACACCACGGAGCCGCTGCAGTTCTCATCGTTCCCGTCACTGCTGCTGTTGGCGACGCTGTTCCGCCTCTCGCTCAACATCAGCGCAACGCGCCTCATCCTCCTGCACGCCAGCGCCGGAGACGTCATCGCCACGTTCGGCAACTTCGTTGTGGGCGGCAACTACGTGGTTGGCCTCGTCGTCTTCCTCTTGCTCGTCATCATCCAGTTCGTGGTCATCACCAACGGCGCCGGACGCGTGGCTGAAGTGGCCGCCCGCTTTACGCTGGATGCCATGCCTGGCAAGCAGATGGCGATCGACGCGGACTTGAACGCCGGCATCATTGACGAAGAGCAGGCCCGCAAACGCCGCAAGACCGTGTCCAGCGAGGCGGACTTCTACGGAGCCATGGACGGCGCCTCCAAGTTCGTGCGTGGAGACGCCATCGCCGCCATCATCATGATCATCGTCAACATCCTGGGCGGCTTCATCGTGGGCGTGGCGCAGAAGAACATGGACATCATGGGCGCCCTCCAGACCTACACCCTGCTCACCGTGGGTGAAGGACTGGTGAGCCAGATCCCGGCGCTGCTGATTTCTACAGCAACCGGCCTCATTGTAACGCGCTCGGCGTCCGAGAATAACCTGGGAGGCGATCTCACCAGCGAGCTGCTCGGTCAGCCCCGCGCGCTGAGTCTCGCCGCCGGAGTTGTCCTGCTGCTCGCCCTTGTGCCTGGCCTGCCGAAGATCCCCTTCATCCTGGTGGCCGGCGGCCTCGGTTACGCCGCGTGGACACTGCTGAAGCAGACCAAGTCCGCCAAGACCGCCCCCCCCGCTCCGAAGGCGGCGGCCCGCGCGGCGGAGCCGGAAGATATGACCGCCCTCCTCGGCGTGGATGCCCTGGAGGTCGAAATCGGCTACGGCCTCATCGCCCTGGCCGACCCGAGACAGGGCGGCGAAATGCTGGACCGCATCACGCTGGTCCGCCGCCAGATCGCGCAGGACCTTGGCATCATCGTGCCCGCCGTGCGCGTAAGAGACAACGTGCAACTGCGGCCGAACGAATATAGCATCAAACTGCGGAGCGTGGAGATCGCCAAAGGAGAGGTCTACCCGGGCCAGTCGCTCGCCATGAACCCGGGCGGCGCCACCCAGGCCCTCGTTGGACGCGAAACCGTTGAGCCCGCCTTCGGCCTTCCCGCCACCTGGATCCCAACCGCCCTCCAGGGCGACGCCGAAATGCACGGTTACACCGTTGTGGATCCTCTAACGGTTCTCATCACGCACCTCTCCGAGACGATCCGCGGGCACGCGGACGAGATCATCAGCCGCCAGGACATGCAGGCTCTCGTCGATGCCGCCCGCAAGAACGCCGCCTCCGTGGTCGACGAGCTGATTCCAGGCATCATGTCCGTCGGCGACGTGCAACGCATCGTTCAGAACCTCTTGCGCGAGCGCGTTTCCATCAAGGATCTCCCCTCCGTGCTGGAGATCCTGGCGGATCACGCGCGAACAACCAAGGACCCGGACGTGCTGGGAGAGTACGTGCGCCAGGGCCTCGCCCGCGCCATCACCCGCCAGCACATCCACACCGATGGACGCCTCTATGCCTTCACTCTGCACCCCCGCTTGGAACAGATCATCGCGGACTCGGTGCGCCACACCGAGATGGGCGGCTACGCCGTGTTGGACCCGGATATGTCAAACCGCGTTCTGGCCGGCACGAAGGAACAGATCGAGCGCATGACGGAACTGGGCTACGGGCCCGTCTGCCTCTGCTCGCCGCGCGTTCGCCCCTACTTCCGCCGGCTGGTGGAGCGCCTCGCTCCCCAACTGGCCGTCCTCTCCTATGGCGAAGTCGCCCCCAATGTGGACGTTGAGTCCACCGGTATGATGAGCATCGATGACGGTCAAACGGTTTGAGGCGGATAGCATGCCGGACGCGCTCCGGCAAATACGACAGGACCTCGGCGAGCGCGCCGTGATCCTGGAAACGCGGCGCTCCCGGACTGGCCTGCTGGGCCTAACCGGCGCGGAGCGCGTTCACGTGCTGGCGGCGGTGGAAGAGAAAGCGGCCCCGCAATCCCAGCTCAATGTGGATGCCCTGCGCAACCTGATGGCGCCGCGCGAAGACGCGCGCGCCCAGATGGCCGAGCGCCTCTCGGATGGCGGCATCGAACCGGCCCTGCGGGAACGCCTGCTGGGCGCGTGCGCCCCCAACTACTCGGCGGAACGCGTTGCCACCGAGATCGCCGCCGGCCTGCGCGTGGCCGAGCCGGAAGCGCCCGCTAACACTCAGGCGCGCATCGCGCTCGTTGGCCCTACCGGAGTCGGGAAAACCACCACAACCGCCAAGCTCGCCGCCCGCTACGCCCTCAGCGGAAAGAAGCGCGTGGCCATGGTCACCATGGATACCTATCGCATCGGCGCCGTAGAGCAGATCCGCATCTACGCCCGCGTAATGGGCCTTCCCCTCGAAGTGGCCGAGAGCCCCGAGGAGATGCGCGCCGCCGTGGCCCGCCACGCGGACAAGGACGTGATCCTCATCGACACCGTCGGGCGAAGCCCCAATAAGAGCCTCCAGCTCGCCGAGATTCAGACCTTCCTCAACGCGGCCAACGTTACCGAAACCCATCTGGTTCTGGCCGCCACCAGCGCGCCAGACTATCTCGCCCGCGTTACGGATCAGTTCGCCTGCCTCCAGCCCAACCGCCTTATCGTCACGAAGCTCGACGAAATGCCGCGCTGGGGCGCCATCGCCAGCCTCTGCCATCGAACCGGCTTGCACGCCTCCTTCGTTACGGACGGCCAGGAGGTGCCCAGGAATCTTCGCCCCGCCGACCCCGCCGAGATCGCCGTGAAGGCGCTGGGAGGGCACGCGTGACGGATCAGGCTTCGGAACTGCGCCGCTTGATGGCCGCCCACCCAACCGGCCCCGCCGGACCCGTGCACACCATCGCCATCACCTCCGGCAAGGGCGGAGTGGGCAAAACCAACATTGCCCTGAATCTGGGCCTTGCCATGGCCGAGGCCGGCGCCCGCGTGGCGTTGCTGGATGCGGACCTTGGCCTCTCCAACGCCCAGATCCTTATGGGCCTGAGCCCGCTCCGCGACCTCCGGGATGTTGTGCTGGGGACGTGCGGCATGGAAGATATCCTCATGGACGCGCCCCATGGCCTGAAGTATATCCCGGGCGCCTCCGGCGTCGCCGAGTTGGCCAACATGGACGCCGCGGAGCGCGCCCGCCTTCTGGCCGGATTGGCCGGCCTTTCCCAGTTCGTTGAGACCGCCCTCATCGACACCGCCCCCGGCATCTCCGATGCCGTCATCGACCTGGCGGCCGGCGCCGACCAAACGCTGATCGTCACCACGCCGGAGCCCACGTCTCTCACAGACGCCTACGCTTCGGCGAAGGTCATTCTGCAGCGCCGTCCCGGCGCGAACGTTAGTCTGGTTATCAATATGGTCGAAAGCCGAGCCCACGCCACCGAGGTGGCTCGCGGTTTCGCAAGCGTGACGCGACGCTTCCTGAGCGTGGATGTGCCGCTTGCCGGATTCGTGTGTGAAGATGCCCGCGTCCCCGAGGCCGTGCGCCGGCAGCAACCGCTGCTGGTCTGCCATCCGAAAAGCCTCGCCGCCGGGTGTATCCGAGACCTGGCACGCGCCTTGCTTAGTAACCCACGCGTCCAGGTGACGTCAGGTGGATGTTCGCACGCTCTGGGGGATATGGGGCCCGCGCCCCAACGTTGACGATGGCATTCTTCACCAAACAAAAGGACGCGCCCGCCATGGAGTTCGAGCCGCATTTCGCGGTAAACGACTCCGTTAAACTCCGCTTGCGCGGCAAGTTCCACTCCAGTCGCGTGGAGGATATGGACGCCGATGGGCTGTGGGTGGCGTGGCCCAGCGTGCTGGGCGTGCCCGTACGCCTGCACGACAACGATGAGGACGTGGTTCTGGTGTCCAGCGTCTCTTCCGGGATGCAGGGCTTCAAGGCCAACATCATTGAGCGCCGGGAAGGTCCGCCCGCCGTCCTGCGCGTGGTTCCCCGTGAGGCCGTCGGCGCCGTGCAGCGGCGCGACTACGCCCGCGTGCCGGATACCGTCCCGGTGCGATTCCGGATTCTGGATGTTAAGGCCGTGAAGGCCGGCGACACCATCGAAACAACATCGCGCAACATCTCGGGCGGCGGACTACTGGTCTTCGTGGAACGCCAAAGCCGGCCTTTCGCCGGTGACCGCCTGGCGCTGGACATCGATCTCCCCCAAGCCGGCACGATCCGCGCCCAGGGACAGGTCATCTGGGTGGACAACGTTAAGGACTCGCACGAGCTTTTCGAGATGGCGCTGCGGTTCGTGGACATCCGCGAGGCCGACCGCCAGACCATCATCCGCCGCGTTTACGCGCGGCAAGCCGAGCTGCACCGCGCCGGCTTGATGTAAGAAGGAGGACCGCATGGAGACTTTCGAAGACATGCTGAAGGGGCTAACCGCCCTCGTTGGACTCATCGCCTTCGCGCTGGCCTTCGCCGGCGCCCTCCTGGCCGGAGTTGACCCCATCTTCGCCATGGCCCGCGCCGCCGCCTGCTCCGTTGTCCTCTTGTGCGCGTTCGCCGTGCTCACCTACTTCATCCCCTCCCTTCTGGAGGGCACAAAGAAACCCGACGACACCGCGTCGCACTAGGCTTCGCATCTGGCGGGTCGCTGCACCCTTCGGCCGCCGGCCTAATTCGCTGGCGCAAGAGACACCATGGAATCGCTCTGGCTAGCGTACAAGACTAACGGGAACGCGGATGCGCGAGAGGCGCTGATCCTCCACTATGTGGGCCTGGCCCACTATGTGGTTCAGCGCCTCAACGTGCACGGCGGCGGCGGCGTCACCAAGGACGACCTTATCAGCCATGCCCTCCTCGGCCTCATCGACGCCGTGGAACGGTACGACCCAGCGCGCGGCGTTAAGTTCGAAACCTACGCCATCACCCGCATCCGAGGCGCTGTGGTGGACATGCTCCGCAGCATGGACTGGGCGCCCCGCTCTGTCCGGCGCCTCGAATCCACCATCCGCGACGCCTACGCCACCATGGAAGCAAGGCTCGGCCGCCCCGCCACCGATGACGAGATGGCCAGCGCCCTCGATATGACCATCGATGCCTTCCACGATGCCCTCGCCAACATCGGGCAATCCGCCATCGGCTCCCTGGAAGACGCTATCCGCGGCGGCGACGACGATCCCAGCGGCCCGCTTCGGCTTGAGGGCTTGCTTGACAACGATAACAGCCCCTCCGCCGCCGCGGAAGACCACGCCCGACAGCAAGTCCTCACCCAGGCCATCCATCGCCTCCCCGAGCGCGAACGGATGGTCATTACCCTTTACTACTACGAGGGCCTCACCCTGAAGGAGATCGGCCGCGTGCTGGAGGTCACCGAAGCGCGCATCTGCCAGATCCACGCCAAGGCGGTGATGCGCCTTTCGGGCCACCTTCAGCGCGAGAAAGCCCTGTTCTGCGGGTAAGCAGGTGGTAGATGATGTTCCCGGTGCATATTGTAGCGGCGGTGAACAAGACCGCGGACGCCACCGTGGCGCAACAGGCCGTCGCCCGGGCCCACCTCTTGGCCCAAGAGGGGCTGGCCGACCGTGAATCCGCCCGTCTGGAGCGAGGGCGCGAGCAGGTGAGCGCCTCCGCTCCCGAGGACCGCCTGGAGCTCTCCAGCGAGGGTGAAGGCATGGGCGCCGACGGGGACGATTCCGGCCGTGAGCCCGCCGACGAAGACGATCCCAACGACGCCGCTCCGCCGGACGAAGGCCACATCAACTTCCTCGCCTGACCCGGCGCCGGCCCGGACCGGTGGGCGCGGCCCTGATGCCGCGTGCGCCGGATGCCGACACTACCCTGAATGGATCGACGCGTCCGCCCGCGCGGACGCCTGGAGGAGACGCCGCTCGGATGCAAGACGGTTGGTTCCTGGTAATCTTCATCCTCGCCGCCATCACCTTCGCCGGCGCCCTGATGGCGTCCTGGCTGGCCCGCCTCGTCGCCCAGCAGAAGGAGTCGTCGTCGCTCACCGCCTCCGATCTCCGCCTCCTTGAGGAAAGCGTGGAAGCCCTCATCGCCCGCCTCAAGGCCGCCTCCGAGGAAGCCGTGGCGGAGCTCACCGTGCGCCAGATCGCCCTGGAGAACCTCCTGGATCGGGTGGACGCCGCCCTCCCCCAGACGCCCGCCGACCCGGAAGACGCCGCGCGCCTCGCGGAGTCCGGCCTCGACGAGGCCGAAATCGCCCGCCGCTCCGGCCTCACCCGCGCCGAAGTGGAGTTGATGCTGGAAATGCAGGCCGCCCGACGGTAGGCAGCCGTCTGTCATCAGTATTCAGTCGTCAGTCGTCAGTTGTCAGTTCGAAGCGCCCCTACGATGAGCGGGGCTGCCAGACACATTGCGCCCCCTTCCTGGCCCTGACGAAGTCCGGGGAAAGCAACCGCCGCCAACTCGATAGGCGGGCGCTGCACATCGCCGAGACCTCACTTGCGGAGGGCCATGATGGCGTCGTAACCCCACTCGTTGCGGGTTCGCCGACCGACGTGCCAATCGCAGTAAAGGACGTTCACAGGGGCTAGGGAGTTGTACCCGTCGTCTCCCGCCCGATCCCGATCGTGCCAAGGACGGATGTCGAACGCAAGCACTCCTATGCTTGGTCTCTTTGTGATCGAGGCGCGGTATCCGCCGATGCGTCCGTAATCATCCGGCCAGCCGTCACCCAGATATCCGTAGCTCGTGAGTGTCATCTTGTCGCTCCAGAATGGCGGCGTTCGTCCAAGGGCCATGGGGTCGTTCAGGAAGATCTCGCCGGTGTCGCTGGGACAGCGCCACACCTCGGGAGCGCGCACGTAGGACGCCATCGCCTGGCTGAGAGCAGGACGTTGTCCCGCCCGAACATGATCGCCCTCCCAGGCGTACGGGTAAGTCTCGTCCCAGTCGCCGAGGCGCCAGCGGCCACCCCGAGCTGATGCAGGTTGCTCATGCACCGCGCCATGCGCGAGCGCTCCCTCGCTCTCGCGAAGACGGGGAACAGCAGCGCGGCAAGGACCGCGATCACGGCGATGACAACCAATAGCTCAATGAGCGTGAAGGCTTTGCGCATGGGCGGGAGGCGGCCGTAGGCCGATCGCACGCTACGTCAAGGAGTCGCCGTCCCGGCTCTCGAACGGCTACGACGAAGGGGGACGCCGTTGTCCGAGACCAGGATATCAGCGAGGGGGCACGCAAGGAAAACGCGGCCGGCTCGCCCGCTCCCGACCGCAAGGGCGCCCCATCCCCGCCGGCCCTCTCCCGCCGTGCAGATGCGCGTCACGGAACGCGCAAGGGTCGATTTTCGGCGGACCCTTCCGAACAGGTCGCTCAGGAGGAGCGCGCGTCCGCCAGGGCGCGGCGGCGCTCCAACCGAGCGGAGAGCTCGGTGACCTCACTCAACGGAACCCGCTGCGTGGACGGCGGCGCGGCAACCGGTTTCCGATGACGCGGCCGCCCCAGAAGCAACACGAGGATCAGCGTGGCGGCGCTCACCGCAAGCGCGCTGTAAGGGATCGGGGTCCGCGCCGTCTTCGCCGCCGCCGGACGCCCAAACATCGGCGCCAGGAAGGCCGCGGATTCCGGCGCATCCACCTCCGGCGCGTCGTTCACGGACAGGCGGCCGATGCGCGCGGTCAGCCGCTCATACAACGCTAAGCGGCCGGCCATCGGCTGGTCGGGCGTGGTCTCCAGAAGGAACGCCGCGGCCCCGTTCGTCCCGAAGTGACGGTGCGCCAGGCGCATGTCGCAACCCGGGCGGGTGAGGAATGTGCGCAACGACACGGATTCCCGCCGCGCCGCCTGAAGCGCCCCCAGGCTGACGGCGTGGCCCAACGCGCCCGGGGTGGCGCATTCCAGCGAGTTCGTGCCGATGTGGTCCTCGGAGGTCCACTCGTGCTCGTCCAACACCACCTGCGGGCGCAGCGCATGGAAGATGCGCTCCACCGCCTTGGTTTCCGGCTGAGACGGACGGTCCCAGTCGCGGTTGAGGTCCACTCTGCGGGCGTTCACGCGCCGGTTGCGCTCGGCGCCGTCCGGGTTGGCCATGGGGATCACCAGCAACAGAACGCCGGAGAGGGCGCGGCGCAACGCGGCGTCGGCATGCGCGGCGCGCCCGATGAGGTTCATCGCGGCCTGTGTGCTGATCGGCTCGTTGCCGTGCTGCCGGCAGATCGCCAGCACGCGCACCGGGGCGTCCGCCTTGCCGATGACCGCCATGGGGATGGCGCGGCCGTTCACGCTCGTACCTATGCGGGCCACGCGCACGTTGCCGGATGCGTCCGCCGCCTTCAGCGTCTTCATCATCGCCGCATACCGCATCGGCGCGGCGGCCGAAGGAAGGGCCAGCGAAGCGGCAAACAACAATACGGCCGGCCGCCAAATTGGCGGCCGCGCCGTATTCAGGAGCGCATAGAGCCCGCCGCGCACGCTAGTATCTCTTGTCCAGGAACCGCGACGCCGCGGGCGCGGGCCCCGCGTAGGCGCTATGCATCCGGGCGCCCTGCTGGCAGCGCTCCAACTCCGATCGCAGCGCCGCCATGCGCTCCGCCAGAACCTCCCGGCAGCGCGTTTCCACCCGCTCCAGTTCCATCAACGCGTCGCCGATCTCGGCGCGAAGGGCCTGGATGCGACTCCACGCATGCTCCGGTTGCGACGAAAGCGAGGACGGCGAGCCCAGCGTTACCACGCGCTCCGACGTGGCGCACGCGGCAACGTAG
The DNA here is from genome assembly GCA_036504855.1 of Armatimonadota bacterium. Taxonomy (GTDB): domain Bacteria; phylum Armatimonadota; class DTGP01; order JAKQQT01; family JAKQQT01; genus DASXUL01. The sequence goes on along the minus strand of DASXUL010000185.1, from coordinate 48,308 downwards.
ACCTGCTGCTTGTCCGCGAGGATCGCGTTCAGAACGCCATCCTCGCGCGGGTTCAGGATCTCCTTCAGTTGCTTCCCGGCCAGATCCAGAAGGCGGCCGGTTAGCCCCTTCCACTCCAGCAGAGCGGTCAACAGGTTTTGTACGACGTCCTCAGGCGGCAAAGGCGGCTGCATGTTCGCTCCCAGACTCCACCGGCGACGTGGTCAGTTGCCGGTCGGCATCGGCCCACGCTTCGCGCAGACCCGAAAGATGACCCAGCACCTCATCAACCGCCTCGGCGTTGTCATGCACGTTCGCCTCAATGAGGCGGTTGAACATGTACTCGTAGAGCAGCGTCAGCCGATGCGCCAGATCCGGATCCACCTTCGTGTCGAGGGTATAGATCAGTTCCAGAATGATCCGCTGCGCTTTCGCGAGGCAGGTGTTCTGCTGCTCGAACGACTTCGCGGCCATATGCCCTTGCGCCTGGCGCAGGAAGCGGATGGCGCCGTCGTAGGTCAGAAGCAGGAGCTTGCCCTTGCTTGCGGTCATGACCTGGCTGTCGAGATATTGTTGGTAGGCGGTATTCAGTGCCATAGTGGGTGATTCTCTTCCGTGAGATTTCCTGGATAGGCAGGCTTCCGTGCCGGCCTGTGTGGTTTCGTTCTTACGAGCTGCTGGACTTGGACCAGGAGCTGATCTGCGATGAAAGGTAAGTGCTCTGACTCTGGAGTTCCCCCATCTGCGTCTCCATGGACTGGAACTGCGTGCGGATGCGGTCCTCGTAGATCGTCAGGCGATCCTGCTGGCTGGCGATCGTGCTCTTAATGTCGTCGATCTGGGCGCTCAGCGACGTCTGCGCCGTGGTGACGGCCCCATTCGTGCCGGTGAGATAGTCCAGCGAGTTGTTGAGCTGCGCCGCTACCCCCAACGTCAGGGTGACGGTTCCGTGGTCACCGGTTGTGGTGGCCTTGGAGATGACCTGGAGGCCATCCGTGTTCTTGTTTCCGGAGGCTCCGCTGAGCGTCTGCCCCTGTCCCGTGGCGGCCTCCCACGTGGTAACGCCATTCACGGTAACGCCGAAGGCTCCGGCCACATCCTTGCCCACGGTTCCAGAGCCCTTGCCGTTCTCGCCGTAAGCCAGGGCTTCTGTAACGATCGCGCTGCCAAACCCCGCGGTTCCGGTAGTGGGCGTGGATACTCCGCCGTTCGAGACGCTGTCCAGCACGGTCACATGGCTGGATGCGCCCACCGAGTTGGCCGTTAGCGTCAGATAGTTGCCGGAGCCGGAGCCGTCCGCGCTCGTAGCGCTCGCTGTGATCCCGGTTACCGTGCTCTTTGCATTGATGGCGTCAACCACCTGCTGCTGGGTCCAACCCGCCTGCAGAGCGATGGTGTTGGAGTTGATGGTAATGGTCTCGGAAGAGGCCAGCACGTCTGTCTGCGCCGCGCCGGCGGTGACCCTGGCGGCCGCGGCCACCTGATCGATGCGCACCTTGTAGCCGGCCGTGCCGGACGCCTGCGTCTTTGTGCCGGACGCCAGGAATGAGATCGTCTGGTCGCTGGCCTCGCCGTAACCGGCAAAGAGCTTCATCACGCCATTCGGGTTCGATGACATGGCCGAGGCCAGCGTCGCCGAATCCACCACGAGGTGATCATTCGAATCGCTGGTGAACCCGATCTGGCTGAGGCTGCTCATCGCCGATGGCAGGCCCACAACGGAGTTCAGCACCCCAGAGCGCAGCGTGGACTCCACGTTTTGCAGCGCGAAGTCGCCGAACAAGGTGCCGCTGGTGTTTGTGGTTGAGTCGAACTTCTGCTGATCGTTCATGAAGTCCATCAACGAGTTGTACTGATTCACAAACGAGGTGATGGCGCCCTTCAGAGCGTCGGTGTCGGCAGACACGTCCACCTTGATGGCTGTGCCGGTGTCCGCCTCTTTCAAGGTCAGCACCATGCCGGGGTAGATGCTCGATATCGTGTTGCTGCTCTGGGTGACGGTGGTGGCGGTTGCGCCGGTACCAACCGTAATGGAGGCATCCTGGGCGGCGGCGGTTACGGTCCACGCGGGGGCGGTTCCTCCCGTGAGGGTGGGCGTCCAGGTGATGGCGTTCTGTTGTCCGGTGCTGTTCGAGGCGAGGGAAAGGCGGTAGTCGTGCGCGCCCTGCGAGCCAAGGTCCACGATGGAGGCGGTGACCCCCGTGTTGGCTTTGTTGATGGAGTCGCGCAGACCGGCCAACGTGTTGTTGGAACCGTTGATGGTGATCGTCTGCGTGTTTTCGCCGGATCCGACCGTGACGGAGCCCGTGCCGATCGTGGTCTTGTCCATGTCGGCGAAGCTCTGCGATTGGCGCTGCTCGGCGGCGGCCAGGCGGTTCACCGTAAAGGTATAGGATCCCGGCGTGGTGGTGGAACTCACGGTCACCCCAAGCGCGGAGTCATCGCTAACGCTCACGGTCTTGGTCTGGAAGCTCACTGCGGTGGCGATCGAGGCCGCGTTGGTCTTCAGCGCGAGCAGGCGGGTGTTGGCGTTCTGCCACGCGGTGAGCTTCTCCATGTAGCCGGCCTGCTGGTCTTGCAGGATCGCTACGGGCTTCTTCGCGTAGTCCATCATCTTGGTGATGATGCCATCCGTATCCAGGCCGGAGATGAGGCCACTGATGCTGGCCGATCCTGCTGATGATGTTGTCGCGGTCAGTGCCATGGTGTCCCCTGCTAGCGCGCTTGCGTTCCTCTTGGCGGTCCCGTTTCGTCCGGCTCGCGATCAACGCGAGCCGGAGCAAACGGACCTAAAGCGTTTGGGCCCGCTTGGTCGCCGCGTTCCACGGCGCACGGGCAGACAGTCTGTGTGTTTTACGCCTTCACGTCCAGCTTTTTGCCGGCCGCTTCAGCAAGGCTCTCGGAAAGCAATCGGATCTTCTCCGACGGCAGCTCTACGACCACCTCTTGTTTTGCCGAGTCCACAACTTGCACGTAGGTCTCATGCGTGGTCTGGTCCACGGAGATCCGCGTCTCCAGAGACGGCGCGGCATCCTTGGCCGATTCGTAGCGATCTACCTCACGGGCCTGGGCCGCCTTATCCGCCTGGGCCCGCTCGTCGCGGCCGCCGCCGCCAGACGCCGGTTGAACCGGCGCCGGTTGAGCGGCTTGGCGATTCGGAGCGACCTCGGTGTTCGGCGGTCGGGCCGCAACATCAACACCCAGACCGACGGCGTCAATCCTCATACACTGCCCCTTTCTGTAGGAGATGGGGGAGCCTGCCCCGGCTTGCGCTGGGGCGGGCTCCCATCATCTCAGGGCGGCAGCGTTTGGCTGCCTCTCACGGATTAGCCGCGGAGGAGGCTCAGGAGCTGCTGCGGCTGCTGGTTGGCCTGGGTCAACATGGCCGTGCCCGCCTGCTCCATGATGTTCAAGCGGGTGAAGTTGGTCATTTCCTGAGCCATGTCCGTATCACGGATCTGGCTTTCGGAGGCGGAGATGTTCTCCTTGGCCACGCCAAGGGAGTTGATGTTGGATTCCAGAACGTTCTTCTGGAAGGCGCCCAGGTTGGCCCGGGTGGTGGACACCTGGCTGATGGCCGCGTCCAGGACCTTGATGGCTTCCTGAGCGTTGGTCGTCAGGTCGATGTTGGCCACGCTGGCGAACACCGTCGAGGCGCCCGTGCCCAGGGCGTTGGCGGCTGCGCTAGACAGCGAGACGGCGGCCGTTTCGCCGGCGAAGGCGCCGAGCTGGAAGACGGTGCCGGAACCGGTCACCGTGCTGGTGTAGGTGGCGTTGCTGGCCGCTTTGCCGGTCATGCCGCTCGAGAAGGTGATGGCGTCGCCGGCCGTGTTCTTCATCACGAAGCCGGAGCCCGAGTTGAAGTCCACAGTGCCTCCGCCCACGCCGTTGCCGGAGACGGTGCCCTTGATGTCTTTGCCCCAGGCCACGGATGTGGTCGCGTGGGCGGCGTTGTCCCCGGTGTCCACGGTGCCCGTGGCAACCAGGTTGGAGGCTGCCGCATTGCCGGCGCCGGTGGCGTCCTGCAGGGTCTCTTCAACGGTGATGCCCTGGCTGCTGCCGTACTGCTTCGACGTGATCTCGATCTTGTTGCCCGCGCCGCGGGTGGCGACAACGGTCTGGCTCAGGGTGGCATTGTTGTTGATGGCGTTGATGACGTCGTCGCCGGTCTGGGCGGCGGTGAAGGTCCCGAGGTCGACGCCGTTCACCTTGATGGAAGAGGTCGTCGTGGCTGTCCAGCCCGCCGCGGTGGAGAGCTGAGCGCCGGCGGCCACGCCGGCCGCGCCGGTGGACTGGGCCTTGGCGGCGTCCTGGGTGATCTTGATCGAGACGGCGTTGTCGCCGGTGGCGTTCATGAAGGCGGAGTTGGTGGAGGCCGCGGTGACGGAGGAGATGTCGGAGTTGGAGCCCGCCGCGGCGCCGCCGCCTGTGATCGCGCCGAGGCCGACGCTGGCGCTGCCGTCCAGGAGCTTCTTGTTGCCGAACGAGGTCCGGCTGGAGATGTTGTTCAGGCTCTGCAGGGCGGAGTTGATCTGGACCTGGTCCGCCGCGATGGAGGCGCTGTCATTGGCGCCGAGGTTGGAGGCGTGGACCGCCAGGTCTCGCATGCCGCGAAGAAGGCTGTTGGTTTCGGTGAGGGCGCCTTCAGCGGTCTTGATGAGGTTTACCGCGTCCTGCGAGTTGGAGATGGCCTGGGTCATACCCGAGACCTGAGCGCGCAGCTTTTCGGAGATGACCAAACCGGCCGGATCGTCCGCGCCGCGGTTGATCTTGTAACCGGACGACAGGCGCTCAATCGACTTGCTCAGGTTGTTGTCGGTGCCCGCCAGGTTGCGGGCGGCGCTTGCCGCCGCGCTGTTGAGGTTAATTCTCAGGGACATTTGGAATACTCCTCCTTGATTCCAACGCCGGGAACATCCTGTTCCCAGCCCGGCCTATGGCCGGTGGTTGACAGTTGGGCCGTGGGGCCCGGACGTGGCGCTTCCCGGTGAAGCGCAGATGGTATGCGCGCCCTGTGCCGAGCGCATCGAACGTGAGGAAAGTGGCCGCGCCTTGTCGTTCGCCTTCTCGTCGGCCGCGTGAGGCGGCTTCAGGCTTTCTCCCCCCGCCCCGTGCCCGGTTGGGTCGGTTGCTTCCATGCTTGTTTTCGACGCATTCACGGAAGGCTTAAGCGGTATTTGGTTGTAGAGGCGCTGCTGCCGGAGGCGTCTTCACCGCCCTACTACCCGCGCCGCGGGCGGCGACAACAGTCTGGCTGGGGGCGGCAGTATCGGCGGCGGCGACAACGTGGTTGCCGGTGTGGGGCCGCCCTCTGGCAGCGGGCGCGCCGATCCGCATCCGTGTTACGGGATAGCCGGATCTACCGCCCGCCTCTCGGCGGGCGGATGGCGTCATGGGCCGGGGGTTTCCCCGGCGATCCCGGAGAGCTCCGCCAGAACGTCGGCGTCGGCCTCGGCGGCCTGGCGCGTTTCGGCGTGGATCTCTTCCAGAATTTCCTTTCGGAGGATGGAAACGTTGCGCGGCGCGTTGATGCCCAGGCGAACCTGGTCGCCCCGCACTTCCACGACCGTGATCTCCACATCCTCCCCGATTTGTATGCTCTGTCCCGCGCGGCGGGTGAGTACCAGCATTTGGGGCTCCTTGCGCGGTCTACGCTACCGATGAAAGGCTTGGTTCTTCTTCGCGGCGCGCGGCCATCGGCAGGGGATGGCGCGTCGTATAACGGTCGCCGTCCAGCACCAACTGCGCGCCGCGGCCATTGCGCAGGCTGATAACCAGCGGGCCCAGCAGGTTCGTTGTGATCTGACCCATGGACCGGCGCACCGTCACGGTGGTCAGGATCTGCGCTTCGCCCGGATCGTCGATTCCCAGCGCGCGCGCCTCCTCCTCCGAGATCTCCGCCTCGTAGTCCGGGAAGAAGATGTGGGGGTCCACCACTACCAGCGCCAGGGCCGGGTCATCCAGTGATTGCAGCCAGCGGAACGGCTCGCCAGGCTTGTGCTCAAACAGGATGAACCGTTGCTCCGGCGGGAATCCAATCAGCCCGCGCGGAATCTCGATGACATTGCATGGATCCACTTCCACGCGCCCAAACCGCGATGTTTCAACGATCATCTCCAACTCGCTCCTTTGTCCCGGCCTTTGCGCCGGCTCGACGCCGCGCCGGCGGGACCGCCGCCGGATGGTTCCTACTTCAGGTAATCCGCCAAACTGGACTGCACCATCTTGCTCGTTGCTAGCAACGACGCCTGGTAAACATTCTGCTCCGTTTGCAGTTGCGTGAGCACCTTGGTGATGTCCACGTCTTCAACGGACGTTAACTGCTCGCTGATGGTGGCTTCCGCATCGCTCAGCCGCGTTGCGTGCAACTCCACCTGCTGCGCCCGGGCGCCCACCAGCCCGCGCAGCGTGATCGTACTCTGGATCCCCCCCTCGAGGTTCTTCAGGCCCGTCTGGATGGCGGTCGTATCGTTGGCGTTCAAAGCATCGCGGAGGCCCACGAGGGTGGTCATCAGGTCCGGCGAGCTGGCATCGGCAGCGCCGCCGAAGTTCAGTATCTGTTTCGCCGTCAGGCTCGTCTGGATCTCCGTGGAGTCATTCATCGCCACCTTCGTCACGCCATCATCGCCGTTGTACACGTAGGGGGGCGAACCTCCGGCCGGGTTGAGCGACACCGGATCCGATGTAGTGGCGAAGCCGCCGTAAAGGTGGTGGTCCAGGTTCGTCGCGTTCACGTCCTGCAGGATGTTATCAATCTGCTGCTGCACCTGAACGGCCATCGCCTTGCGCTGATCGTCCGAGGTGGCCGCGTTGGCGCCCTGCAGGCCCACCCGCTTGGCTTCCTGCAGCGCCTTCGTAACGTCGCTCAGGGTGGAGTCGGCAAGCCCCAGCTGAAGTTTGGCCTGCGTCACGTTCTTCGAGTATTGCGCGATGCTGGCCAGCGATGAGCGGTAGCCCATCGCCTGCGCGGCGCCGATGGGGTCATCGGAGACGCTCTGGATGCGCTTACCGCTGGACGCCTGGTTTTGCAGCGTCATCAGTCGGTCGATAGCCGAGCCCAGGTTCGCCTGCATGCTCGTATTCATCATCTGCGTCGTGATTCGCATAACACTCTCTCAATCCGGGTGGCGAGTCTCGCGCCCCGGGATGGTATCCGGTTATCGGGCGCCGTAGTTGTTGATCAGCGTGGAGATCATCTCATCCATCGTCGTCAGCACGCGCGCCGAGGCGTTGTAGGCCTGCTGAAACCGGATCATGTCCGTCATCTCTTCATCCAGGTTCACCCCGGATACGCTCTGTTGCTGCACGGTGAGCTGGGCGGACAGTTGCGACTCCGCGTCCAGCTTGTCTTGCATCGCCACCGCGTGCGTCCCGGCGAGGCTGGCAAAGCTGCCGTAAGCCTCACCCAGGGTGGAACCGCTGACCAGCGCCTCAGACTTGATTGCGGCGATCGCCTTGGCAACCGTGCCGTCCCCCGCCGCGCTCGTGGCGCCGGACGCCAGAAGCCGCGGGTCGGCCAGAAGGGCCGGGTTCACGGCCAGGCTGGCGGCGTCCGTGCCCACGAAAAAGTTCGTGCCGGTTGTGCCGTCCTGGCCGCTGCCGGCGCTGTGAACGGCGTTCACCCGATCGCGCAGCGCCACGGCCACTTCGTCCAGTTTGGCCATATACGCGGGGATCACGTTCTGCTGGATGTCGATCTCGCCGCCGATTTCGCCGCCAGCGATCTTCGCCGCCGAGCCGTCTTCCTTCCAGAGTACGGTGGTATGGCCGTTAGCGTCCTGCCCCGCGCTCAACGCGAACGATTGGCTGCCCTGCACCAGAGACCGGCCGCCCAAGGTGATGGTGTCGCCGGCGCCGCCATTGCCCTGAACGCGCACATCCACCAGGTTCGAGAGTTCCGTCAGAACCGTGCCGCGCTGGTCGAGGAGGTCATTCGGCGCCTGGCCGGAGATGGAGGACTGCGTGATGTCGTTATTGAGTGAAGCCAGTTTCGCGGCCAGCCGGTTCACCTGGTCAACGTTCGCGGCGATAGCCGAGTCCTGCTGCGTCTGTACCCCGCGCAGCCCGCTGGCGATGCGGTTGAAGCTGCCGGCGAGAGTGGTTCCCGCCTGGAGCACGTTGTTGCGGGAAGACGCGCTGTCCGGATGCAGCGCGAGGTCCTGCCATCCTGCCCAGAACTTGCTCATGTCCGAAGACAGCCCCGTGTCGGAGGGCTCGTTGATGAGAGCCACCACCTGGTCCAGGGCGTCCTTGCCGGCTGACCACCGGCCAAGGTTCTGTCCGGAGCCCATCAGTTGAGCATCCAGGAACTGGTTCTGCATGCGCTGGACGTCGGTAACGTCGGAACCAGCGCCCATGGCGCGCTGGCCGTTCGATCCGGCCACGGAGAGGGATGAGATCGTGGCCTTCTGCCGATGATAGCCCGCGGTGCTGGCATTGGAGATGTTCTGCCCCACCACGTTCATGGCGTTTTGCTGCGCCGCAAGCCCTCTGGCCGCCAGGTTCAGTCCGAAGAACGACACGATATACGCTCCGGTTCAGGCGTGATGGTCCACGAGGAACGAGTTCACGCCGCGGCCCTTGTCCGCCAGCGCGTAGCACGGTTCCGGCGTCTGCGCGGCTCCGGCAAGGATCTGGATGGTAAAGCGGATGGAGTCCATCGCGTTTTCGAAGAGCTCGGCGTTGATGCGGCTGATGCGGGACAACTGCTCCGCGGCGGCCACCACGCGGCCGCGCAGGTCCTGTAGGCGGCGGCTGGTCTTCTCCTCCGCCTGCTGAATCGCCTCGGCGAGCGAGGGCAGACCGGCGGCGTTCAGCGCGTCCTTCACCTGGAGATCCAGCCGAACGGAGTGCCCGATCAGCTTCGTCTGGGCGACGGCGATCTCGGAGAGCGCGTCCGTGCGACGGTAGATCAGCGCCTCGCGCTGCTGTTCCGCAAGCGAGGCCAGTTCGCCATAGATGGCGATCTGTCGCGACAGGATGTTCTGCAGGGTGTTCAGTGTCTCGTCCATACTGCGTGCCTTCATGGTCTCAGGAGACGCGCCACCCTGTGTGGACGGCTCATTCCTGCGACGTTTGTCCTCGGATGATCGCTTCCGCGACCTGTTCGTCTTGCGGGCGATAGGTATCGTTGGCGATGCGGGCCTTCAGGCTGGCCACCAGATCCTCACGGACTTCCGGCACGGCGTCGTACGCCTGCCGGGCCTTCGCGATATCCGTGGCCCGCTCCGAAAAGGTCGCCTCGTCCGCTACCGGTTGCGCCGTTCCAGGCGCGTCGGTCTTCTTTGTCTGCTTCAGATAGGTCCCAACGACCTGCTGAATCTGATTGCCGGCGATGCGCATGTTCATAACCCTCCCGGCCGGCGCGGGATGCGGGCTATTTGCGCGTGCTCAGTTGCTCGTAAAGCATTCGCGCCAAACCCACACCGCCCCCGGCCGCCATATTCTTGGACAACTCTTCGTCGAGCATGCCGCGAAAAACATCTTCGCCGCGGCTCTCCCCCATCAGATCGTCCTTCGGCACTGCTTCGCGCATCTTGCTGAGCATCATGTTCAGAAAGACGCTTTCGAAGTCCTGGCACGTCGCCTTGAGCTTCGTCTGCTCTTTGGCTCCGTCGATCTGACTCGACTTCTTGACATCCGGGTTTTCGGCAGGGCGGGTCAGGGACTTAAATAACTGTTTTGCCTCCATGGGAAGCGCGGCTGGGGGAAGCCTCATCACAACACCTCGAGCTCTGCCTGCAGGCCGCCGGCTTCCTTGATGGCCTGAATGATGGCGATGATATCGCGCGGGGTCGCCTTGATGGCGTTCAGCGCGCGGATCAGGTCTTCAACCGTGTCACCGCCGTCAATCAGCACGGTGTTGGCGGGCGGCTCCGAAACGGTGGTCTTCGTCTTCGGGACGATCACGGTTGTGCCGTTCTTCGAAAGCGGCGCGGGCTGGCTGACCACCGGCGTCGTCTTCACGCTCACCGTGAGCCCCGCGTGGGCCACGGCCACCGGCGATAGGCGAACGGCGCCGCCGATCACAATGGTCCCGGTGCGCTCATTGATGACAACCTTCGACACCGGCTCAACGTCCACGCTCACGTCATCCACCTGCGCCACGAACGGAACGGGATTGCCGCGCCATTTCGCGGGGATATCGACCTTCACGCGGCCCGCATCTTCAGCGGTGGCGGTTGCGCCCGTGCTCACTTCGATCGCCTTGGCGATGCGCGCGGCGGAGGTGAAATCCGCCCGACTCAGCGAAAGAACGAGGTGGTTGTCTTCGCTGATCGACATGGGCACCTCCTTTTCCACCATGGCGCCGTTGGGGATACGGCCCACGGTGGGGTGGTTCTTCACGGTGGTGGAGCCGCCGCCGCCGGCCGAGAACCCGCCGATGCTCACCGCGCCCTGCGCCACCGCATATGTGCCGCCGTCCGCGCCGTTCAGGGGAGTCTGCAGCAACACGCCGCCCTGCAGGGTGCGAGCATCACCCAGTGAGGAGACGGTTACGTCGATCCGATCGCCGTTGCGGGCGAACGCTACGAGATCCGCGGTCACCATCACTGCGGCCACGTTCTTCAGGTTCACCTGGCCGTTCGGCACGGTAACCCCCATGCGGTTGAGCATGCTCACCGTGCTCTGCACGGTGAACAGCGTCTGCTTGGAGTCGCCGGTTCCATCCAGGCCCACAACCAGGCCGTAGCCCACAAGTTGGTTGGCCCGCACGCCTTCCAGCCGGGCAAGATCCTTCACGCGCACGGTCTGGGCGAAGGTCGAACCCGCCAGGAGGGACAGGATGATAGCACTGAGTATACGCATGGTTTTGGCGCCCCGGGGCAGTTAGAACAGGATCTTGAAGATGCGGGTGATGAGGCCAGGCTTCTGGCGCTCGGCGATGGGGCCCTTGCCCGTGTAGTCGATTTTGGCATCCGCCAGATAGGCGCTCTGCACGGTGTTGTCCGAGGCGATGTCCTCACGGCGCACCGTGCCGGTGATGCGCAGCATCTGGGTTTCGTCGTTCGCCTTCACGTCGCGCGTGCCTTCGAGGGTCAGCGTGCCGTTGGGGTTCACGGCGATGACCTTGGCGGTGATGCGCGCGGTGAGGTTGGCGCTGCGGGCGGTGCTGCCCTGCGCGGCCGCATCCGTGCTGCCGCTCACCTTCCACGCCGGCAGGATCCTCAACAGCGCGCCTGCGCCGGCGGCGGTGTTCACAGTGTCCTTCTTCGTTACCGAGGTGCTCGCTTGCTGCGTTGCGCTGGAGGTTTCGGTCACCAGGATGGTCACCAGGTCGCCTACCTTGGCGGCGCGCATATCGACGTACATCGAACCCGACGACGCCCTGGCCTCGGGCTTTGGCTCCGACTTCCACAACGAGTCCGCGCGCCCCGCGGCGCACAGCCCAATCACCACACCGATTAAGACTCCGGTACGTTTCATCTCATCGATTCCCCTCATCATCACAGCGCCGCTTCCACGGTGCGAGCGTCCACAACCGTGGCCCGCGTCTCCTGCAAACCATTCTTCACGCGGATGCTCTGCCCCAGGCGTCCGTCCTCGCCGGCCACGCCGGAGGCGCTCACTTCGATGCTCCCGATGCGGGCGACGATCGTCACCGAGTCGCCCCGGTGCACCAGTGGCGGTTCCGCGGCGGCGCGAGCCGTCAGCACGGAGCCCGCGGCGATAGGCTGCGTGGCCTGCAATCCGTTCAGAGCCGTGGCTTCCGTGAGGGCGTCTTCGGGCAGCGACGTCAGGTCGCGCTCCTCATACGTAACGGCGTCGGCGACAACGGATTCGCCGCGAGGGATCGTTCGCTTCGCCACGGCCACATTGCTGTAGCGACGCACCCTTAGCGACACATCCACCCGGCCCGCTTCCTCACCTTCCACCATCGCGCGGATCGCGATGCGCCGGAACGCGCCGGTGGGCGTGCCGGCGTCCGCCGCTGTCAGCTCCAACCGGCCATCCGGCAAAGTCAGGTCTCGGGGACGGCTCGACGGCTCAACCACCACGCGACCGTCACCGGCCTCCATGGAGCCCTCCACAAATGCCCGCGCGGCCTCCACCAGCCTGTCCGCGCCCACTGTTTGCGACGAGCGGGTTACCTTGCACTGCGCGGCGGAATCGGCGCTGATCAGCGCCGGGTCCAGGTTACGCTGGCGCAACCGGATGCGAACGTAATCGAGGCTGATGCTGCGCGAGTAGCCCGGCAGCGGCGACGGCCCCACTTCGACCTGCGACAGTTTGGCGCGGGTTGCGGCATCGCCGGTGATCTTCGCCATGTCGCCGAGCCGCACTGCGTCACCCTTCACCAACGCCTCCGCCTGGATGCGGGCCATTGCGGCGGCGTGCGCCGGAGCGGACAACGCCGCCAGAACAACTGCTGGAAGCAGCCAGGTCCGGAAACGCCCCAGCGTCATCCCCAGCGCTTGCAGGAACGACGGGCGCTTCCACCCCGCGGACGCCGCGATGGTCGCAACCACCGGCCGCCGGGCTCCCATTCTGAGTTCGTCATCGGTCCAGCGCGTCATCGCGGATTACCTCTTCAGGCCGTTGGCCATGCCCAGCATCTCGTCCGAGGTGGTGATCGCCTTCGAGTTCACTTCGTAGGCGCGCTGGGCGACGATCATGTTGACCATCTCCTCAACCACCTTCACATTGCTGCGCTCGATCATGCCCTGCGCCAGCGTGCCGAAGCCGTTCAGGCCCGGGGTCCCCACGTTGGGGTCGCCGCTGGCGGCGGTGGGAAGCGCCAGGTTGCGGCCGATGCTGTTGAGCCCGGCCGGGTTCAGGAAGCGGGCGATCTGGAGCTGGCCGAGCTGCTGCGGCTGCGATTGGCCGGGCATCGTCACGGAAACCGTGCCGTCGCTGCCGATGGAGATCGTCTTCGCTTCCGAGGGGATCGTGATCTCGGGCTGCAGCGCGTATCCGTCTGAGGTCACCAGCTTCCCGGTGGCGTCCATTTTCAGGGTTCCATCGCGGGTATACGCGGTGGTGCCGTCCGGCTGAAGGACCTGGAAGAACCCGTCGCCCTCGATGGTCACATCCAGCGGGTTATCCGTCTGCTCCAGGTCACCCTGTCCGTACATCTTCTGGATGGCGCCGGGACGCACGCCGAGGCCGGTCTGGGCGCCGGTGGGCACTGTGGCGCCCTTGGCGACCGTGGTGCCCGCCTCGCGGGTGTTCTGATACAGCAGGTCCTGGAAGTCCACGCGGCTCCGTTTGAAGCCGGTGGTGTTCACGTTGGCCAGGTTGTTGGCCACTACGTCCATGTTCAACTGCTGGGCCATCATCCCGGTGGCCGATGTGTAGAGCGCTCGCATCATAACCGCATACGTCTCCTGGGCGGGCCGTTACGGCCGCCCCACTGCGTCATCAGACCCGGCCAACCTCGTTGACCAGCTTTTCCAACGTCTCGTCCTGCGCCGTTGCGGCCTTCTGGCTCGCTTCGTAGGCGCGGTAACCGGAAATCATGCTCACCATTTCGGAAACCGAGTTCACGTTCGATGACTCCAGGTAACCCTGGCGCACCTTCGTGGTCGTCGCGGCGTTCGTGGCCTGCGTGAACGGCGCCGTAATGAGGTTGCCCCCGAGTTTGCGGAGCCCCTGCGGATCGGCGAAGGAAACGACCTTCAGCGTGTCCACGGCCTTTCCGTTCTGGGTAATCACGCCCCGCTCGTCCACGCTGAACGATCCCGGGGCCAGCTTGATGGGGCCGTTTGCCCCAAGCACCGCGTCGCCGGAGCCGGTAACCAGGGCGCCGTCGGCGGAAAGCGTGAAGGAACCGTCTCGCGTGTACGCCACGCCGGCGGCCGTTTGCACGCTGAAGAAACCGTCGCCCTCCAGCGCGAAATTCAGCTTGTCGTCCGTCTGCTTCAGCGAGCCCTGCGCAAAATCGCAGCCGGCCTGGGTGTCCAGTTGGGTGATGGGCGCGGCGCCGTCGGCGCCTGTCAGGAAGACGGAGAACGCCGGCACGTCACGCTTGAAACCAGACGTGTTTACGTTGGCGAGGTTGTTTGCCGTAACGTCCTGCGCCGCCATCTGCGCCATCATCCCCTGCGCCGCCGATGTGATGCCTCGTATCATTCCAGAGCCTCTCCGAAAACCAGCGCGGCGGAAATCCCAACCCATGCAGCCGAAGCCGCGCTGTCCGCGCTCGCATTGGTACTGCAATTGGCGTGCCCGGATGCCGATAGTAAGCATGGTAATCTTCGGGCCGGCGTCGCCGGACCCATCGAAAGGCTGTGCATGGCGAGCAAGAGGATCTTGGTGGTGGATGACGAGGCGGGCATCAGAACGGTGCTTACCGACCTTCTGGCCGGGCCGGGCTTCACCGTGGAAACCGCCTTCGATGGGAAATCCGCCATGGAGGCCGCGGAGCGCAAATACGACGCTGCCCTGGTGGACCTCAGCCTCCCCGGCGCCTCCGGACTCGACATCCTGGACGCCTTGAAGCGGAAGAACCCGGATACCGCGGTCATTATCATGACCGCCTACGCTTCCGTGCAGACCGCCATCAAGGCCATGCGCCAGGGCGCCTACGATTTCATCACCAAGCCGTTCGACCTGGATGAGGTTCAGCTCCTCGTCGATCGCGCCCTGGAACGAACGCGCCTCATCGACGAAAACCGCTACCTCCTCGGCGAGCTGAAAAGCCGCTACAACTTCGACAACGTCATCGGCCACAGCCGCGAGGTGCAGGAAGCCTACCTCATGGCGGCCCGCGTGGCGGACAGCAACGCCAGCGTCCTCATCCTCGGCGAAACCGGCACCGGCAAGGAGTTCCTGGCCCGCGCCATCCATTATCAGAGCAACCGCGCCGAGGGGCCGTTCATCAAGGTCAACTGCGCCGCGCTACCGGAGAGCCTCCTGGAAAGCGAGCTCTTCGGACACGAGAAGGGCGCCTTCACCAACGCCGTGGCCCGCCGCGCCGGCCGCTTCGAACTGGCCGACGGCGGCACTCTTTTCCTGGACGAGATCGGCGACATCACCCCCGCCACGCAGGTGAAGCTCCTGCGCGTTCTGCAGGAGAAGCAGTTTGAGCGCGTTGGCGGGCAGGAAACCCTGCAGGTGAACGTGCGCATCGTGGCCGCCACCAACCGCGACCTCGAGGCCGCCATGGAAGAAGGTTCCTTCCGCGAGGACCTGTATTACCGCCTCAACGTCATCAGCATCCATCTCCCGCCTCTGCGCGAGCGCCCGGATGACGTGCCGCGCCTCGTTACGCACTTCATCGCCAAGTACAACCAGGAGACCGCCAAGCGGGTCCTCAGCGTCTCCGATGAGGGGCTCGAAATGCTGAAGCGTCACAACTGGCGCGGCAACATCCGCGAATTGGAGAACTGCATCGAGCGCGCCGTGATCCTCGCCAACGACGATTGCCTCCAAGCGCGCGACCTTCTGCTCTCCGGCGCCGCCGCGGCCGCGCCGGCCCTCTCCGCCGCGGCCCCGACGGAGGGCACGGCCGGCCTCACCCTGCGCGAGGTGGAGCGCCGCCACATCCTCGCCACCCTGGAATCATGCGAGGGGAACCAGAGCAAGGCCGCCGCCATTCTCGGCATCGACCGCAAGACCCTGCGCACCAAGGTCCGCGAGTACGGGATGGCGGACAACGAAGAGGAGTGAGATTGGGCCAAACACCACAAGCGGCACGGGGCACGCGGCGGCGCTCCGTTAAGCGTGAATCGCTCCCTCCCACGTCATTCCGAGCGCAGCGAGGAATCTCGTCCTGACCCATCACATGGCGCAACGTGACAAGCACCCGGGCAAAGGCTTAAGCGGGTACTTGAGACCCCGACTGCCTCGAAACGCTAGGCCGAGATTCCTCGCTGCGCTCGGAATGACGTGGGAGCGCGGTATCTTCTGGAGCCGCGCAGATTCCTACGTTGTACATATCAGAACTGCACTGCCACAACCATGCATGCCCTTGCCGCCATATCCACCCTCGCCGCCGTTGCCCTCGGCGCGCTGCTTTGGCGCGCCCGCCAGGAACGGCGCACGTTGCTGCGCCGAAGCATGGCTCTGCGAACGCTCTACGATGTGGGGAAGGCGCTCTCCGGCACTCTGGACTTCGAGGCCCTGCTCCAGAGCATCATGGAGCTCTCGCGCGACACCATCGGCTCGGCCACCGCTTCCGTTATGCTGGCGGACGAGCGCAGCGGGGACCTCGTGCTCGTCTGCTCTCACGGCCTCCCCGACGACGCGAAGCCGGGCGCCCGCATCGCCTCGGACGGCAGCGTGGCCCAGTGGGTTTACGTCCACTCCGAGCCGGTGATGCTCCAGGGCGACCCCAGTGACGACTCCCGCTTCGAGATCGCCGGCGCCCGCCAACACATCCACTCCGCTCTCTGCGTCCCCCTCGTGGGGCCGCGCGGACCCGTGGGCGTGCTCTCGCTGAACAACAGCGTCCATGGCGCCGCCTTCACCCAGGAAGACCTGGACCTGCTTACCTCCATCGGCGTGCAGGCCGGAATCGCGGTGGCGAACGCCCGCCTCCACGCCCACGTGGAGACTGCCAACCGCCAGCTCACCGTCACCGTGGAACACCTGCGAAACCTGAAGTCCTGCCTCACCAGCATGACCAGCGCCAACCTGGACGAATCGCTCACAACGATGCTGGACGCCGCCGTGGAAGGCACCGGCGCCCTTTCCGGCAGCCTCACGGCCCTGGATCAGGGCAACGTAGTTCACCGCCTGGAGTCTCCGAAGTCCGCCGTATCGGCCAAGCCCTTCAACCCGTTGGAGCCCATCCCGGCCGGGGAGGACCGCCCCAGCCACGGCATGCTCCGCGTCCTCATGGCCGAGGGAGAGAGCATCGGCCTGCTGAAACTGGTGGCTCCGTCCGACGGCGCCGGCTTCAACGACGACGATCGCGAGTTCGTGGACGCCCTCGTGGAACACGCCAGCGTGGTGGTCTTCAACAGCATGCTCTACCAGCAGGCCGAGGCCGGCCGCAAGGCCCTGCAGCAAGCGCTCGCGGAGCTGCAGGAGAAGCAGGATCAGCTCATCCAGAGCGAGAAGCTGGCCGCCATCGGCCAGCTCGCCGCCAAGGTCTGCCACGAGATCAACAACCCGCTTACCGCCATCTCCGGCTGCGGCCAGTTGATGCAGCGCCGCCTGAGAGACGAAACCGGCCCAAACCGCGAAGCCTATGCGCGCTACCTGGACACCATCACGTCGGAAACCGAGCGGTGCTCCCGCATAACCGGCGAACTCCTCCAGTTCGCTCGTAAGCAGGAACCTCACATGGTGGAAGTGGACCTGCACGACACGCTGAACAACGCCCTCCACCTCATCACCTACCAGCACCCCACCGGGCTCGACGTGCAGACCCACATCGATCCATCCACGCCCCGCGTCGTGGCGGACCCTCAGCAGATCACCCAGGTCCTCCTGAACCTCTTCAACAACGCGGCGCAGGCCATGCCCGAGGGCGGCGCGCTGGAGGTCTCCTCCACTTACGAGCCAGGCGCCGAAACCGTGTGCATTGTGATCCGCGACCACGGCGCCGGCCTCTCGGACGAGGCGGCCCAGCAGGTGTTCAGCCCCTTCTACACCACCAAGAGCACTGGCACCGGCCTCGGCCTCGCGATCAGCCGCGGCATTGTGGAAAAGCACCGCGGCACGCTGGACCTGGAAAACGCCGAGGGCGGCGGGGCCGTGGCCACCGTCCGCCTGCCGGTGCGCCAGAAGCCGCCGGCCTCCCCGGAACCACGGACGCCGGCATGATGGACGGCAACCCGCAACAGCAGCAACGCATGGGGCAGATCCCCCGCATGATCCCGGAACAGATCATCGCGGGCGAGATCCTCCAAATGCCGCGCCTGGAGCTGGAGCAGCGCCTCCGATCGGAGTTTGAGGCCAACCCGGCGCTCTCGTTGGAGGAAGTGGCCCTCTGCCCGATGTGCGACTCGCCCGTCTCCCGCTACCCCTGCCCCTCCTGCGGATTCCGCCCCCCGGCCGACGACGTGCCCGTCACGATGGCCGAAGACTGGGAAACCTACCGTCAGACCGTGCACGACGATGACGATTGGGAGCCGTTCGCCACGGTGGCCGGCCGGCTCGGCCTCAAGGAGGACCTGCGCGGTCAGTGGCTCGCCGCCTGCACGGAGGATATCAAAGCGGTGGGCCTCTACCTCATCGAAGCGCTGGACGGCGAGGGCTATCTCCGCGAGCCGCTGATCGAGATCGCCGAGCGCTTCCTCTGGAGCGTGCCGCAAGTGGAATCCGTATTGCTGCAGGTGCAGGGCCTGGATCCCGCCGGCATCGGCGCGCGCGACCTGCGCGAGTGCCTCCTACTGCAATGCGCTCGCCGCGAAGGCGGCACGGCCGCCCTCGCCGGCCGTATGATCGAGGAATGCTGGACCGAGATGGCCGGCGGGGAAACAGCCGCCATCGCCAGGATCCTGGGAGTAGATTCGGACGACGCCGAAGAGGCCCTGCGCTGGGTGCGCAAGAACCTGGCGCCGTACCCGGCCCGCGGGCTTCGCGAGGCCTGGGACCGTCTGGCCCCGCGCGAGGATCCGCACGTCGCTCCAGACGTGATCATCCGCGTCGCGGACGGCGGCTTCGTTGTGGAGATTGTGGAGAGCGCTCGCTTCCGCGTGGGCGTGGACACGGGCTACCAGCGCGCCTGGGATACCATGAGTGGCCGGGGCGGCGGGCTGCAGCCCAGCTTCGAGCACGTGCGCCGCTCCGTTTCCAACGCCCGCTGGCTGATAGACGCCCTCGCCCAGCGCCGCCGCACGCTGCACAACGTGATGACCGCCGTGGCCGAGGCCCAACGCGAGTTCCTGCTGAACGGACGCGCCCATCTGAAGCCCCTGATGCAGAAAACCATCGCGGCGAAGACCGGCGTCCATGAGTCCACCATCTGCCGCGCCCTGGCGGATAAGCTCATCCGCATCCCCAGCGGCGAAACGATCCCGTCATCGGCCTTTTTCGACGCCTCCGCCCCCGTAAAGGAGGCCCTGGCGGACCTCGTGGCGCGCGAGAACGCCGCCAAGCCCCTGAGCGACAGCCGCCTGGCCCAACTCCTCACGGACGCCGGCTACGCCATCGCCCGCCGCACCGTCGCCAAATACCGCGAATCCCTGCGCATCCCCTCGGTCGAAACCCGCTCTCGGTAGCGGGAATCACCATCGCCGCTCCAGGCGTCTCCCCCGCCGTGTGCAGCGCACACTGCTTGAGGGCGATTCGGCCAATTGGGAAGGCGATCTGAGCACAGAACGGCTAGACTACTGGTATGAACACGGAGCAGGCCCAGTGTGTTGATCGATCAGCGTTTGCGGTGACCGATCTGTGCCACGCGGACGATGAAGCGGACTACTGGCGCGCCAAGACGCCTGCTGAGCGCTTGCTTGCTGTTGAGATCATCCGGCGAACCCTCTATGGCTACAATCCTGCTACCGCCCGACTTCAGAGAGTTCTTGAGGTTGCTGAACTCACGACAGGTTGAGTATCTCGTCATCGGCGGCTACGCGGTTGCGCATCACGGATATGTGCGAGCCACAGCCGACATGGACATCTGGATCGCGCTCAACCCCACCAACGCCGAACGCGCTGCCGAGTCGATCCGCGATTTCGGGTTCAACGTGCCGGAACTGACATCAGCGCTACTCCTTGAACCAGGGAAGATCATCCGTATGGGCAACCCGCCGTTCCGTGTGGAGGTGTTGACCACGATCTCCGGAGTCGAGTTCTCTGCCTGTTACGCCCGGCGTTCTGTGTCAGAAGTTGATGGATTGGAGATTCCGTTCATCAGCCTCGATGACCTGAAAGCCAACAAACAGGCCAGTGCGCGTCACAAGGACTTGGCCGACCTCGATCATCTCACCTGACAGACTAACCCGGCTCGGCGCCGCCCTCCAGCAGCAGGCTGTAGGTGTTGAGCTGGCCCACGTGGTAGGCCGTGTGGCGGACCATGTTGATGGCGAACCACAACGTATCCAGCGGACCCTGCACCGGAATCACGAACGGGCCCCAATGGTCAGCGCACGGCGCGTGTAGCCGCTCCGGCGTGATGGCCTCGAAGTCCTCGCGGGCCAGCGTCAGGGAGGCCTCCACCCGCTCTAGGAGCTCCGAGCGGCCGAGCCCTTGCACCCATGGCGGCCGGTCTCCCTTCGGCTCGGCGAAGATGACCCGGCCGTATGTGCGGTTCGCGCGGGCGATGTGCTGCGTCAGTTCGGAGGCGGACAGCATGCCCTTCGCCGGCCGCCAATCCAGCCGATCGTCGGGGATCTCCTCCAGAACGGCCCGCAGCGCGTCGTACGTCTCCTCCAATTGCTGGTAAACCGGCCGCAATTCCTCGATCATCGTATTCCCTCCCGGTCAGTGCCCGGGCGCGGCGCCCCGGTTCACGCGGCGCCGCGCTTGGACATCGCAGAGTGGTAGGCGTATGCCGCCAACAGCAATTCCTCCGGCATCAGCGGTCGCTGGCGGCGCGCCAGCCAGGTGATGGCGTCCAGCGCCGGTCCCTCCACATGGCCGCCCGATTTCCGTACGCTGTACAGGAGGTGGCGCACGGCAAGCTCGGGAGCCGCCGCGGTCATCGCCGCAACCGCAGCCTCGGCGCGCAGTGCGGACGAGAGGCGTCCCTCCTTGCGCAGATCCCGCGCGTGTCCGTTCAGCGTGCCGGCGATGGCCGCCTCGCGGTCCAGCTCATCGAGCGCCAGCCACGAGTATAGCTCCTCGCCGCCGCCGATGAGCATGGCGGCATGGTGGGTCAGCTCACGGCGCAGCAGCGGCGATTCCGCGTCTTGCACCCGCTCCAGAAGCGGGATGACGGCGCTGTCCTCGCCCAACTTCGCCAGCGCGTCGCCCAGAGCGCTCACCTCGCGCGGCTCCAGGTTGGCGTCGTGGCGCAGCATCTCGGTGAGGGGTTCCGCCGTCGACGCTATGCCCAGGTCGCCCAGCGACTGGATGGCGGCGGCCCGCGCCGGGTTTTCCGCTTCCTCCGCGATATCCAGCAGCGGCTGAGCGGCGCGGCGGGCGCGGAGGTGACCAAGCGCCTGGGCGGCGGCCTGCACGAACGCCGGGTCGTGTCCACCCTCCTCCTGCAGAACGGCGATCAGAGCGTCCACGGCGCGTTCGTCCCCCAGCTTGCCCAGCGCCACGGCCGCCTGCGTCCGCGTTCCGGCGGAGTCGTCCGCCAGCGCCGCCAGCAGCGGCTCAACGGCGCGCTCGTCGCGCAATTCACCTAAAGCGATGGCGGCCTGGCGCCGGACGGCCAACACCGGGTCGCCCATCGCTTCCACCAGTTCCTCGAAGGCCAGCCGCTCGCGCAACCGGCCAAGCGCCTGCACGCTCTCAGCCCGCGCATCCGGCGCGGAGTGGCCGCGCAGCCGTCGCAGGTGACGCACAGACTGCAGGGGCTTCGACGCCGCCACGCGCCCGATCACCTCGCGAACGCCCGCGCTCTCTCGCTCCGTGATCCCCGACAACAGCGGGATCACCGCCCACCGCAGCAACGTCGACACAATGAAGGTGATCTTGTAGGCCCCAATCAGCCAGCCGCCCGCGTGGAACTCCACGTTCTGCGTGGCATCCGCGATGATGCCGCCAATCAGAGGCCCAATGAACCCCGCGGCGCCCACCACGGTGCTCCAAACGGCGCTGTACCGGGCTGTCTGCCCCGCAGGCGCCGAACCCAACAGCAGGTTGAACTGCGAGATGCCCAGCGCCGCGCCGCACAAGCCGCTGAGCACCTGCGCGATGACGATGGAGACCGCCGTCAGCCATGGCCGGTCGGTGCGCGTCGCCACCCAGAACAGAGGGATGAACGTCACCACGTAGTACGCGATCTTGTACAGCGCCGCGTTGCCGTACTTGTCCACCAGGTAACCCACGCTGGGCATCACCATCAGCGTGACCATGGCGGCCAGCGCGTTCACCATCTGCACCTCGAAGAAGGTGAAGTTCAGCTTCTCCAGCATGTAGACTGCGAAGAATGGCCCGGCCACGCTCTGAGAGAAGGCCCAGGCCGCGAAGGCCCAGAGGAACCGCGCGAACGGCTTATCACGCAACGGGGCGCGGAAGTACTCCAGGTCCAGCCGACGCGGTTTGATGGCCCGGGCCACGGGCGGCTCTGGCTGGATGTACAACGCAATCGTGTTGGCGATTCCCAGGATCCCCGCCGCGCCAAACAGGATGGCGAACGCCCATTTGGGCCCAAAGGACGCCTTTCCAACGTCCAGGAACCTGCCCGCCAGCGGCGCTACCACCAATGACGACAACCCGATGATGAGGCTGCGCCGGCTGAAATACCGCCCGCGCATCCGCTCCGGGATCATGTCGTTCATCCACGACGTCCAGGCGGGGATGCTGAAGTTAACCAGCGCCCAGCTCACCCCAACCACGATCAACAGCGTGGCCAGCGCCACGCTGCGGGGCAGGAAGAGGGCCGCCGCGGCCGGGATCAGCCACATGATGCGCGCGGCGCCCGCTGTCCATGTGGTGAAGAGCCGCCGCTCGCTGCGGCGCTCTACGCTGAACGCGCCGGGCAGGCTGGCGAGCGCGGCGGCCGCCTGCACGGAGCCCAGCAGGCCGATGATGAACGGCGTCGCCCCGAGATAGAGCGCGAACCCCTGCGGGATGGCCCCCGTTACAAGGTTGAGCCACCACGTTGCCAGCATCCCCTCAACGGTGCTGGCGCTCATGCCCCGACGGGTTTCCAACGGTGTCAGTGGCTTTTGCATTCTGCTGGAAAGACTTCGGAAGTCCGCTCGCGGTTTCCGGGATCACATCGAGAGGCTACGATAGGGGACGAAGGGCTGACGAGACGCCCGCTCGGGCGTCGGGTTGGAAGGCCTGGCCGCCATCCTCGGTATTCTGAGCCTGTTCGGCCTCGCTGGAAAGCCCTGGCGCCCGCCTCACACGTTTCAACACCCCGCCCGCGCCTCATGCCCATGGCGCCCGGCTTCCGATGTATCTTAGGATGGCAGGAGGGCCGCCATGGAACGCTTCGGCCCCGGCGATCTCTTTCTGGAAACATCACGCATTTATGGACCTAACCCTTATCCTTGGACCGATGAAGAGCGGCAAGTCCTTCGACTTGATCAGCCACTTCGCGCCCCTGCAGTATACTGACATCCGCTTCGGGCTGTTTCAGAGCGTCCGCCACACGCGCGACTCCACCATCCTCTCGCGCACCGGCGCCGGCCTGGCCGCCGAGAAGCTCTCAACGCTGGCCCCGCTTCTGGAGGGCGATTACGAGGTTATCGGCATCGACGAGGTGCACATGTTCGCGCCGGAGGAAGCCGAGGTCATCGGCACCCTGCTGAACCGCGGCGTGCGCGTGATCGCCAGCGGCCTGGACATGGACTACCGGGGCAAGCTGATGCCCACCGTGCAGCGCCTGCTGGAACTGGGGCCCCTGAAGGTGCGCTACCGCCGCGCGGTGTGCGAGGTCTGCCGCCGCCCTAACGCCACTCACACGCAAGTGTACCGGGGCGCCGAGCCGCTGGTGGAGGGTCTGCCGCCCGTGCTGCCGGAGGACGGCACGTACGTATACAAGCCCGTCTGCCGCGAGTGCTTCGTGCAGAAGAGTTTGGGCTTCGTCTTCTTCCCGTCCGACCCCGCTCCCATCCCGGCCTCCACGGTGGACGCGGCGCTAGGCAGCCCCCCCGTAGCCTCCGCCTCCAGCCGCCGCCTGCCGTTCTGAGCCCGCGCGAATACGGCATCGGTGGCCCATGGCCGGAGCCGGCTGCAAAGGACGCGATGCCGCCGCGCAGGCTCCATGGTCTGTCGAGTTCGGTATAGCCCGGCTCGCCGCCCTTCAGCCGCCGCGCGGTTGGTCCCGCGCCGTTCCATGTGGGTATCATGAGAGCATACCGATGGCGCGCGGCGGCGGGGTCCTCTTCGTGGTCGGCGCGGTCGGCATTGATGTATCCCCTTCGTCCGGAGCAGCGGTTTGACGACGTGTCGCGCCTGTCGGCGCAACCTTCCAACCTTCGCGATGGCCTTCTGCGCGTTGGCCTTCGTGGCCGGTTGTTCGCCGCGCCCGCACACCGCGAGCGCCCCGCCCGTTACTGCGCCCGCCACATACGCCGCCGGAACCGCGGTGGCCGGCGTCCCGGTGGCCGGCCTCACGCAGATCACCGCCGCCCGCACGGTGCGCCTCGCCCTGAAACCGCTCTCGAACCGGTCCATCACCCTCCGTTACGGCTCCCACGCTTACCCCCGCCGATGGAGTGATCTGGGGGTCTCCCCGGATGTGGACGCCATGCTCAGCCAGGCATGGACCACCCCCAACGTTCCGCTGACGCTGAAGACTTCCGCCGCCGCGGCCAAACGCTCCATCCGCCGCGCCGCCGCCGCCCTCGACGTCCCGGCGCGCGCCCCGCGCTTCACGGGAACGCCCGGCGCCAGCCCCACGCGCCCCGGCAAGGCCGGCAGACAGGTGGTCGTCTCCGCCTCGGCGGACCTCGTGAACGCCGCCATCCTCGCCAACCCGGATGTGAAGGAGGCCCCGCTGGTTGTCGTGCCGG
The DNA here is from genome assembly GCA_036504855.1 of Armatimonadota bacterium. Classification (GTDB taxonomy): domain Bacteria; phylum Armatimonadota; class DTGP01; order JAKQQT01; family JAKQQT01; genus DASXUL01. The sequence continues at coordinate 23,856 of DASXUL010000185.1, read as the reverse complement.
ACGAGCCGGACTTCACCGAGGCCGACCTCCAGCAGATCAAAACCGTGGTGGCCCGCTACGCAACCCGGTTCAACCCGCGCGACGTAGACCGCACCTACAACCTCCGCCTCGTGGCGCGCCGCCTGAATGGCGCCCTCATCAAACCCGGCGGCGTTTTCTCCTTCAATGCCTGGGTAGGCGAACGCCGCAAGTCGGAAGGCTTCCGCGACGCCATCGTCTACAAGGAAGGCAAAATGGTGAAGGACCTGGCCGGCGGCCTCTGTCAGGTCTCCAGCACGCTCTATAACGTGGCGCTCATCACCGGCCTTCCCATCGTACAGCGCAGCCACCACTCGCTTACCGTCCACTACGTTCCGCTGGGACGCGACGCCACGGTCTACTGGGGAGCCTCAGACCTCCGTTTCCAGAACAACACCCACACGCCGCTGTACTTCCGAACCCGCTCTAGTGGGAATACTCTCACTGTGGAAGCCTGGGGACGCGCGTCTCTGCAGCGGGAAGTCACTGTCACAACCGCCACGGAACGCAGTGGCGACACCGCTCGCGCCCAGGTCTATCGCACCATCGCCGAGAACGGAAGGAAACGCCGGGAACTGATTTCCCAGGATACTTATTCAACCGAACACGTGATGGGGCCGGTTTCCCCGGCGAGGAGGACCTGAGGGTGAACGTTGCGGCCAAGCCACTGTTGCGAATGCGCATCCCGAACGCCGGAGAGCCGGTGTTCAAAGCGCGCGCCCGCATGACGAGGCTGTTGAAGCGGCTGCACTTTCCCCAGGACGCCGCCGAGAGCGTGTTGTTGGCCTTCTCCGAAGCGCTCACCAACGCCATCATCTACGGCGGAGCCGCTCCCCGACAGAGCGTGCGCGTTCACGTGGGCCTCGAAGGCGATTACCTCGTGGTGGAGGTGACCGACCACGGAAACGGCTTCCAACCCCGCTCCATCCAACTTCCGCCGCCCGGCGACATGTCCGAAGGCGGTCGCGGCCTCTTCCTGATGCACGCCCTCATGGACGACGTCGTCTGGCAAGATACCTCCCACGGCACCACCGTTCGCATGACCAAGGCCCGCGCCGTCGCGTAAAGAAGCTGTCAGCTGTCAGCCGTCAGCCATCAGCCCTGATGGCCCCGGTCCATCGAGCGGCGCTTCTCTACAATTCGACTCCTCCGGGCTGACAACTGACCGCTGACGGCTGATGGCTAACAGAAAGGATCCTTTCCCCTTGTCCGACACCCTCAAGATGCAGCGGTCGGCGCAGAACCCCATATTGGCTCCCACCGAACGGTGGTGGGAGAACGCCTTCGTGTTCAATCCCGCCGTGGTCGAGTTCAACGGCGCCGTTCACATGCTCTACCGGGCCCACGGCGACGACCACATCTCCCGCCTCGGCCACGCCGTGAGCGCTGATGGCATCCACTTCGAGCGCGATCCCTATCCCTGCCTGGAAGGGGCCGTCGATGAGCCCCTGGAACGCCTCGGCGTGGAGGATGCGCGCGCCGTGGCCCTGAACGGCTGGGTGTACGCCACCTTCACCGCCGCCAGCGTGGAGCCTGTCTGCCCGCCCCACGCCCGGTGCGACCTGGACGCCACCCCCTGGCGCGTGCGCGTGGCCATGGCCCGCACGCAGGACTTCCGGACCTGGGAACGGCTCGGAGTTGTGATCCCCGAGTACAACAGCAAGAACGCCGTCCTCTTCCCGCGCAAGATCGGCGGACGTTACGCCATGCTCCACCGGGTCGCCCCGGACGTCTGGATCGCCTTCAGTGACGACCTGCAGACCTGGGATTCCCACGCCGTGGTGATGTCCCCGCGCTCTGAGGGTTGGGACACGAAGCGCATCGGCGCCGGCCCACCCCCCATTGAAACCGATGCGGGCTGGCTGCTCTTCTACCACGGCATCGACGCCGGCAACACCTACCGCGCCTCCGCCGCCCTGCTGGATAAGGAAAACCCGCACAAGGTCCTCGCCCGCCTGGACGACTGGCTGATTCAGCCGGAGCAGGAGTTTGAGCACCACGGCTGGGTGGGCAACGTGGTCTTCCCCACCGGGTGCATCGAGCGCGACGGCCAGTTCCGCCTCTATTACGGCGGCGCCGACAAAGTCATCTGCACCTGCACCATCCCGAAGGCCGACGTTGAGGCGGCATTGATCGGCCGAATCGCGAAGAGCTGACAGACGGCCCAACCCTATGCCAGAAGCCGCCACCGACGTTTCCCGCATCTTCATCGAGATCGGCGCCGCCGTCATCGGCCTTGCGCTGCTGGCGCGCCTCGCCAGCCGGGGCGGGTTCTCTTCCATCCCGCTCTATCTGCTGGCGGGGCTGGCCTTCGGGAAGGGCGGACTGCTGCCCCTTCACGTTAGCGAAGGCTTCAACCACGTGGGCGCCGAGATCGGCGTCATCCTGCTGCTGTTCATGCTGGGCCTTGAGTACACAGGCGAGGACCTGGGGCGCAGCCTGCGGGACGGCCTGCCCTCCGGCGCGGTGGATGCGGCGCTGAACTTCTCGCCCGGCTTCCTCCTCGGGCTCGCTCTCGGTTGGGGGCCGCTGGCCGCCGTGGTCCTCGGCGGCGTAACGTGGGTCTCCTCTTCCGGCGTCATCGCCCGCGTGCTGGGTGAACTGGGGTGGATGCGCAACCCGGAGACGCCGGCCGTGCTCACCGTGCTCGTGCTGGAAGATCTGGCCATGGCGGTGTACCTGCCGCTCGTTTCTGTGCTCCTCGCGGGCCGGGGCGGGGCCGCCGGGTTCGCGTCCATCGGGGTGGCGCTACTGACGCTTGGCGCCGTGCTCTTGGCCGCCATCCGCTACGGCCGCGCCATCAGCCGCGCCGTGTCGCACCCGTCGGATGAGGTCACCGTGCTCACCACCTTCGGGTTGGTCCTGCTGGTGGCCGGCGTGGCGCAGCGGTTGCAGATCTCGGCCGCCGTGGGGGCCTTCCTGGTGGGCATCGCCCTCTCCGGCGCCGTGGCCGAGCGCGCCCACAAGCTGGTGGCGCCGTTGCGCGACCTCTTCGCGGCCACCTTCTTCTTCTTCTTCGGCCTCCAGATCGACCCCAACACCCTGCCGCCTGTGCTGCTGCTGGGCATCGGACTGGGCCTGGTGACGGCGCTGACGAAGGGGCTCACCGGGTGGTGGGCGGCCAAGCGCGCGGGGGTGGACGCGCCCGGCCAATGGCGGGCCGGCGCCGCCCTGGTGGCGCGCGGGGAGTTCTCCATCGTCATCGCCGGCCTCGGCGTGGCCGCCGGCCTGGAGCCGAAGCTCGGCGCCCTTTCGGCCGCCTACGTCCTCTTCCTCGCCGTGCTCGGCCCCATCCTCGCCCGCCTCGCCCACCGCTCCTGTCCGCCAGAGGTCGCGTAGCGGCGCCATCCATCTGGCCGTTCCCGCGCGAAACCTCCCGCCGGTCGGGCCGTATTCCATGTTACTGCTCGTTGTGACCATCAGGCCCGGCGCCTTCCGGCATGGAAACGAGCCCGTGGCGCCGGCACATTCCTGGAGGAACCCCCATGCTTATCCGAGACATTCCACGATGGCTGTTCACGTTGGCGCTTCTGGCCTCTCTGTCGGCGGCGGAACCGGCGCATGCCGAGGAAGCCGGCGTGGAGCCCCTCGCCAGCCCGCGCCTCGCCGCGCTGGCGCGCGACGTGGAAGCTGGTCATCGCGACGCCATGGACGCCTTCTGGCGCCAGGTACAGGGGAAGGCTCCGCTGGTGGAACCGGTCCACCGGGAACCCCGGTCTCGCCGGGTAACCTTCCTCTGGCGCGGCGACGCCAACGTCACAAGCGTGGCTCTGCTGGGCGGCGGCGCCACCGCGGGCATCGCCAAGCCGATGGCCCGCCTCGCGGACACCGATCTCTGGTATCTCACCGAAACGCATCCCTCGCGGGCCCGGTTCGAGTACTTCTTCCTGGTAAACGAGCCAAGCGCCGATCCGCGAAACGTGAGCGAGCTGATGCGGGCGATGGAGCGGGGGCAGCCGCGCCCCGACCTCCTCAACCCGAAGGAGTTCGCCGGGCGCTCCTACGTTGAGCTTCCCGATGCCCCGCCGCAACCCTGGATCGTCCGGAAACCCGGCGCGCCCGTGGGCCGGCTCACCCAGCGAACATTCCAGAGCCGCGCCCTGAAGGCGGAGTACCCGCTCTCCGTCTACACGCCGCCGGGTTATGACAAACGACGGGACCGATGCTGGCTGCTGGTGGCCTTCGACGGCGGGTTTCCGATGATGGAGGTGACGCTGGACAACCTCATCGCCGCCGGGAAGATCCCGCCGGTCGTCGTGGTGGGGGTGAACAACGTCAGCCAGGACGCGCGCAATCGCGACCTCTCCGGCTCCGCCGCCTACGCGGCCTTCCTGAAGAACGAGCTGGCTCCGTGGGCCCGGAAAACGTATCGGGTCTATCCAGATGCCCCCCACACGATCGTCGGCGGCGTGAGCCTGGGCGGGTTCATGGCGGCGTACTGCGGGCTGAAGCAGTCCAGCGTCTTCGGAAACGTCCTGGCCCTATCGCCGACGCTGGTCCTCGCGCCGGGCCAGGCACAGCCCAACGATGTCTGGGATGAGGAACCCTCCGGACTGCTGCCCCGGCAGTTCGCCGCGGCCCCGCGCCAACCCGTCCGGTTCTACCTGGAGGCCGGCCGTTACGAGCACTTCTATCCCGTGAGCCTGATCTCCCAGGCGCGCCGCCTCCGCGACGTGCTTCAGGCCAAGGGTTACGACATCGCCTACGCCGAGTTCGTGGGCGGCCACAACGCCGTCTGCTGGCGCGGCGCCTTCGCCAACGGCATGATGGCGCTAACGCGAACGAAGAGCCCGCGCGCCAAAGCCGCTTGGAACGCACGCGACGCGCTGAGCGTCAAGTTAGGCAGCTGCTATGATGGGCGCTTAGCGGCGGTCTTCCGAGGCGCAGCGCGACGCCGTGTCGAATCAGCGGGCAAGGCGTGCCTTGCCCCTACCCGGCAGGCCCTGCCATCCACTGACCGGTGGTCGGCGACACCCAACTCGTAGGGGCAAGGCACGCCTTGCCCGCTTGCCTGGCGCCAGGATCGGGCTAAAGGACAACCAACACAACTCCCCTAACTGGGCGTTTCGTCCTCGGCGGGGTTACCGGGATTAGCGCACGGTCTGCACTCGCGCCCTCAGCCAGTCGTACCAGACGTCCATCCCAGCCCCGGAGCGGGCGGAGGTTTCGAAGCGGAGGGCGGCCGGGGCGGCCTTTGCGAGGTTGGCGCGGGCCGTGTCGGCGTCGTAGCCCACGGCCTCCGCGATGTCCATCTTGGTGACGATGACCACGTTGGCCGAGCGGAAGATCACCGGGTATTTCAGCGGCTTGTCTTCGCCCTCGGTGACGCTCAGCATGGCGATGCGGACGTCTTCACCCAGGTCGTAAGAGGCCGGGCACACGAGGTTGCCCACGTTCTCGATGATGAGGATGTCCAGCGCCGCAACGTCCAGCCCTTCGGCGGCGCGGGCGATCATGCCGGCCTCCAGGTGGCAGTAGCCGCCGGTGGTGATCTGGGTCACCGGGGCGGAGGTCACGCGCAGGCGGCGCGCGTCGTTGTCGGTCTCGCAGTCGCCCACGATCACGCCGAAGCGCAGCTCGCCGTGCAGGTCCTTCAGGGTGCGCACGATGAACTCCGTTTTGCCGGAGCCGGGCGAGGAGACGATGTTCAGGGCCAGCACGCCGTGCCGGCGGAAGAGCTCGCGGTTGGCGGCGGCGCGCTCGTCGTTCTTCTCCAGCAGCGCTTCGGTCACCTCAATCAGCCGGGAACTCATTCCACCTCCAGAAACGAAAGCTGCATCTCGCGCCCGCGCCGGATGTCGGCGCTGAACGCTCCGCACGTTGGGCAGCAGGCCAGGATATCCGGCGGAGCGAACTCGGCGTTGCATGCGGCGCACCAGGCCGCGATGGGCACGCGCTCGATCTCCAGCGTCGCCCCCTCCGCCATCGTGCCATCCGTCACGGCCCCGAAGGCGAACTCCAGCGCGTCCGGCACAACGCCCGACGCATCGCCGATGCGCAGCCCCATCCGCAGGATGCGCGCCGCCCCCTGCTTCCGAGCATGCGCCTCCGCCGACTCCAAAGCGGATTCCATAATCGAGACTTCGTGCATCGCCGCCCCCGTTAGCCCGCGATCAGCGCTCGAATCCGCTCCAGCGCCTCGGCCACGCCGGCCTCGGCCTCGGGGGAAAGGCCCTCGCGGAAGGCCATATCGGGCGCGGGGACCGTCACATACCACGCCTCGGGCGCATGCCCGAAAACCAGCTTGGCAAGGCCCAATAACTTCGCCGGGTCGCCCGCGTGCGCCGTCGGGCCGGCCGCCTCATCCGGGAGAACCCGCTTTACCGCAACGGAATCCCCCTCCGCCGCGGCGTCCACGAAAATCGCCAGCCCCGCCTTGGAGATGGGGTCGGAAAGCTCCGGCGTCAGTTGGTGGGCCTCGATGACCTCCACGCCTGGAATCCCCCATGCCTCCACCGCGCGCGCAACCGCCGGCCCAATGCCATCGTCGCCGCGCAGCTCATTGCCGTAGCCCAGAAGAAGAACCGGGGCCCGGATTCCGGATTCGGAAGAAGATCGGATTCCGGATCCCGGATTCCGGATTCCGCCCATGGCCGGGAGCGCCTCTCTATCAGAAAGCCGCTCCCGCGTTGGGTCGGAATCCGGAATCCGGGATCCGGGCCCCGATTCCTCTTCCGAATCCGGAATCCGGGCTCCGGTTTCCCTCATCGTGCCACGGTGTCCAGAACGGTCCCGTCCGCGTCTTCCAGCGTAATCACCATCGGCATCTGGCCGGCGGCGTGCGTGGAGCACGAGAGGCAGGGGTCGTACATGCGGATCACCGCTTCCACGCGGTTCAGCATACCCTCGGTGAGGTTCTTGCCGTCCACGTAGTTTTGGGCCACCTGTAGAACGCCGGCATTCATCGCCAGGTTGTTGTGGCCCGTGGCGATGATCAGGTTGGCGCTCGTGATGAGGCCGTTGTCATCGATCTCGTAGTGGTGGACCAGAGTGCCGCGCGGCGCCTCCGAGATGCCGATTCCCACGTTGGCGTTCGGCGAAGCGTTGGCGCGCACGTGGTCGTCCAGAATGTCCGGGTCGTTGCAGATCTGTTCGATCCGCTCCAACGCGTACACGATCTCGATGAGTCGCGCGGTATGGTAGTGGAACGAGCCCAGCACCGCGCCGCTGCTCAGCGCGCGGAACTCCTGCAACTCGGCGTCGGCCAGCGGAGTGCCGCACTTGTCCGCCGCGTTCAGGCGAGCCAGCGGACCCACGCGGTACATTCCCTGCGGGTAGCCCATCGGCTTGTAGTAGGGCATCTTCAGGAACGACCACGGCTCAACCGCTTCGCCCATGATGTCGCCATACTGGTCGTTCGGAACTCCGTCCACAACGATCTTGCGGTTCTGATCGACAACGCGCAGCGCGCCGTCGTAGTGTTCCAGCGAGCCGTCCTTGCCCACGATGGCCATGAACATGGACGGGAAGTTGCCGAACTTGCCCACCTCGTCCTGGAACTGCGGCATGATGCTCTTGTAGAGCGCCATGGCCTCCAACGTGGTTTCCTTCGCCTCGGCCAGGCCGGAGAGGATGCGGTCGCGCTTCTCGGCGGTCAGCGGCGAGGAAACGCCGCCCGGCACGCACCACGCGGGGTGAACGCGCCGTCCGCCCAGGGTCTCAATGATCTCCTGGCCATACTGGCGCAGGCGGATGCCCTTGCGCGCCAGTTCCGGGTGCGCCGCGATGACGCCGAACACGTTGCGCTTGGCCGGGTCCGAATCCCAGCCCAACAGGAGGTCGGGGCTGGAGAGGTGGAAGAAGCTCAGCGCGTGGCTCTGCGTGATCTGGCCGAAGTTCATCAGCCGGCGCAGTTCCTGCCCGATGCGGGGCACCCGCACGGCCAGCAGCGCATCGCACGCCTTCGAGGAGGCGATGAGGTGGCTCACCGGGCAGATGCCGCAGATGCGGGCCATCAGGCTGGGCATCTCGTAGAAGGGGCGGCCTTCGCAGAACTTCTCGAAGCCGCGGACCTGGGTGACGTGGAACTTGGCGTCGTTCACCTTCCCGTCGTCGCCCAGCGTCAGAGTTATCTTCGCATGTCCCTCGATCCGTGTGACGGGGTCGATGGTAATGGTTTCTGGCATATTAGCGTCTCCTGCGACGCCGCGCCCCCGGCCTGCGCCGGGGGAGGCGGCGTCAGCCGAACCGGGCTTTCAGATCGGGCTCGATGCCGGCCAGTAGGTCGGCCACGGCCTGGTGGATGGTGTCCGCGCTCGGCGGGCAGCCGGGCACATACACGTCCACCGTCACGAACTCATGGATGGGGCGCGCGCGCGGCAACAGCTCCGGAACGCCTTCCCCGTGTGGGGTGCAGCCGTCGCCGTAGATCTGGTGCAGCATGCGATCCGTATCCAGCGGGTTGCGCATCGAAGGCACGTTGGAAGTCACGGCGCAGTCACCCAGCGCCACCAGGATCTTCGTTCGGGCGCGGACCTTGAGGATCTTCTCGCGGTCCTCGTCACTGGACACCGCGCCCTCAACCAGGGCCACGTCCACGTTCTCCGGGTACTCCTTCAGGTCCACCAGTGGGCCGTACACCAGGTCCACGGCGCCGGCGATGGGCACAATCCGCTCATCCATGTCGAGGAGCGACATATGGCAGCCCGAACAGCCGTCGAGCCAGACGGTGGCAAGTCGGGTTTTGCTCATTTCTTTCCCTCCCGCATCTGAGTGAGATAAGGCAGGAAGCTCTTGCGCTTGATCATCTCACCCACGGAGCGGCCTTTCTCGAAGAGAGCGCCGGTGGGGCAAACGTTCACGCACTTGCCGCAGGAAGTGCAGGTCGGCGAATCGCCCCAGGGCTGGTTGAGGTCGGTGATGACCTTGGCGTCGATGCCGCGTCCCATCACGTCCCATGTATGGGCGCCTTCGATCTCATCGCAGGCGCGCACGCAGCGGGTGCACAGGATGCACCGGTTGTGGTCCAACACGAACCGCTCATGGCTGGCGTCCACGGGCAGCTTCGGGTACCGGTACGGCACGTGAACGTGGTCCACTCCCAGCCGCTGCGCCATCGCCTGCAACTCGCAGTGTCCGTTGGACACGCACACGCTGCAGATATGGTTGCGCTCGCTCAGCATGAACTCCACGATCGTCTTGCGGTAGCCCCGCAGGCGCGGCGAGTCCGTGGTCACTTCCATGCCTTCCGCCACCTTGGTGACGCAGGCCGGGAGCAGCTTCGGGATGCCGGCCACTTCCACCATGCAGAGACGGCACGCGCCGATGTCGCACAGCCCGTCCATATGGCAGAGGGTGGGAATCTCAACGCCGGCTTCTCTCGAGGCGTCCAGAATCGTCTGGTTCTCAACGGCGCTCACATCCTGGCCGTCGATGCTCAGGGTTTTAACGGTATCGCTCATGCCGCCACCTCCGCAAGCGTCCTGGCCGGTTTCATCTGACAGACGCCCGCCGGGCATACGTGGTCCTGAATGTGCGCCATGTACTCATCACGGAAGTACCGCAGGGTGCTGAGGACCGGGTTCGGAGAGGTCTGGCCGAGGCCGCAGAGCGAGCAGGATTTCACCGTGTCGCACAGCTCCTCCAGCAGGTCCAGATCGCGCATCGTGGCGGTTCCGCCGGTGATCTTGGCGAGGATGTCATGCATCTGGCAGGTGCCCACGCGGCACGGAACGCACTTTCCACAGGATTCCGTCATGCAGAACTCCATGAAGAAGCGCGCCACGTCCACCATGCACGAGGTCTCGTCCATCACGATCATGCCGCCGGAGCCCATGATGCTGCCGGCTTTCGCCAGGCTCTCATAGTCCACCGCCATGTCCAGGAACTGCTCGGGCAGGCAGCCGCCGGAGGGGCCGCCGGTCTGAACGGCCTTGAACTTCTTGCCGTCCGGGATGCCGCCGCCGATATCGTAGAGGATTTCGCGCAGCGTGATGCCCATTGGCACTTCCACGAGGCCGGTGTTGCTCACGCGGCCGGCCAGCGCGAACACCTTGGTCCCCTTGCTCTTCTCCGTGCCGATGCTGGCGAACCACTCGCCGCCGTTGCGCACGATGGGCGCGATGTTGGCGAAGGTCTCCACGTTGTTGATCAGCGTTGGGGAGTTCCAAAGCCCTTTGGCCGCCGGGAACGGCGGGCGCGGGCGAGGGATGCCGCGGTTCCCCTCAATGCTGCTGATGAGCGCGGTTTCCTCGCCGCACACGAAGGCGCCGGCGCCCAACCGGATGTCCACGTTGAACCGGAAGTCCGTGCCGCAGATGTTGCTGCCCAGATAACCGGCGCGCTCCGCCTGGCGGATGGCGTTCTTCAGGCGCTTCACGGCCAGCGGATACTCCGCTCGCACGTAGATGTAGCCCTGGCTGGCGCCCACCGCGTAGCCGGCGATGGCCATGCCTTCCAGCACGCGGTGCGGGTCGCTCTCGAGGACGGCGCGGTCCATGAACGCGCCCGGGTCACCCTCGTCGGCGTTGCAGATGACGTACTTCTGCGCGCCCGTCGATTTCGCCACCGTGCCCCACTTGAGGCCCGTGGGATAGCCGGCGCCGCCGCGGCCGCGGATGCCGCTCTTCAGGATGCGGTTCACCACGCCGGGAGGCGTCATCTCCGTGACCGCCGTGCTCAGGGCGGCGTAACCGTCCTGCGCCAGGTAGTCTTCCAGCTTTTCGGGGTCGATGCGGCCGGAGTTCTCCAGCACGATCTTCACCTGCCGGCTGAAGAACGGCTGCTGAGCGTTCAGCTCAAGCCGCTTCACGGGGGCGCCCGAAACCGACTTCACGATCGCTTCCGCATCCGCGGAAACGGCCGACCCATACATCACTCCGGTGGGTTCCACCACAATCAGCGGACCGGCCATACACAGACCGAGGCAGCCCACGCCGCGCACGCTGCATGTGTCGCCAAGGCCATGCTTGGAGATCTCCTTCTCCAGCGCGTCCTTCACCAGGTCGGCCTGACAGGAGAGACAGCCGGCGGCCATACAGATATCGATCGTGTAGCCGCCCGGGGCAGCGGCGCTGTTGGCGCCGTTCATTACAGGCTCTTCCCTCATTGTGGAACAACCTCCTCAACGGCGCGCCCGGAGGCCATCCAGCCGGCCAGGCGGTCTTTCAGGTCCTTGGCATTCATGCGGCCGGCCACTTCGCCGTCCAACACGACGGCGGGCGCCAAGCCGCAGGAGCCGATGCATCGCGCGGACAGCACGGAGACCCTGCCGTTATCGGTGGTCTGGCCGCTTTCCACGCCAATCGCCTCGCGGATGCCCGCCAGAAGCGCCGGAGCGCCCTTGATGTAGCAGGCGGTGCCCATGCACACCACGCAAGTGTGCTCGCCCTGTGGCTTCAGGGTGAAGAAATGGTAGAAGGTAGCAACCCCGTAGACCTTGCTATAAGGCACCTTGAGGGCGGCGCTGACGTACCGGAGGGAATCATCATCCAGGTAGCCAAAGGCCTCCTGGACCGTGTGCAGGGTTTCGATGAGCGCGTGTGACTGGTAACCGTGACGCCGCATAGTGGCGTTGACGAGTTTCCAGCGCTTATCGTCGGCGACGGGCGCGGCCACGTTAGGCGACGGCGCGCTCGGCTTCCCCTCCAGCGCAGGTTGACGGCTCTGCATAAGAGTGGGTCCTTTCCAGATAATGGAATGCAGCATCCCGCGTGAGGCGGGTGAGCCCCGCCAAAAAACGGGGACTTCGGAGCCCGCGGCTTCCGCGTGCGCCCGGTAGGCGTCGCCGCGGCTTCCACGGTATGGCCACACCGGCCGGGCCGGCGCGGATCGTGTGATAGCTGCCGCGCGGCCTTCGCCGCAACGGCCTCCCCTGGCCCTTTCGGGCCTGTATTCCCCCGGCGCGGCAGCCCCCTGCCGGCCCCGGGGGATTACCCCTTCGGGAACCCCATCTCCTCCGCGTAAACGTCCTGGAAATCCGGTTCCAGGTTCAGGGAGACGTGTTCCATGCGTTGCTCCAACTCCCGCCAGAGAGCGAGTCCCTCGTCTGGCAGGAAGAGCGCCATCTTTGCGCCCAGAAGGGCGGTGTTCCCGGCCGGGATGACGGTCTCGGACGGGAAATAGAGCAGGCCGATGCGCTTCGCGCTGGCCCGGCTAATGTAGTTTCCGAACGCCCCGGCCAGATGGACGGTGGCTACGTCCTCCGGCCCGGCGCCCCATTTGTTCAAAAGTAAACGAATTCCAGCCGCGATGGCCCCTTTAGCAAGCTGCAACTCCCGGATGTCGGTCTGCGTCAGCGTAACCGGTCCGGCCAGCGCCATCTCCATCGTGCGGTCCGCCAGGCGGCCGGTGGGCAGGATGCGCCCCATCTCCAGCGCCGTCGCTGCCGCGTCCACAAGCCCGCTGCCGCAGAGGCCGTGCGGCTCACCGCCGCCCAACACCTCGCAATGGAAACCATCGGCGCCGTCGCGGGTCACCTTCCAGATCGCCCCGGTGGCCGCCCGCATCCCGGAATGGATCCGCGCGCCCTCGAAGGCCGGGCCCGCCGCCGTTGAGGTGAACAGCATCCGATCGCGGTTGCCCAGAACGATCTCGCCGTTCGTGCCCAGGTCCACCAGCGCCACCAGCGCCGGGCTCTCGTGGAGCCTTGTCGCCAGGATGCCAGCCAGAATGTCGCTTCCCACGAACCCGCCCAGGCACGGCAGGAACAGCACGCGCGGGTCGCCGCCGACGCTCCACCCCAGTTCCGAAGCCGAGAACTCCCGCGGGCCCGGGTCTGCCGACTCGAACGGCGTATGGCTCATCGGCTCCACGCTCACGCCGCTGAACAGGTGGTGCATCACCGTGTTCCCGACGATCGTCACCCGCCGCACATCCGATACGCTTGCCGTCTTCAGCAATTGCGAGATCAGCTTCCCGATCTCCGCCCGGATCAGATGCTGAAGGTGCGGCTGCCCGCTCTGCATCACGGCGAACTGAACGCGGCTCATCACATCGCCGCCGTGGCGGGCCTGGGGGTTCAGCGCTGTGCGAACGCCCAGAACGTTTCCCGTAGCCAGGTCCACCAGTTGCGCCACCAGGGTTGTGGTGCCGAGGTCCACCGCCACGCCCAGCCCCTCGCCGGGCGTGAAGGCAAACACAGAGTCGTCCGCCAGCACCGCAACGTCCCACTGCCGCAGCTCAATCACCGCATCGCCGTGCACCCGACACTGGCAGGAGAGCCTCCAGCCGGCGTCCAGCTCTTCCGGCGACAGGCGCTCCCGTTGCGCGTCGTTGACGGCGAATTCGCCCTCAATCACCCGGCAGCGGCAGCCGCGACAGCGCCCGTTTCCGCCGCAAGGGAATTCAACGCCCTGGTCGAACAGCAGGTCCCGCAGGGGTGCTCCGTCCGCCGCATGCAGAGTGACGCCGATGGGCTGCAGCAGCACCCGATATGTGTGTTCGTCCGGCAAAACCTACGCGTCCCTCTATTCAGTCATCAGTATTCAGTCGTCAGTCGTCAGTTCGAAGGCACGAACCATGAGTTCGCTTGTCTTCTCAGGCTAGTACTCTGTCCCGGCAGGATCGGTGGGTGGGGTTGTCATCCCGAGCGTGCGAGGGATCCCTCAAAGAAGCGTTCTTTATGGGATTTCTCGTTCCTCGGAATGACAACCCCACCCGCCGTCGATACCGCTATCCTACCGTGATGGGCGACTAGCCCTTCGGGCTGAATACTGATCACTGATGACTGATGACTAACAACTACGCATGGTCCTTCGCGAACTGGACCATGGCGGCGAAATTCTCGGGCGGCGTATCGCGCGGCGCCTCGCAGCCGGCGCCAACGATGTACCGGTCTCCCGCCTGTCGGCGGCACTCGGCGATGGCGGCGTACACGGACTCCGGGGAGCCGTCCCGGAGCACGCGCACCGGGTCGATATTTCCGCACAGGGCCACGCGTTCGCCCATTGCCGCGCGGGCTTCATCCAGGGGGGCTGGGGAGTCCAGGTCAATATGGTCACATCCCAAGCGCGCCATCGTGGGGAAAAGCCGCCGCGTGTTACCACAGATATGCAGTCTCACCCGCGCGCCGAGCGCATGGATTCCGTCCACCAGCCGCTTCTCGTGCGGGAAAACGAACTCCTCATACAGCGCGGGCCCCACCAGCGACGCGGCCGCGTCGCCTATGCCCAGCGCGTCGGCGCCAGCCTGCACCTGCGCCCTCGCAAACAATAACTCCATATCAATAATCGTACCGAACAAATCGCAAATGAAAGGCGGATCATCATAAAAATCCGTCATTAATGCGTTAATTCCGCGAAGGTCCGCGGCTTCGGCGCAGGGGCCTTCCACCCAGCCTTCCACCCACAGCGAATCGCCCACCCGCTCGCGGTAGAGCGACAGCGTCTGCAGCCGGGCCTTCATGCGCCCCGGCGCCTCCGGGTCCGGGATGCGGAATCCCCGGAGGGCTGCCCTGTCGGCCAGAAGGGCGTTGGTCTCATCCATGGCCGGCGGCTGGCCGGGGAAGAAGGAGACGGCGGCGCCGCAGTCGAACGCCTCGCACGCCGGGTCGGACATCACGTTCACGTAGTCCAGCCCGAAGTCCTCGGCAACGCGGATCTGCCCCTCCGCCATCGTGCGCGGGTCGATGCAGTAATCGATGTAGCGGGCCGGCAGGCGGTCCGCCGCGAACTGCATGGTGATCGGCATGGCGGGCAGGTGGTCCACCGGCCGCCCCTCATACATCGCTCGAACGCGCTCTCGACTGGTCATCTGGGGATCATCCGCCTCCCGGGCGCTACATCGCCACCCAAGTGTCGACCTCTATCGCGCCCACGGGACACACTTCCTCGCAGCGCGAGGAGCCCGTGAACCCGGTGCATTCCTCGCAGAGGCGCGGGTCCACCATGTAGACGCCCTCGATCTCCGCGATGCCGCCGTTTGGGCATTCATCCTTGCACGCGGCGCACTGGATGCAAAGATCCTGATTGATGCGCTTCGCCATCGCTCTCCTCCTGCTGGGTAGCAGTCAGCCATCAACTATCAGTTGTCAGTCGCCTGTCGTTTGGTTGATCGATCGCCATGACGGCCCTGAAGGGCCAACCGAAGCGGGCGCCCGTCCGATCCCAGGGTCTTCCGGCCCTTTGTGGCCGCGGGCCCGCAGGCGGGGCTTTCAAGCCCCGGCTCGATCAACCCGGCGACTGATGACTGATGGCTGGCAGCTGAAGACTCGAATCCCTACCCTAAAGGTACTCGCATGCCGGGGCAAGACGGCAGAGGTAATAGGTCATCGCCATCGGGCCATGGGTACTGGGAGTTGCCATCGGCAAGGGGCGCCGGCGCCCCGAGACGGCCACCGCACAGATCGCCTATGACGGATAGCTGCCGGCTGATAGCTGTTCACTGACGACTGACGACTCCTCTCCCAATGTGCCACAATAGGCTCAGAGGTAGCGTTCGCCATGATTCGATCCCGCGCGCTCATTGTTGGGCTGTTGGCGCTCGCCGTGCCCGGTTGCTCGAACAAGCCGGAGCGCAGCGCCGTCACGGTGGAGGTGTGGAGCGGATGGACCGGCGCCGAGGGCGCCTCCTTCCAAAAACTCTGCGACGCCTTCAACAAATCCCACCCCGGCATCTTAGTGAAGAACCTCGGCGGCGTTACGGATAACGCCAAGATCGTTCGCGCCATCACCGCCGGCGTGCCCCCGGACGCCTTCACGATCTGGAGTTCCCCGGACTGCGGGCCGCTGGCCGCCTACGGCGCCGTGCGCAACGTGGACCCCTATTTCCGCGCCTCCGGCCTGAATGAATCCGATTTCGTGCCCGGCGCTCTTCCGCTCTGCAAGTACAACGGCCACTTCATCGGGCTCCCGCTGCTCCTGGATACCACCGCCCTCATGTGGAACAAGCAGGCGTTCCGCGATGCCGGGCTGGACCCGGAGCGCCCGCCCCGCACCCTGCAGGAGCTGCGGCAATACGCCGTGCGCCTCACGAAATTCGATCGGCACGGAGAGATCGTGCGCCTTGGGCTGATGCTGCCGGACACCACGCTGCTCTGCAACCTGCATGGCGGGGATTTCGTGGATCCGAAGACTGGCGCCATTACGGCGAACATGCCGGAGAACGTGCGCGCCCTCGACTACTACCGGAGCCTCGTGGAGGCCATGGGCGGACGCGGACGCGTGGACGCCTTCGGAACCGGCTACGGCGAAACGCAGGGGCCGAACAACCCCTTCTTCGTCGGCAAAACGGCGATGATGCTCAGCGGAGAGTGGATCCCGTCTTGGATCGAAAAATACGCCCCCAAACTGGAATACGGCGTGGCCCCCGTCCCATATGACACGCGGCGGCCCGACCGCAAGGGCACAACCTCCGTCTCGGTGAACCTGCTTGCCATCCCATCCGAGGCGAAGCACCCGAAGGAGGCTTGGGAATTCCTGCGCTGGCTGCAAACGCCGTACGCGCAAACCGAGTTCTCCGAGGCGCTGAACAACGTTCCCAACATTCGGGCCGTGCTCACCCGGCCGGAACTGACCGAAGGCTCGCCCCGCCGGCGCAACTTCGGCCGCTTCTGCCGCATCGCCCAGAACCCAAACGCCCGGGGGTTCCCCATCACCCCGGTTGGCCAGATCTACCAGGACGAACTGGCCCACGCCACCGAATACGTCCTCTTCGGCGTGAAATCGCCGCAGCGTGCATTGGACGACGTGCAAACCAAAGTCAGCCGAGAATTGGCGAAGAGGATGAAGCAATGAGCGTATCAAGCAGCGCCCGCACGGCGACCCTATGGAGCGCGGAGGCTCCGCGCCGCCCCGTACGGGCCGCGGCGCTCCTAATCGCGTGCGCCCTGGCCGTCCTCACGCTGGCCGGCTGCGCGCGAGGGCCACAGAAACCCGTGCTCAACGTCTGGATCGGGGATTGGAACGCCGACACCCGCAAGCTCCTGGACAACGAGGTGATCCCCCCCTTTGAACGCGAGCACAACGTGGTTGTGAAGGTCCAGTACATCGATTGGGCCCACCTGGACGAAAAGCTCACTGTCACCTTCGCGGGCGGCGTTCAGCCGGACATCTTCCAGATCGGCGCCGAATACGTCGGCTCTATGGCCTTCCGCGGGCAGGCCGAGTGCCTGGACCGCTACGTGAAGGACTGGCCGCAACGAAAGGACTTCATCCCCGCCTCGTGGTCCACCTGCGTTGCGGACGGGCACGTGTACGGCATCCCCTACCTCAGCGCCCCGCGCCTCCTCGTCTATCGCAAGGACCTCTTCAGGAAAGCCG
Organism: Armatimonadota bacterium; assembly: GCA_036504855.1. Taxonomy (GTDB): domain Bacteria; phylum Armatimonadota; class DTGP01; order JAKQQT01; family JAKQQT01; genus DASXUL01. The sequence continues at coordinate 6,640 of DASXUL010000185.1, read as the reverse complement.
GCCTGAAGTATCCCCCCCGCACCTGGGCCGAATGGGCCTCCACCGGACAGGCGCTTCGCGAACGCAATGATCGGGGAGCATATACGCGCGCCGGCATCAACGTTCAGGGGGGGTGGCAGGACTTCGTGATGCTCCTCTGGCAGAACGGCGGCGACATCCTCACGCCGGACGGCCGCCACGCCGCCTTCAACTCGCCCGCCGGCGTGGAGGCGCTGCAATACTACGTGGACCTGTTCCGGAGGTACCAGGTCTGCCCGCCCGAGGGTATCCCAACCGGCGCCGTGGGGGTCCCCCTCTTCGCCGGCGGACAGAGCGCCCAGGAGATCAACAACCAGATCGGCATCCGGGACGTAGTGAAGTACAGCAAGGAGTTCAGCGTGAAGGATGTAGGCGTGGCCACCCCGCCGTACAGCCGCAAGCCCACGGTTGCCGTCTACACCGACTGGCTGGCCATCTCCACCCAGAGCAAGCAGAAAGCGCTGGCCTGGGAGCTCTTGAAGCACCTAACGCGCCCGGACAACCTCATCAAGTACAACGAGACGCAGTACTTCATCCCACCCATCCGCAGCTCGGCCAACAGCGCCTACGTGCGCAACACGCCATTCATGCGGGAGTTCATGCATGAGATGGAGGCCCACGGCCGCAGCCTGCCCCCCATCCCGGAGTGGTTCGAAATGCGCGCCGGCCTCCGCACCGTGGTCGACCAGGCCCGCTACGGCTCGAAGACCCCGAAGCAGGCCCTGGACGACCTCGCCCGCGACGTAGACAAACTCATCGCCCAGCGCGAAAAGGTGCGGTAGGCTCCGGGGCTTGAAAGCCCCGCCTGAGGGCCTCCGGCCATGATGGGCCTGAAGGCCCTACAGACAGCGTCCGTCGAACGGAATCGCGGGGCGTAGGATGGATCCGTTGGCCCTTCAAGGCCTTCCCGGCGGAGCTATCAGACAGGGCTCTCAAGCCCCGCCGCCCACGCTTCGAACCGCCTTCACGCATCGCAACTACTAATCTGGTAGAAGTTAGTAGCAGATTAGTAGTTGCGCGGTGACGGCTGGCGCCGCAATGTAGCAGCGGGGTGGCGCTTCCTAGGCTTGCCGCGTGGCCGTGAACGGCCGGCTCAGCAGACCATTACTCCGTCAAGGTAGGCTGGAGGGGTGGGGATGACATCCCGAGGAACGAGGAAACCCATAAAGAACGCTTCTTTGAGGGATCCCTCGCTCCGCTCGGGATGACAACCCCACACGGCCGTCCTACCTTGACGGAACGCCAGCCAATGGCTGAGCGCGGAAGACTGAATACTGATGACTGATGACTGACGACTTTTCCCTAACTTGGCGCTAGTCGTCCGGGCCCTGCCCGGGCGGGGGATGGTGCACCCAGGAGCTTTGTGGGGGGTACGGCCCAACGAAGGGGCCGCGGGCGCTGGCGATCACAGACAGCGGATCATCTGGGGCCATCCAGTGGTCGCGGTAATACGTGCACGCGTTGAACTCATCGTTGAGGCTTCGCATCTTCTCCGCCATGGCTTCCCGCAGTTCCTGCAGGACCGGTTGCGAGCCCGGGTCGCCCGCCAGGTTGCGCATCTGGTAAGGGTCTTCGATGTTGTCGAAGAGGAGTTCGGAGCCGTCCACCCGGTAGCGGGCGTACGTGTACCGCTTGTTGCGAACGGCGCGCCACTCGAACCCGTCGGCCCAGAGGTAGGTATGCCCGGTCCCCTGCAGGAGGGCGAACTCCGGCTCGGGGCCCGCATTTCCCTGAATCCGGGCGCTCACGTCCATTCCTTCCATCTCCTCGGGCGCGGGCAGCCCCAACAGGCCCAGCAGCGTGGGCGCGATGTCCGGCGTGTTGAGGCAGACGTCGCACTCCGCCCCGGCGGGCACGCGCCCAGGCCAGCGGATCAGGAACGGCACGCGCGCCGCCTCCTCGTAGAACGTCGTCTTCTGGATGCGGCCCTGAGAGCCCATCATCTCGCCGTGGTCCGATGAGTAGACGAGAATCGTCTCGTCCTCGATGCCGGCCTCTCGAACCGCCCCCAGCATTCGGCCCAGCTCATCATCCAGAAGGTGGACCATCGCGTAGTAGCAGCGCCGCCACTCCTCCATCTGGGGCATGGCGTCATCCCAGAACGATTGCGTGTTCAGACGGTCGGCATACGGGTCGGGCACGGCGCGGAAGTTGGGCGGGTGCGGGAACGCCACGTGCCGGAAGGGCGCGTAATGCTGGGGCGTTACATTCTCCTGCGTCCAGTCGTCGTGCGGAGGCGAGTAAGAGAGGAAAAGCGCGAACGGGGTATCCCCTTGCGCCGAGGCCCGGATGAAGTCGATCGCCATGTCCGTCCAGGCGAACGTCTGGTACCCCTCGATCGCGTGCTTGCGCGGCACGCCGTCCGCGTCGTCCTCCCAGTAGAGCCCGTGGTAGTTCCGGTGGTTGAAGCTGTAGGCGCGGAAGACATCAGCGTGCTGGAACCCGAGGCGCGCCGGCCCGGACGGCACCGCGCGCGTGGAGCCGTCCACCAGGTGCCACTTGCCGAGGTAGCCCATCCGATACCCGGCATCGTGCAGCGAATAGGCGATCGCGCGGTGGCTGGGGTTGATGCAGCACTGGTTGATCGCCATGCCGGTGGAGGTCGTGTACTTGCCCGTGAAAAGCGACGCCCGGCTGGCGGCGCACACCGGCGAGACGCACACGGCGTTTGAGAGGGATGTCGACTGCCCGGCCAGCGCGTCGAAGTTGGGCGTGATCGCCTTGCGGTCTCCCCGGAACCCGAACACGTCGTGGCGAAGCTGATCGCCGAACATGTAGATCACGTTGGGCCTCCGCACGGGCCCGGCGGCACTCTCCAACATTGCGGTCTCCCTTCGGGGCGGACACCCGGCGGACCATATCGCGGCGCGGCCCATCCCCATAGCGCCGAACACCCCGCCGCCGCCAGGAGTTGCCCCGCAACCAGGAAGTGCGACGGCGTGTTCCGTCCGCTGCGTTCCTTCGACGAACCCGGTCAGTGCGCCAGCTTGATCGCCGCCAGCTTTAGCACGGTATCAACTTCCTCTGCGGTCCGGACCTCAATCCGCACCGCAGTCCCCTCGGCGTACCGCCGGGAGGCGTTGATGAGCGTAATCGCTTCCGCCGGCAGATCGCTCTGGCGAGCGGCCTCCACGGCCCTATCACCCAGGGCGAACGACGCCAGGAAAGAGCCCTCGCAAGGAGACAGGTAGACGATGTTGCGACCGTTGCGCCGCAGCCGCAGCGCCCACCCGGCCTTAACGGAGTAGGAGTTCCAATCGCGCTCATCGATGCCGCACGCCTCGGCCATCCGCGAAACCAGCCCGTTCCACAGCTCCCTGGCGGAGCAAAGGGCCCGCGTGAGATCGTCATCCGACGGCGGCTCTTTCCGGCCTATGAAGGCGTTCGAGGACATTGCGGAGATCTCCTTCAGGTATTCCAGGCGCGTGGCGGCGGGAGCTACCACGAGGCCGGCTTATGGATAACCCCAATCGAATCCCGCAGGACAGGCGGGAACTGAGACGCCGCCAACCACGCAGGCTCAATCACCACCGACGCCGTCGCTACCTTGCGGAGTTCGACGCTTCTGGCCCGGCCGGACCGTATCGGGTGCAGAACGGTGACTGGCATGCGGAGTAGCCCCTTGACCATGCGAATAGGCTCCGCCAGATCGGCATCATTCAACAGGACCAGCGCGGATTCGTAGTCGTTTCGGAACCCATCTGCCAGGAGGTGAGCAGCCAGATTGACATCAGACCCCTTCTCCTCGGTTTTCCAGACTTCAACGGTCGCCGGCGGCGGGGTTACCGTGGCCATGCGGACGCGAGTCTGCTGGAAATACCCGAAATGAATGGTCAGAAGCGGCGTTGAACGCAACGCACGCAAGTAGGCGGCTTGTCGATCCGGCTTGCTCGGATCTAGTGCGGAACCAGCCACACGAGCCGTGAAGACCTTGATCCGATGGATATCGCATCCCGGGACGGCCAATCGGCATAGGGCAGCGATGTCCAGCCAGCGGTACGGGGTATCCTTGAGGCAACCGTAGTAGAGGTTGAAGCCGTCCACATATACGTTCGTACGCCTCTGTGCGATAATGACGACAAAAACGCGAGGCCGCCCGAAGGCGGCCTGCTACCCGACCAGCGAACCGATCGGGGGAGTTGTGACTCCATTCTACCATCTGGCGAGCGCCCTGTCAACCCTACCAAACACGCAGAGCACGCACCCAGTCCATCCGGATCGCCTTCCGGGCTTACTCCTCCACGCGGATCACGTTCAGGGCGGCGCAATCGGCGTCCTGCGCTTCGATCTGAGCGATGGCGGCGCGGATGTTGGACTCGGGGGTGGGGTGGGTGATGAGCACGATCTCGGCGTCGCCGTCCGCCATCTCGTGCTGGGCCACGCGGGCGATCGACACGTCGTGGTCTCCCATGGCGCCCGCCACGGACGATAGGGTCTTCGGACGGTCCGAAACCCGCAGGCGCAGGTAGAAACGGTTCACTACGTCGGCCAGGGGGACGATGGGGATGGGGTCGAAGTGCAGCTTCTGGTAGCAGTTACGCGCGCCTGCGATGACGTTGCGGCTGATCTCAATCACGTCGCCCGCCACGCTGCTGCCGGTGGGCATCGAGCCGGCGCCGCGCCCGTAGAACATCACGTCGCCAACGCTGCTGCCGGACACGAACACGGCATTAAACACGTCGTCCACGCTGGCCAGCGGGTGGCGCTTCGGCAGCATCGCCGGGTGAACGCGCACTTCCAGGCGGCCGTTGTTGCGCTTGGCGACTCCCAGCAGCTTGATGGTGAAGCCCAGTTCGTGGGCGAACTCGAAGTCGCGCTCGGTGATCTTGGAGATGCCCTCGGGGTGCACTTCGGCCAGGTCCACGTGGGCGCCCATGGCGATGGAGGCGAGGATGCACATCTTGTAGGCCGCATCCCAGCCATCCACGTCCGCGCTGGGGTCCGCCTCGGCGTAACCCAGGCGCTGCGCGTCGGCCAGCACCTCGGCGAAGTCCTTGTGCTCCTGCGCCATGCGCGTGAGGATGTAGTTGGTGGTGCCGTTGACGATGCCCTCGATGCGCTCAATGCGGTTGCCGGTGAGGCTCATGCGCAACGGACCGATCACCGGGATGCCGCCCGCCACCGCGCCCTCGAACAGGCAGTCCAGCCCGCGCTCCTCGGCCTCGCCCAACACCTCGGCCCCGTGCTTGGCCAGCAGTTCCTTGTTGGCCGTAACCACGTGCTTGCCGCGCGCGAACGCCTGCCGGATGTACGTGTAGGCGGGCTGAACGCCGCCGATCAGCTCGCAGATGATGCTGATCTCGGGGTCGTTGATGACCTCGTACGGGTCGCCGGTCAGCACGCCGCGCTCCAGGGTCACCGGGCGCGGACGGTCCGGGTGGGCCACCGCGATCTTCTTCACGCGCACGGGCGCGCCGACGCGCCGTTCAATGGCTTCGGCATTCTCGGTGAGCGTTCGATACGTTCCGGAGCCCACCGTGCCAAGTCCGAGGATGCCGATGTCTATGGGTTTCATGGGGTGCTGAGTCATGGGGAGAGTGGAGGGCAGGGCGCGACGCGCTTCCGGCGCGCCCACGCCCTGCCTCAAAGCGTTATTCGATCGGTCGAACGATTACAAGGGGAACGCCGGTGTGAACGAGCTCGCCGTCCGCGGCCGGGATGGCCACCACCACGCCGTCGGTCTCCGAGGGGATCTCGGACATCACCTTCATCGCCATGATGATGCCCACCGTCTGGCCCACCTCCACCTGGTCGCCCACTTCCACAAACGGGGCTTCCCCGGGCGCGGGCGAGCGGAAGAACGTGCCGGTGGTGGGGGAAACCAGCGCCACGCCTTCCGGCGGCGCCTCCTCCTCCGGTTCCTCGGTCTGCGGCGGGGCCATTGGGATCTGGGGGACCGGCGACCCGGCCTCGCCGGCCGGAAGGGCCGGCGCCGCGGAGGTCACCTCCAGCCGCACCGTCACGCCGTCTTCGGTGAGGACGAGACGCGACAGTCCGCGCCGTTCCATCAGCCCAATGAGCCGGCGAACCTTCTCCACATCCGGCTGTGAGCCATCTTTCTGCATACAGGCAGTCTAAGTGCCCCACCGGCAACCCGTCAAGGCGGCGCGATGGAGTGCGGCGGCTTGGCGCGGGATTTGTGTGGCTGGCGCCCCGAAAAAGCGGCGGCTTGACGCCGCACTCCATATTGGTCAGTCGAAATCGTCTTGCACGTTCAGACCGTCGGACGGGAAGTTGTACACGGTCTGGACGAACGATGGCGAAGCTGTGCGCTCGAACCACGCGGCCGAGCACCAAGGGTATGCGCTGGCGATGGACGCCAGTCCATGGTGGACCGGGTTGTTATGCACGTAGTGCAGCCGGGCCAGATACGACTTCTGAAAAGTCAGGTGCGTGTCCCAGTACTGATCCCACACGCGCCGCCCGCAGGCGGCGTCGCGAACGTTGATGCAGCGGGCGGTGACAGAGTGCAGGGCTCGAATTAGATGAATTGTGCAAATGGCGCAGGACGAGGGGGAGTGTTCGTGGCAGCGTCTAGATGGCTGCCTGGCAGACGCGCAGGGGCGTCGTCTGGGTGCGCCGGTTCACGAGGCCGGCAACGACTCGGATCACGATTGGGTGT
>DASXUL010000184.1:0-48310 GCA_036504855.1 Armatimonadota bacterium | reverse complement strand
CTGGTTCTCCCGGTTTCGACGCTTGGCCAGGGACTATGAACGACTCCCGCAGACCGTTGCCGCCCTTCACTTCATCGCTTTCGCTGGGCTCATGCTCGCTAAGGCTGCTCCCCTGCTTCAAAGTGCATAACACCCTCTAGGAGAGGGCTGCGCCGTCCGCCTCACGGCGGACGGGTCTGTAAGAGCCTCTATCTAGAGTGCTCGCCCCGACGTGCGTAGGACACGAAGTAGGCAGCGTAGGAAGCGTTCTTGTTAGGGCTGCTCAGGTCCTAAGGTCGCAGGCAATGCAATCGTGGCGCCTCCACTTGATCGCTAACTTGCACGCATCAGCCGGGCGGAGTGCCTCTGCGTTAGTCCTAGTAAGATGGAGATGGTAGTGAAGCCACGATCCCTCACGCGCAGCCCTCCGAAGGTCCGCCCGCTCAGGGCATCACGGTAGCTGGACAGACTTCCCCGTCGACAGAGTCCCCTTGTGGGCTCCTCGGGACCGAATATGACGGCTCGCGGAGGCGCGGAGCGCGTGTTGGGGCGCATCTCGGCAAGCTGCCAAGTTCCCCTGCGAATTCAGTCGACACAAACGTGTCATACTACTTGTAGGCTGCACGCCACCGACTGAGATACCGTGATGCAGAGGTCCAGGTGGAGGCCCACGGTCTGGACGCGTTCGATCCGGCCACGGGCAGGAACACCAGCTACGGCACGGACGCGATCGCCTACCGGTTCATCGGAACGGACTACCCTGGCAACACAGAATCAGTCGGTCACGACGACTTAGTCAGCTCGGGCGAACCGGGCGTGAGGCTAACTACGATGTCGAACGCCGAGGTTGGATACACCGCTTTCGGAAGCCGGTGGACCGTCACCGTCAGTTCGACACTCCGGACAGACCTGCTGCAGGTCTTCCAGCTCCACGGCGAGAAAGTCCGAGACGTGTACGGAGTGAGAAGGAGTTCGCACCGTAGCACGACATCGCCCACGAAATCGAGGGGTTCAATGGCAAGACCGGCAGAGCGGCTCGAGGGTCTCATTCTGGACGGTGGTTGGCGTGTGATCAGCGCTGTACCGCGATCGGTGGACGGAACAGGGGGGAACTTCTCCTCCTGTTACGTCGTGCATTCGGATCGCGGTCAGAAGGCTTTTCTCAAGGCGGTCGACTTCCAGTGGGCGATGCAACAAGACGACCCGATGCGCGCACTGCAATACCTTACTGAGGCATTCAACTTCGAGCGCGACATCTTGTGTGCCTGCCGCGATAAGCGTCTTGACCGGGTAGTGCATCCGCTGGCTGATGGCTCCGTTGTACCACCGGGAGGAAGCAGCTTCGATGTAGTGCACTACATCATCTTCGACCTCGCCGACGGCGACATCAGGGCCCACGCTGCGTACACCGACCAGTTTGAAGTCGCGTGGGCGTTGCGATGCCTTCACCACGTTGCGACCGGGTTGGAGCAGTTGCATGACAATGGTATGGCCCATCAGGACTTGAAACCCTCCAACGTCCTCGTGTTCAATGAGTCCACTAGCAAGCTGACGGACCTCGGCCGTGCCGCCCTGAAAGGACGAACCCCGCCCCATCACAACTACCCCGTAGCTGGTGATCGGTCCTATGCGCCTCCCGAGTTGCTGTATGGGTACATAGATCCTGATTGGAACCCACGGCGCTGCGGGTGCGATGCGTATCACCTTGGGAGTATGGCGGTCTACTTCTTCACGGGACAGTGTATGACAGCTTTGCTTACCGGGCACCTGCACCCGGACCATCACTTCCAGAACTGGCGCGCGGATTATCGCGAAGTTCTGCCCTACGTTCGCGATGCGTTCGACCTCGCGGTCGACGACTTCGCCCAGTGCGTTCCTGAGGACCTTCGGGACGAGCTGACTCTGGCAGTCCAGCAGTTGTGTGATCCTGACCCTGGCCAGCGTGGGCACCCTAGAGCACGAGCCTCAAGAGGTAATCCATTCAGTCTGAACCGGTACGTGTCGTTGTTCAACCGGCTTGCGGAGCAACAGGAGTTCCGCCTAAGACATAGGCAGCCTTGATGTTTACACTCTCCAGCGATTCAGCGCGTCGGATGCTACCAAGGTGGCGCGATTCCTGTGTCGCAGTCAGCCTCGGAGAACTGCGGGCCACTGCAACCCAACCGGTTCGCGGAGTTCCAGACGACGAGCACTTCACAACAAGACTAAGGGAATGGGAGGAGACTAGGTCCATTGGTACGGCAGCGGACCTGTTGTCGTCCGCCATCGTTCTGGGCCGCGAAGCCGACGCTATCGATGCCGCCAGGTTCATTCGCTCCCAGGCGCTTCCGACGGCACCTCTGATCGCTTCGGCGGCCAATCGGGTCCTGAGATCCGCGGATATTGCCTACGAAGAGGATCTCGATGCGCCCAGCGCTGACCCAGAAGTCAGACTGGCTCACGAAGCGATCCGCCACTTGCGGGCTCGATTGGTCCGCGATCCTCGCAACGCTATTGCTGCCGTCGACCTTGCCCGTCAGTACTCTCTGGTAGGACTGAAGGACAAGGCAGTCGCTGCGATCCGCCGTGCCCTGCTGCTTGCTCCAGACAACCGTTTCGTCGTGCGATCCGCCGCACGGCTATACGTTCACTTCGGCGACCCGGAGCGAGCGCACTCGCTCTTCGTGCGCCGACCCGCGACGCTGGCCGATCCTTGGCTCCTGTCTACTGAGATCAGTGTTGCCGCTGTAGCCGGAAGGACTTCACGTCACGTCAAACTGGGCAGAGAGATGATCCTCGATGACGCATTCGGTCTCTCCGATCTCAGCGAGCTCGCTGGTGCCGTTGGGACCGTGGAATTGGGTGCTGGCGAGACGAAGAAGGCGAAGAAGTTCTTCCGCAAGAGTCTCCTCCAGCCCACGGACAACTCGGTGGCGCAGGCGACCTGGGCTACCGGAGAGATGACAGGGTTCGAAGTCGATCCCGAGTCCCTCCGGACACCTCGCGCGTTCGAAGCAAGAACTCGTGAAGCACACCGTGCCCAGGATTGGCACGCAGCGGTCTCGAACTCAGAGCAGTGGTTGAAAGACGAACCTTTCTCCAGTCGGCCAGCAACGCTGGGTTCCTACTGGGCTGCGGTGGCCCTCCAGGACTTCAAGCGCTCTGAGCGGATCGCCCGGTACGGTCTCCAGGCGGAACCGACCGATCCGCTCCTTATAAACAACCTGGCTGTCGCCTTGGCGAAAAGCGGTCGGGTCGATGAGGCAGAGAAGTCGATATGCTTGGTCCACTGGGGCTCGGCGCCGCGAGGCGTTCAGATTGCGGCTACCGCAACTAAGGGGCTCATCCTCTTTCGGCTCGGAAGCCCCGACCTTGGTAGAACACTCTACCGGGAAGCGATTGACCAGTGTGATAGTGCCGAGTTCGACCGCACGCGTGCCAGCGCGCTCTTGCATCTTGCTGTGGAGGAGGCAAACGCCAGGACCGCGTTCGCCCTCGACACCGCCCGTGAGGCGCTCGATGCGTTCGCGACACGTTCCCAACCTGACCTTGCCCCGATGGCTGACATGCTCCGAGCGGCATTGACAGGCAGACTGGCCCGTGCGGACAGATAGCACGTATTCGCGTCCGCAGAATGCCACCGTGTTTTCGGCCGTAGCCGCAAGTAAGGTGGTTTCGGAGGACGCGATGGAGTCCCTGCTCACCATTGTCTCGGAACCAGACCGAGTAACCCTGCGACCAGTCCAATCTGCTTGCGCAAAGGGACTCCTAGACCGCCTTGGTGCGGACGACTGGTGATCAAAATCCGGGGTTCCACTCCCTGAGGTGGTGGAACCCCGGATTCGCCGAATCGACGTCCCAATTCCCGTCCCGTTGCTGAATCTCCCGAAAGGGCAGGTAGGTGAGATGGTGCGGCAGCACAGGGTCGGGCGCCGGATACGAGGGTGATGGTTCGCCCCTGCGACTGTGAGTAATCACGAGTCAGCCTGGGCTCGGGTGTCAGCTCTTCTGTTCGTGAGTTACTCTGATGCAGATGTCCTTCTCGTCGAACAACAGGGCGATGTGGTAGCCGGGCTGGATCCACTGCAAAAGCGTGTGCCCCTCCGGCGTCCTGTTGATCGCATTCGGCAGTCCGGCGGCCTTGATGATGTCGGCTTTCCTGCGCCCGCGCAGCGGCGCCATCGACTGGAATATGCCGGACTTGTACCAGCCTCCGGCGCACGTGATGACGCGAAGGACGAAGACGAAGACGAGGGTTGTGATCAAGACGGCTCCAAGTTCCATTGTGTAGCTCCTACTTCAGGTGAGGGGTGGTCGAGGCGCGGCCTCATACCACGTCGGGAGGGTTGGGGACGAGCTGCTGGGGGTAGCAGGGACAAGTGGAGGCGACCGAGCGGGCGGAGGTAGAATCGACATCACGCTCTCGTGACGGGCTGATGGGACGGACAGAGCGCACGTCCGCATCGCTTGGCGCTGAGGGTCTCCTGAGCCTTCGTGAGCGGTCGGCCGCACTCATCGCATACGGCGAAGTCCCGTCCGATGTTCGCGACGGTCCCGCGCGTGGGCTCCGGTCTCCGCTCCGGCTTCCCGTTCCCGTTGCCCACCGGCATCGGGGTGTCCACGATGCGCTCCGTCCCTTCATCGAACTCCGGCGCGAACTGCGTCCCGAACCCGAGCACGCCGAGCGCCCTTCCGATCGCGCCGGTCTCACTCTTCTCCGCTGCATCGGCGAAGCCGCGGACGGTCTCCATCTTCGTGCCCTCGGCCACCACCCTCCCCTCGGCATTGCTGATCCTGGCGTGCCAAACGAACACCCCTGCCTCGATGTCGCAGACGATGGGCTCCGTGGCGATGCCCCAGTCGGGGTGCTCCTCCCGGAACCAGACGAGCCTGTACGCGACGGGCAGGTAATCCTTGCCGCCGTTCACTTTGATCAGGTGCTTCTTCACGTCGAAAGCCATCTCAATCCTCCTCGTCGATGAACAGGGCAAAAGCGGGGCAGCTGTTGCAGCTCTCGCAGGCGCCCTCGAAGTCGTAACCAATGCATTCGTGCTGGTAGTCGAAGTGGCCGCAGCGGGCGCAGACCTTGGGAGCCAGGTCCTCCGGGTCGTAGCCATCCGGCTGCAAGCTGTAGGCATTGGGGATCGTCTTCACGGTCCCGTTCTCCTTTCCGCCGGTGAAACTCCGGCAATGAAACGGGGCGGCTCCTCAACGGGAACCGCCCCCTTCGCATGGCGCTCTTTGCCCTCAGGATGCCCGTAGGCAGCTTGCTTGCTCCCGATGGGCTCCACCACCCCCGCAAGCCTCGTCCTGCCCCTCCTGGCCGCTGTTCCCGAAGAGCTCGCCGATGCCGGCCAGCACGTCCGCGAGCCCGATGACCGCGACACAGGCACGCAGGACATCGGTTAGGTCCAGGGGAAGTCCATCAGGTGTTCCTTCACCTGCTGGTCGATGTTCACGGCCGCCTCCTTTCTCCGATGACCGGCATCGGCTCGATGGACCACTGGTACCGTTCCGGCGTGAGCCCCGCGTCGCGATGGCGTTCCTGGATCTCCGCGAGGCGCGCCTCCGCCTGCTCCTTGGTGGGTTCGGTGTCGTAGAGCGTGCGGTGGAGAACCTCCAGGCCCTGGTACGACTGGTAGATCCCGAAGCACGGGGAGGCGGCGATCACCCAGAGGCCGGATTCGATGGCGGCGTAGACGGCCCCGTTCGTCCGGGAGTTCACGTCCGAGAGCAGGCATTCCTCATCGCCGGTCAGGTCCCGGTCTCCGGTCCAGAGGCTCGTCTCGACGACGATGTCCTTGTCCCAGCGGCTGAAGCTCACGTCATATCCGCTCCACTGCTCGGTGAGCGTCCGCGCCATCAACGCGGCTCCCTTCCAGACGGAAGCGCCAGCGTCGGCCCTCTGGCAAAGGGAGAGCGCCCACTCTTTCAGCCCCTCGATGTCAACCACCAGCGTCACGTCGACAGCTTCCTCCATTGCGGCCCAGTCGGGCTCGCACCATGGCGGACGGATCATCGCACTCCCTCCTCTCCCGGCAGCAAGCCGCGGCGTTGGCAGGTGGCAAGAGCCCTCAGCAGGTGCTTGCAGAGGGTGCCGGGGCGCTGGACGTTCGGGTTCCGACGGGCCAGGCGGTACTGGTAATGCGGGCAGTCGCAGAGCGCGGCTCCCGTGGCCAGGTCGATGGCGGGGTGATACTTGTCCTCGGCGGCTTCGGAGGTGAAGGACTTGGTGGTGAAGACGAGCACGTCTCCGGCTACGTCGGCCAGGCGGACCGTGCGGCGCACCTGGCAGGGGTTCCAGCGGCTCTTCTGCGGTTCTTGCATCTGGTGAATCTCCTTGGTCTGGATGCAGTAAGGGCCGCCTTCGCGGATTGCGTAGGCGGCCCCTGGTTGGGTCCTGTATGTGGTTGTGATCATCGGCGATGGACGAGGACAGTGTCCCGGTCCAGCCACGGGACGATGCCGTGCATTCCGTAGACCGCAGTGACCTCGCCATCGGCGGCGACGATGAAGAAGGAACCGTAGGCGCCGATCTCCCTGGCGTACTCGACATTCTGCTCGTTGACCGCCCGGCTGTCATCGATGAAGACCGCGGCCTCGGGAATGTCCGCTACCCTGACGTAGTCGCCTACCTTCGGTCCTGGGGTCTCGGTTAGCTGGCGACCGAAGCCGAAGGGAATGCCGGCGTGGACGTTGCGGTGCGGCGCCCGCCGCGGGGTCTCCTTCCTCGGGTCCTCGACCTGAGAGATCAACGCGGAGAGCATCGGCCCGGCGGCCCTGTGGATGGCGGCGATGGAGAGCCGCAGCGCCTCCCGGTTGCCGCGGTACAGGCTGATGTAGTCGGAGGACGCGGTGTTGGTTTCCAAGCCGATGGCCTGGCAGGCGATGAAGGACACGGCCTCGGCTTCCGTCTCCACGAGCGTCTTGTCCCTGCGCTCCTTCTCCGGCAGAGCCCAGTGGAGCAGCTCGTGACCGGCTTCGTGGGCCAGGGTGGCGAACCGCTGGTCAGGCGCAAGGTCCCTCAGTATCTCGATGCGGCCGCCGAGAGAGCGGCCTAGCGCACCGCCGAGAGATGCCACGGCCTCGATGGTCACCCCGAGATCCTCCGTGATGAACCGCTCCAGACGCTCGGCGTAGATGCCAGGGTCACCCTTGGCGCGCGGGGGTTCGGGGAGGTCCTCCCCCATCGTCTGTCGGATATCGAAGACGTGTACCGCGCGGAAGTGGCGGACCGTCGTCTGACCTTGGCTTCCGTCCTCGTTGTCATCGTTCTCGGCGACGCGTCGAGACTGGCACGGCGCGAGAATCATCAATCCCTTCTCCCCGCCCTTCACCTGGCGACCGAGGCTCTTCCAGGCCTGGTACCCTGCCACGTGCGTGGCGTCGGGGTCCTGGACGTAGAGAAGCACCTGGTTGCCCCAGGAGTAGGAGCGGAATCTCGCCATCGCGGTGAGGTAGGCGGTCATCGCTCCGGAGCGGCCGGCGTCCAACTGCTGGGCGAGAGTGTCGAGGGCGCGGTCCACCGCCGCGCGGGCGTCCTGCTGCGTCATCTTCGGTGTCCTTTCTCGGGGCTTCTGCCCCAGAACGCAGAACGGGCCACCCGAGGGTGGCCCGATTAAGGGGGAGTGAGAGGGTTCCATCACGTCTTCCGCGAGGGCGCGGCGGCGGACGAGCAGCTAGGGGACGGTTAACCGCCCCGCACAGCACGCAGCACGGCCCTTACAGGAACGAGTTGAGACATACCCCCCATATAACGGTGAGGAGACCGAACTCCTCAGAAAGGGGGTGGAGATACTGGCTCCGGTGGAAGACACCCAGTTTTCTGGAAGGGCGTTTTCGAGAGGGGCGTTGAAAGGAGCACGCACACGACGTGCCCGGCGCCTCCAATGCCTGTACCGGCTGCTCGCCCACCATCACGCTGGGCAACAAACGGTACCGCCGAACCGGAACCGCTCGTCCGCCCAGGTGGCACCGCACGTGGACCGCACAAAAGCCTCTAAGGCCGAAGCTCCTCGAACCTGGCAGACGAACCTGGTGCATCAAACTCGTGCGCCCGCGCGAAGTCAGGATCGGTGGGAAAAGGCCGCCGGGCCAATGGCTCCTGATGAAGTTAGTTGCCGGCCCGCGCGGACAAAACCGGCGCCGCGTTCGCCACAGAGCGGTCTAGGAATTGCCGTGGCAACAACGGGCTGCCATCGTCCTCGGAGGTGGTATGGGGACGGACGCAGGGTGATCTGCATCATCAGGAGCCCTTCCATTGGGCGTGGTAGTCGTCGTGGACCGCAGCTGCCGAAGGACCCTCCGGAGGGCTTCACGGAAGGGCAGGCGTGGAGATGCCTGGACCCTGAGGTGGCGTCAGGTGCAGTGATGGCGGCTCGACGCCCTGAAACTCAAGAGGCTAGATCGTGTTTCCGGTCGCTTTCGCAAGACAGGGAGGAGCGTTCTTTATCGTTCTACCGAAGCGTCCTGGCTTTCGGCGCTGACGCTCAAATCGCGCTTCCGGCGTGTCCTCGGCCTCCGGCCTGCGGGCACTCCTCACCGCGAGCCCTGTATCCTTCGGGTTCGGAGCCACTCCGGTCTCGCCTGCGGCTTAACCTCCCACGGTATGGTGTCCCTTGCGGGACTCTCTTCTCTTCTTCAACGCCACGAATGGGGACATACTCGATCACCGATTTCCCGAGGCCCTTCCCCCCCTGCCTCAGCCAGCCCCTCACCGTCTGCATCATCGTTTGCCTGAAGGGAAGGAAACGCCGCTGTGCCCGGCCAGGCGGTTACCACGCCAGCTCATCGGACCTGCTTCAAGCAGGAAGCGCCTGCGTTCAGGCCGACACAACGTCTTTGTGATCCGTCGCACGAAGCGCGGCTCGTAACTGCGGCAGGATATCTCGTTGCACTCGCTTCTTTGCAGCTGCTGCGCTGACGCCCACGCGGACGGCCGCCTTGGGGACGGACAGGCCTTCGGCGAAAACGAGCCAGGCAAGACGCCGGTCCTCTTCCCGCTTAATGACTGATAGTGCGAGATGCACCCTTGCGACTGTGTTCGCCTTCTCGATCGGCTCCTCGTTGGGGCTGGCAACTTCGCCGCACACCAGATGCAGCGGGACCATTGCCGCGTGAGCGTCTATTTGCCGGTCTTGGCGCAGGCTCCGGCGATGGGTGAGGAGATCGTCGAAGAAGTGCCGCCGGACCCAATGTGCGGGCGTCGTTCCACCGGGTTTGTAATTCGCGAGCAGCTCACACAGGACTTCTATCGCGAGCAGGGCGGAGTCTTCACGGGTCGTTACCAAGTAGGGCCAGCCACCCAGCACCGCATCGTTTTCCTCGTCCCACGGGCCGACTGCCGTCAGGGTGAAGCGGACCGCCATTTCGGCGAGAGCGAATGTGTCCCTCTCGCGATCCGCGGTCGTGTATGTCCGGGTAGGCGTCTCCGGTAGTGCACCTCCGTGTGGCAGACCCAATGCGTCCAGAGCGGCAACAGCCATGTTAGTGTAACGATTGGCGACCGCCTCGTTCCCGGCAATCTCGGCTAGCTCGGCTGCGTCAGTCGCACCGCAATCAAAGGGCTCGAGGTCGCTCGGATCCGGCTGGCCGAGAAGCCGGCTTATTCGTCCTTCCATACGTTCGGCGCGCCGCAAGGCGATACGCCGCTCCGCTGCGATTCCGGAAGAGTGGAGGCATCTGGCGGCGACTTTGACCTCGCCGGAAGTGGTGATGAGAAGGCGGGCTTGATGGCAACGGTCTCGAGGCCGGCCGTTGAGGCCGGCCCCGGAGATGGTCATGGCTTGGGGGGAGGACAGGTCCAGAGGGAGTACATTACTCTGGACATTCTGTCTTGCTCCTCGATCTGTTCGTTCCGTCTGCGCTCCTGACGGCCAAGCCACAACCTGAGCCGCCGCTCCTCCTTTGTCTCCTCGGATCGCATCAACTTCTGTTCGTCTCGCCAGTTCATTGTCTCTTACTCCTTTGCGCAAGCTGACTGCCGAGGTCAGCGTTGGGGCGTTCCCCACCCTCTGGGCTTTTCTACTCATCGTCTTTCGCCTCCTCGCATCGTCCACGCTTATATAACATTCCAGCCCCATTTAGTGTTTCTATTAAGGCTAGTTATACCGTGGAGGAATCATTGGCGTGCGACGGTGGCTTCTGAAGGTCGGCTTATCGAGCAGTCGTCCAGGCCGAAGGTGATGGTCCTTAACGCTGGGCGGGCGGCGCAAACAGGACGCTGGCCCCTATGCCCGGAGGGGACCGAAACGCCAGTGAATATGGTCGTTGATCGACGGCGTTCGGAGCCGTATCTCCGTCGACGGTGTGGCGGGAAACGCGGTGGCCGGCAGGCCTAGCTCTCCTGTTATCCAGGTGCCTGGAAGGTTGCGGAGAGGCTATACTGAGGGTCAAGTGAAGGGTGTCCGGTCACTTCATCGTTATGCCCTCAGGCGCAATGAAGTGAAAGGCGCGCGCAGCGCGCGAGGTGGGCCCTCGGTTGCAGGAGAGCCGCGGAGTTCACACCGAAGAGGTCACTGGTTCGAATCCAGTAGGGCCCACCAACTAAAACCCGTACGGAACGATTTCACGCTCAGACTGAGCGCTTCGTTCACTGGCTTGCTGCCCTCCTCTACCCCAGAAGGAGGGTTTTTTGCCATGCAGTCACCCCTTCGTTCATTAAAACCTAGCCTCTTCGTTCGAGCGGCCGATCTTAACCGCTCTTCCGACGGCTGGATCCTCGACGGCCAGTGCAGTCCGCTCTCCTAGCTGACCATCGCCACACGCCGCCTTTTTCTCTCTAGACTGCTCTGGTGGCTCCAGACCAACAGCACCGAGCGCTGCGGCGCCCCCGAGATCAAGCAGTTCCTGGCCTACGTCTCTATGGCCCACCATTCACCCGAAGGCCGCTGGGGCAACAGCCAGAACCGCAAGCCCGTCCGCCCCTGGACGGTCAAGGACATTCACACGACCTTCAAGACCTTCTTCCGGTGGCTGGTGGAGGGCTACATCGACGGCAGCCCCATGGAGAGCGTCAAGGCGCCGGTTGCGAGGCCCGACCAGGTCCAGCCTTTCACGAAAGAGCAGATCGCCGCTCAGCTGATGGCTGCCAAGCAGTCCCGGCATCCCTACCGGGATGAGGCGATACTGCTCTTCCTGCTGGATACGGCCGTCCGGGCATCCGAACTCTGCGGCCTCCGGATCCAGGACCTGGATTCAGTCGGAAAAAGGGCGACCGTTCTGGGCAAGGGCAACAAGCGGCGGGACATCTACATGAGCCGCACTACTGCCAGGGCGGTGAACCAGAGCCTGCGCGGCCATGACACCTCGCCATCGAATCCCGTCTTCCTCTCCGAGCGCGATGATCCGTTCACCCGCTCCGGCCTCCAGCAGCTCCTGAGCCGCCTCTCCAAGACGGCCGGTATCGAGGCGGTCCGTTGCTCGCCGCACACCTTCCGCCACACATGCGCCATATGGTTCCTGCGTAGCGGCGGGCAGGTCTTCGCCCTCAAGGAGATGCTCGGGCATACGGACCTGCACATGACGATGAGATACGTCGCGATCGCGCAAGCCGACGTGTCAGCGCCGGGTGAAAAATGGGTCTGTCCCACAAATGGCGAAGGTTGGTTGCCAGTTGGATGAGCGTGACGCCCCGTATTCCTGAGCGTCACAGGAGTGTTTACGCGGATGTCGAAATGTGTTATCTCTTCCACGTATCAGAATCGTGGAGGGGAAGCAAGCGTCCACTGCCGCAATTGCCACCTGGATTTCGCTGCCCATGTCACTCCGCATCACAGTGGATGACTGGGCGATCCGGAAAGGTCCGGCACGATCCTCTACGACTTGGAAAAGCATCGACCCGTCGACCTGGTGCCGGATCGCCGGGCCGAGAGCTTTGCACGGTGGTTGCTATGCCATCCGGGCGTGGAGGTCATCAGCCGGGACCGAGCAGGCGTCTACGCTGAAGGAGCGAGACTCGGCGCACCGAACGCGATCCAGGTCGCAGACCGCTGGCATCTGGCGAGGAACCTCGGCGATGCCCTGGAACGCTTCCTGAGCCGCCGCTCCGTCCTAAAGCTGGCAATCCTCAACAAGGGACCAATGGGCGTCCTTCGTGCGCTCGCGGATGCGGTTGCCGTTGGCGCCGGGACCCTGCGCGCGGAGAACCGGCGCCACTGGACACCGGCGTTCATCACCGGCCGGCCAACGCCACACGTTCTGGCGTTCGGCGAGAGCGGAACCGTGGACCTGGAGCGGACCTTACGGCGCCTTCGCCGCACATGGGACATCGGGCTGCTGCTGGTGGAAGGAGGCGCGATGCTGAACGGCGCGATCATCGACGTGGGGCTCTACGACGAGATCTTCATGACGGTGGCTCTCATCCTCATCGGCACGTCGGCGGCGCATCTGCGCCCGCTCTTCGCCCAGGGGTTCGCGCGCACGCCCGAGGATGCGATCCGGCACAAGTTGGTGAGCGTCAGGTCGGCCGGGGATTTCCTCTTCAAGAGATACGCGCGGATGATGAGCCGGTGAGGACGACCGCGCCCGGATGGCGGCGCACCGAAATCGCCCAGGGGGTTTGATCCAGAACCGGTATGGGAAAGCACGCATTTGGTGAGCGTGGCATGCTGCGACGCTCGGGTTGGCTATTCGAGGTGTTCGAATCTACGTGTAGCAGCATTCGCTGACCGTGTCAAAGTGATTGCAAGTAGGAAGAGGCATGCGGATGCAATCTCTGTGGCCGCTGGTCGTGTACTCTGCGATTGTGCTCATCATCGTGGCGGTGATGATCGGGCTGTCCTACCTGCTGGGAGGGCGGCACGTAGGACCGACGACCGGGATGCCCTACGAGTCGGGGCTTTTCCCGACCGGATCCGCGCACCTGCGGTTCGATGCCCGGTTCTACCTCGTCGCCATGTTCTTCGTGGTGTTCGATCTGGAGGCCGCCTTCCTCTTCGCGTGGGCCGTGGCGCTGCGGCAAGCCGGCTGGTCCGGTTACGTGGAGGCGATCATCTTCATCGCCGTCCTCGTGGCAGCCCTCCTCTATCTGTGGCGGCTCGGCGCGCTGGACTGGGGCACAAGGCGTCGGGCGCCGCGGCAGACCGGCAATGGGAAGCAGGCGGCGCGATGAGGTGGTCTCTTACCCGTCCCGAAGATCCGCCGCAGACCGGCTCTCCAGCAGACGCGTCCCAACGTGAGGTCGGGCGTGTCTTCGTCGTCTCGCGCCTCCAGGATCTGCTCGCTTGGGGACGCAAGAACTCCATCTGGCCGTTCAATTTTGGCCTTTCCTGCTGCTACGTCGAGATGGCCACCAGCCTCACGAGCAAGTACGACATCGCGCGCTTCGGCGCCGAGGTCATCCGGGGGACGCCCCGGGAGGCTGACCTCATTGTCATCGCGGGCACCGTCTTCATCAAGATGGCGCCGATCATCCAGCACCTGTACGAGCAGATGATGGAGCCGCGCTGGGTCATATCCATGGGTTCCTGCGCCAACTCGGGTGGAATGTACGACATTTACAGCGTGGTCCAGGGTGTGGACACCTTCCTGCCGGTGGACGTCTACGTGCCCGGCTGCCCGCCTCGCCCCGATGCTTTCATGGAGGGGCTGCTCATGCTGCAAAGCGCTGTCGGCGCCGAGAAGCGGCCTCTGAGCTGGATAGTCGGCGATCAGAGCGTCGTCCGTCCGCCGCTGCCTTCAATGCGCGACCTGAAACGACCCGAACGGGAAAAGTCCGGATCTCTCCGCCCTCCGGACGAGGTGTGACGGGCGGGTGAACCGCCTCGGGCGTTGATTCCTCCCATGGAAGATCAGAGCGATATACGCCAGGAACTGGAGAACCGCTTCGGCGAGGGGGTCTTCACGCCCCAGCCGACGCGCGACGACATCCCGACGTTCTGGGCTACGGCGGATCAGACGCGCGATACGCTGCGATACCTGAAAGCGGAAGCCGACCGGCCGTATCGTGTCCTGTACGACCTCACCGCCATCGACGAGCGCGTCCGTGCCAACCGGTCGGGCCAGCCCGAGGGCGACTTCACGGTCGTTTATCACCTTCTGTCCTACGAGCGCAACGCCGATGTCCGGCTGAAGGTCGCACTGAAAGGTGAGTATCCCTCGCAGCCCAGCATCGTGGACCTGTGGCCCGCGGCGAACTGGTACGAGCGCGAGGCGTGGGACATGTTCGGCATCACCTTCGAGGGCCACCCCCACCTGCGGCGGATACTGATGCCCCCGACCTGGAAGGGCCACCCGCTTCGGAAAGACCACCCGGCGCGCGCCACCGAGATGGGCCTCTTCACCTTGCCGGAGGACAAGGAAGTCGCCGAAGAGCAGGCGCAGGCATTCCGCCCGGAAGACTGGGGGCTGGTGCAAGAAGGCGAGGACACCGACTTCATGTTCCTCAACGTGGGACCACAGCATCCCGGCACCCACGGCGTTCTCCGCATCGTTCTACAACTGGATGGCGAGGAGATTGTGAACGCCGTCCCGGACATCGGCTATCACCACCGGGGCGTCGAGAAAATGGGCGAGCGCCAGTCGTGGCACACGTACATCCCCTACACCGACCGCGTGGACTACCTGGGCGGCGTGATGAACAACCTGCCGTACTGTCTGACGGTCGAGAAGCTGGGCGCGATCACGGTTCCCGATCGGGCTGCCGTGATCCGCGTGATGCTCGGGGAGCTCTTCCGGATCGCCAGCCACCTGGTCTGGTACGGCACTTTCGCCCAAGACCTCGGCCAGTTGTCGCCTGTCTTCTATATGTTCACGGACCGCGAACGCACCTTGGGGATCATCGAGGCCGTCTGCGGCGCCCGGATGCACCCCAACTGGTTCCGCATCGGCGGGGTCGCCCAGGACCTGCCGGAGGGTTGGGACACATTGGTGCGGGAATTCCTCGCGTACATGCCCACCCGCCTGAAGGAGTACGACACGCTGGTTATGCGGAACCGGCTCTTCCAGGCGCGGACGAAGGGCATCGGCGCCTACACGCTGGACGAGGCCGAGGAATGGGGAGTGACCGGGCCGAACCTGCGCGCCTGCGGATTCGAGTGGGACTTTCGCAAGAAGCGGCCCTATTCCGGATATGAGCAGTTCGAGTTCGACATCCCGACGGCGGAGCACGGAGACTGTTACGACCGGGCCGTCGTCCGCGTGGAGGAGATGCGCCAGAGCCTGCGCATTATCGAGCAGTGCGTGGACAATATGCCGGCCGGGCCGTACAAATCCCTCGATCCGTTGGCCACGCCGCCGCTGAAGGAGCGCACGATGCACGACATCGAGACGCTCATCACCCACTTCCTTGGGGTCAGCTGGGGGCCGGTCATCCCACCGGGGGAGGCGTGCATCAGCATCGAGGCCACCAAGGGAAACAACGGGTACTACCTGATCAGCGACGGCGGCGCCATCCCATACCGCGTCCGCATCCGCACGCCATCATTCCCCCACATGCAGACGATCCCTTTGCTGAGCCGCGGCTTTATGATCCCCGACCTGCTGGCGATCCTGGGCAGTCTCGACTACGTGCTGGCCGATGTGGACCGCTGAGGAAGCAGACCCATGCTGACGGAAGAGGAAAAACAGGAGATCGAGGCGGAGTTCCCGCGCTATCCGAACAAACGGGCTGTTTGCATCGACGCCATGAAGACCATCCAGCGCCACCGGGGCTGGGTCTCGGACGATGCCCTGCGCGATGTCGCCGGGATCCTGGAGATGACGGTGGACGAGTTGGATGGCGTGGCCACCTTTTACAACATGATCTTTCGCGAGCCCGTTGGACGGCATGTGATCCTGTTGTGCAATAGCGTGAGCTGCTGGATCATGGGCTACGAGCGCCTCCGCGCCCGGCTGAGCGCCCAACTCGGCATCCAGCCCGGCGGAACCACCGCCGACGGACGCTTCACGCTGCTGCCCATCGTGTGCCTCGGCGCCTGCGACCACGCGCCCGCGCTGATGGTGGACAACGACACATATCGGGATGTGGACCCGGACGGCGTGGCCGACATCCTGGCGCGGTACGAATAGGGGGCGCCCGGCGATGGAGCAGCCGCTCACAAAGAACATCAAGCGGGACGGCGCAGCCACAAGCATTGAGGAGTACGAGGCGGCCGGGGGCTACCAGGCGCTGCGCAGGGCCCTGCGCGACATGTCGCCGGCCGACGTGGTGGCGGCGGTGAAGGACTCCAACCTCCGCGGCCGTGGCGGCGCGGGCTTCCCAACCGGCGCCAAATGGAGCTTCGTGCCGATGGGCGACGGCGCCCCCCACCCGAAGTACCTGGTTGCCAATGCCGACGAGATGGAGCCGGGCACGTTCAAAGACCGCCTCCTGATGGAGGGCGACCCGCACCAGCTGATCGAGGGGATGATCCTCTCCGCCTATGCCGTTGAGGCCGACGTCGCCTTCGTCTTCCTGCGCTGGGCCTACAAGCTGGCCGAGGAGCGTCTGGCCCGGGCGATCGCTGAGGCGTATCGCGGTGGTTACCTAGGCAAAGACATCCTCGGGTCCGGCTACAGCCTGGAGATGCGCCTGCACGTGAGTGCCGGCCGCTACATGTGCGGCGAGGAGACGGGGCTTCTGAACGCCCTGGAGGGCAAGCGGGCCAACCCGCGGTCGAAGCCGCCATATCCGCAGACCAGCGGTCTCTGGGGCAAGCCCACCGTCGTGAACAACGTGGAGACGCTCTGCAATGTCCCGCACATCGTCAGTCACGGAGCGGATTGGTACAAGGGGCTGAGCCGTTCGAGCGACGCAGGGACCAAACTCTACGGCGCGAGCGGAAAGGTCAAACGCCCGGGCCTTTGGGAGCTGCCGATGGGCGCCACCGTCCGCGAGATCCTGGAGGAACACGCGGGCGGGATGCGGGACGGCGTGAGCTTTCGCGGCCTCCTGCCGGGAGGCGCCTCCACCGATTTCCTGACCGAGGAGCATCTGGATGTGCCGATGGACTTCGACTCGGTCCAGAAGGCCGGGAGCCGGATGGGGACCGGGACGATGATCATCCTCGACGACAAAACGTGCCCGGTGGGCATGGTGCTCAACCTGGAGCAATTCTTCGCGCAGGAGTCATGCGGGTGGTGTACGCCGTGTTGGGGCGGGCTGCAGTGGTCGGTGCAGATGCTCCAGGCTCTGGAAAACGGGGAGGGTCAATGGGACGACCTGTCGAAGCTGGCTGGGCAGGCCCGACTGCTTGCGCCCGGGCACACCTACTGCGCGCTGGCCCCCGGGGCCGCCGAGCCGCTGCAAAGCGCTCTGAAGCTCTTCCGCCATGATTTCGAACGGCACATCCGCGAGAAGCGCTGCTCTTGGAGATCGTGATGGCAACAATCGTGGTGGATGGACAGTCATTCCACGTCGAGGACGGGCAGAACCTGCTTCAGGCCTGCATTGCCCTGGGACTCAACCTTCCGTACTTCTGCTGGCACCCCGCGCTGGGATCTGTTGGCGCGTGCCGCCAGTGCGCCGTCAAGCAGTACAAGGACGAGAAGGATACGCGCGGCAGGCTGGTGATGGCCTGTATGACAGCCGCCGCGGATGGCACGCGCCTCTCGATTGAGGACGCGGAGGCCCACGAGTTCCGTGCCAGCGTCATCGAGTGGATGATGATCAACCACCCCCACGACTGCCCCGTGTGTGACGAAGGCGGCGAGTGCCACCTCCAGGATATGACGGTAATGACCGGGCACGACTACCGCCGGACCCAATGCCATAAGCGGACGTTCTACAACCAGAACCTGGGACCCCTCGTGAACCACGAAATGAACCGCTGCATCCAGTGCTACCGCTGCGTCCGGTTCTACCGGGATTACGCGGGTGGACGCGATTTCGACGCTTTCGTCCTGCGCAACCAGGTCTATTTCGGCCGCCAGGCCGATGGTGTCCTGGAGAGCCCGTTCAGCGGCAACCTGGTGGAAGTGTGTCCCACGGGAGTCTTCACGGACAAGACCCTGAAGCGCCACTACACCCGCAAATGGGATTTACAGACAGCCCCCTCGGTCTGCGCGCACTGCGGGGTGGGGTGCAATACCATCCCCGGGGAGCGGTACGGCATGCTCCGCCGCATCCGCAACCGGTACAACGGCGAGGTGAACGGCTATTTCCTCTGTGACCGCGGACGTTACGGATACGAATTCGTCAACAGCGAACGGAGGATCCGCCAGGCGCTCCTGCGCCGGGAGCCCGGTGGCCGGCAGGAACCTGTCTCGAAAGAGGAAGCCATCCAGGCTGTGGCGGCCCTCCTTTCCGGCGGAGCGCGGGTGATCGGCATCGGCTCCCCCAGGGCCTCCCTGGAGGCGAACTTCGCCCTGCGGGCCCTGGTGGGGCCGGACAGTTACCATGCCGGGCTCTCCGGTGCGGAATGGCGTCTGCTCTCCAGCATGGCCGCGTTGCTGAGGAACAGCCCGGCCCGCTCCGCCTCGCTTGCCGATGTGGGCGAGGCCGACGCTGTCCTTGTTCTCGGAGAGGATGTGAGCAACACCGCCCCTATGCTAGCCCTGGCGCTGCGCCAGTCGGTGCGACGACAGCCCATGGAGATCGCCCGGAAAATGCGCATCCCCGAATGGGACGACAACGCGGTGCGAGAGGCCCTCCAGCAGGAGCGGGGCCCCCTCTACCTCGCGACGGTGTGCGCTACCCGGCTGGATGAGATCGCAACCCGGGCGTACCGGGCGGCGCCAGATGACCTGGCCCGCCTCGGCTTCGCGGTCGCCCACGCGCTGGACCCCGACGCGCCCCCGGCGCCCGGACTCTCGGACGACCTCACCGCGCTGGCCTCCGGCATCGCCACGGCGCTGAAGGACGCCAAACAGCCGCTGATTGTGTCTGGGTCGGGTTGTGGCAGCGAGGCGGTTCTGCGGGCGGCGGCCGCTGTGGGCGCCGCGCTGTGCGCGGCCGGAAACCCCGCCAGGTTGTGCTTCGCCGTGCCGGAGTGCAACAGCATGGGCCTCGCCCTGATGGGCGGAGAGGGTCTGGAAGCGGCCGTAGCGGCAGCCCGGAAAGGGGCGATCGATGCGGTCATCGTCCTGGAAAACGATCTCTACCGGCGGGCGGAGGCCGAACAGGTGAACGCGCTCTTCGATGCCGCCAGGATCGTGATCGCCCTCGACCACCTGGAAACCCCCACCGTGGAGAGAGCGGATATAGTGCTGCCGTCCGCGACATTCGCGGAAGGCGATGGCGATCTGGTGAACAACGAAGGGCGCGCGCAGCGCTTCTACCAGGTCTTCGTTCCCGAGGGGGATACCCAGGAGAGCTGGCGGTGGCTCAGCGACGTCGCGGCCGCGCCCGGCCGCCCGGACGGAGGCTGGGAGAACCTGGACGGCGTTGCGGCCGCCATGGCCCAATCGCTGGATGTCTTCGCGCCCGTCCTGGAAGTCGCGCCGCCGGCAGGCTTTCGCATCGCGGGACAGAAGGTCGCCCGCGAACCCGCGCGATACAGCGGGCGGACGGCGATCTCCGCCAACATCGACGTACACGAGCCGCAGCCGCCGGACGACCCGGACGCCCCGCTCTCCTTCTCGATGGAGGGATTCCAGGAACAGCCGCCCTCGCCGCTCATCCCGCGGTTCTGGGCCCCGGGCTGGAACTCCATCCAGGCACTCAACAAATACCAGGAGGAGATTGCCGGTCCGCTGCGCGGCGGGGATCCGGGCCGGCGCCTCATCGAGCCCAACGGAACAGCGAAGCCGGACTATCCCGCCGACATCCCCGCCGCTTTCGCGCCTCGGGCCGATGAGCGACTGGCTGTCCCGCTCTATCACATCTTCGGCTCGGAGGAGTTGAGCGCCCTGTCGCCGGGCGTCGCGGAGTTGGCGCCGAAACCCTACGTGGGGATCTCCGAAGCGGACGCCACCGCCCTTGCCGCCGAAGAGGGAGACCAGATTGGCGTGATCGTGGATGGAGTCACGCGATACTTACACGTCAGGATCGTGGCCGGGCTGCCCGCCGGAGTGGTGGGTCTGCCCGTTGGCCTGCTCGATCTGGACGTGTTGGAGCTTCCAACGTGGGCTCGGTTGAGCAGCCCGGGGGCAGGATAGGAGGCGGTGATGAGCGATACCCTGCGATCTATCCTCATCATCATTGGCGTCCTCCTTGTCACCCTGTCGATCGCGGCCGGGATGATCTGGCTAGAGCGGCGCCTCCTGGGATTGTGGCAGGACCGCTACGGGCCCAACCGGGTGGGGCCGTTCGGCCTCCTGCAGCCGGTCGTGGACGCCGTAAAGCTCTTCTCCAAGGAAGACTGGATCCCTCCCTTTGCGGACAGGTGGGTCTTCGTGCTGGCGCCGGCGGTGATCATGGTAACCGTGCTCCTATCCTTTGCCGTCGTGCCGTTCGCCCCACGCATCCGGGTGGTAGATCTCAACATCGGACTGCTCTTCTTCCTGGCCATGTCCTCCCTGGGCGTCTACAGCATCATCCTCGCCGGCTGGGCCTCGTCCAGCAAGTACTCGCTCCTGGGCGGGCTGCGGGCGGCGGCGCAGATGGTGAGCTACGAGGTGTTTATGGGACTCTCGCTGATGGGCGTGGTGATGATCGCCGGGTCTTTCGACCTGGCCGACATCGTCCGCGCGCAGCGCCGCGTCTGGTTCTGCATCCCCCAGGTGATCGGGCTGGTCGTCTTCCTGATCGCCGGCATCGCCGAGACGCGCCGCCTGCCGTTCGACCTGCCAGAAGCGGAGAGCGAGCTTGTGGCGGGCTTCCACACAGAATATTCGGCGATGAAGTTCGGCATGTTCTTCGTCGGCGAATACCTGGCCATTACGCTGATCTCCGCGATGATTGTTACGCTGTTCTTCGGGGGCTGGATGGGCGCCGTCTTGCCTCCCATCGTCTGGTTTGCCGTCAAGACATTCGTCCTCCTGTGTTTTTTCATCCTGCTGCGCGCGGCACTGCCCCGCATCCGGTACGACCAGCTCATGGCGCTCGGCTGGAAGGTGATGCTGCCGCTGTCACTGCTTAACATCGTGGTCACTGGAGGGATCGTGCTCGCGTATCGATGAGCCGGGGAATATCATGCTGAGCCTGCTTCAATCGCTCTGGCTGGTTTTCACACACGCCTTTCACCGGCGCGTGACCATCCAGTATCCCGAAGAGAAGGCGTACCTTCCGCCGCGCTGGCGGGGGAGGATCATCCTGTCGCGCGATCCCGACGGCGGAGAGCGATGCGTGGCCTGCTACCTGTGCGCGGCCGTCTGCCCGGTCGACTGTATCGCGCTTCAGGCCACGGAGGATGGCACGGGCCGGCGGTATCCGGAGTTCTTCCGGATCAACTTCTCGCGGTGCATCTTCTGTGGGTTCTGCGAGGACGCCTGTCCCACCTATGCCATCCAGTTGACGCCCGACTTCGAGATGTCTGAGTACCATCGGAAGAACCTGGTCTATGAGAAAGAGGACCTGCTCATCAGCGGCCCGGGCAAATATCCGGACTACAACTTCTGGCGCGTGGCCGGCGTAAAGATCGGCGGGAAGGACAAGGGCGAGTCGGAGAATGAAGCGCCTCCAACGGATGTCCACGACTTGCTCCCCTGATCCGGTCGTCCGCCGGCGGGAGGTCTCGATCCCATGACGTCCGCCTTCTACGTATCGGGGGTTGTGGCCGTGCTGGCCACGATCGGTGTCGTCACGGGGAGGAACGCGGTCCACGCGCTGCTGTACCTGATCGCGTCTCTGTTCGCGCTGGCGCTGGTGTTCTTCACCCTCGGCGCGCCTTTTGCGGCCGCGCTGGAGGTGATCATCTACGCCGGGGCCATCGTCGTGCTCTTCGTCTTCGTGGTGATGATGCTGAACCTGGGGCCGAAATCCGTGGCGCAGGAGCGCGAATGGCTCCGGCCAGGCGTGTGGATCGGCCCCGCGGTCCTGGCCATCACTTTGATGGTCGAACTGGGCTTCATCCTCTCGCACGGACGGCGCCCGGGGCCGACAATCCGCGTCGTGGGGCCGACGGAGGTGGGTGTTGCCCTCTACGGCCCCTACATGCTGGGCGTGGAAATGGCGTCCATGCTGCTGCTGGCCGGCCTGTTGGGAGCGTATCACCTCGGACGGCGCCACAGATCAGGCACGGATGCCGTGGACGGAGAGGAGACGCGACGGGGCGAGGCACGCCTCCTGGAGACAACGGCCGGCGGCCAGAAGGGAGAGGACCGATGACGGCAGCCGTGCCCATGGAAAATGGGCTTCTCCTGGCGGCAGTCCTCTTTGTGCTGGGCCTCATCGGCGTGCTGGCGCGGCGCGACATCGTCTTCGTGCTGATGTCGATCGAGGTGATGCTGAACGCCGCGGGGCTGGCCTTCATCGTTGCCGGAGCCCGGTGGCATCAGCCGGACGGGCAGGTGATGTTCCTCTTCATCCTGGCCACGGCGGCGGCCGAGGTGTCCGTGGGCCTTGCGTTCGTCCTGGAGCTACACCACCGGTTCAAGGCACTGGACGTGGACGCCGCGAGCGAGATGCGAGGCTGACATGCTGAGTCTGCTGTGGCTCGTGCCCGCTCTGCCCCTGCTCGGTTTTCTGGTGCTCACGCTGGTGGGTTTCCGGCTTCCGCGGCTGGGCGTGGCGGTCATCGGGGTCGGCTCGGTCGCGCTCTCCTGCATTCTGGCCATCCTGGCGGCGGCAAGCCTCCTCATGGCGCCGCCTGCAAGCCACTCCTACACGCAGATCCTCTGGACGTGGCTGCGCGTTGGCTCGTTCGCTCCGGAGATCGCCCTCACTCTGGACCCGCTCTCGCTGGTGATGATCGTCGTCGTGACGTTCGTCGCTGCCCTCATCCACCTCTATTCCGTGGAGTTTATGGCCGGCGACGAGAGCTTCCGCCGTTTCTTCGCGTATATGAACCTGTTCGTCGCCTCGATGCTGGTCCTGGTCCTGGCCGACAACCTGCTCCTCCTCTACCTCGGCTGGGAGGGCGTGGGCCTGTGCAGCTACCTGTTGATCGGCTTCTGGTACAAGGACCCGGTCAATGTTGCGGCGGCCAACAAGGCGTTCATCGTCACCCGCGTCGGTGACACGGCGATGGCGGTGGGGATTTTCCTGCTTTTCACCCAGCTCGGCACTCTCCGGATTGCGCCGCTGATGGGCCGGGCGGCGGAGCAATGGCCGGTCGGTTCGGGGATGGCGGTGGCCGCGGCAGCGCTCCTGCTCGGCGGCGCCGTCGGCAAATCGGCGCAACTCCCGCTGCAGACGTGGCTGCCGGATGCCATGGCCGGCCCTACGCCGGTCAGCGCCCTCATCCATGCGGCTACCATGGTGACCGCAGGAGTCTACCTCATCGCGCGGACCAACGTGCTGTTCACGCTAGCGCCGGCCGTCCAGTTGGTCGTGGCGGTTGTCGGCGCGGCAACGCTATTGCTGGCGGGATGCAGCGCCCTCGTCCAGAGGGACATCAAGCGCGTCCTGGCCTACTCCACGATCAGCCAGATCGGCTATATGTTTCTGGCGCTGGGCGTCGGCGCGTGGTCGGCCGCCATTTTCCATTTCATGACCCACGCCTTCTTCAAGGCGCTCCTCTTCCTGGGGGCGGGCGTCGTGATCGAGGCGCTGCACGACGAGCACGACATCTATAAGATGGGCGGCCTGCGCCGGCAGCTTCCGCTCACCTTCTGGACGTTCCTCATTGGGTCCGCCTCCCTGGCCGCCCTGCCTCTGGTAACGGCCGGCTTCTACAGCAAGGACCTCATCCTGTGGCAGGCCTGGTCCTCCTCAATAGGCAGCGCATGGCTCTGGGCCGCCGGGGTGCTCGGCAGCTTCCTGACCGCCGTCTACACGTTCCGCGTGGTCTTTCTGACGTTCTTCGGCGATGCGAAGCTACAGGTCAGTAAGAAGCCCGGCATGGCGATCCGAATTCCGCTGGTCGTCCTCGCCGTTCTTTCCGTGGTGGGGGGGTTCGTTGAGACGCCGCGCTTCCTGGGGCATGCCTCCCTTTTCACGGAGTTGATGCGCACGACGCTGCCGGCCGCTTCCGAGGCCGTTGGCCGGGCCGGCGATGAGCTGACATTTGACATCATTGCCGCGAGCGTGATGCTCGTCGGCATCTACCTCGCGTATCTTGTTTTCCTGGGAAGCCCGCGGCGCTTCGAAGATGTCGCGCGGGCGCCCTCGGTCGCGGCGCTGCGCCGGTTCTGGTTTGCCGGATGGGGGTTCGACTGGCTCTATGACCGGGTACTCGTCCAGCCCTACGTCTGGATCGCCCATAGGGACCGGAACGACGTCATTGATCAGTCTTACCGTGGGATCGCATGGCTGGCGGCGGCATCATGGCGGACCCTGAGCCGCACGCAGACCGGCCGCGTGCGCTGGTACGCCGCCGGCATCGCGGCCGGCGCCATCATCATCCTCGCCATCGTGGTGTTCCGGACATGATCCTCGCCTGGCTCATACTCATACCCTTCCTGGGCGGCATCCTGGCCTGGCTGGTGGAGCGCTGGGGCGCGATATGGACCCGCTGGGTCTCACTACTCGCGGTCGCCCTCGACCTTGGCTTAGCGTCCATCCTGTGGTTCCATGCCGCCGGCCGGTTCAGCCTTTCCAGCTCCGGCCCGTGGCTCGTGAGCCTGGACCGAGCGTGGATCCCCGAGGCCGGCATCCGGTTCCACCTGGCTATGGACGGCCTGAGTCTGCTCCTCGTCCTCCTGACCGCCTTCCTCGGAGTGCTGTCCGTGGCGGCATCGTGGACCGAGATCCAGGAGCGTATCGGGTTCTTCCATTTCAGCCTCCTCTGGGTCCTCGCCGGCATTACAGGCGTCTTCCTGGCGCTGGACCTGTTCCTGTTCTACTTTTTCTGGGAACTGATGCTGGTCCCGATGTACTTCCTCATCGCGCTGTGGGGGCACGAGAACCGTCTGTACGCGGCTGTGAAGTTCTTCCTCTTCACGCAGCTCAGCGGGCTGCTCATGCTGCTGGCTATTCTCGGGCTCTACGAGATACACGGGCGGCAGACCGGCGCCTACACGTTCGATTACTTCAGACTGATCGGCACGCGCCTGCCGCCACAAACCGCCATGTGGCTGATGCTGGGGTTCTTTATAGCCTTCGCCGTGAAGCTGCCGGCCGTACCGGTGCACACGTGGCTCCCCGACGCCCATACTGAGGCGCCGACCGCCGGCAGCGTGGTGCTCGCCGGCTTGCTCTTGAAGACCGGCGCGTACGGCCTGCTGCGTTTCGTGGTCCCCCTGTTTCCCGGCGCCGCCTCAGCATTCGCGCCCGTCGCGATGGTCCTGGCGGTCATCGGCATCGTGTATGGCGCGCTCCTCGCCTTCGCGCAGCACGACCTGAAGCGCCTCGTCGCCTACACCAGCGTCAGCCACATGGGATTCGTCTTGCTCGGCGTCTTCGCCGGGACGGAGATCGCGTTGCAGGGCGTCGTGGTGCAGATTCTCTGTCATGGCATCAGCACGGGAGCGCTCTTCATCCTGGTGGGGGCGCTCAGTGAGCGTGTCCACACACGCGATATGCGGCAGATGAGCGGCTTCTGGACGTCTGTGCCCCGCATAGGCGGCGTCACGCTTCTGTTTGCGTTGGCGTCCATGGGCTTGCCCGGCCTCGGCAACTTCATCGGTGAGTTCCTGGTGCTGTTGGGGACGTACCGGGTGAGCGCCCCGCTGACGGTCATCGCCTCGATCGGCCTCATCGTCTCGACCGTTTACGCCCTCGTGATGGTGCAGCGCACCTTCTACGGCCCTTTGAAGGAACGGCCCCCGATGGCCGACCTGTCCGGGCGCGAAGCCGCGATGATGGCGGCGCTGGTCGCCGCCATCATCTGGCTGGGACTGTATCCGCAGCCAGTGCTCGATCTCGCGAAGGCGCCGCTGGATCGCCTTCAAGAGAGGGGCGCGGAGATCAACGCCGCGCCGGGGGCCTCGGCCGCGGAAGCACCACTGCGGACCGCACTGCCCCTGGATAACCACCGAAGCGAGGTCGATCGATGACTCTCCCTGAGCTGGTGGCCCTCTCCCCGCTCATCGTGGTGGCCGTCTTCACGATGGCCGTTCTGCTGCTCATCGCCGCGCGCCGCAGCCACCAGGCAACCTGCATCTTGACGCTCGTAGGGCTTGTGGCAGCGTCCGCTGCGCTCGTGGCGTCCGCGGCCTCCGGGGCCCAACGCGTAACGTCGCTCCTGGTCGTTGACCGGTACTCGCTCTACTACATGGGGCTGATTTTCGCCGCCGCCTTCGCTGTGGCGGCGCTGTCTTACGGTTACCTGGAGGGACGATCCGGTGAACCCGAGGAGTTCTACGTCCTGCTGCTTCTGGCGACGCTGGGTTCTGGTATCCTCGTTGCCAGCACCCATTTCGCGTCCTTCTTTCTGGGTCTGGAAATCCTCAGCGTCTCCCTTTACACCCTGATTGCCTATCCCCGCACCGAACGGCTTCACATCGAGGCCGGCCTCAAGTACCTGATCCTGGCTGCCACGTCCGCCGCGTTCCTGCTCTTCGGGATGGCGCTCATCTATTCGAAGTCAGGGAGGATGGATCTGGCCGGACTCGCCGCGACAGTGGGGGCCACGCACAGCCCCATTGTCCTGGCGGGCCTGGGTATGCTCGTCGTCGGCATCGGCTACAAGCTGGCGCTCGTGCCATTCCACCTGTGGACCCCCGATGTCTACCAGGGGGCGCCCGCGCCGGTGACGGCGTTCGTGGCCACGGTGTCGAAGGGCAGTATGTTCGCGCTCCTGCTGCGCTTCTTCCCTCGGACCAGCCTGGACGCGCATAACGGCCTCGTGCTCGTCTTCGCGTTGATGGCTGTCGCCTCGATGATCGCCGGCAACGTCCTGGCCCTGCTTCAAGACAACGTCAAGCGCCTGCTGGCTTATTCGTCCATCGCGCATCTGGGCTATCTCCTCGTCGCCTTTCTGGCGAGCGGCGCGCTGGCGGCGACGGCGGTGGCCTTTTACCTCGCCGCCTACTTCGTGGCCATGCTGGGCGCCTTGGGCGTCGTGACGGTGCTCTCCGGCAAGGAGGGAGACGCCGGCCGCTTGGAGGACTACCGAGGGCTCGCAAGGCAGCGCCCCTGGCTGGCGGGCGCCTTTACGGCGATGTTGTTCTCGCTGGCGGGGATCCCGCTGACTGCCGGGTTCGTGGGTAAGTTCTACCTGGTGATGGCCGGCATTGGTTCCGCATTATGGCTGCTGGTGTTCGTCCTCGTTGTGACGAGCGCCATCGGGTTGTTCTATTATCTGCGGGTGATCGCCGCTCTGTATCAGGCCGTACCGGCGTCCGCGGCGGCGCCTGTCGTGGCCCGCCCTCTCCCGCTCTTAAGCGCGCTGGTTCTGGCGGCACTCACCGTCGCCCTGATCGGCCTTGGCACATACCCGGCGCCTCTCCTCGACTGGATCCGATCCGCCGTGGGTACCTGAAGCCGGAGCGTGCCTGTCCGCGCCGTCCTTACATGACCTGCTGATACCGTTTTCGATAGCTCTGCTTTTCGGCAGGATCGTATATCCGGGAAGGAATGGAAGATCCCTCGATGCTTCCGCATGAGCAGACAACGCCGCCGGGCTGGACACTCCTGGAGCGGCGCGTCATCGCGGCGATAGCCCCCTACCGGCTCGACCTGACGGTGGCGGTGCTCCGCCGAACGGCCGATAACCTGGTCGACGTCTGGACCGAGGGCGGCGTCTACCTGCGCGCCGTGACCCATCGCGACGGACCGCTCGTCTACGCGGTCACCCAGGCGCCCGGCGCCAACGAGTTGGTGGTCTCCCTCTACGCGCCGGCCACGAGCCGGGCTAAGGCGCCCCATCCTTCCTTCGCGAGCCTTGACGTCGCGATGACACTCGGCGTCAGCATCGACCTCCGTGGCTTTTACGATGCTGCCCGGGAGATCCCGCTCCTCTGGCCGGTCGCGGAGCGCGCTCGCGGAGTGAAGCCGCCGCGCTATCCGTCGCTCTGGGAGGCGGTCTGCAACGCCGTCGTCTTCCAACAGATCAGCCTGGAGGCAGCGACCGCCGTCATGCGGCGCATCGTCTCCGGGCTGAGTAGCGCGGTATGGTTCGGTGACGTTGCGCTCCATCCCTTCCCCGCGCTCGAGGCCCTGCTTGCGGCGGATCCGGCGGCGCTGCGGGGCTGGGGGCTCAGCGCATCGAAGGCCCGCAGCCTGCGGGATGCGGCCGACGCCATCCTGGCCGGCCGCCTCACGGACGCAGAGATCGAGAAGATGCCCACCGGGGAGGCGCTCGCGCGGCTCACGCGGGAACGCGGCATCGGACACTGGACGGCATCGGTCATCCTGCTGCGAGGATTCCGACGTCTCGACGTGTTCCCGATGGCGGACAGCGGGGCCCGGCGCGGGCTGCGGGGCCTCCTGGGGGAGGGGTACAGCGGGGACGATCCGGACGCCGCCCACCTGTTGGACGTCCTGGGGCCCTGGCGCGGCATGCTGTATTACCACCTGCTGCTGCTTCGGCTGGCGAAGAACGAACAGGTTGACCTGGATCGGGGTTGATGGGCCTCGAGCCGCCTCAGGGGGTGGACTGCCGCTCCAGGTAGTCCTTGAGGACGACCGCCCCGTTGTGTTCTGTGTCCTTGGCGGCGTAGATGAACGTCACGGCGCCGTGGCGCGCTTTCGTGGCGAGATCCTTCAAAGCCTCCTGCTTTTCGGGGGCGGCCAGCTCCTCCTGATAGCGGTGGCGGAATTCCGGCCAGCGTTTGACCACGTGCCCGTACCACTTGCGCAGCTCGGTGCTGGGCGCAACATCCTTCACCCACGCGTCGAGGTGGGCGTCTTCCTTACTCACCCCGCGCGGCCAGAGCCGTTCCACCAGGATCCGCTCCCCGTCCTCGGGAGAGGCGTCCTCATAGGCCCGTTTCAACCGGATCATCGGTCATTCTCCTTTGTCCGCTCAACGCGGCAGACCGCAGGCCGTAAAGAACTCAGAGCGCAGCGCCGGGGTCTGCGTGTACTCGCCCCGCCAGAGTGTCGTGCGCGTCAGAGGCGACGCCTCCCGGACGCCGCGCATCTCCGTGCAGAGGTGATGCGCCTCCAGGTAGACCGCCACGCCGTGCGGCTGCAGTTGGGCCTGCAAGGTGTCGACAATCTGCTGGGTCAGCCGCTCCTGAACGGTGAAGCGCTGGGCGAACAGACGCACCAGTCGCGTGAGCTTCGAGATGCCGATGATATGCTCGTGGGCGATGTATCCCACGTAGGCGATTCCAAAGACAGGCAGCGCGTGATGCTCGCAGAGCGAGAAGAAGCGGATCGGCCCCTCGATGACCTGGCCCAGCCGGCAGTCCGGGTCGCCTCTGCACTCCGTTTCGAAGACTGTGATGAGTTTCGGATCACCCTCGTAGCCTGCGGTGACGTCCAGCATAGCCTGAATGAACCGGCGAGGCGTGTCCCTGGTCGCCGGCGTATCCAGGTCCAGGCCGAGCGCGGAGAAGATCTCCGCGGCGTATCCCTCGAACCGCTCGACCTGCTCGGGGGATAGGTCGCGGTGGCGGATCGAAAGGACCAACGGCAGGTCACGATCCTCAATGGCGTCAATGGAATCCATGTTCACTCCTGGGCGTGCTGCCCCGGCTGGTACGTGCCGGGCACGGCCCGGAAGCTGATGGCGAGCCGATTCCACCCGTTGATGGCGATGACCGCCATCGTCAGGTTCACGAGCTCCTTCTCGCTGAACTGCCGGCGGGCCAGCTCGTAGACCTCGTCGGAGACATGCCCGTCCGAGATGAGGGTCACCGCCTCCGTCCAGGCGAGCGCGGCCCGCTCTCGGTCGCTGTAGAACGGCGTCTCCTCCCACGCGGAAAGGGCGTACAGCCGCTGTTCCGTCTCTCCGGCGGCGCGGGCATCCTTCGTGTGCATGTCGATGCAGTAAGCGCACCCATTGATCTGGGAGGCGCGGAGCTTCAACAACTCCAGGAGCGGCTTCTCCAGGCCGCAGTGCCGTACGTACGCCTCCAGACGTCCCATGGCCGCCACGGCCTCGGGCGCCGCCATCGCATAATCGAGTCTTCTTTCCATAGGTCTCGTCCTTACCTTCCTCACCTTCCTCCAGCGCGGCCAGCAACGCGAGGGCCACGCTCTCGAACGAATCCGCCTCCGGCAGCTTCGGCGTGCAGGCAGCGGCCGGGCAGATCTCCTCCATGCAGTCCGGGGGCGCGATCGAGATCGGCGGCTCCCCGAGGTAGCGAACACCCAACGGCCGTGCCGCGTTCGATACCGCGCCGGAGGCTTCCGCAGCATCGCGCCGCCCGCGCTGGCGGCACTGGTGGTAGCTCAGGTTCTCGATGTGCCCCAGCGCCGGCGCGCCGATCACCTGGAAAAGGGCCACGGCAACTTCCGTCGCCCCCTCCTGCGCCCCCCGTGGCGAGGCGACGATCACCACGCCAACCAGCTTCAGCCGTTCGGAGATCGCCCGGATCGCAGCCTCCGACGAGGGACTCGAACCGTGTGGCCAGCTCAACCAGCGACGGCAGGCGGCCGTCCATCCGCTCGTCCTCCTCGACGGGGAAGGCGAAGGACATCACCTGGACGCCGAACCGCTCTCTGGGGACAAGCCGCCCGTCGCGCCAACGGGGCTCGGCTGCGCCGAGCGTCTCCGGCACGATGGGGCCGAGCGCCTCCGTGCCCGTGAGGCCCACACGCCGGTCCGTGGCGGCCAGGGCCGCCGCCAGGCTGATGCCGAGCGTCCTGCGGCCGGCGCCGGGGCGCCCGCTGGCGATGCCGATCACGATAGGCGTCTTTGCCGTCAATGCACAGTCTCCACTGCGTTCGGCGGAACGCCGGCCAGGTCTTCCACGACGGGATCCGACTCCGGCGCGAGCGACCAGCCCGTCCTCAACCCCGCCACGAACCAGGCAAGGGCGAGCGCTCCGACGGCGAAGACGGTGTCGCCGAAGATGCGCATCCAGCGGAGCCGTACCATCAGGGGGGACTGGAGGAACTCAGCGGAGCGCGCGTACCACATGCCGTGGGATACGCTCGCCCAGGTCTGCAGGAGTCCCACGGGAAGCAGGCTCACGAACACCATCAGGGCCAGGCCGATGTTGATGGCCCAGAACGAGAACGCCAGCGTCCGGGTCTTCCAGGCGCGGCGCCGGGTGAGACCCTTCACGCAGAACAGCATTAGGCCGATCCCCAGCATGCCGTACACCCCGAAGAGGGCGGCGTGGCTGTGGGCCGGCGTGGTGTTCAGACCCTGCATGTAGTACAGGGCGATCGGCGGGTTGACGAGGAAGCCGAGGAGCCCCGCGCCCACGAGGTTCCAGAACGCCACCGCCACGAAGTAGTAGATCGGCCAGCGATAGGCTGCCACCCAAGGCCGGGCGCGGGAGAGCGTCAGGTCCTGGTACCCCTTGAACCCAATCAGCGTCAACGGCACGATCTCCAGGGCGCTGAAGGTGGCGCCGAACGCGATGGCCGCCGTCGGCATGCCGGTGAAGTACAGGTGGTGCAGAGTGCCGATGATCCCGCCCGCAAGGAAGATGATGGTGGCGAACAGGATGGAGGCCGCGGCCATCGTCGTGCGCAGCAGGCCCATGCGCGTGAAGAGGAAGGCGATGACCACGGTGGCGAAGACCTCGAAGAAGCCCTCCACCCACAGATGCACTACCCACCATCGCCAGTACTCCGTTACGGCCAGGTTCGCGTGTTCCCCTGGCGCCAGTCCGGCCGCGTAGAAGACGGGGATCGCCAGCGACGAGAGCAGGAAGAGGATCAGCATCTGGCGGTCGTCCCCGCCGTTCCGGAGCGCTGGCCACAGGGCGCGGGCCATCAGGGCGAACCAGAGGAACAGCCCGACGAGGAGGAAGACCTGCCAGAAGCGGCCGAGGTCCAGGTACTCGCGCCCCTGGTGCCCCCACCAGAAATCGGTGGACAGGTTCAACTTGTGCATCACCCCAGCCCATTCCCCAGCGAGAGACCCGACGACGATCACGAGCAGGCAGACGAACAACACGTTCACGCCAACCCGCTGGAACCGGGGCTCGTGGCCGGAAACCGCCGGGGCCATGTAGAGCCCCGTCGCGAGCCAGGCCGTCGCGATCCAGAGAAGGCCAAGCTGCAAGTGCCACGTGCGCGTGACGGCGTAGGGTAGGTAGCGAGC
This sequence comes from Armatimonadota bacterium, assembly GCA_036504855.1. Classification (GTDB taxonomy): domain Bacteria; phylum Armatimonadota; class DTGP01; order JAKQQT01; family JAKQQT01; genus DASXUL01. The sequence continues at coordinate 16,340 of DASXUL010000184.1, read as the reverse complement.
GAGCGGGAAGCCGTAGAACCCGGAACCCTCCACGCCGTAGTGGGCGGTGAGGACGCCGAGCACGATCTGGACGAGGAGCATCAGCGTCACCACCCAGAAGTACTTCAGCGTGGCCCGCATGGAGGGCGTGGGGTGCAGGCCCATCAGGGGGTCGGCCTTCGGGAACACCTCCGCCACCTCCGGGTGCCGTCGCTCCGCGCCCGCGAAATACCACGCCAGCGCGCCGATCCCCGCGAGAAGCGCCACGAAGCCGATCACGGACCACACCAGGAGCCCCGGCGCCGGGGCGTTGCCGATGAGGGGTTCCGGCGGCCAGTTGTTGGTGTACGTGATCTCCTGGCCCGGCCGGTCCGTGGAGCAGGCCCACGAGGCCCAGAAGAAGAACGCGACGAGCTGGTGCATCCGCACCGGGTTACGGACCACGTTGGGCGGCAGCGCGTAGGCGTTCCGGAGCCACGCCTCACCCGGCGCGTCCCCGAAGAGGCCCGTGTAGTCGGCCGCCACGCCGGCGATGGCATCGGCGCGCAGCGGGGAGACGGTTACGTCTCCGGTGCGCGGGTCGTAGGTGTTCATGCGGATGTCGTCGTGAAGCCGGGCCTTCAGGTACGCCTGGGTGGGGTTGTCCAACGCGCTGAAGGGGCGTCCGTGCTCCGTCCGCGCCCAGGAGTCCAGCATGAAAGTCGCCTCGCGGTGGAGGAAATCCGCGGACCAGTCTGGGGCGACGTAGGCCCCGTGCCCCCAGACGGTGCCGACCTCCTGGCCGCCCATCGCCTGCCAGACGCTCTGGCCCTGCACGATATCGGAGCCGGTGAAGAGGACGGCTCCGGCGGGGGTGAGCACGCGACCGGGAACGGGCGGCGCCTGCTGGTATACCTCCCGGCCGAAGTAGCCGAGCACGGCGAAGGAAGGCAGAACGACGAGCGCAAGGCCCGCCCACAATCCACGGAATCCCATCCGATCCTCCCCGGACGGCGGGAACCGATCACCCGATCCGAGCAAAAGTGCCCTTCCGGCGACCCGTTCCGCGTCCAGGTATTTTATCCCGCTTCTGGGTATATTACACAGTGATATAATTTCATGCTGGAAATCCCGTCTCCCTTCGGGCGGGAGAGAGTTGAAGGTGTGGGCCATGGCCGTGCAGGGTTACCGGTACATTCTGGTGGGGGGCGGATTAGCGGGGGCATCGGCGATCGATGGAATCCGGGAGGTTGACAAAGACGGTTCCATCCTGCTGCTCGCGGCGGAAGCGTCGCTTCCGTACAACCGCCCGCCGCTCTCCAAGGGGCTCTGGCTGGGCAAAGAGCAGGTATCGGACATCTTTGTCCACGACGAGGCGTTCTACGAGAGCCAGAAAGTGGACCTGGGGCTGGGGGCTTCCGTCTCCGGCATCGACCCGGCCGGGAGCGCGGTGCATCTGGCGGACGGCCGCTCGTTCGTATACGAGAAGCTGCTGCTCGCTACCGGCGGCGCGCCGAGGAAGCTCTCCATCCCCGGAGCGGACCTTCCGGGCCTCTTCTACTACCGCACCCTCGGCGATTTCGGGAGCCTGCGCGGGCAGTCCGGGAAGGGCAAATCGGCGGTCGTCATCGGCGGGGGGTTCATCGGCTCCGAGATGGCGGCGGCGCTGAACGTGAACGGCGTGGATGTGACGATGGTCTTCCCGGACCCGTATCTCGTCCATCGGGTGTTCCCGGAGGGGCTGGGCCGTGCCATCCAGGACCAGTATCGGACACGGGGCGTGAAAGTCCTCTCGGGAGATGCGCCCACGTCGATCGAGAAGCCCGGCGAGGGGTTCGTGACGCACACCCGCAATGGGGAGAGCCTGCCCTCCGACCTTGTGGTTGTCGGCATCGGCATCGCCCCGGGCGTAGAGCTGGCGCGGGCGGCGGGGCTCACGGTCGAGAACGGGATCGTGGTGGACGATCGGCTGCGGACAACGTCCCCGAACGTGTATGCGGCGGGTGACAACGCCAGCTTCCCGTACCTTGCGCTCGGAATGCGGACCCGCGTGGAGCACTGGGACAACGCCCTGAACCAGGGGAAGCAGGCGGGACGGAACATGGCCGGCGCCGATGAGCCGTACGGCCATATGCCTTTCTTCTTCTCTGACCTGTTTCAGTTCGGCTACGAGGCCGTCGGCGAGGTGGACTCCCGCCTGGAGACGTTCGCCGACTGGCACGAGGAGAACGTCACGGGCGTCATCTACTACCTCAAGGACGGCAAGGTGCGCGGCGCCATGATGTGCAACGTCTGGGAGAAGGTGGACGAGGCCCGGAAGCTGATCAAGAACGGTAGGACGGCAACTCCGGACGACCTGCGTGGGGCCATCAAATAAGCCGTCCGCCGAAGGGAGCGCCACGGATTGGCGCCTTACTGACCCGGCCTGACGATCACCTGTCAGGCCGATTTCGAACGAAAGGATGCCAGATGTCACAACGAACGGATACCCGGGAGAATGCCAAGCAGCGCATGGAGGGATCGCTGCACCAGTTTCAGATTGAAGACGAAGTGCAATCCCTGAAAGCGGAACCGGCTTACCGTGGGGGCGGGCACGATCAGATCACCCTGGTCCACGGAAGCGGCAGGCACGGAGAAGGCCCGCTGCGGGTCGCCGTGTTCGCGTTCCACGCCGGGAATGCGCTGCGCGACCACCGCGTCTCCGGGCCCATCACGGTCCAGGTCCTCTCCGGGCGGATCGTCTTCTCGACAGACGACGGGGGTTCGGTCGAGATGAAGGCGGGGAGCCTGCTGTCGCTGGAGGGCGGCATCTCTCACAGTGTGGAGGCGCTGGAGGACGCCGTGATGCTGTTGACCGTCGTGCAGGTGGGCGAGCCGGCAAAGCAGGCAGAGGACGCCTAGCGGCTGACCGGCCATGGTTCGCTTCAGGGCAGGGTTCGGCGTTGACGAAAGTCTAGGCGGTGAGCAAGGAACGGCATGATATCCCACTACAGGTATCTGATCGTTGGAGGCGGGATGACGGCGGCCGCGGCGAGCCAGGGCATCCGCGAGGTTGACCACAGCGGAGCCATCGGCCTGATCAGCGCCGATCCGCATCCTCCCTATGCTCGCCCGCCTTTGTCCAAGGGGCTCTGGAAAGGCGAACCCCTGGAAAGCATCTCGCGCCCGACCGGCGAGAACGTGACGCTCCATCTGGGGCGCACGGCCCGACGCCTGGATGCCCAGAACAGACGCGTCGTCGATGACCAGGGGGCCGTCTACACCTACGACAAGTTGCTTCTGGCCACGGGCGCCACGCCGCGCCGCCTGCCTTTCGGCGGCGAGGAGGTGATCTACTTTCGAACGCTGGACGATTACCAGAAGCTGCGGACTCTGGCGGCGCAGGGCCGGCGGTTCGCGGTCATCGGCGGCGGGTTCATCGGATCGGAGGTTGCCGCGGCCCTGGCGATGAACGGTAACGAAGTGGTGATGGCCTTCCCCGACGAGGGCATCGGCAGCCGCACCTTTCCGCCCGACCTCGTCAGGTTCCTGAACGACGTCTATCGTCGGAAGGGAGTCGAGGTGTTGGCCGGCGCGCGGGTGACCGGTATCCAAACGCTTGAAGGCAAGCCAGTCCTGAAGATCACCGACGCTGAGGCGAAAAGCGAGCGGGACGTATTCGCCGATGGCGTGGTGGCCGGGATCGGCGTTATTCCCAACGTCGAACTGGCCGAGGCAGCCGGGCTACAGGTCGAAGACGGCATTCGCGTGGATTCGTCGCTGCGCACCAGCCAACCGGACATCTATGCGGCCGGGGATGTGGCCAGGTTTCACGACCCCGCGCTGAACCAGTGGCTGCGGGTAGAGCACCAGGACAACGCCAACACCATGGGCGGATACGCCGGCGTGGCCATGGCGGGCCGGACGGTTTCGTATGACCACCTCCCCTTTTTCTACTCGGACCTCTTCGATCTGGGCTACGAGGCGGTAGGAGCGGTGGATGGACGGCTGGAGATGGTAACCGATTGGAAAGACCCCTGCCGCGAGGGCGTGGTCTACTACCTGCGAGAGGGCCTGGTCAGAGGCGTGCTGCTGTGGAATATCTGGGGTCAGGTAGACGCCGCGCGGCGGTTGATTGCCTCTGCCGGCCCATTCCGCCCAGCGGACCTCAAGGGGCGGCTGCCGGAATGAAGGCATTTCCAGTGCCCTGATTCCGCGACGGAAAGGATGTGAGCATGTCAACCGTATCCGGTCTCGATCCAGCGCAGCTGGATCAACTGGCGATCAATACGATTCGTTTTCTGTCCGTGGACGCCATTGAAAAAGCCAATAGCGGCCACCCTGGCCTACCGCTGGGCGCCGCGCCGATGGCCTATGTGTTGTGGACGCGGTTTCTCCGACATAATCCGACCAATCCGCATTGGGTCGACCGGGATCGGTTCATCTTATCGGCCGGACATGGCTCGATGTTGCTCTACAGCCTGCTGCATTTGACGGGCTACGCCTTACCGCTCGAACAGATCAAACGGTTCCGCCAATGGGGCAGCATGGCTCCGGGGCACCCCGAGCGCGGGCGGACGCCGGGTGTGGAGACGACGACCGGTCCCCTCGGGCAGGGATTCGCCAATGGCGTCGGCATCGCGATCGCGGAACACTACCTCGCGGCGCGTTACAACCGTCCCGGGCGCCAGATCATCAATCACTACACGTACGCGCTGGTCAGCGATGGCGACCTGATGGAAGGGGTATCGTCGGAGGCCGCGTCACTCGCCGGCCACTTGAAGCTCGGCAAACTGATCTGCCTTTATGACGACAACCACATCACGCTTTCCGCTTCGACCCACATCACGTTTTCGGAAGATCGTGCAAAGCGATTCGCAGCGTATGACTGGCACACGCAGACGGTTGAGAATGGCAACGATCTCGAGGCGATTGCCTCCGCGCTCCGTGGGGCGCAAGACGAGACGGAACGTCCTTCGCTGATTCTCGTGCGTACGCATATCGGCTATGGCTCGCCGCACAAGCAAGACACTTACGAAGCGCACGGATCGCCACTCGGCAAGGATGAAGTGATACTGACGAAACAAGCCCTGGGCTGGCCACTCGAACCGCCGTTCTACATTCCCGACAAAGCACTCGCGCATTTCCGCCTGGCGATTGAAAAGGGCAAGCAGACCGAAGCGGAATGGGATGTGGGATTCACGGAGTATGCGAAAGCCTTTCCCGACGCCGCAAGGGAATTCCAGCGCCAGATCGCGGGCGAATTGCCTGACGGCTGGGACACCGACATCCCCATCTTTCCGGCTGACTCGAAAGGTATGGCAACCCGCGCCGCCTCGGGCAAGGTCATGAACGCGATCGGGCCGAACCTGCCCTCATTGATCGGTGGCTCGGGAGATCTGGATCCGTCGACCCGGACAGCGCTCTTCGCCATGGGCGACTTCGAGTTCCGGCGCGACGAAGCCGGCAACCTGCAAGGGTCGGCGGGCGGCGGATGGAGTTATGCGGGACGAAACGTGCACTTTGGCGTTCGCGAGCATGCGATGGGATCGATCGCGAATGGACTAGCGGTGCACGGCGGAATTATCCCATTCACAGCGACTTTCCTAATATTCTCGGACTATATGCGGCCGCCGATTCGACTCGCGGCGCTGATGGAAGCGCAGGTGGTCTTCGTCTTCACCCACGATAGCATCGCCCTTGGCGAAGATGGTCCAACACATCAGCCGATCGAGCAGTTGGCCTCCCTGCGCGCGATCCCGAACCTGATTGTCATCCGCCCGTGCGATGCGAACGAGACGGCTGTAGCCTGGCGCGTCGCCATCGAGACACGGGACCGCCCGGTTGCCCTCGTCTTGACCCGGCAGGACGTGCCCACGCTTGACCGCACCCAGTTTGCAGCCGCAGATGGCCTGCGGCGCGGGGCATATGCCTTGGCCGATGTGTCCAATGGAAAACCCGACATCATCTTGATCGCCACCGGGTCCGAAGTCAGCTTGATTGTTGCGGCTTCCCAGAGACTGGCCGAGGATGGTATCAACGTTCGGATCGTATCCATGCCCAGCTGGGAGTTGTTTGAGGCCCAACCTCAGAGCTATCGCGACGAGGTTCTTCCTCCCTCCGTGCGCGCGCGGCTTGCGGTTGAAGCGGGCTCGACTCAGGGCTGGCGCAAGTATGTGGGAGAGCAGGGCGACGTGATGGGCGTGGACCGTTTCGGCGCGTCAGCCCCGGGCGAGATGATGATGCGCGAGTCCGGTTTCACCGTGGACAATGTCCTCGAACACGCCATGACATTATTGGGTCGGGAACGTCCGGGCCGTCACCAGATGACGGTGAAAGAAGCGGTCGAGGTGTGGCGCAACGAGGGCGATCCAAACTGATGCTGGTTGGGACTGCGGGCGAATCTGATCTCGCGCGCCAAGATCGGCGGCCGGGCCGGGCGCCACGGCGCCGGTTCGTGCCCGAGAATAAGAGGCGAGGATGAGGGAATTGGCATGAAAGATAACCCTTTGCTGAAGCTTGAACACTTTGGACAAAGCATCTGGATGGACTTCATTCAGCGCGGGATGATTGAGTCGGGTGAACTGAAGAAGCTTATTGAAGAGGACGGGCTGGGTGGTGTGACATCGAATCCATCTATCTTCGACAAGGCCATCGCGGACAGTCATGACTATGACGCTGCCGTCCGCGCAATGGCCCTGGAAGGGAGGAATGTAGACCAGATCTACGAGCTCCTCACGGTGGAGGACATCCAAAACGCGGCTGATCTGTTTCGTCCGGTCTATGATCGGTTGGGCGGCGCGGATGGGTTTGCGAGCCTGGAAGTTTCCCCCGACCTTGCGCATGACACGGACGGAACGATTGCAGAGGCACGGCGCTTGTGGACCGCCTTGGCCCGTCCCAATGCGATGATCAAAGTGCCTGCAACGAAGGAAGGATTGCCGGCGATCCAGCAGCTCGTCGGCGAGGGAATCAACGTCAACGTAACGTTGCTTTTCGGGCTACCCCGGTACCGGCAGGTGGCCGAGGCATACATCGCTGGCCTGGAAATCCTGGCCAGTCAAGCCAAGCCATTGAAATCCGTGGCGTCCGTCGCCAGCTTCTTCCTCAGTCGTATCGACGTGCTGCTCGACCCGACTCTGGAGAAACTGATGGCAACCGATAAATCGAGGGCCGGTTTCGCCGGTCGGTGCCACGGGCAAGTGGCGATCTACAGCGCCAAAGCGGCCTATCAGATCTACAAAGAGATTTTCGGGAGTGAGCGCTTCGGCAGACTCAAGGCTCAGGGCGCGAAGCCTCAACGGCTCTTGTGGGCCAGCACCAGCACCAAGAATCCTGCTTACAGCGATCTGAAATATGTGGAGGCGCTCATCGGGCCTGAAACGATCGACACGATCCCCCTGAAGACTCTCGCTGCCTACCGAGACCACGGCAAACCGGCGCCTCGTCTGACCGAAGATGCGGTGGAGGCTTCTGAGACGCTTCAGCGGTTGGGAGAGTTGGGCATTGATCTCGACGCGGCCACCCAGCAACTCGAAGACGAAGGCATCGACAAGTTCGTCAAGGCGTTTGATGCCTTGCTGAACACGCTGAAGGAGAAGCAGTCCCGAACGCGTTGAGTTGTCCCCCGCTGGAGCGCACTGGGGCATGGGATGAAGACAGGACAGTATGAAATCGTCATGGCCGGTTCGGGGGCCATGGGGCGTAATGTCTTGCTGAATATGGCCGATCACGAGCATTCCGCAACCGGCCGGCCACGACAAGGATGGCGCCAAAACAGCGGCCCTGCGCCAGCCGCCGGGAAACGGGGACATCCGCACGCGGCGAAGACCAGGGTGAAGTAGGCAGAGGTAGAGGATCGGCATCAACTGACCTTCAACACCTTCAGCAAAAGAGCTGGCGGAGCCGGGAGTGCTTACCCCGATCGCGTGAATTCTGAGGTGGTGAAATAGTGAAAAGGCTTGTTGTTTTTGATCTGGACGGTACGCTGGCCGAAAGCAAGGCGGCTATTGATACCGAGATGGCGGCGCTGCTGGGTGAACTCCTCGGTGTCGTCAGGGTAGCGGTGATTTCCGGCGGCGACTGGCCTCAATTTGAAAAACAAGTGCTCGCCAATCTCCCGCACGACGCAAGTCTGGCAAATCTATCTCTGCTTCCCACCTGCGGAACGAAGTTCTATCAATACGCCGGACATTGGAGGAAGGTCTACTCGGAGGATTTCACGCCGACCCAAAAGGAGAAGATCATCAGCTCGCTGAAGAAGGCGCTCGGAGAATCGGGCCTCAAGATCGAAAAGACGTGGGGAGAGCAGATCGAGGACCGGGGCAGCCAGATCACCTTCTCGGCGCTCGGCCAACAGGCTCCCATTGAGGAAAAGGAGCAGTGGGACCCGGATTTCGCCAAGCGAAAGAAGTTGAAAGCGCTGCTGGACGACCTCATCCCCGAGTTTTCGGTGCGTTTGGGCGGCACGACGTCCGTTGACGTCACCAAGCCCGGCATTGACAAAGCGTACGGCATTGGTAAACTCCGCGACACTCTGGGCATCGCCATCGAGGAGATGATCTTCATTGGGGATGCGCTGTTCCCTGGCGGGAACGACTATCCGGCCGAGCAGGCGGGCGTTGTGTCTATCCGGGTTAAGAATCCCGATGAGACGAAGCGGGTGGTTGAGACTATCATCGCCTGTTTGGGCACGAGCCAACCCCCAGTGCGTTCCGAGGTTGAGAGTCGATGAGTGGTTTCCAACTGCGGCGCCTCGGAACGATCATGCAGCCGGAACCGGGTAACTCACATGAGGTGGAGGGCGTCCTCAATCCGGCGGCTGCCCGAGGCCCTGACGGTAAGCTCTACCTGTTTCCCCGCCTTGTCGCGAAGGGCAACTACTCGCGGATCGGGATCGCCCGCGTTCGGTTTGATGCGTCCGGCGATCCGGCAGGCGTCGAACGGCTCGGGATCGTCCTCGAGCCCGAAGCGGATTACGAGCGGCGGCCGGACGGCGGCGGCGGTTGTGAGGATCCGCGCATCGCCTACGTGGATCCGCTCCACCGGTACCTGATGACGTATGCTGCATTTTCGCCCGAGGGGCCACGGATTGCCGTAGCTGCATCGGAGGATTTGTTCCACTGGACGCGACTGGGGCTCGCGACATTTGCCCCGTATCGCGACATAGATTTCGTCCACGTGGACGACAAGGACGCCAGCTTCTTCCCCGTGGCGATTCCCAACCACGCCGGCAAGATGCAGATGGCCATGCTGCATCGCCCCCTGTTCCGCGGCGCCCGGCCCGAGGAGACCGCTTGCCAATCTGCGTCGCGGCTGGTGGATCTCGACCATGAGAGCATCTGGATCTCCTACTGCCCTATGGGTTCGGAAGCCCATGAACCCCAGCAGCTCGGAGTGTTCAACTCGCATCACAGGCTCGCGAGTCCGGTCGCGCCGTGGGAGCGGCTCAAGATCGGTGGCGGCACTCCGCCCATCCTGACGCGATTCGGATGGCTGATTATCTACCACGGGGTAACCAAGATGGCGGAGCCGGGCGAGGACGGCCCTCAACTGCGCTACTCGGCCGGGGCTATGGTGCTCTCGGACGAGCATCCCCGTTTTATCCGCTATCGTTCAGCGGAGCCGGTCTTGACGCCGGAACTGCCGCAAGAATGCGTCGGGACGATTTCCGACGTGGTGTTCCCCACCGGCATCGACCGGCGGGACGACATTGGCCAGCCTGATCGCTTCGACGTTTACTACGGCATGGCCGACGATCGGATTGGAGTCGCGCGTCTAGATTTGCCGGACTCCTTACCGCCGGGAGCAGTCGCCCACTCGCCGGATGCGCGGGTGTGATTTACTGGATTCCGTCCAACAAAGGCCGTAAAACAGGATTCACTCGGGTACGAGGGGGCCCTCAGGGATCTACCGAGCTCCCTGAGGGCCGGAGACTCGGCCGCCTGAAAACAATCAGATTCGTGGTCATCGTTAGGCCAGTAACACAAGGGGTGGGATCAGCGGCGGGATCAAGGTCCGGGTCCAGAGAAGACCTGCCGCCCTGCCGGAAATGGAGTGGCAAATGGAACTAGGCATGATCGGACTGGGACGGATGGGAACCAACATGGTGCGGCGCCTACTTCGGGCCGGTCACCAGTGCGTTGTATACGATATCCGTTCGGAAGCGGTGGATGTGCTCGCCAAGGAGGGGGCGATCGGGACAGGATCGCTCGAAGAGCTGGCGCATACCCTGACGGGGCCGCGCACCGCCTGGTTGATGGCGCCGGCCGCCGTGGTCGATCCAACGCTGAAGGCCCTGGCGCCACTCCTCGAACGCAACGACGTGGTCATCGACGGCGGCAATTCCTACTACCACGACGACATTCGCCGCGCTGCTGAGTTGAAGCAGAAGGGCATTCACTATGTGGATGTGGGGACCAGCGGCGGAGTCTGGGGGTCGGAGCGGGGCTATTGCCTGATGATAGGCGGTGAGGAACCCGTGGTTCGACGCCTCGCCCCCATCTTCGTCGCCCTCGCCCCGAGCATCGAGGCCGCGCCGCGCACGCCCGGACGGGAGAAGGTAGGCGGCACAGCCGAGCACGGCTACCTGCACTGCGGCCCGAGCGGCGCGGGGCACTTCGTGAAGATGGTTCACAACGGCATTGAGTACGGCATCATGGCTGCCTACGCGGAGGGGCTGAACATCCTCCGCCACGCAAACGTTGGGAATCAACAGCGCACCGTCGATGCCGAAACCACGCCTCTGCGCCACCCCGAGCGGTACGCCTACGACCTGAACCTGGCCGACATTACCGAGGTCTGGCGCCGCGGCAGCGTCATCGCCTCGTGGCTGCTCGACCTGGCGGCTATCTCGCTTCTCGACAGCCCGGATCTGGGTAAGTACGCCGGCCGCGTGTCGGACTCCGGGGAGGGGCGCTGGACGATCGCGGCGGCCATCGATGAGTCGGTCCCAGCCCCGGTCCTGAGTGCCGCTTTGTTCGAACGCTTCAGTTCGCGCGGCGAGGACGACTTCGCAGACAAGGTGCTGTCGGCCCTACGCTATCAGTTTGGCGGCCATGTGGAAAAGGCCGCCGCCAAGGGAGGATCCGCCTCATGACCGCTACCCATTCGGACGCGCTGATTCTCTTCGGAGCGACCGGTGATCTCGCCCACAAGATGATCTTCCCATCGCTGTATGCGATGCAGAAAAGGGGAGACCTGAAGGTCCCGGTCATCGGCGTCGCGTACCCGCCGTGGAGTCTGGACCAACTGCGCAGTCGCGTCAAGGACAGCATCGAGCATTCGGGCGGGATCGATGATCAGGGCGCCTTCGACGATCTTCTGTCCCGGCTCAGCTACGTGAGCGGGGACTATAACGACCCGGGCACGTTCACCAAACTAAGAAAGGCGCTTGGTCCCGCCCGGCGCCCGGCGTACTACCTCGCGATACCTCCTTCGCTCTTCCCGACGGTGATCACAGGGCTCGGGGCCTCGGACCTGGCTGATCACGCGCGCGTTATCGTCGAGAAGCCTTTCGGCCGCGACCTGGCCTCCGCGCGCGAGCTCAACCGCGTCGCGAAGTCGGTGTTCCCAGAGGACTCGATCTTCCGCATCGATCACTTCCTCGGCAAGGAGGCGATCATGAATATCCTCTACTTCCGCTTCGCCAATTCGTTCCTGGAGCCGATCTGGAACCGCAACTATGTGGCGAGCGTCCAGATAACCCTCTCCGAGGATTTCGGCGTGGAGGGTCGCGGCGCGTTTTACGAGACTGCCGGGTGTCTGCGCGACGTGGTGGAGAACCACCTGTTCCAGGTCGTCGCGCTGCTCGCCATGGAGCCTCCGGCAGACAGGGACTTCGGAGCCGTGCAAACCGAAAAGGCTAAGGTCTTTCAGGCCATGCGCCCTCTGACGCCTGGCGATCTGGTGCGCGGCCAGTACGCCGGCTACCGGAAAGAGCCGGACGTGGCGGAGCGTTCCGATGTAGAGACTTTCTGCGCTTTGCGGCTCTTCATCGACTCATGGCGCTGGGAGGGGACGCCGTGGTACTTGCGCTCCGGAAAATACCTCGCCGACACCGCGACCGAAGTCCTGGTGGAACTGAAGCCGCCGCCGCAGAGGCTATTCGCCGATTCGGCGCCGGTGGCCGGCCCGGCCAACTATCTGCGCTTCCGGCTTTCGCCCACCTCGGCGATTGCTCTCGCGGCTCGCGTCAAGCGCACGGGAAAGGAGTTCGTCGGCGACCAGCAAGAGCTCTACCTATTCGAAGGACGGGTGGGAGAGGAGTCGCCTTACGAGCGCCTGTTGGGTGACGCCATGGCGGGCGACGGTGCGCTCTTCACCCGCGAGGACGCGGTTGAGGCTGCCTGGGCTGTGGTTGACCCTGTCCTGAAGGTACACCACAAGGTGCACCCCTACAAGCGTGGCAGCTGGGGGCCGAAAGAGGCAGACGCAATAATGGGTTCAGGCGGCTGTTGGCACAACCCCAAGCCCACGGAGACCGCTGGAGGACGTGCGACCCGGAGCAAGACGTGATCAAAGGCGCCGCGCGGCTCACTGGGCCTGCCCCAACGCAGGTCTTGAGAGGACGCCCATCATGAAGCCAATTGTGAATCAGAATTGAATACTGACCCATGTAGGGCTGTAATCGGCATCGATAACTGACCCACCTCAGCAGAAGCTTCATTCCTAGGAAAGCCAGGAGAGAGGAGCGACCTAGAGGAGACGCTGATAGTGGAAACGATACGCAAGATCCGATGCGCGCATCACCGGGAAGGGAAGTTGATCCGTCAGATCGCTCGCGATTTTCACTTGTCCCGGAACACGGTCAAGAAGGGTTTGCGCCGTGATGCCGTGACGGAGTTCACCTATGCACGCACGTCTCAGCCGATGCCAAAGCCAGGTCCGTACGAAGCGGCGTTGTCGTCGCGCTTGACGGCGGACCGCTCGATACCCCGGCGCGAGCAGCGGACGGCGGTGAAGATGTTCGAGGAGTTGCAACGTGAGGGGTTCGAGGGCGGCTACGACAGTTGAAGGTCAAGACCAGGAACGTGAAGCCTACATCACCCATCGGGGGCGTGTCCGTTTTGGATGCCGATAGAAGGTAAGTTTTCGACGCCGGTTGACACTCGGCCGAGCCGGTACTCTGAGCGCGGCGTGCCTGTCCCCTATTTGGACGCGTTAGCCCTGATACGAAGCCCGGGGCTCCGGTCCGGCGCGGCATCTGCGCGCTATGGTGAGTGTGAAACGGCTCGGGAATTGAGCGTTTCGATGTATCGCTAGTGAGAGCATTCCACGGGTCGTCTAGTGCATTGCGAGCGTGGTGTCGGCCTCCTTAAGCACGCAACCAAGGATATCCTTCAGACCGAAGAGGTCACTATTCGAATCCAGCAGGGCCCACCACGCGCGGCGTTCGCGCCTGCAGTAACCTCATAGTTCCCAGCAAACCGACCCTTCACGCCCTAGACGGGAGGGTCTTCCTGAAGCCGCCGACGCGAGTCAGGCGTTCTCCGGCATGGCCCATGGCCGGTATTCGCTCCGCGTGATATAATCGCGGTTGCGAGACGGGTGGATACTACCCCGTCGTTCACGCGCACCCCCGCCTCCCCTCGGGCATGACAGGGCGCCCAAGCCAGATTGCGGTATGATCTGGAGCGCGCCTGGGCCATACGGCTCCGTTGCACCGTGTCCAACCTGGCGTTGGACCTGCCGCCTGCCCATCCGCCAGTGGACGCCAACCGGCATTCGGCCACCCGTAATGGTGGCTTACCGGCAGCCTCCGCGCTGCCGGCCATAGCAGGAGGCGATCTGAGATGAACACAGGGTACTCCGCCCCGCACTCGCCGCGCCGCATGGCGGCACGGCCCTTCCCCCTGCCTCGCCTGTTCGCGGCGATCATTCTCGCCGCGCTCGCGGCGGCTCCAGCGCATTCCGGCGTCGTCCGCGTTCGCGCGGATGCGCCCGGGCCCGTACACGATGGAGCTTCGTGGGACACCGCCTTCCTGTCGGTCCAGGAAGGCATCAATGCGGCCGGGCCGGCCGAAGACGACGTATGGGTTGCGGCGGGCGTCTACCGAGGCGCGGTGAGGCTGCTGGCCGGCGTGGCTGTCTTCGGTGGATTCGCCGGCACGGAAACCAACCGGGAGCAGCGTTCGTGGGTGACGCACGCCGCGGTCCTGGATGGAGACGGCGCCGACGTTGTCGTGCGGCCGCCGTCGGTGACCCCATGGTCTCCGATCGCATCCATTGATGGGTTCACCATCACCAATGGCGGTGTTGGGCTTGGCACCGGCGGCGCTCTTCTCGGCGCCGTGGGGCTTTTCGCCTCGCACAACCACATCACCCGAAACAGCGGCGATGGAGTCAGTCTCAGCGCTCAAGATGCGCACATCCGCCTGGAGGACAACGTGATCGACCACAACGGCGGAAGCGGCATCTACGTGAGCGGCAGCGCCCCGACAGTTCACTCCAACACCATTTGCTGGAACGCAGGCATCGGGATTGACTGTAGTTGGGGCGGTCTCGTGGCCGGCAACATACTCGCCTGGAATGGCGACTGCATGTCGCTTTCGGCATATCCGGCATGCACCGCCCGCAACAACTGCTCATGGCGCAACAACACTGGCGATTACGGAGCCGCGTACCCCGGAGACGCCAACGCGAACATAGTGGCGGACCCCGTGTTCGCCGACGCGACGCGAGACAACTATCACATCCAGCCGTCGTCTCGATGCATCGACTCCGGCGACGACTCGTCGGTATCGCCGGGCGAAAGAGATATGGGGGGCCTGTCGCGAGTGCTCGGCGCCCACGTCGATATCGGCGCTTACGAGTACAAGCAGGAGATTGACGTGATCCGCGTGAGCGCCGCTGCTCCTGGTCCAGTGCACGACGGAACCACCTGGAACACGGCGTTCCTCACCGTTCAGGAAGGCATCGCCGCGGCAGGAGAGAACGACGAGATATGGGTGAGGGCCGGGACCTACGCCGAGGCGCTAACGCTGAAGCAGGGTGTCTTGCTGTACGGCGGCTTTGCCGGCTTCGAGACCACTCTCGGGCAGCGCAACGCGTCGGTGAACGTGGCCACACTCGATAGTGGAGGCGGCGCCATCGGGTTCTACCCCCTGCCCAGCCCGCGGCTGGACCTCACGACGGCACTGGATGGGTTTACGATCCGCAATCGCGGCATCATCGGGACTACGGCCTCGAAATTCCGCCTCGCAAACTGCCGGCTTTTCTCGTCACCGATCAACCTACTCGCAGAGCCGGAATACGGCGCCTTCACGATCGAAGGCAATGTGTGCGACGGCGCCGCGCTCACGTTAACCGGCTACTTCATGGAAGGGGGCGAAACGCAGGTCATGGGTAACCAATCCCTCGGGACCGTCTCTGTCTTCGTCAACATGTCGCCAGTCACCGTCCTGGGCAACTCAGCGGCATCGATCGACGTCGCGGGGGACACGAACGGCACGGTGGTAGGAAACATCGTAGGGCATATCGCTTACAGCGTCGGGACCACCTGCACAGTTCAGTCGAACGACGTCTCCAGCGGCATCGAGGGAAACTTCGGTCTCATCCAGTCCAACATGGTCCGAGGAGGCGGCATCCAATCCTCCGGAGGCGTCGTCTCGAATAACGAGGTCCAGAGTGGCGGAATCCAGACCAGCGCGCGCCTTGTCGATAACAACCTCGTCACGGGAGGAGGCATCCGGCTGCTGCCGGGCGGCGCCAAACTGGTAAACAACACCATCGCGGCAAACAACACGGGCGGCGCCGCGTTGGTGATCGAGAGCGGGGGCGCCCTCGCTGCGAACAACGTCATCGCCTTCAGCGCCGGCGGCGGCATAAGTGTTAGCGGCGTCACCGCGTCGCTGCTCAACAACTGCGTGTTCGATAACGGGCCCTCCAACTACAAGGGGATTCCGGATCCCACCGGAACGAACGGCAACATCAGCGCTGATCCCCTGTTCGTAGACCGCGCAGGAGGCGACTACCGCTTGCTGTCTTCCTCCCCCTGCATCGACGCTGGGGACGATAGCGTCGCCACCGGCGGTGGGACGGATCTGGACGGCAATCCCCGCAAGCTCGGCGCTCACGTAGACATCGGCGCGTACGAGCACGTGCCTGCGCTGGGGTCGGCCCTTGCCTTTGGAGAGAACGAACACGGACAGATTGGCGATGGGACCACCGTCGATCGTCTGTCTCCGGTCACGGTGAACGGGCTCACTAACGTCATCGCGGTCTCGGCCGGGGAGGATCACAGCCTGGCCCTGCGGTCCGACGGAACGGTGTGGGCCTGGGGGCGAGGAGCCTACGGAGAACTCGGCGTCAACTCCGAGACCGATTCGGTCGTCCCCGTCCAGGCTCAGAACCTCACCAACGTCATCGCCATCTCGGCCAAGGGCTGGCACAGCATGGCCCTC
>DASXUL010000183.1:0-11285 GCA_036504855.1 Armatimonadota bacterium | reverse complement strand
GCCCATGCGTTCAGCGTGATCTTGCCGCTGGCGGGGACCACCGGGTCCGATGCGGTTGGGGCGGCGCCGTTGAGCGTGTAATGGATGGGGGCGTCCGGCGTGGGGCAGGAAAGCGCGATGTCCAGGGGCGGGAGGAACGTTCCATGGGTCGGCGTCATGGCGACGTCGGCCACGGCGGCGTACTCGTAGGCGCCAAGGTCGGAGTGCTCTCCCTGGCGTCGCGGGTTCCCGGCGAAGTCCAGCGCGTCGGCGGTGAGGGGCGCGTCATAGCCCGCGTCGATGCCCACCGAGTCGATGGTCAGCCGGTAGTCATCCGCCGCCGCATTCACGAAGGTGGGGGTTCCGGAGATGTCGTTCTGATGCCACGAGCCAGTAGTGTAGTAGTTGAAGTACAGGTTACCCGATACCAGATTGTTGCGATAGCGCGCCGTCCCCGGGGCATTGATGCCACAGTCGTTGCCGACGATGACGTTGTTGGAAATCGTCGGTGGAACGAGCGTGCCGGAGCGAATGGCGATGACGCCGTCGCTATATTGCCCCTCGAAGAGGGGAAACGAGCAGGTGTTGGCAGTGATTGTGTTATTGGTGAGCGTACATCCGTCCGACAACCCAACTGCGCATCCTCCCACAGAGGAGTTGCGCAGTATGACGTTGCTCCGAGCGGTTGAGTTGCTCAGGTTGAGCGCGCCGGTGGTCCCGAAGCCCCCAGTATTCGATTCGATCCAATTGCGCTCAATCAGGCTCGACTCTCCCCATACGGCGAGACCTGTGTTTGCCGAGATCACGTTTCCGGTCAGAATGGACGCCTGCACAGTGGCTCCGCCGATCGCCGAATAGTAACCAATGTTTCCCGTGAAAGCGTTGTTCCGGATAACGCAATTGATGAAATAGCCGCCTCCGCCTGATGAGTCGGCGCGGTTGCCCGTGATAGTGTTCCCCTCAATCAGCGCGCCGCCCGCTTCGCCTCCATCAACATAGACGCCGCCGGCCGAAAACGCGCGGTTGCCGCTCATGACGTTGTTGCGAATTGTGGGTGATCCGGTTACCGCCAGTCCGCCTCCCAGCGTGGCGGAGTTAGCGCGGAAAATGTTGTTGCTGATGGTGGCCGAACCGATCACGTACATCCCGCCGCCGTACGTGACCGAGTCGATGTACTTGGGGCCATTCTGGTAGGTGAAGCCGTCGAGCGTCGTAGAAGACCCGATCGCCGAACCAGTGACGACTCGCCCAGCGCCATTCCCGTCCAGGATGGACTCGTTGGCCGTCCAGTCTCGTTGACTGCGGGCGGTTTCGGTTCCGGCGAAGCCGCCGTAGAGGCTCACGCCGTCCTTCAGCGTGATGTTCTCCACGTACTTGCCGGCGGCCACCCACACTTCGTCGCCGTTGGCGCCGGCATTCACGGCGGCCTGAACCGAGCCGTAGGCGGTGGCCCAGGTCTGGCCGTCGGGAGTAGCGCTGCCCGCCTTCGTCACGCGCAGCACGGCGGCGCGGGAGAGGGGGGCGAGGGAGAGGAGAGCGAGCAGGAGGAGAACCGAGCGGCGTGCAAAACGTGCGAACATCGTAGCCTCCAGTGAGCGTAGTCCAGCGGAGTTAGCGTCGCCCGGCCTGCGCTCGGGCGCTTCCACACGCAGTATATCGCCCGCGAAGCCCATCTGCCACGCAGTTCCACCGCACCGCGTCAGACGATCAACGGCCGGAAATACTCAATCGTGCGGCGCAGACCCTCATCCAGCGAGACCACGGGCTCGTAGCCGAGGCAGGCGCGCGCCTTCGTCAGGTCCGGGCAGCGCTGCTTGGGGTCGTCCTCTGTTGGAAGCGGCTCGAAGACGATTTCGCTGGCGGATTGCGTGAGCTCCTTGATGCGTTGGGCGAATTCGAGGATCGTGGTTTCCTGGGGGTTGCCGATGTTGATGGGGCCGGGCTGATCGGATGTCGCGAGTCGGAAGATGCCCTCGATGAGGTCGCTCACGTAGCAGAACGAGCGCGTCTGCTGCCCGCCCCCATACACGGTTAGCGGCTCGTTGCGAAGGGCCTGCGCGATGAAGTTGGGCACCACCCGGCCGTCCGCCAGGCGCATGCGGGGACCATACGTATTGAAGATGCGCACAATGGCCGTGTTCACCCCGTGGGCGCGGCGGTAAGCCATGGTCATGGCTTCCGAGAACCGCTTCGCTTCGTCGTATACGCCGCGAGTCCCCAGCGTGTTCACGTTGCCCCAATACTCCTCCGGCTGCGGGCTGATGCTCGGGTCTCCGTAGATCTCGGAGGTTGAGAACATCAGGAAACGGGCGCCCTTTGCGCGGGCAAGGCCCAGCACTTTGTGGGTGCCGAGGCTCCCAACCTTCATCGTGTGGATGGGGTGGTTCAGGTAGTCCACGGGGCTGGCGGGCGAGGCGGCGTGGAAGATGTAGTCCACCGGCCCATCCAGGAACAGGTAGTTCGTAACGTCGTACTGAACGAACCGGAACTTCTGGCTGTTGAGGGCTTTCCGGAGGTTCGCCACGTTGCCGGTGATGAGGTTATCCATCGCCGTAACTTCGAAGCCTTCGGCCAGAAGGCGATCACACAGGTGTGACCCCAGAAACCCCGCCCCGCCCGTTACTAGTGCCCTCGGCATGATTGGTGATTGTCCTTCTTCAGATTCCGAAACCGACGTAGCGGAAACCGCGCGCCCTCATGTCCGACGCATTATAGAGGTTGCGGCCGTCCACGAAGACCGGAGTGCGCATCGCCGCGCGCAGACGGTCGAGATCCAGCGTGCGGAACTGCGGCCACTCGGTGACGAGCACCAACGCATCGGCCTCCCTGGCCAGGTCGTACGGATCCGCCGCCATGCGGATGTCGGGGTTCAGGCGGGCCGCGCCGGGCATCGCAACCGGGTCATAGGCTTTGACGCGCGCGCCGGCGTCGATGAGGCGCGCAGCGATGGTCAGCGCGGGGGCGTCTCTCAGATCGTCGGTGTCCGGCTTGAACGCCAGCCCCAGCAGTCCGATGGTCTTGCCATAGACCATCTTGAGCTCTCGCATTACCTTGTTGACGCACTCCTGGCGCGAGAGGTCGTTTGCCGCCATGGCCGCCTCAATGATGTGAGGCGTCTGCCCATATTGCCGGGCAATGTGCGCCAGCGCGCTGACATCCTTGCGGAAGCACGATCCGCCCCAGCCGATGCCCGCGCTCAGGAACCGGTGTCCGATGCGCCGGTCGTAACCGATCCCCTTGGCGACTTCGCTGACGTCGGCGCCGACGTGTTCGCAGATCCGCGCGATCTCGTTGATGTAGGAGATCTTCAGCGCTAGGAAGGCGTTGGCGGCGTACTTCATGGTTTCGGCGGAGGTGAGGTCGGTAACCACGAAGGGCACGGGCTGCGGCCTGTCCTTCGGAGGCTCCACCCCCGGCACGGAAAAACGGCCCTCCAACAGGGGCGCATATAGCTCGCGCATCTCCTGCAGGGCGCGCTCGGACCGGGCCCCGATCACCACGCGGTCGGGGTAGAAGCTATCCGCCACCGCGGAGCCCTCGCGCAGGAACTCCGGATTGCTGGCAACGTCGAAATCGGGGGCGGTTTCGCCCTCGGAGTGCGCATCAGCGAAGCCATCTTGAACGACCATGGCCACCCAGTCACCGGAGCCGATCGGCACCGTGCTCTTGTTGACCACAACGCGGTACGAGCCGTCCATCGCCGCTCCGATGCCCCGCGCCACCGCTTCCACGTAACACATGTCCGCGGCGCCGCTGGGCGACATCGGCGTGCCCACGCAGATGAAAACGACCCGGGCGTTCTTCACGGCCCCGGGCAGATCGGTGGTGAATTTCAGCGCGCCGGAGGCGATCAGCGGGTTCACAACTTCGGCCAGACCGGGCTCGAAAATGGGCAGCTCGCCGCTCTGTAACCGGGCGATCTTGTCAACGTCGTTGTCGACGCACACCACTTGATGTCCCAGGTGGGCCAGCGTTGCCCCCGTGACGATGCCCACGTATCCGGCGCCGATAATCGCTATGCTCTTGGCGAGCGCGGTGTCGCACATAGATGCTCTGGAACCTCCTGCCGAGGCGCCGCACAGGGGCGCCGACGCTGTACTAACTATGGCATGGGCCGCGCTTCAAGGCAATCAGCTGCGCTGCGCCAGAGAGCGCTGCTGTATCCGGCGACGCAGCGGACGAAGCCGCCGGAGCACCGGCTCCAACACGAGGTGGGCGCGCAGATTCACGTAAGCGGGGTGGGGGACGAAGCGGGCGTAACGTTCGGGAACGCGCCGCGACCGCAGGATGTCGCAGCAGCCTTCGGCGATGTAATCGAACAACACGTCCGGCCCGAACCAGGTTTCCCACGCCGCGCGAGCCGAAGCGCGCATCTCCTGCCACCTCTCGGTGGAGTATGCCGCCAGCAAGCTCGGCGTTGAGGCGACGTCGGCCTCGGGGATGCGCACGGCGAAGCTCTCCCAATCCGGCCCCTCCGGCGGCGCCCATTGGTCGGCCAGGATCACGGGCACGCGAGCCGCCTGCATGGTCTCGAAGAGGCGGAATGACGACGTCCCGGCGCCGCGGGGACACAGAACGAACCTGCTGCGCGTGAGGACGTCCGCATAGAACTGGAAGGCGGCCTGCCCTTCGGCGGCGGTTACCTCGTGCGGCTTGAACTGGGTGGTGTCCTTGATGACCGCGTTCTCGCTTGGCAACTCCAGCACGCGGTCGCGAACGGGCACGTTGCGGGCGCCGACGAAGGAGTACAGGAGATCGGGATCCGCCTCAGAGGCGGCGATGCGGTCGATGTAGGGGTTGACGGTCTTGACATACGGCCCGGCCCGGAGGCGCGTCCGGGTGAAATAGCGAACCGGCATCGAGCAATAGACCCCCGGCAGAACGCACCAGGGATTGTCGTGCTCGTTGTACATCATGCACTTCTCACGGTATCGGCGCACCAGGGGATGGCGGATCAAGCGGTGAAACGTGCGGTCGTCGTGATAGTGGGAGTTCTCGACGAAGAGGATGATGTCCGCAAGCTCCGGGGCGTCAACCGTTTGGTGCCGGCCCACGGAATCCATCGCGGCCATGGCGCGAAACGTGGCGATCGGCTCGGGGTCGGGATAGGCGCTGACGATGTGGATCTTCATGAGGCGATCGTGGTTCGACCCGGCCCCGCATTGCCGCACGCGCGGGGGCGTCAGTCGATACACCCCATTATAGGATCATCGTCGCGGAGGTTCATACCCGCGGCCGGCCTCACGGCCGGCTTGCGCGCGGCGTCTCACGGAGTCCGGCGGCCCATCGGCGTCGGATCGGGCCGCCTGCGCGGGAATCGCGCCACGGGGCTGGCGCGGGCGAAGCATCCGTCGCCTCAGCGCTTCGGGGAGGGGCCGAGGTAGCGGCCGCCGAAATGCTTCTTCACCTCGTGGATGGCCCGCAGGGTCTCCGAATCCACTCCCTGTAGGGCGATGACCTCGGATCGCGTGTAGAGCACGCGCTCCTCGGGCGGCGCGTCGGCCGGCAGCATGCCATCCTCCACGCAGATGATCGTTTCCTTCAGCAGCCGGCTATACACGCGCACCATGGTCGAGAGTCCCTCCATCCCAAAGGATGGCGCGGGCCGGCCGGATCGTAACGGGGCGGAGGTGACAATACGTGGCAATGAGGCCGGGGCGGGGCGGGGAGTGCACAACAAAAGTGTCGAAAATTGTACGAGCCAGCGGAATCTCACCCCTGAAGCCGGCCGGGGGCTCCGGCCATAATCATGGGGTGAGTGTCAACGGGTGTAACACCTAGCGTGCGAACCGTGTGGCAACTGGATTAACACCTCGTCGTGAAAGGTCTCCTGCATGTTCTCCGGCACATCTGTCTACACCGTGGATCCGAAGGGGCGCGTTACGATGCCGCAGCGCTTCCGCGATCTGCTGGGCGATCCGTTCATCCTCACAAAGGGGTTGGGCGGCTGCCTGCTGGCAGTCAGTGCCGATCAATGGGAGCGCGTGATGAGCCGCTTCCATAACAGCGTTACGTTCCAGCGCTTCTACCTTGCCGCCGCGCATCAGGCGCGCGCCCACCAGCGCACCGGCCGGTTCCTTGTGCCTGCCCCGCTTCGCGAATTCGCCCATGTGCGCCCCGGCGCCGATGTAGCCGTAGTGGGCATCGGAGAGGGCGTGGAAGTGTGGGACGCCGCGCGGTGGGACCGCCTCGCCAAGGAGCTGCCGCGCGGCGTCACCCGCCAGAGCGCCCCGTTCGAGTTGAGCGTTGGGCCGGATGGCGACCCCGGACCGTTCCATGTGACCCGTCGCAACCTCCTCGGCATCTCCATCCTGGAATGCGGCGGAGAGCCGGATTCGGCCTCGGCCGTCCGCGTTGGAGAACTCCTCGATGAGCGCCCGCCCCAGCCGGGCCAGGAGATCATCCTGGACGTTCGCTGCGTGAGCCGCCTCGACGCGATGCTCGCCGGCATGCGTTTCCAATGGCCCGAAGAGCGATGGAACAACCTCCTCATCGTCGCCCCTGAGTCCGTCTACGGCTTCTTCGACCAGTACCTCGGATTCTCGCGCCCCGTGTTCCCTAACCTCGAAGCTGCCCTCTGGCACGTCGCCGAATAGGCTCAACCGTTGCTTGGAGCGGCCATGCCGCCGCCGATTTGGCGGCGGCAATGTGTCGCGTCCGGCGCCCCCATATGCTTGCCCGCATAATTCCGTAGGGGGCAATGCGCCTCATGTGGAAAAAGACCTATGGCGAAGATCATCAGGTTTCAACGTCAAGGAAGAGAGGGGCGCTGTGCTGGGCAACACAGACAATCAGGTTGGAGTATTTCTGGTAGAACGCCGGCGACTGGTCCGTGAAATCACGGCCAGCACCGTCAACCAGGTCGAAGGCGTGTACGTGGTTGGGACCAGCAATGGCGAGGACCTGGCCGCGACGCTTCCGGCCTGCTTGCCGGACGTGGTCCTGGCTGGTTTTTACCCAGGCATGGATAACGCTTTGCGCGCCATCGCCGACTACCGCAAGTCCCAAAAGTGCTGCGTCGTGGTCCTCACCGATCAGGCGGAATGGCGGCAGGCCGCCGACCTGGTGGGCCGCGATTGTTGCTTCGTCTCCAAGCAAACCGGCATCAACGGACTTGTGGACGTGGTGCGCCGCCTGGCCGCCGGAGTTCCTCCCGAGACCTTGGGCTGGCGCCGCGATCAGCATCTCCGTGAGGCCCCCAAGTTGAGCCCGCGCGAGTTGGAGATCCTGAAGCGCGCCGCATGCGGCCAGAGCAACCGCGAGATTGCCGAAGCCGTCCACAGTTCGCTGAAGACGGTGGACACCCACATGCACAACATCCTCGATAAGCTGAACCTGCAGAGCCGCACGCAGGCCGTGCTCTACGCCGTTCAGAACAAGCTGCTTTCCCTGGACGAGCTCTCTCCGCGAGCCTAGGGCACACAAGCGCGAAGGCCCAACGGGACCCCGGTTCCCGTCGGGCCTTCGCGTCGTTCTGTCTGCTGGCCGGGCTAGCGATCCACCAGTACGAGGGATGGCTCCTGGGCGGAGCGGGCGCGGCCGAAGTACCCGTTGGGCGGGGCGGCGGCGCCGACGATGTTCGATTGCCCCTCGCAGATCACGTCCCAGAGGCCGCCCACCATCATCGGGTTCACGCCTGCTTTCACTCCGGGGCGGGTCTTCAGGCGGGTCCAGAGCCCCGTGCCCCAGTTTGCCTCCTCGTCCTTTGTCCACGGGCCCGGGTTGTACGACGGTTGGACGATGAACTCCGCTCCCTGATGGGTGAGGGCATCCAGTACGTCGTCATGGAATCCATCCCAACAGACGGCCGTCCCCACCTTCCCGAACGGCGTCGCGGCCACCTTCAGGTCCTCAATGCGGCCCGGCGTGAGGTCCAGGCCGGCTGCGCCCTCAAGTTCGATCAGATGGACCTTGCTGGTCTCGTTCAGGACTTCGCCGTCCGGCCCGAAGAGGATGGCCACGTTGTGCACGTCGGCTGAGCCGGGTTTGCTGAGCGGGGCGCTGCCGGCGGCGAGGTAGACGCCGTATTTGCGCGCCAGCGCTGAGAACGTGTCGTAGTAGGCCGCTCGCAACCAGCCGTCATTGGCGGCCAGCAGCAGCGCGCGGGTGGGCGATACGTTGTGCGCCATCACGTTTCCCATCACCTGCGCCGCCATCTTGCGTCCAAGCAGGTCTCCTGCCTCGCGGATGGTGGTCGCTCCCTTGACCGTGTCCATTTGCCCCAGGAAGATAAGCCCCAGCCCCGTGTCTTCGGGGAGGGCAACGAGGGTGGGGCATGTGGCCGCCTTGCGCTTGGCCGCCTCGCCGATGAGGGCATCCATCGTCTTGCGGAAGGTCGACAGGTTGCGGTACGATCCGGTATCGGCCTTCATCTGCACGGCGATGAGCCGGACGCGAGGGCCGGCGGCCGGGGCCGATCCCACGGCCAAAGAGCCCATGAAGAGCATCACGAGAAGGTGTTTCATGGGTGTACTGTGTCTCCGCGACGTCCCGCTGGGGCAAGAGCATGGCGCGGCGGCAACCGCCCGAACCGCGGACGCCGCACACGAGCAACCAGCCGGGCCTCCATACGGGGGCCCGGCTGATTGGCTGTGGGCGAAGAGCGGCGGGTCGATTCCCTACAGATGCGCCGCCATTGTGGCGCCGTTGGGCCGTCCCCAACCCGTGCAGGCGTCCCATCCCGGCTTGGCCTGGAAGCCGCCGTTGTTCCCGCTCGTGATGTCCACGAACGCGCCTGTGCCGGATAGCAGGGTGTAGATCGCCGGGTTCAGATAGCCCACGCGATGGTTCAGCTTCTGGTTGATCAGCGCAATCAGCCCCGCTAGAAGCGGCGCCACGGCGCTGGTCCCTCCGATGATACCCTGCTGTCCGTCCACCAGCACTCGGTATCCGGTTACGGGGTCGGCGTCACCAGACAGATCCGGCGCACCGCGCCCGCCCATCATGCCGCCGTTGGCGTGAACGTTCTGCTGCCATGAAGGACGCGGGAAATGCGCGCTTACGCCGCCGCCAGTGGCGCTGCTGGTGGGGTTGTCGTTCCACACGGTTTCACTGGAAATCGTGTTCTGACCCGTGGTTTCGAGGCGCGTGCCGCCGCAGCCCAGGGCGAATGGGCTGGAAGCCGGGAAGTCGACGTGGTTGCGCCCGTCTCCCATGCCGTCTGAGGAGCCGTTGTCGCCGGAGGCGACGCAAACCGTGATTCCCAATGCGGCGGCGGATTGGAAGGCCTGGTCCATGCTGTCCATGGCCTGTTGCGTCCAGCGGGGTTCTGCCGCGCCCCAACTGATGGAGATAACGGACGGCTTGCGCGCCTTGTCATGGATCGCCGCGGTGATGGCGTTCAGGAAGCCCTGATCGGTGTTGGGCGCGAAGTACACGGCGAGCTTGGCGCCTGGGGCCACGGCGCCGGCCACTTCGATATCCAGCGCCACCTCGCCGTCGGGGCCGTTTGGAGTTGTGGGATGGTTGTGGGCGCCGTCCACGGAGACGGCCGTTACCGTGGGCCGCGACAGACCGAGGCTGTGGAAGTAGCTGGTGATATCGCTGCGCCGGAAGCCGCCTCCCAGTTCGATGATGGCGATGCACTGGCCCGTGCCGTTAACGCCATTCGGGAAGTTGTACAGCTTGCCGACATCGTTTGGGTTGAACCCGTTCTGAGGGTTCTTGGGGGTAGTCTCCGAGGTCATGGCATGCGCGCGGGCGAAGCCCTCGGCGCCCGCGGGCGCGCCTTCGGCTTCCTTATCCTTGCGGCCGCCCTTTCTCCCCGAGGATGGCTTCGTTTTCGGCATCGCCGCGGTGTGTCCCTCGGCCCCTTGCGGAGCGCTTTCGGCGCTCCACTGGAAGTGGGCCTGGGCCTGAGGGCGGTCGTCCAGGCCGAAAACGCCTTCCACGAGGGGAGCGATGTCCGCCGGAACGTGGACCTCACCCTCTCGGCCGCGGTAGCTGCCGCCGTCGTACTCATAGCGGCGGAGTTCCACGTTGAAGGCGGAGCGTATGGAATCCAGACGGCCGGCGACGATGACGCAGCGGCGCGGGATGCTGGACTCCACCACCGTGAGGCCGTGATCCGACGCGAAATCCTCGATCCGAGCAAGGTCCGCCGGATCGGCGCCGTGATTGGCATCGAACTCCTCATGCGTCATCGGCCGGCGATCCGTGGGGCGGGCGGCGGACAGAGAGTCCATGGCGGGAAGCGGCGAGCGGCGGCGCACGCGGATGGTGACCTGGATGCGCTCGCCGGCGTCAATCGCGCCGGCGGCTCGCGCGTTCATGAACGGGGTTCGGGCGCTGCCCTGAACGGGGACGTGGGTTGTCTCTGATGGCATAGCGTTTGCGTGCCGAGCGCGCTGGGGCGATGCAACGGCCGGCACATCCTCCTCTAAGCGGCTAACAGCCTCCGACATCGCCCTGGAACGTTGCGGAAAGCGCCGCTCCGGAATGCCGCGGGTTGGCGGCCCGGAGGGCAACCTGGACGAACGAGCGCAGCCCAGAACAGGCGGCGGCAGCCGGCAATGCGGTGGGAAGGGTGGGGGCGGCCGAAGCCGTGCGCCGGGGCGCCCAAGCGGGATGCCCGTGTTCCGGTCGATCTGGTCAGAACTTCACCTCCTCTGCCAAGAAAGGTGTGCGTTCGCCTTATTATCGCGAAGCAGGGAGACGCTCTATAGCGACCCAGGGAGATCGCTACCCGATGGAGGCGTGGCCCAGTGTTGGTTTATGCGACCTATTGTATCGACTTATGCTTAGAAATGACAACGGGCCGGTCCATCATGGACCGGCCCGTTGTCGAGGTGGCAGGGGCAGCAAGATTCGAACTCGCGACCTGCGGTTTTGGAGACCGCTGCTCTACCAGCTGAGCTATACCCCTATGTGCGGCGGCCGCGGCCGCCGTCATGCGTATTCTAACATGGGATGCGGCATCGCATCCAGACGTTACTTCGCTTCGCGGTGCACCTTGTAGCCGCGGCAGCGCGGGCAGAACTTGTTCAGTTCCAGCCGGGCCGGGTGGTTCTTACGGTTCTTCGTGGTGTGGTAGTTCCGCTCTTTGCATTCGGAGCACGCCAGCGAGATAATGATTCGGTTTTCGGCCTTCGCCATGATACTGTCCTCTCACAGGACCGGGTGATGGGGCCACTGGCCCCATCACCCGGCGCCTGGCACGTCTCTTCTTATTCCTCGACGGTGGCGATAACGCCGGCGCCGACGGTGCGTCCGCCTTCGCGGATCGCGAACCGAAGGCCGGTCTCCATGGCGATGGGAACGATCAGCTCGCCCTTGATCGTCACGTTGTCGCCCGGCATCACCATCTC
>DASXUL010000182.1:0-46804 GCA_036504855.1 Armatimonadota bacterium | reverse complement strand
GCTTCTGCCGGTCGCAACCGAGCAAAAGCGGCGGCAAGCCGCCGCACTCCATAGGGCCCTCCCGCGCAAGCCCGCGTTACGGGCGCACGGCCGTCAGGCTGCCGTCGAAGGAGGGGAGCCAGGTGACGCCGTTCGAGACGGTGGGCCAGGCGAAGGTGAGGCCGCCGCCCGTTTTCCAGGACCACAGCTTCGCGCCGGTGGCCGCGTCATGGGCTTCCAGGCTGCCCAGCAGGGTGTTGCAGATCACCTTGCCATCCGTGTACACGGGCGAACAGTCGTAGGCGATCTCGGACATCTGCGATTCCCAGCCGGGTTTGCCGTCGGCCAGGCCCAGGGTGAACAGCTTTCCGCCCAACGTGCACAGGAACACGCTCTTGCCATCGGTGGTGGGGCTGGAGTAGGCCGGACTGCCGGACGGAAGGTGATATGCCCACACCTTCTCGCCGGTCTGGGCGTTCAGACAGAGAACGTGCGCGCCATCGGTCTCGGTGGGCGCGCAACTGCGGGTAACGATCACCTTGCCGTCGGCCACAAGCGGCGTGGCCACCGCCGAGGCGAAGAACAGGCTCTTGCTCACCGAGTAGGCCCACTTCCCCTCCCCCGTGGCCGCGTCGATGGCGTACACCTTGCCATCCCAGGATCCGGCGTACACGAAGCCATCTGCGAAGACGGGGCGCGACTGCATGTGCAGCCCCATCGGGAAGGCCCAACGCTGCTTGCCCGTTCCGGCATCCAGGGCGTACAGGCTGTGGTCGCCGGAGCCGACGTACACAGAGCCGCCCGCCGCCAGCGTGTGTCCCTGAACAGGGCCGTGCGTGGCGAATTTCCAGATCTGTTTGCCGGTGCGCTTATCCACGGCGTACACGCTCTCATCCGTGCTGCCGAAGTAGACCGCGCGCTCATCGAAATCGGGCCGGCCGATCACCGCGCCGCCGGTCGCAAACGCCCACTGCTTCTTCAGCGCGCCGCCCTTAAGCGCCACGGCGTATAGCTTGCCGTCCCAGCCGCCAACGTACGCCACGCTTCCGTCCACCGCGGCCGGGCCCTGCAGCGCCGTGCCAAGATCCATGCGGGCCGCCTTCAGAGAGGAGGCGGCGCCGTCCACCGGTAGGCACTTCGATATCCAGACGCCGCCGTCCGCGTCCACCGCGCGCACCGCCAGGGTATGGCGCCCGGGAGACAGTTCGGCGGAGTCCAGCGGGAACGAGAACCGGCCGGGGCCGGTGGCATCCAGCGGCTTCCAGAACTTGTCGTCCGGGTTCTGGTGGTAGTCCACGGCCCATTCCACGCGCGCGATCTTGCGACCGTTCGCGGATACGGCAGCCTGATAGGCGCCCGCTTTCACCTTCGAGACGCGCACGCCCACGGGCGTGTCGTGTAACGGGAGAGTGGCGACCAGCGTCTTCTCTTCGCCATTCAACTTGTCGTACACGCGGATGGCATCCGTCCCGACTTCGTACAGCGTGTAACCGCCCCCGTCGTTCATCATGCCCTTCGTCATGTGGCAGAAAACGCCGTTCACCGTCCAGCTCTTGAAGATGTGGCCGTGCCCGTTCAGGAACGCGCGCACGTTGTACGGAGCGATAGCATCCCACAACTCCACGTCGCCGGTGATGTACACGTTATCCGGGTACATCGGCGACTGGTGGCAGAAGAGCACTGCCGGGGTGCCCTTGGGGTCCTTCTTGAGCTGCTCCACAATCCACCGTCGCGTATCGCCGGAAACGGCGCCGTGGTGTTCCAGCCAGATGGCGGCGTTGAACCCGATAAACCGCACGCCGTTGTGCAGGAACGAGATGTTGGGGCTGCCGTAATGCTCGGCGAACCGGTTGATGCTCTTGTCCGCCCAGCGGGTTTCGTGGTTGCCGGGCGTGTTGTGCACCGGCATCTTCGCCGCCGCGATGTCCTGCTCGTAACGAGCAAACTGCTCCTCCTGCCCCATCTCGGTGATGTCGCCGGTGTGGATAACGAAGGCGGGGCGCGGGTCCATCGCGTTCCACTCGTCCACGGCGCGCTTGAGGTTGGCGTCGTGGCTGGGAGTGTCCGCGATGTGGGTGTCGGACATATGGGCGAAGGTGAACGGCGTAACGCCGGCGGCGGAGGAGGCGGAGGCGGTAGTGAGTGTGAGAGCCATCAGGGTGATCAGGGTTTTCATCGGAGAGTGCCCATGGCCGCGTCCACGGCCCTTGCGAACAGGTCCATCTCGGCCTCGCCATGGGCCAGGCCGAAGAAGAACGCCTCAAACTGCGAGGGGGGAAGATGCACGCCCTGCTCCAGCATGGCGTGGAAGAAACGCGCGAAGCGGCGGGTATCGCTGGTCTTCGCCGATGCGTAGTCGAAAACCGGCCCCTCCGTGAAGAAGATGGTGACCATGGAGCCGCACCGGTTCACTGTGGCGGGAATACCGTGGCGCGCCGCGGCGTCGCGCAAGGCGGTTTCCGCTTGCGCCCCAATGGCCTCGAGGCGCTCATAGGCGTCTGGAATGGCGGCGATGGCGGCCAGTTGAGCGCGTCCGGCCGCAACGGCCACCGGGTTGCCGCTCAGCGTGCCCGCCTGGTAGACCGGACCGGCCGGCGAAATGCTCTGCATGATATCGCGACGGCCGCCGTACGCCGCCAACGGGAAGCCGCCGCCGATGATCTTGCCCAGCGTTGAGATGTCTGGGCGGATGCCGAAGCGGGCCTGCGCGCCGCCGGCCGCCACTCGGAAACCGGTCATCACCTCGTCGAAAACCAGCAAGGCGCCGGCCTCCCCGGTGAGCCGCCGCAGCGCCTCCAGAAAGCCCGGCTTCGGCGGGACCACGCCCATGTTGCCGGCCACCGGTTCCACCAACAGAGCGGCAATTTCACCGCCGCGCGCGGCGAACAGCGCCTCCGCGGCGGCGATGTCGTTATAGGGCAGCAGGAACGTGTCGGCGGCGGCGGCCTTAGTGACGCCCGGCGACGAGGGCAGCCCGAAGGTCGCTAGCCCCGAGCCGGCCGCGGCCAGAAGGGCATCCACGTGGCCGTGGTAGCAGCCCTCGAACTTCACCAGCTTGTCGCGCCCCGTAAAGCCGCGCGCCAGCCGCACGGCCGAGAGGACTGCCTCGGTGCCGCTGTTCACGAGGCGGACCATTTCCACGTTCGGCATCCAGCGGGCGATCTCTTCGGCGAACCGCACCTCGGCCTCCGTGGGCGCTCCGAACGAGCTGCCCGAGGCCACCGCCTGCTGCGCCGCCCTCACCACGTCCGGGTGAGCGTGCCCCAGCAGCAGCGGCCCCCAGGAACCGATGCAGTCCAAATACCGGTTCCCGTCCACATCCCACATGTACGCGCCTTCACCGCGCACGATGAAGCGGGGGGCGCCGCCAACTGCGCCAAATGCGCGAACGGGGCTGTTGACGCCGCCGGGGATACGGGTAACCGCTTCCGCGAAGAGCTTTTCGGATTCGGTGGTTGTCATCGCTGGACCGCCTGGAACGGGAAATAGACGGCCAGAGCCGTCATGATCAACAGGCCGATGCTCATCAGCCCGTTCACCGTGAAGAAGGCGGCGTTAACGCGGCTGAAGTCATCGGGCTTTACGAGTGAGTGCTCGTATGCTAGGAGAGCGGTTGCGCCGAGCGCGCCCGCGTAGTAGAACGCGCCGAGGCCCGCGGAATAGCCGAACGCCGCGAGGAATACGGCGCTGAGGACGTGCAGGGCGGACGACATCGCCAGCGCGCGGGCCGGCCCCCATTTGGCCGGCATGCTGTGCAGCCCCTGCGTCTTGTCGAAGTCGATGTCCTGCAGCGAGTAGATGACATCGAAGCCGGCCACCCAACACACGACGGCCGCCGCCAGCCAGAGGCTGGGAGCGCCAATGCGGCCGGTGACGGCCACCCATGCGCCCACCGGCGCAATGGCCAGTGAGAGGCCCAGGACTGCGTGGGCCCATTTTGTGAACCGCTTGGTGAGCGAATATCCCCACACCACCAGGAGCGCCACGGGCGAGAGGGCCAGGGCCAGCCGGTTGATCTGCCACGCCGCGCCCACGAACAGGGCGGTTGTCACGCACAGAAATGCCCATGCTTCAGCGGCGGAAACGAGGCCGGCGGGGATCGCGCGGCGGGCCGTTCGGGGGTTGCGCGCATCGATGCGGGCATCCACGATTCGGTTGAACGTCATCGCGGAGGACCGAGCGCCGACCATGGCGGCCAGGATCCAGGCCAGAACCCGCCAACCGGGGCGGCCCCCCGAGGCGACCAGCATGCCCATCAGCGCAAACGGAAGCGCAAAGACAGTGTGCTGGAACATGATCATCTCCAGCAGCACGCTGATCTTGCCGAACCGCGCCTTCCCCGGCGCCGCCGTATTCATCGCGTCTCGCAGGATGCCCTCCTCACTTTTTGGCAGTTGTCCACCAAGCAGGTCGATGCCCAGAAGCCTTCGCTCCGCCAGGCACAAATTGGAACGGGCAGCCTTGCCTGCGCAGCTGATCCATTATGTCTGCAAGGTCCAGACCACCTACGACCCACAGCGCACCGCCTGCTCGACGCTTGTCCAAGACCTCAAAACCCTTGTCGCGAAGAAACGTCGTCAAGCTAGGCGGCTCAACTCCCGCTGGAAGGAGTCTGGCCTGAACGAACCCGCAGTTAGCTTGAGGCTCTACCTCACTCGTTACATCCAAACAGTGAGGCGAGGCCAGATCCGACGCTTGATCGGTAGTCATGGAGTCTAGACTCCCTCCCGAACGGGACTTCGTGGTTACGTTCCAACTAGGGTTTGTGGATGGCATGTTACTGCCCAGTGCAACGTGTCCCGCTGGCGAATGTGGTGGCTCGCCTGGTAGAGCCAAGCGGCTCTCCGCAGACAAGGCCGACCGGGTCTCCCCACTATGGGCAGATGCACCCGAGAAGGACTCACGGCGCAATACAGAGGAGCCAAGGGAGCAATCATCTTCGGCCCATTCCTGACGCAGCTCCTCAGCCCGAGCAACAATACGCTGACGCAGTTCATCACCGTCGGTTCCGGCAGGCAAATCACTGTCTTGCCGCGATTCGGCGACCACACCGATTGACTCCAACCTCTGGAAGACAGCCCCCATCGCTTCATCCGGATGACGGAAGAATTGGCTACCTCGTATCCGCACGAACTCCCAGCCAAGGCGCTCCAACACAGCTTGGCGTTCCGTGTCCTCGGCCAGTTTCTCCGCCCCTTCGTGCCAACGGTCTCCATCACACTCCACGGCCAAGGACTTTCCGCCCCCGGTGACCACCATGTCTATCCGGTACGCGCCGACTTGGTACTGGGGAACAACCGTGTAACCTGCGCGGGTGATCCGGCCCAGCACCAATCGCTCAAACT
Source organism: Armatimonadota bacterium (assembly GCA_036504855.1). Lineage (GTDB taxonomy): Bacteria > Armatimonadota > DTGP01 > JAKQQT01 > JAKQQT01 > DASXUL01. Next base: position 41,480 of record DASXUL010000182.1, on the reverse strand, counting down.
CTGACTCCGCTTCCTTCTCAACTGCGGCCAGACGGGAGGAAAGCGCATAGGGATCCCGGGCATGGAGTATGAGTCTACGGCGGAGGTCATCGGGCTGAAGATCAACATCAGGATCTACGGAGTGAATGACCCACATCTGATCACGCGCACGGCTGGCGGCAACGTTGAACCGCTTCTTGAACATGTCGTCGGCACCCTCCCGGCGTAGGGCGAGTGGGCCGTTTCCAGTTGGGGCATCCACAAGGGAGAGAAAGACCACATCCCTTTCGTCTCCCTGGAACTGGGCCGCATTGCCGCACTGAACAGTGCGTGCCATGTACTCCGTGAACGACATGCGCCGTCGCAGGATGGCGTCAATGCGCGCAGCTTGCTCCTCGCCTACCATGGAGATCACGCCATATGTGGCCCCTGCGTATTCGGGCTGCTCAGTGGAAGCAACGAGCAGGGATGCCACCGTAACAGCCTCCAACTCGTTCACTTTGCCGCTTGATACGCCGCCTGCCACATGATACGCAACTGTGTGTGGCACTCGCTGAACTGTGCTAGCGTCGCGCAGCGGCATGATCCGGCCATCATATGAAAGCTGATTGCTGAACTCGATGATAGGAGATACGCATCGGAAGTGCTCACGAAGCACCACGGGGCCACCAAAGGACGTTTCGGCCAACTGGTAGATCGATGCGCGTCCGTCATACGTTATCGCGTTCGGTATTCCGTCCAAATATGTGGCGATCAGGTCCGATACGGTCGTGCTCTCTTCGCCAACTGCCATGGGAGTCGCCTGCTTGTCATCGCCGACAACGATAACCTGTTTCGCTAGGTACAATGCGGTAAGGGCCATGATGTCGGCCTGGCTCGCCTCGTCTATGATAACGACATCAAAACGATTATGGTGCGGGTCGAAAGTCTCCACCACGCGGGCGAGCGGCATGATCCAGACCGGAACCGCTGTCTGACAGATCGGCGTCAACCGTTGTGCCTCGGCACGGAGCTGCGGAACTTTCTTGCCGGTGCCCTTACCAATCTTCCGCATCACCTGCGCGAACCCGTGTAACGCCTGTCTCTGTGGTAAAGTCGTGCGACGCACCTGAGCCGCCCACGACTGGCGATCCACCAGGTCAGAAGTAACTTTGCGGAGCCGCATCTTGAGGTCTGAGTTCCGGCGCAACAGATATTCCAAAGAGGTGGACGCTCGTCGGTCGAGTTCGTCGTTCAGCTGGCGCCAACGCCAGGCGGCAGCGCATTCGCCTGGAGGCTGTGCAGTGGAATGGACTCCAGTTCGGTTCCGAATGGCGTTGGCCCACATCGGCGCTGCGGAATCCAATTTCGCTAGCAGCGCCCTACGTCGATCGAGGAGAATTCGACGCTGATTCAGTTCCGAGAGACGCTCATACGCTTGACGATAAGCCTCCGCATCATCCGTGGCAACGGCATCGCGCAGCTTCATCACGACGTCTGCATCCCCGGCGCCAGCACAAGCGTCATCTAGAGCCCGGCCCAGCCGGCGGCGAGTCTCGGCCACCTCAGCCTGACGCAGGCGATTCGCCTGAGCCTCGAACACGCCTGGGATCAGCGTTAGGACAGCCTCACGAATCCTCAGCAGATTCCCACTAGGATGCACATTCGGCGCGATTCGTTGGAACACCGCATCCCACTGGAAACCGTGGTGCTGCAACTCCCGATGGAGCGGCGCCCAGGTCTCCTCCTGCCAAGCTAACGCGGCACGGATCGAGAGCGACCATTGTCGGCACACCAGTTCCGGCTGATCTCCGAAATCGCTCGACGGCGCGGCCCCACCACTGGCCATCAACCCATCCCAACCTCTACGAAGGCTTTGCCTCGCCCGTTGCAGCCGGGCAAGTGTACGCAATGCCTCGAATTCAGTCTGGCCACTCGGGGGATGGTTGTTCACCGCTGAGTTTTCGATTATTCCGCGCCACGACCGCCTCGTGGTCAAGGTCAGCCAACCCAAACCGCGACCGGCGCCCAGGTGACGAATGATGTCATCAAGGACTTCTTCCGCTACCTCCAAGAGCATGCCATCCGGCAACCGCGGACCGTGCTGTACCAGGGAGCCGTGAGCGTTGCTGGCGGCCAAGTAGACGTCTTCTATATCGGCCAAGAGGTCATCCCAAGGCTTCCGATGGGGTTCTCCGTCCCGCCCTGCCTCAATAGCTGCCAGCCGCCATTGCTCGCTCCCGTCCAGAGTCTCGACCGCAAGGATCATCCTTCGCTGCAAGGAATCGAGATCGCCTTGCGACTGATGTGCCGTCGTCGGGCTCCACAAGTCCAATCCATACGCTAGGTCAACGGCTGAGAGTCGGTTGCTCTCCGCAATCATCTCGGCGAAGACAGAGGGCAGCATAAGGTCTTGCGCGATCGGGAGACCCCTCTCGAGTTCGGCCTCATCCTGCACGGAGATCGAGGCATTCGACCCGTAGAGGTCCGCGAGTTCGCCGGACGTGAGGGGCAGCGGAACTCCTAACGCGACCGGCGATGGAATCCAACCGCTATCGGCGGCGCACTTGGCAACGATCCGAGCAGCCTCCGATGGTGCAACCGATTCGCCCCCGTAGATGACTGGCCTATACTCGTCCTGACGTGCATTGCGGATGAGGCTTCTGGACTCGCGGAGTTGAGCGAGAAGGCCTGAACGATCATTCCGCAGGAGAACCGCATCGCTTTCCAACTGGGCGGGGTCTGAAGTCAGGCGTTCCGATATGCCCTGAACGCTGCTCTCCAGTTGGTTCCTGCTGTCCGCCAGAACGCTGACACAAAGAGGCTGGAGAGTTGGCACGACCTTCTCACGAAGAACCTGAAGCGCCTTAGCAGTGTGGCTAGTAACGAGGACGCTCTTTCCCTCCGATAGCAGATGACCGATCACGTTCGCGATCGTGTGGGTCTTCCCAGTTCCTGGGGGCCCTTGGACCAACACAGAGCCGTGCCGCTCCAGGCGTTGCACCACCCTCAACTGCTCTGCATTCGCTTCCTTGCTGAGCAACACCGTCTCATCTTCCCCGTCTGGGTTATCGCCGGTTGGCTGTTCTTGCGGATCGGTTGCGAGCGGTCTCAGCGCAGCCTCAATGCCAACGATGTTCTGGATGGCCTCTGGCAAATCGGTGCGCGTCGTCAGATCCTCCAGAATCGACTCGATAAACGCGCTGAACCCAAGCGTTCGCTGACGCAGATAGATCACTGCGTCTCGTCCAATCCGCGGCGCTTCGGGGCTTCCTATCGGCGTAGCGTATCCTACGAACTCTCCGCGCGGGGCGAGCTGCGTGGCAACCCGCTGAAAGAAGGCATCCGTGTCTTCACCGCCAAGAGGATGCCAATAGCCTTTGTCAAGATCCTGGCGACAGCGATTTAGAGCCTGGACGTCAATGCTTTCGATGGATCGCAACAAGGACACGTACAGCTCAGGCGCTCTCTCAGCGTCGATGAAGGAGAATTCCGGGATGTCTGGATTGAAAAGCAACTGGACGCGCTGACCAAGGATGGGATGACGGATGGCGCCGTTGGCGACCGGCCAGTCCAAGATTCCATCACCAAGTACTAACTCCACGCGCTCAGCTTCGCGGTCCACTCTAGCCTTCAACTCGTAGAGGCGTTCGAAGAGCGCCATCGCCTCGCGGGCCGGGCGTTCCTGCTCCGCCCACGAGTCCCGGCGGAGCTTCCACGCTTCGTACAGCCGCGACCGCTCAGGTTCGCTGTCGATCGGCTCATCAGTTGGTTCACCGTCAGATACGTCAGTTGTGTGCGAAGGCCGAACGGCAACTGCATTGCTCGGATCCTCCCAACCTGGAACCAGCCACTCAACGATCGAGTCTGGCGGCGGCGGACACACGTTCAATTGCGGACGCCCGACTTTGAGCAAGTATCCATCGCCTACAGGCGATGGCGCCCGCGAGTGCAGGCCTTCGGCAGCAGTTTCGTCCACAGGCCGCGCCGGGAACGCTATACTTTGCCACTCTGGTACCTCACGCAGCCACAACGCCCATGGTTGTTCACGGATGGTGCGCTTGGGAACGTTTCGGCGCTGATCCAATGCTTGCAGGTACCGATACACCTGAGCGAGTTTGCCTCGCACTTGATCCAGATTGCCCGGTGTCTCCATGCGCCCTCCTCACCGGATTTCGCCCGTCCATTTCACGGAGTCGGGCACGTCCAGGCCAAGGTGATCCACGATGCGGTAGACCACCGAATCGATGAGGTCCTCCATCGATCTTGGGAGCTGGTAGAAAGCCGGCATCGCCGGCATCACCAGCGCGCCGGCCTCGGTGACGGCCACCAGGTTGCGCAGATGCGTCAGGTTGAACGGCGACTCGCGCGGCGCGAGGATGAGCAGGCGGCGTTCCTTCAGCGTAACGTCGGCGGCGCGGGCGATCAGGTCCTCGCTGTATCCGTGCGCGATAACGCTCACCTTGCTCATGCTGCACGGCACGACCACCATGGCATCGGCCACGCTGCTGCCGCTGGCGAACGGCGCATTCATGTCGGAAGGGTGCCAGAAAGTCAGGTTTTCGGGCGCATACCCTAACAAAGCCACTGGGTCGAACCGCTTCAGGCTAAGGTCCAGGCCCAGTTCGTAGTTCAGCACCTGCTGGCCGTGCACGCTCATGGTGAGATGAACGGCGGGGACCTGCGGCAGGATGACCTCCAGCAGCCGGCGAGCGTAGACGGCGCCGGTGGCGCCGGTAACGGCGACCACCACGGATTCCGCCCGCGAACGCGGCATCAGACGGAATCCCCCGCGGCGCGGCTGAGAACAGTGTCATGCCGCTCTGATTCCACTGCGTCCGGATGGTCTGTGTTGGTATTCAGGCCCCGGCTCTCCTTGCGGCGCCGGGCGCATTCCACAATCAGCGCCGCGGCGGTGGCCAGGTTCCGCGCCTCCACCAGAGCGCCGGTGAGCCGGGAGCCCGAGTACTGCGCTTCCACCTCGGCGCGGATCGCCGCCACATCGCCGGCGGCCTCAGCAAGGCCCGCGTCCGTACGCACAATGGCCACATGCCGCCACATGACGGCCCGCAAACGCGCCGTCAGTGCCTCCACGCCATTCGGCTCCGCGGTTCCCTCCGGTATGCTCGCCTCCGGCGCAACGCCCTCAACCGGCGAGAGTTGGGCGATCTCCTCCGCGGCGCGTTCGCTGAACACCACGGCCTCCAGCAGCGAGTTGCTGGCGAGGCGGTTCGCCCCGTGAACGCCGGTGCAGGTGACCTCGCCGCTGGCCCACAGGCGGTCGATACTGGTGCGCCCGTGCAGATCGGTCACCACGCCGCCGCACGAGTAGTGCGCCGCGGGCACGACCGGGATCCACTGGGTGGCCATGTCGATTCCAAACTGAAGGCACGTGGCGTAGATGTGCGGGAACCGGGCCTCCAGTTCGGCGGCGGACTTGTGCGTGATGTCCAGGTAAGCGCAATCCTCGCCCCGGGCCTTTGTTTCGGTGTCGATAGCGCGGGCCACAACGTCTCGGGGCGCCAGACTGGCAAGGCGGTGGTACTTCTCCATGAACGTGCTGCCGTCGCTGAGGCGCAGCACGGCGCCCTCGCCGCGAACGGCCTCACTGATAAGAAACGATTTGGCGTCTGGATGGTAGAGCGTGGTGGGATGGAACTGGATGAACTCCATGTTCGCCACGGTGGCGCCGGCCCGCCATGCCATGGCCACTCCGTCTCCGGTGGCGATCTCCGGGTTCGTTGTGTGCGGGTAGACCTGCCCGAGGCCGCCGGACGCCAGCACGGTGGCATCGGCCGTGAAAACCCCGATGTCGCGGGTCTGGCGATCCAGCGCCGTAGCGCCGTAGCAGACGTTCCCATCCACGAGGAGGTCCAGCGCGAGGTGCTTCTCGCGCATCGTGATGTGGGGGTGCAGGCGCACGGCGGTGAGGAGAGCGCGCTCAATTTCGCGGCCGGTGAGGTCCTTGGCGTGCACGATGCGCCGACGGGAGTGCCCGCCCTCCATGCCAAGCGCCAGTTCCTCCCCCTTTTCGCCGGGGATGGTGCTGAAATGAGCGCCGAAATCGATGAGTTCCCGAATACGCTGGGGCCCCTCGCGCACCAGCACATCCACCGCGTCCTCATGGCAGATGCCGGCGCCGGCCTCCAGAGTGTCCACCAGGTGCAACCTCGGGGCGTCGTCGCGGGAGATGGCGCCCGCGATGCCTCCCTGTGCGTAGTTTGTGTTGGACTCGGATTCCTCTTTCTTGGTGAGGATTGTAACGGTTCCAGAGTCCGCGGCCTTCAGAGCCGCCCAGAGCCCGGCGATGCCGGAGCCGATGACCAGTGTGTCGGAATGCATGTGCCTAATTGGTGGGCTGAACCAGCCCTATCTCCTTCAATGTGTCGAGAACCCCGGGCGCGGGAATGCGCCAGAGCCACTCGACCCGCAACCAGAACCCGTCGATGGCCTTGCTGTGGTACACGCCATCGTCCGATACGGCAACCGGCTGGAACGCCCCGTGGGCATCCCGCTGGAAGAACCTGGCATCCAGGCGATCCGGATCGACGATCCAGTACTCGCCCACGCCGCCCTCTTCGTATTCGTAGTACTTCTCGCCGCGATCACGGCCGCGGCTCTCGGGGCTGACGACCTCGATCGCCACGTCGGCAGGACCATTCAGATACCCCGACAACACGCGCGCCGCGTTGGCAGCGGCGACGTACACGATATCCGGAGAACGGCTGGGCAGGTTCTCGGCCGCCCGCATCTGATAAGGCTCGCCGTAGACGGCGCCCAGGCGCTTTTCGCCCGCGTAGGTTCGGATGAGCGCGCTCAGAAAGCCGACGACGTCCGCGTGTCTTTCCGTGACAGGACTCATCGGAACGACCTTTCCGTTCACCCATTCCACGTGCGGATCAGCGTGCGGGTAGGCGATGAACTCCTCAAAGGTCATCGTCGCCGGCACGGCTTGCGGAGGCGAGACAGCCATACATCCTCCCTAGAAGCGGTGTCCCTTCATCATACGCGCCAGTTTCTGGCCGGCCCAAACCGGCTCCTCCGAGTTGGCGTTCAGGCGGTCGCGGCGCGGGTTGGAACCGTCCGCATCCGCCGCAAAGCCCATGATCTCCATGTTCTGTCCCACAACGTCGGCGAAGGCGCCGATCGGAGCGTGACAACCGCCCCCCATTGCCTCCAGGAACGCGCGCTCCGTGGTGACCGCCTGCCGGGTGGCCCAGTGGTCCAGCGGAGAGAGCAGGCGGATCACCTCGCCATCGTCCTTGCGGGCCTGGATCGCCAGCGCTCCCTGCCCGGCGGCCGGCAACATGGCTCGGTACGACAGGGTGGCGGTGATCTCATCGCCGCGGCCGAGGCGCTTCAGCCCGGCGGCGGCCAGAACCACCGCGTCATACTCGCCTTCCGCCAGTTTGCGCAGTCGCGTATCCACGTTTCCACGGATCTCGCGGATCACCAGGTCCGGCCGAGAGCGACGGAGCTGCGCGGCGCGGCGCAGCGACGAGGTTCCAACCACCGCGCCTTCCGGCAGCGAACGCAACGCATCGGCATCCGAACCCCACGGCTCGCGCATCACCAGCGCGTCGCGCGGGTCCTCGCGTTCCGGCGTGGCGGCGATCACCAGGTCCATGGGATCCTCGGTGGGAAGGTCCTTGAGGCTATGAACGGCGCAATCCAGAACGCCGTCGCGCAACGCCGTTTCGATCTCCTTCGTGAACAGCCCTTTGTCATCGAACTGCGACAGAGGGCGATCAAGGACCGCGTCACCGGTGGTCTTGATAACCGCGATATCCACCAGGGCGCCCGGATGAGCGGCGCGAAATGCTTCCGCCACCCACTCCGCCTGAGCCAGCGCCAACGCGCTTCCGCGCGATCCAATTGTCAACCGGACAAGAGATGCCATAGGTCACAGGATAGCAGTCAGTGAGGGAGTCGTCAGTTGTCAGTCATCAGTTATCAGTCAGAGGGCCTGCCCATGCCAACCGCGCCAGTCTGGACGAACCCTCTGACTGACAACTGACAACTGACAACTGATGACTGATGACTCCCTCAGAATCCATGTTGTCCGGGGAGCACAACGCGGATGATGAGCACGGTGATGGCGGCGAGGCTGAAACCGGCGATCAGGTAATACATGTTGGATCGGCCACGGCTGCCGCGCACGCCGCGCAAGTAGAGGTAGGCCGCGTAGATGCACCACGTGGCAATGGTGGCCAGTACGATGGGTTCGGCGAGCCAGGCGCCATGCCAGAGGCCCCGGCTGGCCCAGATCATCCCGAGCAACAGGCCCAGGCTCAACATGGAGAACCCGAAGGCGGCCAGCGAGTTGGCGATCTCCTCGATCTCCATGAGGCCCAACGTGCCCGGCTGGCTGGCGACGACGCGCTTCTCTTTCAGACGTCTCTCCTGCACCAGGTACAGGATGGCCGCGCAGAACGCCAGGGCGAACCCCCCGAACGCCGCCACGATGGCGCCGATGTGCGCCTTGAGCGGGTTCTGGTAGATGCTGGGAATCAGAGGGTGCGCGCGTCCGAAGACCGGAAGCGTATCCGCCATGAACATCATCACCACGGCCATCGGGAGGGCCAGCGCGCCCAGCGCCGATGTCTTCCGGCGCCACTCGACCAGGAGGGTCAGTAGCACCACGGTCCAGGCGATAGTGGCCACGGCCTCGCGCAGTTCCACGTACGGCGCGTGGCCGAGGATGATGGAGCGATCGATGATTCCGATGGTATGCAGCGCGAAGCCGGTGAGGGCCGCCCCGCGGGCCAGCCGCACGCCGCGGACGCTGCCCACCAGCACCGGAACGTGGTAGAGGCCGGCGCTGACAATGTACAACAACAGGGCGGCGAGGAACAGGGGGTGGCTATAGTCCATGGCTCAGGTTCCGAGCGGCGGGCGCCTGGTCGGCCGCATCCGGCTCACCCTCACCGGGGAACGGAGAACCGGAGTCCCGGAACGCGTCTTCCAAATCGAACACGTCAACGATGGCCTGCAAGGTGGCGGCGGCCTGGGCATCAGAGCCGGCGCTCTTCAGATAGCGCCACGGCTCATGCAGCATCTTCTTCACCATGGCGTGCGTCATCTGGTCAACGGCGTCGCGCTGCTCGGGCGACAGGCCCTCGAGGCGGCGTTCGGTGCGCTGTAACTCGGCGGTTCGGATAGCGTCGAATCGCCGCTGAAGCTCCGTCATCACCGGCACGGTGCGCAGGCGGCCGAGCCAGCGCATGAAGGCCTCGGTCTCTTCCTCTATGATGGCGTCCACAGCCGTCAGCTCGGTACGCCGGTCATCCAGGTTACGGCTCACCAGAACCTGCAAATCGTCCAGGTTGTAGAGGAAGACGTTGTCCAGGTCGCCCACGGAGGGCTCGATATCGCGCGGCATGGCCAGGTCGATGAGGAACATCGGCTTACCGCGCCGCTGCGCCAGCGCCAGGCGGGCCACATCCTGATGGATGATGGCGTGCGGCGCCGCGGTGCTGGACACGACGATATCCGCCTTCACCATCCGCTCGGGAAACTCGTCGTAGCGAACGGCGCGGCCGCCGAGCGCCTCCGCCAGGGCCTCGGCGCGCTCAAAAGTGCGGTTGGCCACGGTGATGAGAGATACCCCGTACTTCGCCATCAGCCTGGCGGTCAGTTCGGCGGTCTCGCCGGCGCCCAGGAGGAGGACGTTCTTGTCCTTCAGGTTGCCGAAGATCTGCCGCGCCAGCTCAACGGCCATGTGGCTCACGGAAACGGCGCCCCGGGCGATCTCGGTTTCGTTGCGCGCGCGGCGGCCGCAGACCATAGCCTGATCGAACAGACGGCGGATCACCGGCCCGGCCGCGGATTCCTCCACGGCCAAACGGCCCGCCTCCCGAACCTGGCCGAGCACCTGTCCCTCACCCAACACCATGGAGTCGGCGCCGGACGCAACGCGGAACAGATGGGCCGGCGCGCCCTCATCCACGTAGGAATAGAGGTGATCGCGCGGGCTCTCGTGCCCCCGGCAGAGGTAGGTGGAAATCGGGGATGGGTCCGGCGAATCGCACAGGGCATACGCCTCAGTGCGGTTGCACGTAGAGAGCACAGCCACTTCCTGCACGCCCGGTATGGCGCGCAGGTCGCGAAGCGCGTCCCGGATTTGCCCGGGCGCGAACGCTACAACCTCGCGAACGCCCACCGGCGCCGTATGATGGCTCAGTCCAACGATTACTAGATGCATGACACGCGTTGAGAACTCGGAACGCCGGCAAGATGCCGGCCGTCGAAGCCCCCAAACCCTACAAACACTTCCAGGCCAGTTCCTCGGCCTCACCGGCGCGGCCTTCGCGGAGCAAGTCCAGCACGCCCGCGCTGAGCATGCGGTCCAGAACGTCGTTGCGCGGCGCCTCTTCCGGGTACCGGCGCTTCACCTCGGGTCGCAGCCGGCCCAACAGGTCGTTCAGCGCCTGATACTCCGGTCCGATCTCGGTCTCCAGGTCCGCCCGCAGGCGTTTCGCCAGCGCCGGGCTGTTGCCGGCCGTGCTCACAGCCACCAGCAAATCACCCCGGTTGACGATACTCGGAACGATGAAATTGCACAGCGGCGGCACGTCAACCACATTACAGAGCTGACGGCGGCGCTCCGCTTCATTGTAGACCGCCACGTTCACCGGGTTATCGTTCGTAGCGGCGTACGTGCAGAATGCGCCGTCCAGATCGCCATCCTGGTAAGCGCGCCGCCGCCAGCAGATGGTCCCGCGGTCGGCCAGATCGGCAATGCCGGGCGTGCCCTCGGGCGCGATGAGAGTCACGCATGCGCCGCATTCCAGCAGCGTGCGCACCTTGCGCTCTGCGATATGGCCGCCGCCGACGACAACGGCCGGTTTGCCCTGAAGGTCAACGAAGATCGGGTAGTAACGCATCACCTGTGGGTTGCCGCCTCAGAGGGCAGCGGCGCGGCGATGTCCATCCCCTCGGCCGCGCGCCGCCGGTTGTCGCGCAGTCGCCGGACCACGGACAGCAGGCCGCCGACGACCGTCAGAATCATGCCCAGCCATACCACCCAGATGAGCGGCTTCATCGTGACGTCAACGACGGCGTAGGGATCTCGTTGACGGGAGTTCGGGCCCATGAGGTCAAACAACATGCTTCCGTCGAAACCGGTGTTGGGGTCGACGTTGATGCGGCTGCCTCCGGGCAACGTCTCGATGGTGCCCCGCTGGGTCTGGAAGTTGATCTCCGGGGCGACGGAGATCATCTCCTTGCCGCGCTGAACGTGCAGGAAGGCCCTCACGCCCCAGTTCATGGCCCCCTGCTGCCCGATCTCCTCAATGCCCATGAAGAAAATGCGGAGCGGCCCCATCTGGAACGCCTCGCCGCCGGGCTTCAGGGTAATCGGCATACTCTCCCACGAGCCCGGGTCGAACTCCACCGGCGCCATGTAGACGTCGTGCGAGAGAGTGCTGTGGATGCCCGGCGCGGTCATCTGGTTTCCGCTGCGATCTCGCGCCATGGATGGGTGCAGCGTAAACGCCGCGGGCGAAAGGAGGCCGGGATTCGCGCCGCCGGCTGGCGAGACGCGAATCTGAATCTGCGTGCGCGTGGGAGCAACCTCCACGCCGCGGTTCAGCAGCCGGAGCTGGTACCCAAAGGCACGGGCCTTGTCATTCATCTCCACCCGAACGCGCTCCGTCCGAGAGTAGAGAGACGAGCAGACGATGCCCACCAGCAGCACGCCGAAGCCCACGTGGCTGAGGTAGCCGCCCACCGAAACTAGGCCCGAGGACCGTCCGATGCGCCAGGCGGCGGCGACGTTCAGCGTAAGCGCCAACGTTCCGCCAAACGCAAGCCCGACGGCGGCGGCCACGGAAGCCGGCGCCATCTGCCCTTTGGCAGTGACCGCCGCGGCGATCCCGGCCGCCAGGGCCAGCAACAACGGAAGCCAGAGGCGCTTCTTCAGCGTGGACCACGGCAGCCCGTCGCGCGCGGCGATGGGGTAGATCGCCAGCATCAGCGTCATCAGGAAGCCCAGCGGCGCCATCGTCTGGTTGTAAAACGCGGGCTGCACGGTGCTGGGCTTGCCGGTCCAGCCGGTGATGAGAGGCGTGCTGGTGCCCACCGCAACGAGGACGGCGGCGATCATCAGGATCACCACGCTCAGCCCGAACCCGAACTCGCGCGAAGTGAAGGAATCGAAGGCCGGCGGGTTGGGGATGCCGCGAAACCGCCACAGGAAGAGCCCGTAGCCCAGCCCCGTGAACCCAATGAGACCGGCGAGCAGCAGCCATGCGTGCGGCAGGGCCGAGAAGGAGTGGTTGCTGAACTCGGTGAGCACGCCGCTCCTCGTTAGGTACGAGGCGTACATCACCGCCACGAAACCGGTGATCGCCAGGCCGATGTTGGTGCGTTGCGCCGGCGCCTTGGCGCCGCGCTGCAGAAACAGGCCGTGCAAAAGCGCCAAGCCGCACAGCAAGGGGACAAAGGAGGCGTTCTCAACCGGGTCCCAGCCCCAGAAGCCGCCCCAGCCCAGCGTCCGGTACGCCCAGTGCCCGCCCATCGAAAGCGCCAGCGCCAGCACCGTTGCGGCTCCGATGGCCCACGGCGCGGCGGGACGGACCCACTCGCGGTATTCCCGCCTTGCCAGCGCGCCCATCGCGAAGACGAACGGCACGGCCATCAGCGCGTATCCCAGGAACAACGTGGGCGGGTGGATCGCCATCCAGTAGTCCTGCAGCAGCGGATTCAGGCCCTGGCCATCGGTGCGCATCCCTCCGGTGGCGGCGAACGGCTTCACGGCCACGACCATCCCCAGCAGGAAAGCGTACACAAGGCCGTAGAACGGCATGATGGCCGTTTCGTGGCGGCCCGCTTTGCGGACCAGCACGAGGCCGATGAGGCCGGTCCAGATGGCCCACAGCAGGAAACTGCCCTCCTGGCCGGACCAGAAGGCGGAGAGCCGGAACATGAGCGGCAACTCCGCGCTGCTGTTGTGGTAGACGTAGTCGATCTCGTAGTGGCGCTGCACAAAGAAGAAGGCGAGGTAGATGGAGGCCAGCCCAGTCATCAGCGTGGCGAGGCCGAACCCATGGCGGGCCCACGCGATGAGCGAGGCCGTCCGTTCGCTCACCTTCGAGCGCGCGGCGCCGATATACAAAGCGCTCCCGACCAGTACGGACAGGAGCGCCATCACGAGATAGGCGGTTCCGAGGGTTGTCACGCCTTCTTCTCTCCCTGATACTTGGACGGGCACTTGATGAGCAGTGTCTGGGCCTCGAAGTGGTCGCCCTGCCACTGCCCGGTGGCCACGCAATGCGTCGCCTGAGCCATGTTTCCGGGGCGCACGCCGCGATAGTGAACAACCATCGTGTTGTGTTTCAAGTCGGTGAGGGGAAACTCGATGGCGGACGACTGCCGGTTGAAGTGAAGCTGCGCCTGGTTGATCGCCCCGTACACCTGCACGATGTCATGCGAGGCGCGCGCCTCCGGCACTGAGACGTACGGCGTAACGCTCTTCTGGAACGCCTTATAGCCCAGCCCGCCGAACGCCAGGATCAGGGCTGATCCCCAGATGCCCGCTCTGCTCATGCCGCCCCCTTCGCGCTTCCGCAATCTGGATTCATGTTAGCACCGGGCCGGTTTCGCCGCCACCGCGCGCGCGACCAGCCTCCCACGGCATGGAAACGACGGAGCATAGGCGCAAAGTTCCATTGAGGAACGGCCCTCTGGAGTGCGGCGGCTTGCCGCCGCTTTTGGGCGGCAATAACCGACCGAAAGCGGCGGCAAGCCGCCGCACTCCAGAGGGCTCGTTCGGGGGACGAACCTACTCCACGGGCACGGCGTCGGCTGGAACCTCCAGGCTGCCCAGGAAGCCGTTGATCTCCTCATCGGAGTGGCGGCGAAGGAACGTTCGCAGGTTCTCGCCGCGACCTCGATGCTCCGCGTAGGCGTCCAACAGGTTCGCAACCACCGCGGGGACGTCCTCCGCCAGCACCTTCCGGCGCACGTTGTGCACAAAGGCGCGGCCCTCGCCCACGCCGCCGCCCACCGATATGTCGAAGCACTCGCGCGTTTCGCCGTTCAGCTTCACGCGGCCCCCCATGAACCCGATGTCGGCGATATGATGCTGGCCGCACGAGTTCGGGCATCCGTTCATATGCATGCGGAACGCGCCCGGCGCTATGCCGCGCGCCTCGAGATGGTTGACGACGTCCACCATGCGGTTCTTGGTCTCGGCGACCGCCAGATTGCAGAACTCGATGCCCGTGCACGTGATCGCGGCGCGCCGAACGTCGCTGGCGCCCACCGGAAGGCCGGCCGCATCCAGCGCCTGCGAGGCGCGAGCCACATCCTCCCCGGCCACGTCCAGCACGATGAGGTTCTGCGTGAGCGTGAGGCTGAGGCGCCCTTCGCCATAGGTTCGCGCAACCTCGGCGGCGGCGCGCATCTGCCCAACGTTCAGCCGTCCCACCAGCACCGCGACGCCCAGCGAGTAAAGCCCGGCCTGCTTCTGCGGGCGAACGCCCAGGTGGTCCTCATACAGGTCAACGTACTCGAAGGGCGCCGCGGTCCGCAGCGGAAACGACAAGCGGGCCTGCACGCGTTCGCGGAAGGTCTCCGGCCCCCAGTCCTCCATCAGGTACTTCAGGCGGGCACGGTGGCGGCTAACGCGGTAGCCATCGTCGCGGAAGATTTCCGTCACCGCCGCGGCGACATCCACGGCCTCATCTTCGCTGACCCACGCGTTGATGGACTGCGCGAAATGCGGCTGGGTGCTGAGCCCCCCGCCGATGAGCACGTTGTATCCCGTCTCGCCGGTCTCCGGGTCGCGCACGGCCACGAACGCCACGTCGTTGATCTCCGGACGGGCGCAGTGGGCGCCGCAACCGGAGACGCAGACCTTGAACTTGCGCGGCAGGTCCGAGAAGCCGCGGTCATCCAGCAGGCGACGGTTGATGCGATCAACCAGGGGCGCGCCGTCCACAATTTCATCGGCGCTGACGCCGTGCAGCGGGCAGCCGGTGACGTTGCGCGGAACGTCGCCGCAGGCCTCCTGGGTGGTAAGGCCCGCCGCGTTCAGGCGGCGCAGCGCTTCGGGCATGTTCTCGATGGTGAGCCAGTGATACTGGATATCCTGCCGGGTGGTGATGTCCATCAACCCGCGCCCGAAATCCTCGGCCACGGAGGCGATTGCATCCGCCTGGTCCGCCGTCAGGCGGCCGCCCGGAATCTTAACCCGCACCATGAAGTGGCCGTCGTTGGGACGTTGCTGGTAGATCCCCCACCACCGCAAGCGCGTGAAGTCGTCCTCGGGGATCGCCGCGAACCCCGCTTCGGCGTAGCGCTGGATGTCGTCCCACACGTCCAGCCCGTTCTTCTCCTGCTTGATCCGCTCAACCTTGTTCATCCGCCTCAACCAATCCTTACTAATGCTATATAGTTTTATGTCTTTGTACGCCTAGTATACCGCCGGCGCCCCAGAAGGGTCAACGCGCGGCGCTGCCTTACGGGCGGCCCGGCGGCGTTCGGCCGTGCAATTACGCTAGCATGGCCGGAGGAGGAATTCTGATGAATGAAGTGGAATCGGTGAAGTCGACCGTCAGCGCGCAGTTCTCGCGCACCGCGGAGAACTACGCGCAGAGCGCCGTGCACTCGGCCGGGGATGACTTGGAGTTAATGGTGCGGGCCGCCGCCCCGCTGGGACATGAGAGCCTGCTTGATGTGGGGACCGGCGCCGGCCCGGTGCTGCGCGCCTTCTCGGGCAAGGTGGCCAGCCTCACCGGCCTCGACTTTGCGGAGCCAATGCTGGAGCGCGCCGCCGCCGTGGCGCCCGAAGCGCGGCTCGTGAAGGGAGATGCCGAGAGCCTGCCGTTCCCGGACGCGTCGTTCGACATCGTCACCTGCCGCGTATGCGCTCACCACTTCCCGGATTTCGCGCGGGCCATCCGCGAAGCCGCTCGCGTGCTGCGCCCCGGCGGCCTCTACCTGCTGGATGACAATTACGCCCCGGAGGACCCGGCGCTGGGCGCCTTCCTGAACGGCTTCGAGCAGACGCGCGACCCAGGGCACGTGGCGGAACGGCCGCTCTCGGAGTGGCGCAGGCTCTTCGAGTCCGCCGGCCTGACCTTCGAGGTTGTGTTGGAAACGAAGAAGACCCTGGACTTCGAGTGGTGGATCAACATGGCCCGCACCCCGCCGGACGCCGTCGCGCGCCTGCGCGAGCAGTTCGCCGTCGCCAGCCTCGCCGCCCGTGCGGCCTTTGGCATCCACGACGCCCCCCTGCGCTTCGACCTGCCCTGGGCCATCGCTATCGGGCGGAAGTAGCCGTCCGCTTGCGCCGGCGGCGGAACCGGTAGGGCAAAAACGGAACCTGCGAGGCCACCGCGGACCCGATGACCGCGAACGCCCAGAATATGGGCGTTAGGCTGAGCGCGGCGGCGGCCGCCGCGCTCAGCATGGCTGCAAGGAAGAGATAGCGGAGCGATGCGCCGCAGCCGGCGCCTTGGCCGGCCGGCGCGCTGGTCACCTCGCCCAGCGTGGGCGCGCCGCCCGGCATGTTGGGGGCGGCGGCTCCGGCATCCGGCTCCGCCAACCGGTTCGCCAGTGCCTCGGTGGCCCGGGCGGAAGCGCCGGCCGCGCTCTCCAACGCGCTGAAGCGTGCGGCGCCTCCGTCCCACTCCACGAGCACGGCGGGATGCCGGCCCCAGCCCGGTCGGTCCGTCACGAGCCGAATGGCGCGAACCTCCTCTCGGCTCAACTCAAGGCGCGTCCGTTCCCCCAGGTAGGCGATCCGGTCCGGCGCAGAGTACAGGAAACCGACATCCCAGCCTGGGAACGCTTCGTAGGTGCGTGGGGCGCCGTGCGGCGCCATCGTCACGAAGGCGGCGCCCTGGGTTGAGATGCCTTCTGCTCGCGCTCTTTCCTCGAGCGCCGGGCGGAGCCGGGCAAGCGCCCGACCGCGCCGGGAATAGGCAACTCCCCAGGCCGCGGCGGCCAGCAGTGACGCCGCCACTGGAACGAGCGAGATGGCCGGTGAGTTCAGCATCTGTGCGCTTCGGCCAGCCGGACCGAGAAGCCGCTCCAGACTCCAACAGAACGCCGCGGGGGTAATGACGATGGCTGGGGTCTCCCGCCACGCCCACGCTCGCAACTCG
Organism: Armatimonadota bacterium; assembly: GCA_036504855.1. Classification (GTDB taxonomy): domain Bacteria; phylum Armatimonadota; class DTGP01; order JAKQQT01; family JAKQQT01; genus DASXUL01. Next base: position 24,408 of record DASXUL010000182.1, on the reverse strand, counting down.
GCCGCTCGCCATTGCGTGGTGAAGACGCCATCGCGCTCGGCGGCCGGCGGACCGTACGTGTCCTCCGGCTCCCCGTCCACGGCCAGAAGCTCCTCCAACCGATCGGCGGAGACGCCGCACCGCCGCGCGAGGGCCTCCGCCCGTGCGCGCGTGGATGGATGGGTCAGCGTGCGGTCATCCCATCGGCTCCAGGACACCGGCATCGAATTGAGACGCATCAACCGGACCAGTCCGGTGATCATCGCCTCGGGATCGCCCGTCAGTTCGGCTGATCCGACATCGGCGGCCCGTTCCCGGCGCCTCGAGATCCAGAGCAGCGCCGAAAGCATGAGCAACGCAGCCGTCGGGGCGGTGAACATCGGAGACGCCGCGCGCCCCGCCAGGCGGTCCACCAGCGCGAACAGCAGCCCCGCGAAGGCTCCGGCCCCAAGGACCAAAAGGATGGCCTTTGGGCCGGCGTGTCCTTTGCGCAGGTGGGCAATCTCATGCGCCAAGATCGCCCGCACCTCCCGCTTGCTGAGGCTCGAGAACATCGCCTCCGACACCAGAAGCCGGTTTCCAGAGAGCGCCGCCGCGTTGGCGTACAACCCGCGCCCCGCTGGCACGATGTATACCTGCGCCAGCTTCACTTTGGCCTTCTCGGCCAGGGCAAACGTGGCATCGCGAAACTCGCCGCTCTGCGCCGCGTAGGGCCGGATGTCGGCGGCCTCAGCCAGCTTCCGCCTGGCATAGATGAACAACGCGACGCCAGCGGCGTTCAGCAGGAGCCCTGGGCGCATCAACTCGCCGCCCAACGTGACGAGGGCGAGGCCGAACGCGCCAAGCGTCAGGGCGCCCGGGCCGGCCGCGAGCGTCCAGAACGCCTGCTGAAGGAGGTCGCGGCGGCTCCAATGCGCGCCGCGAACCTGCGTCACAACGGGCCAGGAGACCACCTTGCATGCGGCCGTGATGATGAGCAGCGGGACTAGTAAGGCGAGAATGGCGGCGCTGATGCCCGCCTCCGGCCCCCACCCGCACGCCGATCTCATCAAGTCGATGAAGTGGCGCGACGCCGCGGTGAACGGCCACATGATCAGCGCCCAATAGTACGCCAACCTCAGCGAACGCGCGTGCCCAAACCAGGCGCGCGTTTGGTCCGTGGAGCGCAACGCGGCGCGGGCCGACCAAGCAACGAACAGGATGGGCAGCGCGGCGACGAGGAGCAAAGGCCACACGATGGAGGCGGCCTGCGCGGAAGTGTGCCCGCTGTGGTAAGCCACGCTGGCGGCGGAGGGCCACACGTCAAAACACTTTTCGGTCCTTGAGTCGGACTTGGCGACGTCGGCGGAACTGACGGCCGCGGGCAGATCCGCGGGGAGCCAGATGATGATCGACACCGGCGGCTCGACGCCCTCGGCCTTGCAGGCGGCGTCCAGCGGCGCCGTCCGGATTGCCCCGCTCACGCCAAAGAGCCGGGTCCGCCCCCGAAAATCGGCCTCCATCCAGTAATCGCCATCGTCATCGGGTTTGATGGCTACATCGGAAAGGGCAACGCCGAGCGCGTCAGAGAAGGCGCGGGGCCACACCGCGGGATCGTGCGGCTTCTTCCACAGGAGTACGCTCAGGTGGTTCGCGCCACTCCGACGGACAGTCAGGTCAACGGTGACATCCGCGGCGGCGCGCGGACCCAGGAGGCAGAGGAACAGAGCGACAAAGGCCAGGCGTTTCATGGAGCGTAGTCTCCGCGGCAGAGTTGTGTGGCGCGTACATCCTATAATGCAGCAAATGGCGGCCCCCAAGAAACTGACCCTCAGCCCAACGAAGATCTCGGCCTGGATGCGCTGCCCGCGCTTCTACTGGTTCCTCTACGTGAAAAAGTACAAGCGCCGCCCTCACGGCGCGCTGTCGCTGGGCGCCAGCCTACACCGCAGCATGGAGATCGTGCACGCCGGGCCCGAACGGCCGGACATTGAGGAACTGCTTGTGCAGTTCCAGCAGAGCTGGAGCGGGGCGGGGTTTGCCACCGCCGAGGAGGAGCGCGCCGGTTTTGCCGCCGGGCAGGAGATGCTGAGACGCTACGTCTCCGAAGCGCCGCCGCCGGGCGAGGTCCCGCAGGTCATCCTGCAGGAGAAGATGCTGCGGCAGGACCGGGGTCACTACATCCTCACCGGACGCATTGACCGCCTGGATGAGTTCGCGGACGGCACGCTGGACATCGTGGATTACAAGAGCGGCCGCTCCGGGGTCACCGAAGAGCAGGTCCGCGCCGACGTCGGGTTGATGGCCTACGAAACGATGGTGCGCCACCATTTCCCGGGCCGTCCGGTGCGCGTGGCCATCCACGCGCTGCGCCCGAACATCCGCGTTACGGTGTTGCGCACTCCCGAGGAAAGCGCCGCCGTGGCGGAACTGCTGGATGACGTGGCCCGCGCCATCGCCGGCGAGGCCGCCTTCCAAGGCGTCAACATCGAGTCCACCTGTGTGGGCTGCGACTTCGAGTCCTGGTGCCCGGACTGGAAGCATTGAGAGCCGTCAGTCGTCAGTCTTCAGTCGTCAGCCAGGAGTGCCCGTCCGTGAGGGCGGCGGCTCCATTTTCAGACGGCCTGTCCGAAGACTGATGACTGACAACTGAAACCTGACGACCAGTTGCCAGTCGTCAGCCCGGAGCGCCGGTCCAAGCGGATGGCGTAACTACTGGCAGGCGGCCCTTCCGAGAACTGACGACTGACGACTGACAACTGACGACTAAGCATGACTCTTCCCGAAATCCCTAATATCGTGGTGCTGGATATTGCCGCCAAGGTCCTGCATGTGGCCGTAATCGTGGCGCTGGCGGGCGGCGGGCGGTGGGTGACGCGGCGCAGCGTGAAGGCCGCCTTTGGCCGGATGGCCGATGCTTCCGCGGACGCGGCCCGGGCCGCCCGGCTGCGGACGCTGGGCGGCCTCATCGCCAGCGCCGCCGGCTATGGCATCCTCTTCGTGGCGCTGCTGATGGCGCTCACCGAACTAGGCCTGGACACCAAGGCCGCCCTCACCACGGCGGGCGTGCTGGGTCTCGCGGTGGGCCTCGGTTCCCAACGCTTCGTGCGGGACGTTATTGGCGGCTTCTTCATCCTGATGGAGAACCAGTTCAGCGTTGGCGAAACCGTGACTCTGGGTCCGGCGGCGATCACGGGCTGCGTGGAAGAGATGGGGCTGCGCGCCACGAAACTGCGCGACGACTCCGGCCACCTCGTGTTCGTCGGCAACGGCGATATCACGGTGGTCACCAACCACTCGCGCGGCCCGTTGACGGTCAACGTGGATATCCTGCTGCCCGCCGATTGGAGCACGGACGAGGCGCGCAAGGCCATCGGCGCGGCGGTTGAGAACCTGCCCGAGGATCAGTGGTCGCAGCGGCCAGTCTTCCTGGGCTTGATGGAGCCGCCGGACGGGAAGCTGAAATTGCGGATCTCCGGCCGGGCCCTTTCCGGCGGCGACGCCGCGGAGATGGCGCTGCGGGCGGCATTGCGGGAATCGTTTTCGAAAGCGGGAGTATGGCTATGAGATTCTACAGCAACGAGCATCTGTCGCGCCCGCGCAGGCTCATCGGCCTGATGAGCGGCACCAGCGTGGACGGCATCGACGCCGCCGCCGTCGTCATCCACGGCGCTGGCGACGCCATCCGGACGGAACTTGCCGGCTTTGTGACCATCCCGATGGACCCGGCGCTTACCGGCGCCGTTCACGACGCCTTCAACCCGCGCCGTTCGGGCGCGGACGCCCTCACGCTGCTGCACGCGGCGTTGGGGCTGGCTTTCGCCGAAGCCGCCGTGGAGGCCCGAGCGGCCGCCGGCTGGAAGCGCACCGAAGTGGACGCCATCGGCTCCCACGGCCAGACCATATGGCACCAGCCGGGGCCGGTGGAGCTGGCCGGGGCCTTCGTAACCGGCACGCTTCAGTTGGGCGACCCGGCCACCATCGCGGAACGCCTCGGCGCCCCCGTTGTCAGCGATTTCCGCGCGCGCGATATGGCGGCCGGCGGCCAGGGCGCCCCTTTGGTGCCGATGGTGGACTGGCTGCTCTACCGCGACGCCTCGACCAGCCGCGCCCTGCAGAACATCGGCGGCGTAGGAAACGTTACATGGCTGCCCGCCGGAGGCGGCATAGACGACGTGATCGCTTTTGACACCGGACCGGGCAACATGGTCCTCGACGCGGCAGCCCGCTTGCTGACCAGCGGCGCGCTGAAATACGACGAAGACGGCCGCATGGCCGCTCGCGGAACGGTGCACGAGGACCGTCTGCAATTCCTCTTGCAGCACAAGTACTTCGCTTGCGCCCCCCCCAAGTCCACTGGCCGCGAGCTTTTCGGCGCGGATTACTCCGGCGACCTGGTCCGCAACTTCCGCGCGTTGGGCATGAGTGAGGAAGACGTGATGGCCACCTTCACTGCGCTCACGGCGGAGAGCATCGCGCGCAGCTATCGCGAATTCCTGCCGGCGATGCCGGACGAGGTGATCGTGGGCGGCGGCGGAGCGCGCAATCCGGCGCTGATGGCGATGCTCCGCGATCGGCTGCCCGGCGTGCGCCTGCGGACACACGAGGAAATCGGCTCGAACGGCGATGCAAAAGAGGCGGTGGCCTTTGCCGTGCTGGCGGACCGTACGCTTCAGGGCCTTCCCGGCAACGTTCCCCACGCCACCGGCGCCTCTCGCTCCGTCCCTCTCGGCAGCGTCACTCCCGCCTAATCAGGCGATCCGAATTGGTCGGGTTCTGCCCCAGTAGCGCCGGCGGCCCGCCGGCATCCGCCCGAAGGGCGGGAATTGGGTGTTGGATCTGGCCGCTTCGCGGCCATGCCGGCGGGACGACGGCGCTACTCGAAACATCCGCATCGCGCTTGTCGGATGAACCATCTGGCGAGCCGGCGCGGTTTCCATGGCGGGGGCAAACGTGTTAGAATGAGGAACGCATTCTGCCATTCGTGCGTCTCTATATGTGGCGGCGGATGGCGCCGATAGTTTCTATGGACGTCTGGCGGGCTGATACTCGCCGTGAAAGGACACCCCCAAATGGCAAAGACTGGGATCCACCCAAAATACCGGACCGTTACCGTTCACTGCGCTTGCGGAAACAACTTCGAGACCCGCTCCACCATCTCCGAGAGCCAGATCAACACAGAAATCTGCTCTGCGTGCCACCCGTTCTATACGGGTAAGCAGAAGATGATGGACACCGAGGGTCGCGTGGACAAGTTCCTCCAGCGCTACGGCCTGAAGAAGTAAGACAACTGATCAAAAAACGGTTTCCGGGATGGAACATCCCGGAGAACGGGCCGCAAGGCCCGGTACGCGCCGCAGAGAAGGCCGCCCCGTGGCGATGTGAATTCCGTCATCGCGGGTATGTACCCTCTGCGGTCGCTGTTTTTGGATACGGCGGACTAACCACAGAGGCACAGAGACACAGAGGATCTGATCCACTCTGTGTCTCTGTGCCTCTGTGGTTGTTTCTGGGGGGTCAGATGGGTAAGCCGGTTTTCTACGGCGGGCAGGCGGTGATCGAGGGCGTGATGATGCGCGGACCGCGCCATGTGGCCGTGGCCGTGCGGCGCGCGGATGGCAGCATCGACACCGTGGTGAAAGATGCCATTCCCTGGTTGACCCAGCACAAGGCGTTCAATAAGCCGTTCATCCGCGGCGCCTTTGCACTGTTCGATTCCATGCGCGTGGGGGTGTGGGGGTTACGCTGGAGCGTATCCCGCGCGATGCTGGATACCCCGGAAGCGAAGCCCGAAGAGCCCGAGGCGGATACGGCCGTGAAAGGCACGATGGGCGTTGGCCTCCTGATCGGCGTGGGGCTCTTCATCGTCGTTCCCACGCTCCTGGCCGGGCTCGCGCGCCGCCGGCTCGATGGCCTTGGCCTGAACCTCGTTGAAGGCGCCATCCGCCTCGCCCTCTTCTTCCTCTATGTGTGGGGAATCGGTCACATGAGCGCCATCCGGCGCGTTTTCCAGTTCCACGGCGCAGAACACCGCACGATCAACGCGATGGAGGCCGGCGCTCCCCTCACCCCGGAGGGCGTGCGGCCTTACTCCGTTGTTCACCCGCGGTGCGGCACATCGTTCGCGATCTTCGTGCTGCTCCTGGCCACGGTGGTCTACGCGTTCTTCGGCTGGCACACGCCCATCGTGCGGCTTCTGATCCGTCTGGCCCTGCTTCCGGTCATCTCCGGGGCCGCCTACGAGCTACTGCGCCTCGCCGGCACGTTCAGGCGAAACGGCCTGCTGAACGCCATCACATGGCCCGGCCGGTTCAGCCAGAGGTTCACCACGCGAGAACCGGATGACGCTCAGGCGGAGGTGGCCCTCGCCGCGCTCCACGCCGTTTTCAGCGCCGAGAATTCGCGCGAGCTCGTGTAGTAACTCCCCCCTTGCCCGGCACGGTACAATAAGACGGGAGGGTTGAACCGCTATTCGATGTACAAACGGCTAGAAGAAGTTGAGGCGAAATATGAGGGGCTGGAACGGCAACTGGGCGATCCAGAGATCACCCAGGACGTTCAGGAGTACCAGCGCATCGCAAAGGCCCACGCGGACCTGACGGATGTGGTGGCGCAGTACCGCGTCTACCGCTCGCTGAACCAGCAGATCCTGGAAGCTCGCCAGATGGCGGAGTCGGACCCCGAAATGCGCGAAATGGCCGAGGCCGAGCTGAACGCCCTGCAGCCCCAGCTTGCCGCCACCGAGCAGGCCTTGCGGATTCTTCTCCTGCCCACGGACCCCAACGACGAGAAGAACGTCATCATGGAGATCCGCGCTGGAACCGGAGGCGATGAGGCCGCCCTGTTCGCGGGCGACATCTTCCGCATGTACAGCCGGTACGCCGAGCGCCGCCGCTGGAGAGTGGAACTGATGGACCTCCAGGAGATCGGCATCGGCGGCGTGAAGGAAGCCGTGCTGAACATCCAGGGGAAGGGCGCCTACAGCCAGCTCAAGTTCGAGAGCGGCGTTCATCGAGTGCAGCGCGTGCCCGCCACGGAAAGCGGGGGGCGTATCCACACCAGCGCCGCCACCGTGGCCGTTCTGCCCGAAGTGGAGGACGTTGAGGTCACCATCAACCCCGACGATCTGCAGATCGACGCCTTCCGCGCCAGCGGCGCCGGCGGCCAGCACGTGAACAAGACCTCGTCCGCCATCCGCATCACCCACATCCCGTCCGGCATCGTGGTTGCCTGCCAGGATGAGCGCAGCCAGTTCCAGAACAAAGATAAGGCGATACGGATGCTGCGCGCCAAGCTCTATGAGGCCCAGCTCGCCGAGCGCGACGCAGCCCATTCCGAGCAGCGCCGGCTTCAGGTGGGAAGCGGTGACCGCAGCGAGAAGATCCGCACCTATAACTTCCCGCAGAGCCGCGTAACCGATCACCGCATCGGTTTCACCATCCACAACCTCACCGCGGTGATGGACGGCGACCTCGACCCGATGATCCAGCGCCTCATCGCCGAGGACCAGGCCGACCGACTGCAGGGCGACGGGGATGGAACGTAGGAGATAGTCGTCCGTCGTCAGCGATCAGTCGTCGGAGTTCAGACAGGGGCCATGTGGAGCGCGGCGGTTTGCCGCTGCTTTCGAGCGGTGTTGCAGCATTGAAGCGGCGGCAAGCCGCCGCGCTCCATTTTGGCCTCCGAGATTTGGGATGAAAAGGTAAAATGCCGAGCCAGCCGCAAGCGCAATTGGAGACGTTTCCGAACCCGTATCCGGAGCGGGACTATGTGATCGAGTTCACCGCACCCGAGTTCACCTGCGAGTGCCCGATGACCGGGCAGCCGGATTTCGCCACGATCCACATCTCCTATGTGCCGGACCAGACGTGCGTCGAGTTGAAGTCGTTGAAGCTCTACCTCTGGTCGTTCCGCAACGTGGGAGCCTTCCACGAGAAGGTGACGAACACGATAATGGACGAGATCGTCCGCGTAGCGAACCCCCGCCGGGCGAAGGTAGTGGGCGACTTCTACGTGCGCGGCGGCATCAAGACGGTGGTCACGGTGGAGCACGTTCAGCCGGAGGCAGCATAGCGGTGGAGCGACTGCGCGCCATCGTCATCGGGCGCGTACAGGGCGTTGGCTTCCGCCATTTCGCGCGCACGCAGGCCCGGTTCCTCGGGCTTGTGGGCACGGTTCGCAACGATCCAAACGGCAATGTCGAGGTCATCGCCGAGGGGCCGCGCGCGGATCTGAACGAGCTTCTCGGGGCGCTGCGACAGGGCCCCAGTTATGCGGACGTGGAGAACGTCGTGCCTGTGTTTACGCCGGCAACCGGCGAGTTCCGGGGATTCGAGATCACCCGATAGCGGTCGCCGCCGCCGCAATCAAGCAGCGGTTAGACATCGCGCAGCCGCCAATCGTATACTGAAAGAGGCGCCGGCTTGGACCGGCGCCTCTTTCTTTTGGCGTATCGGAAGGCAGTATCAGGCATGGATTCCTCCACACCCGCTCCGGTTCGCGTCGCTATCGTCGGCGCCACCGGCTACACCGGCATCGAGCTCATTCGCTTGTTGCACAATCACCCCGGCGTTCAGCTCACCGTCCTGGGATCGCGTTCGGCCGCGGGCAAGCGCGTGTGCGAAGTGTTCCCGCATGTGGATATGGTCACCGGGCAGATGCGCTTCGCCGAGTTCTCGCTGGCCGAGCACGCGGATGCCGCCGATGTCTTCTTCCTGGCGATGGACAATGGCCGCGCCATGGAACTGGCGCCGGCGCTGCTCGCCAAAGGCAGGAAGATCATCGACCTCTCCGCCGACTACCGCCTGCGCGACCCCGAGGCGTACCCGGTGTGGTACAAGTTCGAGCACACATCCAAGGACATCTTGGCGGAAGCCGTGTACGGCCTGCCCGAGGTCTATGGGCCGCAGATCCGCGCGGCGCGGGTGGTGGCGAACCCCGGCTGCTACACGACCACCAGCATCCTGGCCCTTGCCCCGGCCATGGCCTGCAAGGCCGTTGACCCATGCAACATCATCGTTGATGCCTACAGCGGCGTGTCCGGCGCCGGCCGATCGAAGAAGAGCGTGGATTACCTCTTCACCGAGGTGAACGACAACGCCAAGGCCTACGCCATCGGCACGCACCGCCACACCCCGGAGATTGAGCAGGAGCTATCCGCGGTTTGCGGATGCGACGTGCGCATCACCTTCACTCCTCACCTGGCGCCCATGACGCGCGGCATCCTGGCCACTTGTTACGCCGCGCTCCAGACGAATGAGACGCTTCCGGCCCTGCACGATTTCTACGAGCAATTCTACGCGGACGCCCCGTTTGTGGACGTGTTGCCGCTAGGCCAATTCCCCAGCACTCAGCACGTTCGGGGCACCAACATGTGCCGCATGGGCCTCGCCATGGATCCGCGCACCAAGCGCCTCATCGTGGTGTCCGCAACCGACAATCTCATCAAGGGCGCCGCCGGCCAGGCCGTGCAGAACCTGAACATCGTCATCGGCTATCCGGAGACCACCAATCTGCCGCAGATAGCCCTGTATCCGTAACGAGTCCCATGCCAAACTACCCATATGAAACGCGCGCCCTTACCTATGCGAAGGGCTTCCGGGCCGCGGGCGCTCGCGGCGGCCTGAAACAAGAGGGGCCGGACGTGGCCCTCATCGTGGCGGACGCCCCGTGCGCCGCCGCCGCCGTCTTCACCACGAACCTCGTGTTCGCCGCGCCCATCATCGTGTGTCGTGAGAACATCGCGCACGGGCCGATCCGGGCCATTGCGGTGAACAGCGGTTGCGCCAACGCCGTGACCGGCGACGAGGGCCTGTGCGCCGCAAGGCGCATGGCCGAGATCGCCGCGGATGCCGCCGGGTGTACGCCCGCCGAGGTGCTCATCGCTTCCACCGGCGTTATCGGCCATCCGCTGCCTCTGGACCTGGTGGAGGCCGGCATCCGCTCCGCCGGCGAGAAGCTCTCTTCCGAGAACGACGCTGACGCCGCGCTGGCGATCATGACCACGGACACCCGGCCGAAAACGGTCACCGCGAACATCCCGCTGGGCTCCGTTACGGCGCACATCGGCGGCGTCTGCAAGGGATCCGGGATGATCGCGCCGAACATGGCGACGATGCTGGGCTTCCTGACCACCGACGCGGCTATCGAGCCCGCCGCCCTGCAGAGCGCGCTGAGCGCGGCCGTTCGGACCACCTTCAACGCCGTAACCGTGGATGGCGATACCAGCACCAACGACATGGTCGCCCTCCTCGCGTCGGGCGCGGCCGGAAACGAACCCATCCGGGCCGGCACGCCGGAGTATGAGATCTTCGTCAGCGTGTTGTCGGCCGCCTGCGATTCGCTGGCCCGCCAGATCGCGTGGGACGGCGAAGGCGCCACGAAACTGGTGATCGTGAACGTTCGCGGGGCGGACACGAGCCGCGGCGCCGAGAAGATCGCGCGCACCATCGCGGAGTCGCCGCTCACCAAGACCGCGCTGTTCGGCAACGATCCCAACTGGGGCCGCATCCTCGCGGCCGCCGGCCGCGCCGGCGTTCCGTTCAACCCGGCCCTCGCCGAGTTGCGCATCGGAAACATCTGGCTGTTGCGCGACGGCGCCCCCGTGGACTTCAACCCCGAGGTCGCCAGCGCCGCCATCGCCAAGGACGAGGTGGAGATCCACCTGAACCTGCATTCCGGAACCGGCCACGCCACCGTTTACACCTGCGACTTCAGCTACGATTACGTGCGCATCAACGCGGAATACCATACATAGGGGATGGGAATCGGATTCCGGATTCCGGCGTCCGGATTCCGCACCTCGGAGTGATCACAATGCCCGTGCGGAACTATGCGGACCTGGATGTTTGGCAGGTTTCCATGGAGTTCGTTGAAGCGTGTTATGCCGTCACCAGGGCAATGCCGGCCGATGAACGATACGGACTGTGCAGCCCACTTCGGCGTGCGGCTGTTTCAGTGCCAGCGAACATCGCTGAGGGTCATGCGAGGCGCCGTACGCGCGAGTACCTACATCACCTCGACATTGCCTATGGCTCGCTTGCCGAAACCGAGACGCATTTGCGGATTGCCGAGCGTCTCCATTTCGTTACGCCGGTGGAAACTGGCGCCGCCATCGAACTAGCGGCGCGCGTGGGCCAGATGCTCAATCGCCTAATCGGTTCGCTCTGCCCGGAGGCCCAAGATGAATAGTCGGAATCCGGAATCCGGAATCCGGAATCCGATCGCCCCTGTCCGCATCGCTCTGGCGCAGCTCAACTCCACTGTTGGAGACCTGGAGCGGAACACGCAGCGCATCATTGCCACGCTGAGGCAGGCGGATGCCGCAGGGTGCGAACTCGTGGCGTTCCCGGAATTGGCGATCACCGGGTATCCGCCGGAGGACCTGCTGCTGAAGCCTCGGTTCCTTCGCGAGAACCTGCAATGCCTGGACCGCATCGTTGAGGCGCAGGCGGAGTTGCGGTGCGCAGCGGTGGTTGGGTTCGTGGACGTGGGGGATGACATCTCCAACGCGGCGGCGCTCATTGCCGGCGGGCGCGTGGCGGGCGTGCATCACAAGATCTTCCTGCCCACGTACTCCGTGTTCGACGAGGATCGGTATTTCGGCGCCGGCTCCGGAACCAGCGTGTTCAACTTCGGCTCCGTGGGCGTTGGCATCGGCGTTTGCGAGGACATCTGGTACTCCAACGGCCCGGCGCGCGACCAGGCGCTAGAGGGCGGCGCGGAGATCATCCTTTCGATCAACGCGAGCCCCTTCCATAGCGGTAAGTGGAAATCGCGCGAGCACCTCCTGGCCGCCCGGGCGATGGACAACACGGCGTTCGTCTGCTACGTGAACAGCGTGGGCGGACAGGATGAGCTGTTGTTCGACGGGCACAGCATGGTCTTCGAGCCGGGCGGCGAGATGATCGCCCGCGGACCGTCGTTCGAGGAAGCGCTGGTGGTGGTCGAATTGAACATCGGCGACGTTTTCCATCGCCGCCTCGCCAACCCTTCGCGGCGCAAGGAACGCAACCTCGTCAGCCGCTCCGGCCTCACGCTGGTCAACGTGGACCTGCCGGACTTCGCGGAGCGGGAGGCGCCGCCGGCGCCGGTGGAGCCGGAGATGCCGCTTCTGGAGTGCCCGCTGCTGCCCCCGCCGGATGAACTGGCGGACGTGTACAACGGGTTGGCGCTGGGAGTGCGCGACTACGTGCACAAGAACGGCTTCAAGGACGTGGTGCTGGGGCTCTCCGGCGGAATCGACTCCGCGTTCACCGCCTGCATCGCGGCGGACGCGCTCGGCAAGGAGCACGTCATCGGCGTCACGATGCCCAGCCGCTACAGCAGCGATGAAACGAAGTCGGACGCCGCCCTGGTAGCCGAGAATCTGGGGATCAGGTTCCTAACGGTGCCCATTGAGGGTCCGTTCCAGGCCAGTCTGGACGCTCTGGCGGAGCCGATGTGCGGAACGGAGCCGGGCCTGGCCGAGGAAAACCTGCAAGCGCGCATCCGCGGCAACTACCTGATGACGCTCTCCAACAAGTTCGGATGGCTGGTGCTCACCACCGGCAACAAGAGCGAGATGGCCGTCGGCTACAGCACGCTGTACGGCGATATGGCCGGCGGCTTCGCGGTGATCAAGGACGTTCCGAAGACGCTGGTCTACCGCCTCTCGGAGTATCGCAACACGCTTGGCCCGGCCATCCCCGAAACCACGATCACCCGCCCCCCCAGCGCCGAGCTTCGCCCCGACCAGAAGGACACTGACAGCCTGCCGCCATACGAGGTGCTGGATGCCATCCTGGACTTGTACGTGGAGCAAGACCGCAACATGGAGGAGATCGTGCGGCAGGGCTTCGATGAGGCCATCGTTCGCCGCGTGATCCTTCTGGTGGACCGCTGCGAATACAAGCGCCGCCAGGCCCCTCCGGGCATCAAAATCACCCCCAAAGCCTTCGGCCGCGACCGCCGCCTCCCCATCACCAACCGCTACCACGACTGGTAGCCAATCGCCTGCATCGGGGCGACGGTGGCACAATGTGCTCGAAGGGCGCGCCCGCGCCGTTGCGCGCGCGGGACGAACCTCAAGACGGTACCTTTGGACGTGTCGGAAGAGGTTTTCTGCAAGCTGCTCGCCGCCGCAAAACTCAGTAGCCTCTCCGTGGAGGAGTGGCCGGGTTAGCATGGCGAAGCCCCTCTTTGGTGGCTGATCCGCCGGCGCTGTCTACTCGGCTGACACCGGCGGCGGTATGTGAAGGCGACGCCCAACTCGTTCGCGCTGTTGTGGAGTATGGTATCATCCTTCAGTAAGGGGGGTACTGATATGGCCAGAGATGTAATCGAGGTGGAGGTCGACGAGGAATCCGCCCGGAAATGGCGCGAAGCGAGTTTGGAGGAGCGGTCCAGGTATGAGGCAGTGATCCGCGAAGCGCTTGCCGCCGATCGCCGTCGCAGGGAGGCCGGAGTTCGCCTGGGCCTTGTGATGGATGAGACCAGTCGGTCCGCACAAGCCCGTGGGCTGACCCCAGAGATTCTGGATCAACTATTGGCAGATGACTAGGCGCGTCGTGGTCGATACCAATGTGATGGTATCGGCTCTGTTGTCTGCCTCCGGCTCTCCGCGCAAGGTAGTGGACCACATCCGTCTGCATGGGACGTTTCTTGCTTCAGAGGAGACGGTTGCGGAGATTGCGGCGGTCCTGCACCGGCCCAAATTCCTCCGGTACATCACGCCATCAGAGCGCGACGATTTCATCCAGACCTATACTGCCGCTGCGGAACTCGTCACTGTAACCGAGCGGGTCGAAGTGTGTCGGGATGCGAGAGACGATATGTTTCTCGAAGTCGCATTGAACGGAAGGGCTGATGCCATCGTAAGCGGGGACGCAGACCTCCTTGATCTGAACCCCTTCCGAGGCATTCTGATTCTCTCTCCATCTGAGTACCTGACAGCATTCATCGACCAGCCGAGCGTACGACCCAATCCGCCTGGCTGATCGGCCATTTCAGTGGCGGGAACTAACCGATCTGCACGCGGGCGTAGCGGCGGCCGACCTTCAGGATATCGCCTTCGGTGACGGGGACTTCGGCGGCCGCATCGGTCACCTTCTCACCGTTCACGCTGACGCCGCCGTTGGAGACGAAGCGTCGGGCCTCGTTGGTGCCCTTGGCGATCCCGGCGGCCTTCAACAGGTCCACAATCCAGAGCCTGCCGTCCTTGAGGTCGGCAGCGGCGATGGCGGCGACCGGCATGTCGACGGGGATCTCGCGCTGGCTGAACTGGTGTTCCCAGGCCTGCTGAGCGGCATCCGCATCGGCGGCGCTGTGGTACATGGTCACAATCTCGTGGGCCAGGCGTTTCTTGGCGGTCATCGGGTGCCCGGCCAACAGCGTTTCCACCTCGTCCATCGGGATGTCGGTGGTTAGCTCAAACCACTGCTTCATGGCCTCGTCCGGGATGCTCATGGTCTTCCCGAACTGCTCGCTGGGGCTCTCGAAAATGCCCACGTAGTTGCCGAGGCTCTTGGACATCTTCTTGACGCCGTCCAGGCCAACGAGGATGGGCATGAAGAGGCCCACCTGCGGCTCCTGGCCGTTCTCGCGCATCAGGTCGCGCCCGGCCATGATGTTGAACGTCTGATCCAACCCGCCCAACTCCACGTCGGACACGAGGTTCACGGAGTCCAGCGCCTGGGCCACGGGGTACATGATCTCATGCACGTGCAGCGGCTGGCCGGCGGCGAGGCGGTTGGAGAAGTCCTCGCGCTCGAGGATGCGGGCCACGGTGAACTTGCTGAGGATGCCGATGAGGTCCGCAAACGAGATCTTGCTCAGCCACGTGCTGTTGCGATGCATCTCGGTGCGCTCCGGCAACAGGATCTTCGTGAGCTGCTGTTCGTAAGTGTGCGCGTTCGCCACGATCTGCTCATCCGTGAGGCGCGGCCGCGTGATGGACTTGCCGGTGGGGTCGCCGATCATGCCGGTGAAGTCGCCAATCACCAGATCGATGCGATGCCCGAAATCCTGGAACTGGCGCAGTTTGCGCAGCACCACGGCGAAGCCCAGGTGGATGTCCGGGGCGGTGGGGTCCAGCCCCAGCTTGATGTGCAGCGGTTTGCCGGTCTTTTCAGACTTCTCCAGCTTGGCGCGAAATTCGTCCAGCGGGATGATCGACTCAACCCCGCGGGCCAGCGTTTTCAGTTGTTCGTCTACGGTTGCCATATATCTACGATAGCCTGATTTCATGAAACGGAGGCACGACCGCCCAGGAGTCGGGCTCCCGGACGTGCGTGCCTCCAAGGGGATTCAGAGGGCGATCAGCGTACGGTTATCGATCATCCGCCAGTCTTCCGCCAGGGCCGGTAGCCTCTCAGAAGATACGGCGCGCGCCGACGGAGAATGGTACAGCGAGTAGTATTCGCGGTACTTCTCCCAGTTCTCGGGCGCGTCTTCGTCCGGACGGAGCTCCGTGCGGTAGTCGCGCCATGCGAGTAGTTTCTTCCCATCGGTAATCAGGAAGCAGATCGATGTGTAGCGATGATTTGCATGCACGTACTCGATAGCCTGTTCGGCGGCCTCGCGCAAGGAAGCTGCTTCTCCGGACTTGAGGCGTCCGAGGATGTTCAGGAAGAACCGCTCGGAGTCCGTGGCGCCTTCCGGCTCCAGGCCGTACACGGGGAGCTTCTCGCTTTCCTTGATGCCGCCGTTGTGGCAGAACGTGATGCCGTCACGATGGAAGGGGTGCGCATTCAATGCGTTCACGTCGCCCACGCTGGCCTTGCGGAGGTGGCAGAGGAACAGGTCCAGCGGGCTGGATTCCACAGAATCCTCGGCCACGGCGAATCGCTCGTCCTCTACGGCCGAGAGGCCGCTCTTTTCGAAGAAGGTGAGGCCGCCATCTGTAAAGGCGGCAATTCCCCAGCCGTCGCCGTGCCCGCAGGAGCTGCCTGGCAACACGCATCCGTTCCCCGCCAGCGAGCGGAACTGCTCAAGCGCCTCGCGTTTCGGCGCCGCGCCAACCTTCGCCATCATCCGACACATACGCTGAGACCTCCTACCGAACCATTCCCATCGCGTTCACCCATACCTCCCGGGAACGCGGCCCGTCGAATTCGCACAGATATACGCCCTGCCAGGTCCCGAGGGCGAGCCGTCCGCCGCGGACGATGACCTGTAGGCTAGCCCCGGTCAGGATCGCTTTGATGTGAGCGTCCGAGTTGCCCTCGGAATGCCGAAACCCGCTGTCTTGCGGGATCAGTGCGCCCAGGAACGCCAACACGTCGCGTTTCACATCCGGGTCAGCGTTCTCATTGATGGCGATTCCGGCCGTCGTGTGCGGACAGAACACCGTCACAACGCCCTCTTGCAGGCCGCTCTCATCCACCACGCGCTGAACGTCGTTGGTGATCTCCACCATCTGGTCGCGCACACCCGTCTGCACAGATACCTTGTAAGTGGCCATAGGTACCATTATAGTCTCGGGCAGGCGGGGTCTGGCCGCCAACCGGATCGTGGCGGGCAGGCTAAAATGGGCCTCCTCGGGCTAGAATTCGCCTTAACGATTCATTTGTCCTGCTTCCTGACCGGGAATCTCATCTGTGCGCACACTCACGCTGCTCCTGATATCACTGGTTCTGATTGCCGTGGTGGCGGCGGCGACCGGCGGGGTGAACTCGCCTCTGCTGGGGCTGTTCTATGTGCCGCTGGTGCTGGCGGGTTTCCTGTCGATCCGGCGCGCGGCGCTGTGCGCGGCCGTGGCTACCGCCCTCTTCGTCGGGCTGGCCACGCTGCGCGCGCCAACCAGTTGGCCAGCCGCGTTGGAAGTGCCCACACAGGCCGTGCTGTTCTTCCTGGTGGCCACCGTCACGGCCGGGGTTACGCGCCATGCCCGGCGTGACCAGGGCCGCCTGCACGCCGCCGCGGACGAGGCTCGCAACGCGCTCGACGTCCAGCACATGATCTCCACCGCCTACGACCTGGATGTAACGCTCGATCTGGTCACTCTGAAACAGCGCGACCTTCTGCCCGCCCACTCTTACGCCGTGCTCCTCGCCGAAAACGAGGTGCTGACGATCCGGGCCTCCAGCGGGCTTGGCGATGCCCCCAAAGTGCGCATCGGCGTGAACGATGAGGACCAGGGGTGGCGCCCGGCAGACGGGAAATCCCTGGTGATCGCCGATACGTCGGCTTCCCCCTCGCGTTTTGCGGAGATCGATCCTTCCGCCAAGTCCATCCTCGTGGCGCCGCTCCAGAGCGTGGAACGCCTTGTGGGACTGCTGTTCTTCGGGTCAGAAGAGCGAGATGCCTTTCCGGCATCCGCGGTTGACCTCGCGGAGACGTTCGGAAACCGCATGGTGTTCCCGATCCAGCGCGCCCAGCTGGAAGGGGACCTGCGTCGCCTGGCATTTACGGATGCTCAGACGTCCCTCTACAACCACCGGCACTTCCAGGGGCAACTTGATGAGGAAGTGCGACGCGCCCAACGTTACGGCCGGCCAGTGTCTGTCATCATGATGGACATCGACAACTTCAAGCGCTTCAACGACACGTGGGGGCACCCGGCGGGCGACCGGATACTGCAGGGCCTCTCCCGCGTGCTGAAGGAAAACCTGCGCACGGTGGACATCCCCGCCCGATACGGGGGCGAGGAGTTCGTTATCATTTGCCCGGAGACCCACGCGGAACACGCTCTGGCGCTGGCCGATCGCCTCCGCGCAACGATCGCTTCCACCGCCTTCGATCTGGGTGACGGGCGCTCCCACACGATTACCGTAAGCGTCGGCGTTGCCGCATTCCCCGCCCACGCCGACACCAAGGGCGCCCTGGTGGATGCCGCGGACCAGGCCCTCTATGAGGCCAAACGCTCCGGCAAGAACCGGGTTGTG
Source organism: Armatimonadota bacterium (assembly GCA_036504855.1). Taxonomy (GTDB): domain Bacteria; phylum Armatimonadota; class DTGP01; order JAKQQT01; family JAKQQT01; genus DASXUL01. The sequence continues at coordinate 6,586 of DASXUL010000182.1, read as the reverse complement.
GCCCACGCGTAGTCAGCGATCAACAGGCCGGGCGCCAGCGATAGCCGGTCTCGGCGCGGTCCACCCAGCCCAGGCCCGGCAGCGCGAAGTGATAGCAGTACATCAGCGATCCGTCCCTGACGGCTGCGTCAATGAGCATCTGCCGCGTGTGCGCGGCATCCTCCGGGTTCAGGTCCGGCTCCAGGTTCCAGTCCGGCCGAACGAGGTGAAGCGGCTGGGCGACCGCATCAGCCACGTAGATCAGGCTCAGGCCCTCTGACACGATGCGAACGGCCGTGCTATGAGGAGTGTGACCAGGCGCGGCGAGTATCTGAACGCCGGGAACCGGCTCGTCGCCAGGGCGGATGTCCTCCGACACATCCTCCAACGCCGCCGCCACCCGCCGGGCCGGCCCCGCTCGGCGTCCCGCAAGCGCCTCCGCTTCGGCCGACTTCCAGAACTCCACCTCCGCGCGGCTCAGAAGGACGCGGGCGTTGGGAAAGGCCAGAGCGCCAGATTCCGTAACGGCCCCGCCCGCGTGGTCCGCGTGTCCGTGGGTGAGGAGCAGAACGGTAACGTCGTCCGGCGCAACTCCCACGGCCGCGAGGCTTTCGGCGAGGCGGCCGGTGGGGGTAGACGCCCACGCGCCGAACCCCGCGTCGATGAGAACAACCTCATCCCCGCGACGCAGAAGCAACGGGTTGAACGGCGTCGGCACGGATTCCCCGGCGATCCCTTGGATGGCCAGGGCGGCCCGCAACTCCGCTTCATCCGCGTTGTGGTAGAAGTTCCGAACCGGGAGAGGCATCTCGCCGTCGGTAACGCCGGTGCAATCCCACTCGCCAAGGCGATAGGTTGTTGGTTCGCACACGCTCATCGCTCCTCCTCTTCAGTGAGTGGCCAGGCGCAACGCGCGCACGGCATCCCGGAGATCCACGGTCTGGTCCGCGCCCGTTGCGTTCAGGCGGTCAATATCGAACGGCGTGGCGGCCGTGAGGCCGGCGGCCAGGCGCAACGCTCGAGCGGCGTCGGCCACCGTGCGCCCGGCGGAGACCGGCGTCTCGTAGGCCCCCATATCAACGTGGGCGCCGAGGATGCGGAAGCGCCCGTCCAGGTCGGCGGAGCCCCGCACGGCGGCATCCGCGCCGGCATCCACACAGGGTGACAGCACGGCAAGGTGGTAGTCCGCCGCAGGTCTGTTCGAGAACACCGGATCCACCTGCATTCCGGTGGGATCGACGTTCGCAGCTCCGGCCGGGAAGTTGGCGCCGTTGCCCCATACGCAGTTGCGTCCGAAAGACGGCTGCGCGCCGCTCCAATCCACTCCGCTGGGGTTGAAGGCAACGATGTTGTTCTGCAGCGTGTAGGCCGCCGGCGAGGACGGCGGCGTCACAACGTACAGCCCGCCGCCCCGGCTGGCCGGAGACGCGGCGCCGGACGAGCTGACGATGTTGTCGACGACGGTGTTGTTCACCACGTACGCCGTGGCGTCACGGATGACGGCGCCGGCGCCGTATGCCGTCCCTTTTGGACCGGCGATGGACAGCTCATTGCCGGCGATCAGGTTGTTCGCCAGTATCAGCGTGCCCCCTCGGAAACGGAGTCCGCCGCCTTCCGGGTTCGACGCTGTGGAGCCTGTCAACGCCGCGCGGTTCAAGGCGATCACGTTCTGAGCCACGTACAGCGTGCTGGAAATGGCGCAGAGCCCGGCCCCGCCTCCGAACGAGTTCACCGCTCCGGATCCTCCATCCAGGCTGTTCTCGGCGATAATGTTGCCGGTCACTGAGCCGGAGGAATGAGCGATGTAGAGCGCTCCCAGGGCGATCTCGGCGGTCTGTTGCGGCGGCGAAACGGCGGCGGCAAGGTCTCGCTGCCGGATGGTATTGTCCGCAACGGTGACGGTGGCGTACTGGAGGACTATGGCCGCGCCGGCGGTACGCTGCCCGCCGAACGCGTTTCCGGTTAGCGCGATGGACCCGCCCGTCTGCTGAACGTGACCCGTAACGAAGACATTGCCGGACACGGTGAGGGACCCGGCCGTGGATTCCACCCCGGCGCTGTTGCGGAAGGTGAACCCGTCGACGCGCGCCTCCGAGGTTGCCCCGGTCACCAGGACGATCCCGCCGGAGAAAGCGCTTTCAATGGAGGCGGGCTTCCGGAGATCGCGCAGCGTTTCGGTTCCGGCGAACCCGCCGTACAGAGAAACGGACGATCCAATGGTGACGGTCTCCGGATAGGCCCCGGCGGCAACCCAGATCTCATCCCCCGCGGCGGAGGCGCCCACGGCATCCTGCACCTTCAGGTACGCCGTGTTCCAGGCGGCGCCGTCGTGGGTGGAACCGGTCGCCTTGGGATTCACGCGCAGAACGCGCGCGCTGGAAGAAGCGGCGGAGCAGACAAGCGCCGTAATAATGAGACAGGGAAACCGCATGGATAGCTCCTAACGCGTGTGGGGCGCCGTTGCGCCTTCACCGGCATTGTACCATGCCGCAAGCGCTGGCAGCCAAACACCGGGATTCGGGACACGGCAGCGAGTCTGCGCGCGAGGGTGACCCTGGTTTGCCGGGCTGCCGTGGGGCGCGTTACCCTTATTCCATCACCAGGCCGCCGTCGGCGGCTTTTTTGCGCTGAAACCAAGCACCCATGTCTGAGAAAACCCGATTTCAAGCTCCGCGCGGCACCCACGACATCCTCCCCGCCGAGGCGCCCGCGTGGCAGTGGCTGGAGGGAAAGTTCCGCGGCCTGTGCCGGCTCTATCGCTACGGCGAAATCCGCACGCCGTTGTTCGAGCAGTCCGAGGTCATCCACCGCACCAGCGGCGAGACTTCCGACATCGTCTCGAAGGAAACGTACGATCTTCTGGACCGCGGCGGCGACAAGCTGACCCTGCGCCCCGAGGGCACGGCGCCGGTGCTCCGCGCCGCCATCGAGGGCGGCCTGTTGGCGGACAGCCCGCTCGTTCGCCTGTCCTACATCGCCCCGATGTTCCGATATGACCGCCCACAAAAGGGCCGCTTCCGCCAGCACCACCAGATCGGCGTGGAAGCGCTTGGCTCCGACGACCCGGCCATCGACGCAGAGGTGATCGCCCTCTCATTCAACATTTTGAACGACCTCGGCGTCGCCGGGGCCTCGCTGAAGCTGAACAGCGTGGGCTCGCCGGACGACCGCCCGGTCTACCGCCAGGCTCTGGTGGATTACTTCGCGCCGCAGGCGGAGGCCCTGAGCGAAGATAGCCGGAAGCGCCTGGACACCAATCCGCTGCGCATCCTGGATAGCAAGGACCCGCGGGATCGACGTTTGGTGGAAGGCGCGCCGTTGCTCAGCCAGTTCCTCACGCCGGAAAACAAGGAGCACTTCGCGGCCGTGCAAGGCCATCTGGACCGCCTCGGCGTACCGTATACGTTGGATCCGTATCTGGTCCGCGGGTTGGACTATTACACCCGCACGGCGTTCGAGTGGGTCCACGGCGGGCTGGGCGCGCAGACCAGCGTCGGCGGCGGCGGACGGTACAACGGCCTCGTGGAGGCCCTGGGCGGCCCCCCCACCCCCGGCATCGGATTCGGAATGGGCATCGAGCGCCTTCTGCTGGCCATCGCCGATTCCGGAGTCCAACCGCCGGCGGAGCCAACCGCGGATGTGTATGTTGTGGCCGCCTCCAACGAATCACGGGATGACGCTCTGCTGCTTTGCCAGGAAGCGCGAGATGCCGGCCTCTCCGCCGACTTCGATGCCTTGCGCCGCAGCCTGAAGGCCCAGATGAAATCCGCCGGCAAGTGCGGCGCCCGACTGGTGCTGATCCGCGGCGAAGACGAGATGGCGGCCGGCGCGGTGACGGTGCGTGATATGATCAGCCGCGAACAGCAGTCCGTTCCGCGCGGCGACGTGGTGCGCGTCGCGCGCGAGATATTGAGCTTCTGAGGATTTTCACAGTAGCGCCGGCGGCCCGCCGGCATCCGCCAAAAGGGGCGGACACCTGTGGACGCTTCGCGGCCATTCCGGTGAGATGCCAGCGCTACTGAGGTGAGATTTGACTACCAACGCAGAGCGTCGAATTGGCGCCCGGCGGGACCCATACGCGGCGGCGCCGCCTGGCCGGATCCGGCCTCGCCGGCGGACGCCAAAGGACAATACACGAAATGTTCACCCAACGAACCCTGTGGTGCGGAGACCTCCGCCCCGAGCACATCGGCCAAACAGTTACCGTTAACGGCTGGGTGCAGAAGCGGCGCGACCATGGCGGCGTGATCTTCATCGACATGCGCGACCGCACCGGCGTGGTGCAAACCGTCTCGGACGAAAAGCACGAAGACGCGCGGCTCCTGGCGGACGCCGCCCGCCCCGAGTACGTGATGAGCATCACAGGCCGTGTTCGCGCCCGCCCGGACGGCACCGTGAACCCCAGCATGCCCACCGGCGAGGTGGAAATCCTCGCTGAAACGGTGGAGATCCTGAACGCCGCCAAAACGCCGCCCTTCCCCATCGCGGACGAGACCACCAGCGACGAAGTGCTGCGCCTGAAATACCGCTACCTGGACCTCCGGCGGCCTTCGATGCTCCGCAACCTTACGCTGCGCCACAAGGTCATCAAGTTCATGCGCGACTACCTGTGCGAGCGCGCATTCGTTGAGGTGGAGACCCCCATCCTCATCAAGTCCACGCCGGAAGGCGCGCGCGACTATCTCGTGCCGGCCCGGCTCTACCCCGGACATTTCTACGCGCTGCCGCAGTCGCCGCAGCAGTTGAAACAGCTCCTGATGGTGGCGGGCTTTGAGCGCTACTTCCAGATCGCCAAGTGCTTCCGCGACGAAGACCCGCGCGCCGACCGCCAGCCCGAGTTCACGCAGCTAGACGTGGAGATGTCATTCGTCACGCAGGAGGACGTGCTGAACCTCATCGAGGGGCTCTACACCGAGATGATCCCGGCCGTCTCCGAGAAGCGCATCAACACGCCGTTCCCGCGCCTCACGTATGACGAGGCCATCGCGAAATACGGGTCCGACAAGCCGGACCTGCGCTTCGGCCTGGAGCTGGTAGACGTTGGCCCCATCGTTCAGGGCTCCGGCTTCCGCGTGTTCGACGCCACCCTGGACGGCGGCGGGCAGGTGAAGGCGCTGCGCTATCCGGGCGGCGCCGCCATCGGCCGCGCCGATGTGGACCGCCTGACGGACTTCGCCCGCGCCCAGGGCGCAAAGGGCCTCGTCTCGCTGGCTTACACGCCGGACGGCATCAAGACGCCCAGCGCCAGTATGCTGAAGTTCATCACCGAGGAGCACCTGGAGAAGATCCGGATCGCCGCCGGCGCCGAGATCGGCGACAGCGTGCTGGTGGTGGCGGACCAGCCGAAGGTGGTCGCCAAGACCCTAGGCGCTCTGCGCCTCGAAGTGGGCCGCCGCAACAGCCTGATGGACCCGAACGTGATGGCCCTGGCCTGGGTGATCGACTTCCCCATGTTCGAGTGGGACGAAGACGGAAAGCGATGGGACGCCGCCCATCACCCGTTCACCAGCGTGAAGGATGAAGACGTCCACTTCCTGGACACGGATCCGGGCAAGGCCCACGCCAACGCCTACGACCTCGTGTGCAACGGCTCGGAGTTGGCCAGCGGAAGCATCCGCATCCATCAAAGCGACATCCAGTCCAAGATCTTCGACTTGATGGGCCATACGCCGGAATCCATCCAGGAACGGTTTGGCCACATCATCGAAGCCTTCCAGTACGGCGCCCCGCCGCACGGCGGCATCGCCCCCGGCATCGACCGAACCGTGATGCTGCTTCTGGACACCGACAACATCCGTGAGGTGATGGCCTTCCCGAAAACCACCACCGGCCTGGACCCGATGACGGACGCCCCCAGCCTCGTGGACCAGGCGCAACTGGATGAGCTGCATCTGGCCGTGGTGATGCCGCCGGCGGAGTAGCCGTCAGCCATCAGCCGTCAGCGTTCAGCCCGAAGGGCCCGATCCATGAGACTTCGAAGCTCATGGATCGGGCCCTTCGGTCTGAACGCTGACGGCTGATAGCGTGCGCCAACCGCGCATGTGTGCCCGTTCCCTGCCCACGTCACCCTGGGCCGGCGAAGGGTGACGTGGTAGAAACGCTCGGCTGTAATGCGGGATGGCGCCGCGAGCGGCCATCAGGCATAACCCGAAAGGCCCCAGACCAAGGAATGAGTCATGTCTTGGGAGGGGCCTTCCGGGCTGAACGCTGACGGCTGATGGCTGACAGCTTTTCTTAAGGTCTTGACAATCGTTATATAACGACAGGAAGATAGAGTGTGCTTCAGGGACGGCCTGCAAGCTGAGAGGCGTCTCGCTGCTGCGGACGCGCGCTCTGAGGGATGCAAGTTGTGAGACTGCGCGCCCGCGGCCCATCCGGCATCTTCCGCGATGCCAAGGAGGTCGTACTTCATGTCAAGGATCGCCGCTCCCCCCGCGGTGCTCTGTGCGTCACTGTGTGCCCTTGGCCTAGAGGGTGTTATGCACTTTGAAGCAGGGGAGCAGCCTTAGCGAGCATGAGCCCAGCGAAAGCGATGAAGTGAAGGGCGGCAACGGTCTGCGGGAGTCGTTCATAGTCCCTGGCCAAGCGTCGAAACCGGGAGAACCAG
>DASXUL010000181.1:0-67613 GCA_036504855.1 Armatimonadota bacterium | reverse complement strand
TGCCGGTAATCCGCCGGACCCCCGCGTGATTTCGGCCGGCAATGCGCTTGGCTGGAAGCTTCTGCCGAAGTTCGCGGCCACGAAGCCCGAAGGCAACGTGTTCTTCTCGCCCTATAGCATCGCCGCCGCCGCGTCCATGGCGTACAACGGCGCCGGCGGGCAGACCAAGGCCGAGATGGCGCGCGCGCTGGGGCTCGGCGGCCTCAGCCTCGCCGAGATCAACACGGCCAACGCGCGCCAGTTGGAACGGCTGAACTACGCCGACCCCAAGGTGCAGGTCAGCGTCGCCAACTCGCTCTGGGCCGACGACCAGTTTCCCCTGCGCAAAGACTTCGTCGAACGGTTGCGCAACGGATATGCGGCTGAAGCGGCTACGCTGGATCTGCAATCATCGAGCGCTCCCGGCCATATCAATGGCTGGGTCAGTAGGAACACGGGCGGCAAGATCGAGAACATCGTCGGCCCGTTCGGTCCACTCGATGCCCTCGTCCTAGCGAACGCCATCTACTTCCACGGCGAGTGGAGCACGGTGTTCAAGAAGGAGAACACCCGCCAGCAACCGTTCCACCTTTCCGATGGGACGGAGAAGCAGGTCCAGATGATGTTCCAGGGGGCGAAGTGCCGCTATCTGCGGGGCGACGACTTCCAGGCGGTATGCCTGCCGTACGGCTTCAAAACGGTGAGCATGTACGTCTTCCTGCCCTACACGGAGCAAGAGGCCCAATTCGCTGCTGATTTCTCGCGTGAGCGGAGCAAGGCGGCGGAGGTTCACGCCAGCCCCGGCCTCACGGATTGGCTGCAACGCCTGGACGCGAAGCGCTGGGACGCATGGATGCAAGGGTTCCACCCGGCGACTGGGAGCCTCTCGCTGCCGCGCTTCCGGGTGGAGTACACCGCTCCCCTGAAGGACGCTCTGAAGGCGGCCGGGATGCACCTGGCGTTCCGCGAATTCCAGGCGGATTTCAAGGACATGACGACCGTCCCCGACACGATTCCCTACATCAGCCAGGCGCAGCATCGCGCCTTCGTGGATGTGGATGAAGAGGGCACGACGGCCGCCGCGGTGACGACCATGACGTTCACGAAGGCTCGTGATCGCGCACACTCCGATTTTCGGATGGTGGTGGACCACCCGTTCTTCTGCGCGATCCGGGATGACGTCTCCGGCGCCGTGCTTTTCGCGGGGCTGATCTATGATCCCGTGAGCCGCTGAATGCCCTGCCAATGAATTGGCAGGCTAGCGTGGCAAACGCCCCCTTTGGAGCCTGCGAACCCGCAAAGGTGGGTCTTGCCATGCCAGTACTCTGTCACGGTAGGATCGGTGGACGGGGTTGTCATCCCGAGCGGAGCGAGGGATCCCTCAAAGAAGCGTTCTTTATGGGATTCCTCGTTCCTCGGAATGACAACCCCACCACTCCATCCTACCTTGACCGAGTACTAGCCGATACCAATCTTGCATTTGTGGTCGCGCGCGTGCGCTTCCTGCGGTCGATACATCGCCAGGCGGGCGCGCAGTTCGGCGAAATCCACGCCGTGGCCGTCAAACTCGGGGCCGTCCACGCAGGCGTATTTCACCTGGCCGTTCACGCTCACGCGGCAGCCGCCGCACATGCCGGTGCCGTCCACCATCACGGGGTTCAGGCTCACCAGGGTGGGCACGTTGTACTTGCGCGTCACCTCGCACACGGCCTGCATCATCGGCACGGGGCCGGCGCAGATCACCTGGTCCACCTCGCCGGCCTGCAGGAGGCGCTCCAGGGGAGCCACCACGAGGCCCTTCTCGCCGGCGGAGCCGTCATCCGTGGTGAGATAGAATCGCGCGCTGGCCGCGCGCATCTCATCCTTCAGGACAATCAGATCTTCGGACCGGGCGCCCAGGATGGCGTCCACGCGATTACCGGCGGCGTGGAAGGCTTCGGCGATGGGCAGCACCACGGCCGCGCCCACGCCGCCCGCCACGCAGGCCACTCGGCTGTTCTCGGGAACGTGGGTGGGCGTGCCCAGCGGGCCGGCGAGGTCCTGGAGGCTATCGCCTTCCTTCAGGGCGCCGAGGTCGCGCGTGGTCTTGCCGACCTCCTGCACCACGATGGTGATGCTGCCGCGCTCCGCGTTGGAGCCGGCGATGGTCAGCGGGATGCGCTCTCCGTGCTCGGAGACGCGCAGGATCACGAACTGGCCGGCCTTGCGCTTGCGCGCAATGAGCGGGGCCTCGATTTCCAGGCGGACCACCGTGGGGGCCAGCCGTTGAACAGTCAGGATGCGATTCAAGATTCCTCCACCTCGCGCGTTCGGAGCGTGACCAGCAGGAACACGCCCAAGCCATCGGGCCGCGGGATCGGAGAGTAGACGGCCGATACCGGGATCTGCACGCCGTCCCTGCGGTTGATGGAAAAGTCTCTGGCGCGGCCGGGGCGCGATACGGCCCGCGCGGCCACGCCGGCGCAGTCGATGCCGTGCAGGGTCTCGCCGCCGCACTCGCACCGGAACAGGTTGTAGCAATGACCGGCCCCGGCCACGCGATCGGAACGGTAGCCCGTCAGCGCCTCGGCCGCCGGGTTGAGGGCCAGCACGCGGCGGTGTTCATCCAGAATCACCATGGCGTCGGCGGAGTGCTGGAACACGGGCCCGAGCACGCCGGACGGGTCCGGCAGCGGGCTGGCGAGGGCGTAGCGGTAGTCGCCGGCGTTGAGGAGATCGCGCAACTGGGCGGGGTCGCTGGGCGCGATGCGGAACAACCAGCCCTCGCCGTAAGGATCCTCATTCACCAGTTCCGGCTGATCGGACAGCGCATCGTTGACGGCCACCACCTCGCCGGAGAGGGCCGGGATCACGTCACAGGGGCCAGCGCTGGCGCACGAGAGGATGCCGGCGGCCTCGCCAGACAGAACGGCGTCACCAACCTTCGGCAACTGGGCGAAACCGACCTCGCCCCAGGCCCGGGCCGCGAACTCCGTAATGCCCATGACGGCCTCGTCGCCATCCGTGCGCACCCATGTGTGCGCCAGGTCATATCGAAGGTCTTCGGGCAAATGCAGATCGTCCATACGCCATCACTTTCCGCAAATGGAGTGGAATGGGTGAAGCGGCCACACGCGAATCGGCCGCCGCGCAAATCCGTATGAGCATTATATAACGATTTGCGCGAGCGTGGGGGTGAAGGGCCTACCAGGGCCGCCGGCTCGTTCGACCATCGGCATCTGGATTTCGTATAATTATAGGCGTTATGGCTTTGCTCGAAATACTGACCTACCAGGACCCTGCCCTCCGTTCCAAGACGGAGGAGATAGACCACATTACGCCCGAGATCAAGAACCTGGTCCGGGATATGAGCGAGACGATGGAGGCCGCCTATGGCGTGGGGCTCGCCGCCCCACAGGTGGGCCGCCTCATCCGCCTCTTCGTCTATGACATTGGCGACGGCCCTAAGGCCGTCATCAATCCGCGCATCATCCGCACCGCCGGCGAGGAAGTGGGAAACGAGGGTTGCCTCAGCATCCCGCGCCTGCTCGGCGACGTGCCGCGCGCCGTTAAGCTCACCGTCGCCTGGCTGGATGAGAATGGTAAGCGCCACAAACGCACCGTCGAAGGGTTCCAGGCGCGCGTGTTCCAGCACGAAAACGACCATCTGTACGGCATCCTGTTCACGGACAAGGCTCTGCCCGGCTCGCTGCGGATGTCGGATGACAACCTGAACGAGCGGGAAGCCCAGATCGCCTAGTGCCATCTTACACCCCCAAAGCAGTAGCGAACCTCCTGAGGCGCCACGGTCTGGCCGCCCTCAAGGGGCTGGGGCAGAACTTCTTGCTGGACGAGGCGGCCCTGAACAGCATCGTGGCCGCCGCGGAGCTCACCGGCGTTGAGGCCGTGCTGGAGGTGGGGCCCGGCCTCGGGTTTCTGACGGCCCTCCTCGCCCAGCGCGCGGCGCACGTTCAGGGCGTGGAACTGGATGCGGGCTTCGTGCGCGTGCTGGCCGAAACCGTGCGGGCGCACCCCAACGTTCGCATCCACCACGCGGATTTCCTGAAGCTCGACCTGCCGGCCTTCGCGGATGAATTCCTGCATCCGCTGCCCGCCACCGTGGTGGCGAACGTCCCCTACTACATCACCTCGCCGATCCTGCTGAAGCTCCTGCAAACCGGCGCGCTGTGGAAGAGCATCGTGGTGCTGGTGCAGCAGGAGGTGGCGCTGCGCCTGCAAGCGGGTCCGGGCTCGCCGGATTACGGCAGCCTCAGCGTGTATACGCAGTTCCGCGCCTCCGCCGAGATTGTTGGCAAGGTCCCGCGCGGCGCGTTTCACCCGGCCCCGAACGTCGATTCCGCCATCGTGCGCCTGCGCCCCCACCTCACTCCCCCGGTGAATGTGAATGACCCCCACCGCTTCGAGGTTGTCGTTCGCGGCGCCTTCGGCCAGCGGCGAAAGACCCTGGGCAACGCCCTGGCCACGGCCATCGGCAAGGACACGGCCCGCGCCGCCCTCGCCGCCGCCGGCATCGACCCCCAGCGCCGCGGCGAGACCCTCACCATGCAGGAGTTCGCCACCCTCTCCAACGCATCGGGCCCGGCCGACCGCCCACCGGCGGATGGAAGCGCCCCCGAATAGGGTCCGAACGTCCTGCCCGCCGGCGTTCATCCAGGATGCGGCGGGCTGTGGAGTGTAGGCGCGGGCGCGGAGTGGAATAAGCCAAGTGGCGGCGGCGAGGCCGCCGCACCCGGCCCTGGTTCACTCGGGAGGCGCCCATGTTCCGTCCGCTCTGGCTGGCCCTCGCGCTGGCGGCCGCGCGCGCCGCGGCGGCCACGTATTCCGTTTCCCCCGCCGGCTCCGATTCCGCATCGGGCGCCGCCGGCGCGCCATGGAAGACCTTGAGCCATGCCGCGGCAACGCTGGCGCCGGGCGACACGGCGCTCGTGGCGGACGGAACGTACCGAGAGGTGTTGCGGCCCGCGCGCGGCGGAACGGCCGCGGCCCCCATCACCTACCAGGCGGTGCACCCCGGCCTCGCCGTGCTGGACGGATCGACGGTCACCAACTCCTCGAACCGCGACCTCGTGTTCATCTCGTATGCCGATCACGTCATCCTGGACGGCTTCACCATCCAGAACGCCTACCGCGCAGGCGTGCGCATCGACGCATCGAACGGAGTCGCCATCCGCCGCTGCCGCTGCCTCAACAACGGCACGTGGGGCATCTTCTCGGACTACAGCGACGACACGCTGCTGGAGTACAACGAATGCGCCGGCTCCAAGGCGGAGCACGGCGTGTACCTTTCCAACAGCGGAGACCGCTCCATCGTGCGCTTCAACGCGGCGCACGACAACCACGCCAGCGGCATCCAACTGAACGCCGATCCGGACGAACAGGACGCCTCCTTCGGAACGGCCGGCGACGGCATCACCCAGGGGGCGATCATCACGGGCAACGTGTGCTTCAACAACGGCGCGGCGGGCGGAGCGGCCATCAACCTCGCCAGCGTGCGGAATTCGCTGATCTCCAACAACCTGCTCTACAACAACCTGGCCGGCGGCATCTCCGGCTGGGACAACGGAAACGGGCAGCCGAATCCCACCCAGTACGGCTGCAAGGACAACGCGATCGTCAACAACACGGTGTACTTCCGGCCCGGCGAGGGGCGGTGGTGCGTCTCCCTCAAGAACGGCAGCACGAACAACGCCGTAGTGAACAACATCCTGGCGGGCGGAGCGCGGGGCGCCATCGAAATCGACAGCGATTCCTCCGTGGTCTCGGACTACAACCTGCTGCGCAGCGCCGCCGGCGATTACGCCGCCACGAACGAGGACATCGGGCCGTTCTGGACGCGCGCCCAGTGGCAGGCCGCCACCGGAAACGACGCCCATTCCCTCACCGCCGACCCGCTGTTCCTTTCCCCCGCGCTGGCCCCGTTCGACTTCCGCGTGCCCGCCGCTTCCCCGGCCGTGGATGCCGGAACGAACCGCCCGGACGCGCCCGTTGACCTGGACGGCCGCCCGCGCCCGCAGGGCGCGCGGTGGGACCTCGGCGCCTACGAGCTACCAAAAGCCCTGCCCGGCGACTTCAACGGCGACGGCCTCCTCACTGCCGCGGACGCCATCCTCGCCCTCAGAATCGCCGGCGGGTTGCAGACCGGGGGCGCCGCCCCCATCCGCCTCACGGACGCGGTAGACTCTTGGAAGCGGGCGAACCTCTGATGCCGGATCGGCTGGTTCAGGCGGGAGGTTTCGCCCCAGTGCGTGAACTCGCGGGCAACGAACGGCGCCAAGGCCGTGGGTTGAAACCCCCGTCTACGGGCCTTCGGCCATGAAGCGCCCGAAGGCCCTGGGATCGGACCGATGTCCGTTCGGTTGGCCCTTCAGGGCCTTCATGGCAAAGCCCTCAGAAGTGGGTTTCAACCCACGGGTATGACGGCAGACTGCGCGCCCGTCGTTGCCAGCGAATCCACTTGCGGGGCAGGAGGGGCAGAAGCCTCAGTCCAGCCGCACCTCTCGCCCCTCGGCGGCGCTGCGGTAAAGCGCGTTCAGGATGCGGGCCACATGCATGGACTGCTCGGCCGGCACGGGCGAGGGCTTGTCGTTGACGATGGCGTCCGCGAAGGCGATGCACTCGGCGGCGTGCGGCTCTACGCTCGTATCGGCGCGCAGGAGTTGCGTGTTGGAGAGTTGCTTCGTTTCGTAGTTGGAGTGGAGCACCTCGTTGGAGGGCCAGTGCGAGCCGCCCTTGTCGCCGTAGAGCCACATCTGCATGTCCTCCACGCCGCTGGGGACCTTGTGGTGCAGCAGCCAGGAGACCTCCAAGATCAGCGTGGCGCCGTTCTCGAAGCGCACGAAGGCGGAGGCGAACTCCTCCACGTCGAACTCCGGCGGGATGTCGCCGCCCCACACGCTGAACGCGCCCGGCTGGCGCGCCAGCTTATCCTGCGTAACGCCGGACACGGAAACGGGGCGCGGGTGGCCCATCATCCAGAGCGTTAGGTCCAGGATGTGGACCCCGATGTCGATGCACGGGCCGCCGCCGCTGTTCTTGCGGAGGATGAAGCCCGGCCGCACGGGCGCGGCCACGCGGCGGAGCATCCAACTGCGCGCGTGGTACACGTTTCCCAGCGCGCCGCCGTCGATCTCGGCCTTCAGGGCGCGGGCGGCGCCGTTGAAGCGGAAGTGCTGCGCCGTCATCAGCATCTTCCCGCTGGCGTCGCGCGCGGTGATCATCCGGCCGATGTCCTCCGGCGTGGGCGCCAGCGGCTTCTCGCAGAGCACGTGCTTGCCGGCGTTCAGCGCCGCCACGGCCAGTTCCGTGTGGAACATGTTGGGCGTGCAGATGTCCACGATATCGATGTCCGGGCTGGCGATCAGCTTCAGCGGGTCCGCATACAGCCGATCGATCCCCTGCTCGGCCCCCACCCGTTCGAGCGTGGGCTTAGCGACGTCGGAGATCGCGATCAACTCCGCGTGCTCGCTGGCGCGCCACCCCGGGAAATGCGAGCCGGCTATCCCGCCCACGCCAATGATACCGACCTTCAAAGTCTTCGCCAAGATCCTCTTCCTTTCGTGCATGCGCGACGGTTGACCGCCGGATCGCCTGGCCCCGAGGGGCCGGCTGTGCAAGCTAAGGGCGCCTTCGCGCCCTGATGTCACGGCGCGAAGGCGCCGTTCGTCTCCTGAGCCGGCCCCTCGGGGCCTGGCTGCGCTCTAACTTCCAGTTTCGCCCTGACAGAGCACAAAGCTATGCCGAGGCGGTATCCCCTGGGGCGGCCGACAGCACCGCCAGGGCGGCATCGATTTCGTCGGGAGACGAGGCCCCCTCATTCCGATCCAGATAGGAGAGCAAGGTGATCGGTCGATGCGCCCTCGCGGCGGCGCAGACCTTGTGATGGCCGTCCACCAGGAAGTGCGCGAGGCACCAGTGCTTTGTGATCTCCGGCTCCTGATCTCCTCCCCACACCGCGGGCTGCTTCACGTCCAGGACGGAGACGGCGAGCGCCGTCGGGCTCTCCGCAGCCTCCAGCCTCTCCATATAGGCTTTGACGGTCTTCTCGTCCGCCAGCGCCGGGGGGATCAGGGGAACGATGAACTGAAAGAGCATCTCGCCCTTGCCCATCGCGATGTCGGGCAGGCGGTAGTACGCGGTATGGGTAAAGTGCGGCAGCCCGGTCCAGTAGTCCCAGGCTTGGGCGCCCCACAGGTCCGCTTGTTCCCGGAAGAAGTAGTCCGCGTCGGAAAATGGAGAAACGAGCCTCGGGACCGCCGCCAGCAGGATAACGTCATACTCGCCCTTGGGGATCAGGGGCGATGCCGCGTTCAGCGCGGCGTCATCTAGACGGCGCAGCCCGGAGCGGAGCGCGCCGTCCAACCTCCCCGGAGAGCGCTCGTTCGGCGCCCCTTCGAGGCGTTCAAACAGGAAAGAACACGTACCGCAGTGGTTGCCCATGTCAAAGGCCCGATCGCCGTTTACCGTGAGGTAGCGTGGTTCCCATGGATCAGTCTCACCGTGTACAAGCGCCAGCGGCGATGTGGATGTGGATACAGTGATGCGCTTACGGTCCAGCCGAATCGCCATCAGGCGCCTCCTCGCGACGATAGGCGTCACCTGGCGCCTTTGAATCCCCTCACCCCTCCGTCAGCGCGGCGTCGTCCCAAAGGATGGCGCCGGGGTTGTCCTTGCTGGTGAACACGATGCGGGCGAACACGGCGTCCTCGGGGGGCTTCGCCGTGACGGTGATTTCGCGCCAGTCGCCCGTGCCCTCGACAGGTTCGCTCTCCGCCTGGGAGAGCCAGCCCCACATGTCGCCGCGATACCAGGCGATGATGGCCTTGTTCTCGCCGGCGGCGGCCGTGGGCTTGGCCCAGACCTTCAGCGTGTAGGCTTTGCCGGGCTGAACGGGAACCGGGACCCCGCTCCAGGCGGCGTCCTTGGCGGCCGAAACGCTCAGGGCGCGGCCCAGGCCGCGGCCGCCGGTCAGCCACTCCGTCTTGCCGTCCTTGCCGCCGTTTGGGAAGGCGCCGTGGTTCCAGAAGGCCACGTCGCCGCCGTCGTCGGGCCGTTCCATATCGCCGTTTCGCAGCAGGTTGACCGAGGGCTTGCGGACCGATGGGTCGGCGGCCTTCGACGCTGATTTCAGCGCGCCGGGTTGGAAGCCGGTGACGATGATGGGGACCTCGGTGACCATCACGTTTCCGTCCAGGGACGTAACGGTCTTGCCGTGCGCGTCCAGCGCGTGGAGGCCGGTTGCCTGGGGCATCGCTAGCACGCGCTTCTCGCCGAAGGGGCTCCAGAGCACGGCAACGGGCTGCTTCGGGTCGCCGTCGGCCAGAAAAGCCATCGCCGTAGCGCCCTTCGCGTTCGGCAGGTAGCCGAGGAACGTCGGGCGCTTGCCGGACGGCGTAAGGGCCTCCGTGAGGTGCTTCAGCGCGTAGTAGGCGGGCTTGGGGCGCTTCGTGCTGGTGAACCCCCAATCCGGGGTGTTGTCCTTGCCGGCGATGATCCCCCACCGCTCCGACCAGTCCCCCATGGTGAACCAGAACGTCTTCACCACGCCGTTCGCCAGGGCGATGCAGTACTCCTGGTCGATATACTCCGCCTGGCGCAGTTCGCTTTGGGGGGTGGTATCGGTCGTCCAGCCGACCTCGGTGATCCAGATCGGCTTCGATACGCCGCCCTTCGCGGCGGCTGCGCGCGTCATGCGCAGCAATTGGGAAAGCCCCTGACTGTCGGGGCCGCCGCCCATGGAGTACGGGTGGATGGCCACGGCGTCACACGCATCCCAGCCGCCCTGCTCGAACAACACGCGCCGAATCCAGCCCAGGTCCACGCCGCTGGTTCCGCCGGAGAGGACAGTGCACGTGGGGTCCGCGCGTTTGGCGGCGGCGTAGGAGGCTTTCAGCAGCGCCGCGTAGTCCTCGGCGCTCGGCGGGTTCCAGAAGGCCGGGATGTTCGGCTCGTTCCAGATCTCCCACACGCGGAACGTCCCCTTGTAGCGCTTCACGGTTTCGTACACGAAATCGGCGAACTGCGCTCGCTCCTCGGGGGTATGGGGGTTGGCCTTCCAACTGGATGGGCGGCCCATCAGCAGGCAGTAGGCCGAGATCGGGCGCTGGCCATAGACCTTCGCCATCCGATCGGTGAACGTCCAGTCGAAGGGTTTCGACACGTCCGGCTGCACATCGTCCCACTGGATGATGGCGCGGTCCCATCGCAGGCCGGCGTCCGTCATGTAGTTCGCCAGCTCGTCTTCCACGGTCCAGAGGTTGGGCAGGTCCTTCCCGAACCGGGGTTTGAGGCCGTCGATCCCGAACGGAGATGGCTGGATGGCGGGCGGCGCGGAAGCCGGAGCCGCGGAAACGGCGGAAACAGCGCAAAGCAGCGCCAGAGCAAGAAGGCGTTTCAAGGGTCGTTCACCTCCAACGAAGCGGTAAGGTGAGTGTAGCATGGGGGAGCATTCAGGATTCAGCACTCAGCATTCTGCGCCATGAGGCCCAAGCTGCGCTCGCGTGCCATAATTGCGGTAGGCTGCGCGCCAGGGATGGCGATGACTGGATTCGGGAGGATCTGCATGGCCGAGATTGCAATGGTCAACACCCGCATTCCGCTGCCGATGGACCGCATCCGGGATATCTGCCGCAAGTACGATGTAACCGAGCTTTCCGTGTTCGGTTCCGTGCTGCGCGACGACTTCCGACCGGACAGCGACGTGGATTTCCTCGTGGTCTTCCGCAACGACGACGCTGGGCCGTGGGCCGGCAAGTTCATGTATATGGAAGAGGAGCTATCCACGCTGCTGGGGCGGCCCGTGGACGTTGTGGACAAGAGCGCCGTGGAAGCCAGCGGAAACTACATCCGGAGAGCGCACATCTTGAAGTCCGCGGAGGTGATCTTTGCCCCCGCGTGACGCAGGCTGTCTGCTGGATATGCTCGTGGCGGCGCGCGGAGGCTGGTCGCGTTGTGCGAGGGCGTTTCGCGCGCCGAATGGGATGCGAGGCCCGAGCTTCAAGACGCCTCCTTCTGGAACATCTGCGTCATCGGCGAGGCGGCGACCCGCATCTCCGACGAGGAACGCGCCGCCCTTCCCACAATTCCGTGGAGCGCCGTCGGCGGCGCGCGGAGCGTGCCGATCCACGGTTACGACCGCATCAACCCGGACAAGGTGTGGCAGATCATCACGGTTGCCGCCCCGGAACTCGTCGCGATCCTGGCGCCCGTCGTCCCCGGCAGGGAGAACTACGAGTAAACGGCCAAGCCAGCAGGAACAAAGGGGAGAAGGAGGGGCCGAAGGGTAAGGCCCGAATGGTCTACATCGACCCGCCCTACGGCGTCAAGCTCGGCTCCAGGTCTCCAGGCCTTGGCGGGTTCTCAGGCGATACCTGCGGCATCCATCCGGACAAGGTGGCGCATATTGGGCTAACCTCCTCTTAGTTCCAGCCTCTTCCGTGCTGAGTTCTGTGTTCCGAGTTCTGAGTTCTGAGTTCTTAGGAGTTCACATGATCGAGCCCGTTCGTTGGGGGGTGTTGGGGACGGCGAAGTTCGCGATGAACCGGTGGCTGCCGAGCTTCGTAACGGCCCCGGATGTGCGTGGAGTGGCGATCGCCAGCCGCGATGCCGAGAAGGCGCGCGCGGCGTGCGAGCAGTTCGGGTTCGAGCGATCCTACGGTTCGTACGATGAACTTCTGGCCGACCCGGACGTGGAGGCGGTGTACATCCCGCTGCCGAACGGGCTACACGGCGAGTGGGCGCTGAAGGCCATCGCCGCTGGCAAGCACGTCCTCTCCGAGAAGCCGGCCTGGAAGGATGCGGCCGAGGCGCGCGCCGTGGTGGATGCGGCGCGGGCGGCGGGGGTGCGCGTGATGGAGGGGTTTATGACGCGCCACCACGCGCGGTGGAAGCGCGTGCGCCAGCGCATCGACGCCGGCGATATCGGCGTGCCCAAGCTCTTCACCGGCGCCTTCTGCTTTACCCTTGATGACGCCGCGAACGCGCGATGGAACCCCAGCCTCGCCGGAGGCGCGCTGGCGGACGTTGGTTCCTACTGCGTCAACGCCGCCCGGCTCTGCTTCGGCGCGGAGCCCACCCACGCCTGGGGGCTGTCGGAGGACACCCGCGGGACCGGCGTGGACAGCACCTTCTCCGGCGGGCTCCGATTCCCAACGGGCCACGCGACTTTCGTGTGTTCGTTCGAGACCGCCTTCCAGCAGTCCGCCGCCATCGTCGGCACGGAAGGTTCCATCGCGCTGAACCGCCCCTTTATCTGCCGCGAGGAACCTGTTCTTCTGACGTTGACGAGCGCCCACGGCGATCCCACCGAGGAACGCCTGCCGGTGGGCGATCAGTATGTGGACACCCTGAACCACCTGAACGCCTGTATCCGCGACATGGCGAAGCCGCTCTGGCCCGGCGAGGACGGCCTGGCCTCCGCCCTCGTTCTGGATGCCCTCCGCGCCTCAGCCAGATCCGGCGTCGTGGCGCCCATCTAGGCCGCCGCGCGTTTCCGGCCCTTTCCCCAACGTGGCGGAACTGTGAAACGGATGGTATACTAAGTACCGGTATGTTCAAGCGATATGAAGACCTGATCCGCCAGATGGAGCGGGAGATGCAGCGGTTCCAGCAGGAGGCCTTTGGCAGCATGCTGGGCGGCGGCGGCTTGCCCGGCCGGATGTGGCAACCCAACGTGGATATCTGCGAGAGCGAGGATTGCCTGTGGGTGCGCGTGGAGGCCGCCGGCCTCAGTCTCGCCAACACCCGCATCACCCTCGCCGCCGATAACCGCGTGCTCACGATCTCCGGCGAGCGCCCGGAGCCCGGCGACGCTTGCGAGGGCCGGAGACGCTGCCACCAGTTGGAAGTCTACTTCGGACGCTTCCAGCGCGACGTCCTTCTCCCCAACGTGCCGCTGGACCGCGATGCCGTCACCGCCAACTACAAGGACGGCTTCCTGGTGGTCACCCTGCCGAAGCGCGTCTCGGCCGAAACCGGCATCACCGCCATCCCCGTTCTCGGCGAGTAACCCCAACAGAATTGCATGCCGAACGGCCCGCCCCCAAGTTTGGGGGCGGGCCGTTCGGCGTTGGAGAGAGGCCCGGATATCACAGCCGGACCACCATCCCGTCGTAAGCCACCTGGAGGCCGTGCGGAGCGGCGGCAGCCTCCATCTCCGCATAGGGGCGAATGCCGTTGTGCGAAAAGTGGGTGATCGCCGCCGGCGCATCCGCCGCTAGGGTCCCCTGATCCGTCAGACGGGCCTTCATCTCCACCACTTCCGGCAGGCCCAGGTGACCGTGGTACTTGCCGCTTACCAGGCCGTTGGTGCACTCGAAGATGACGCCGTCCAGACGGATGGTCTTGAGGAACTCCCACGTCTCCTCGTCGTAGTGGCCGGTGTCGAGGCAGTAGAGCAGACTCTTGCCGTCACGGGTGATGATGTAGTTCAGTGATTCCTCGCCATCGCCCCGGTGATGGCTCGGGATGGCGACCGCCTCGGCGTTGGGCAGGGCGAAGGGCTCGAAGGTCTTCACCAGGTGGAATGGCCCGGCGAACTCGTCATCCGGCGTGGTTGCGCCGATGGCGGCGATCAGCCGCCGAACGAAGTGATTCCCATACGTGTCGAGAGTATCCGGCCGGCCGTGGGCGAAGGGATAGCGTACGAAGCTCAAGTTGTCTGGGCAGCAGTGATCGCGGTGGGAGTGCGTGTAGAGGACGGCGCGCAGACCGGTCCAGTCCAGCCCGAAACGGTGCACGGAATACATGGCGTCCGGGCCAAGGTCGATCAGGATATCCGGCGCGATGTAGAGGCTTTGCCGGGCGCGGATCTCTTTGCCGCCGTTCGTGCGCGCGAAGACGCACGCGTCACATCCACAGAAAAGGGCCGGCACGCCTTCGGCGGCGGCCGTGCCCAGGATCATTGCTTCCAAACGATCTTCCTCCAACACGGGTTTTCCGACTGTATACCGCTTGCGTCCGCTATGGGCAAGCGGGCTTGGCGCGAAAGGGCCCTGGATGGCCGGCTGTTTGCTCCTCGCCCGGCGGCCTCCTAGAATTGTGGCAGGCGAACGCCAGCCGCGAATCCACCGTCGATAGGAGGCCCCCCGAAGTGCTCCCCGTGCCAAGCGTCGCGGCCGTTGCCGCGGCGATCAGCCTCACGGCGCCCGCGCGCCATGCCGCCCCAATGCCGGATATGCCGGTGGTCGCCGGCGCCGTCACCCTGGGCGTCGCCTCGGCGCGCGAGTATCCGTCGTTGCGCCGCGTGCCGTGCCTCACCGTGGACCTCAGCGCGTTCTACGACAACATCGAGCTGCTCGCCCCGCCGAAGCTGCCCACCGCCCAGGATATCGCCGTCTTCGCGGTGATCGAGGGGCACACGCCCGCCTTCGCCGCGGGCATACGCAACGGCTCCAGCCTGGAGGCGCTGAGCCGGCATCTGCGCCGGGTACCGTTGATTCGCCAGCCGGAAGCCGCCGGCGCCGCCGTCTACGATGTGTTCATTGATTCCGATGCCGAGCGCGGCAATGACCTGATCGTTGGCGTGGTCATGTCCAACCCGGGGGAGGCTGGCAGAACGCTGGTTCTGGCCGGAAAGAACTCGTACGTCACCACCGTCACCCTGCCCCGCCGCGTCTACGGCGAGTTCCACCTGGACGCGGCGCAGTCCACCGGCGAGGTGATCCGCGAAACTCATGACCCGAACAACCCGGGCGCGGTGATCCAGGACAAGCGGGACGTATGGCGCTTCACCCTGAACGCCTCCGTCCCCACCCTCACAGCCCGGCGATCATCCAGCGCGAACAACTACTTGAAGTTCGACTCAACGCTGTCCCAATACGCCTGCGACCCCAAGAGCCAGGTCGAGCTGCGCTATGGCGTTGAGCGGGGCATCCGGCGCTGGCGCCTGAACGCCGACGATCTGGCCGTCTCCGAAACGCCGGGCGACTGGCGCATCTACGGCGAGGGCCGCATCATGGGGGACCAGACGCTGGACAAGCGCTCCTTCGTGACCGAATTCGGCATCGGCGGGCTGGTGGCCAAGCCGCACCTCTCCGGCGCGCTGAAACCGGATTCCGCGGCCCTCAGCCTTTCCCTCCAGAAGGCATGGGACCTGCGCAACACCGGCGCTTCGGCGAAGCCGCGCGGGTTTGCGGAACTGAAATGGGGCACGTGGCTGCGGTTCGCGCCGGGGGTCTTTCCGGCGACCAAATGCCGCTTCGAACTGCTGGGCCGCGCCTGGCACTTCTGGGATGACCGAACGCAAACCGATGCCGCCTCGGGCGCCGTAACGTCCCTTGGCCGTTGGGAAAAGTACGCGGAGCTGGATCTCTATCTCCCCGTGGCCTCCAAGGCCTCGAAGGATAGCCAGACCTATATCCGCATCGGCCGCATCACCGGCGCCAACGAAGCCCAGAACTTCCAGCGTTCGGCCAGTTGGGTGTTCGGCGCCGGCGTGAAGTTCTGAGGGGTATCAGCCGTCAGTGCTCAGCCGTCAGCCGCCAGCGGAGAGGCAGGCCCTCCTAACACGTCACCCTGAGGAACGAAAGGTGACGTGGAGAGGCGCGGTCATGTGACGCGGGAACAGGGCACGGCCGCCGGCCGGGCCATTTGGCAATCCGCATAGCCGAGTTGGCAAAATGAGACATCCTTCGTCTGTTTCACCGGATGGAGTCGGGGACGCTTCCCCGGGAGGAGCCTCATGAATACCTTGGCCTTGATGGCCGTGGCGATATGCGTTCTGTTGCTGGCGTACCGGTACTACGGCGCGTTTGTCGCCGCAAAAGTGCTGGTTCTCGATGAGGGACGGGCCACGCCCGCTCATCAGTTCAACGACGGTCGCGACTTTCACCCCACGAACCGCCTGGTGCTGTTTGGACACCACTTCGCCGCCATCGCCGGCGCCGGACCGCTGATCGGCCCCGTTCTGGCCGCCCAGTTCGGCTGGGGGCCATGCGCTCTCTGGATCCTGGTTGGCGCGGTGTTCGCCGGCGCCATCCAGGACATGCTGATCCTCTGGGCCTCCGTGCGCCAGAAGGGCGACGGGCTTGGCCAGATCGCCCGCGAGCAGGTGGGCCCCGTGGCAGGCTGGGCCACCGCCTTCGCCGTTCTGTTCATCATGGTGGTTGCCCTTGCCGGGCTGGGCACGGTGGTGGTCAACGCCCTGCACGGCTCGCCATGGGGCACTTTCACCATCATCGCCACCATCCCGATCGCCCTCCTGATGGGCCAGTGGCTCTACCGGTTCCGGCCCGGCGATGTGAAGGGCGCCAGCATCATCGGCGTCACCCTGCTGTTCGCCGCGCTCATCGCGGGCAGCTATGTGGAGCAGAGCGCCATGGGCAGTTGGTTCCGCTACTCCGAGAAGACGCTCACGGTGCTGTTGCCGCTCTACGGCTTCGTGGCCGCGGTGCTCCCCGTCTGGATGCTGCTCTGCCCGCGCGATTACCTGTCCACCTACATGAAGCTCGGCGTGGTGGGCCTGCTGGCGGTTGGCGTGATTCTGGTGCACCCCACGATGCGCATGCCCATGGTGACGCCCTACATCCACGGCGGCGGCCCAATCTTCGCCGGCCCGGTGTGGCCGTACGTCAGCCTGATCATCATGTGCGGGGCCATATCCGGTTTTCACGCCCTCATCGCCAGCGGCACCACGCCGAAGATGATCGGCAACGAACGCGAGATCCTGCCGATTTCCTACGGAGCGATGCTCATTGAAGCGCTGGTGGCGCTCCTCGCGTTGGTGGCGGCGTGCTCGCTGCACCCGGCCGATTACTACAACATCAACATCGATCCGCGCGCCTATCACGCCGCCGGTTACAGCGCCCAGGCCCTCGTGGCGAAATACGGACCCGCTTTCCAGGCGCAGGATCTCTCTCACCTCTCGCACATGGTGCGAGCGAACGTGGGCGGCCGGCCGGGCGGCGGGGTTACGCTGGCCGTCGGGATGGCCAGCGTCTTCGCCAAGCTGCCATTCATGAGCGGCCTCGCCGCCTTCTGGTACAACTTCGCCATCGTGTTCGAGGCGATGTTCATTCTCACCACGATCGACACCGGCACCCGCGTCGCCCGGTTCATCGTGCAGGAGCTGATGGGCGCGGCGTACAAGCCGCTGGGGCGCACGAACTGGATGCCGGGCATCCTGTTCGGAAGCGCCATCATCTCGTTCGGCTGGGGCTACCTGGTCTGGAACAATGGCATCGCCACCATCTGGCCGATGTTCGGGGTGGCCAACCAGCTTTTGGGCGTTCTGAGCCTCGCCATCGGCGTCACCCTCCTGCTGCGCTACGCGCCGAAGCGCCGCTACGCGTTGATCCCATTCCTGCCGCTCTGTTTCCTCACCGTCACCGTTGTCGCCGCCGGCGTGATGAACGTCCGGGGCTATATCGCCAAGGGGCAGACCGTGCCGGAGGCGCTCACGCTGGCAATGCTGGCGCTCGTCGCCGTCGTGCTGCTGGATAGCGCGCCGCGATGGGTGAGGATGGTATCGGCGCCGCGCCTTGCGACACGCCCGGTGCTTGGCCGCGAGATCGCCGCGGAAGCGGTTGCCTGAATCGACAGCCGGGAGGTGACGCAGAAGGCTGCGCCCCCTCCCGGCTGTCCCGGAGACAGGAAGGCCCTCCGCGCCGTCGCTATAATGGAGGCACAGGATCCTGCGCCTGTCTTGTCTACCCGCCTGCGGAGGGCGTGCGTCTCGGCTATGCGTAAAATACTGCTGCTCATCGCCGCGCTATCGCCGCGGTTCCTGAAGTACGCTATCTACCGAAAGGTATTCGGCTGGCACATCGGCCAGCGGACCCGCATCGGCCTCTCGTTCATCGATGCCGAGAACGTGTTCATCGGCGATGACGTGTTCATCGGCCGTTTGAACATCATCCGAAGCCTGAAGACGCTGCATATCGGGGACGGCGCGCTGATGGCGCAGAACAACCGAATCATCGGCTATCCTCACCCGGACGAGAGGTTCCACAGCCGGTTCGTTCTCGGGCATCACTCCCATATCATGGCCTATCACTTCTTCGATGCCTCCCACGACATTGAGATCGGTCATCACAGCGTGGTGGGCGGCGGCGGAACCTCGTTCTGGACGCACTCGCTTCGGTTCGCCCCCTCGGGTTACGAGGCCTACCCCATCTCCGTGCGCCTCGGCCGCTACGTATACGTGGGCGCAGTCTGCCAGCTTGTGGGCTGTGACATCCCCGACAGAACCATGATCGGCGCCGGCAGCGTTGTGTCGCGCCGCTTCGCGCAGGAGGATTGCGGCCTCCTCATCGCCGGAAACCCGGCCGAGATCCGCAAGCGCTACACGGAAAACCTGCCCCCTCTGGAGCCCGGCCCGGATGGCCGCGGCGAGCCCGTGAAGGCCCCTCTGTGCGGGGGCGGCGAGGCCGGCTAGTTTGCCCGGAGGATGCCCGATGCGATCCGCCCTGATGCTCCTGATCCCGCTTCTGGTTGGCTCGCCTACCGCCGCGCGGCGGCGCCATGCCCGCCCGCATCCCGCGCCGACGAAGCCCGCCGCCGCGCCGGCGCCAATGCGCGTCACGGTGTCGCCCAGCGAGATGACCTGGAGTCTGGATGAGCTCCGCGGCGGCAAATACCTGCCGCTTGTAACGGGCGCCCGGCCAACGGCCACTCGGTCCGATGGCTCCAGCGTGGCCTGGAGATCGATCGGCCGCTCCGCCGACGGACACTCCATCACTCTGATGGCCGATGACCTGAAGCTGCTGATCGTGGTTCAGTGGCTGGACGCAAAGCGCCTGCCGTCGGCAGTCACCCTGCTGCCGGTGGTCTACGCCCGCTCAAACGGCCTAACGCTGAAGTCCGTGAGCCTGCTGGGAGGCGCCCGACTGGCGGGAGCGCGCAATGCCAGCGCCGTTCTCCTGAACGGCTACCAGGGGTGGGATGCCTCTCGGGTGGCCCCGGTGACAACCGGGACCGACAACCTCTCATGGTGGGTGGTCGCCGCCAAGGGGAGCCCCCATTCCTTCCTGGCCGGCTACCTCTCCAGCGTGGTGGGGCTCAACTCGTTCCACGCCGCGTTCGACGCATCGGGCTCCGCCGCCCTCACGGACGCCGAGGACCTGCGGCGGCTGAGCGTCCCCGCCAGGGCGGATGGCGCCCCGCTGGATGCCCTCTATCTGGCCTTCGGCGCCAGCGTTAACACGCTGCTGAAGCAGTATGCCGCCGCCGCCAAGGTGTTCACCAACGTGATGGATCCCGCTCCGGCCTTCCAGGCGTGGCCGGCCCCATCGGGCTGGTGCAGTTGGTACGGGTACTACGGCGACATCCGCGAAGATGATGTTCTCGCGAATCTCACCGCCGCCGCCGCGGAATTCGGGCCGAAGGCGCTCCGCGTCATCCAGTTGGATGACGGGTTTCAACAAGCTGCCGGCGACTGGGACGTTAACGCCAAGTTCCCGCACGGACACCGCTGGCTAACCGACCGCATCCACGATCGCGGCTACCGCGCCGGACTCTGGATTGCGCCTTTCGCGGTAAGCGCCGGTTCAACCGTCTACCGCGATCATCCGGACTGGCTGCTGAAGGGGGAGGATGGAACTCCGGCGAAAATGTGGACCAACGCCGGATGGGGCGGCGACGTGTACAGCCTCGACCCCAGCCTGCCGGCCGTTCGCTCTTGGCTCTGGACGCTCTTCCGCAAGGCCACCCGCGAATGGGGTTACGACTACCTGAAGATCGACTTCCTCTACTACCCGCTTTCGCCCAACACGCTGCCGCGCGGGCCTGGCACGCCCGTGGAAGCCTACCGCGCCGCGCTGAAGGCCATCCGCCAGGGGGCGGGGCCGAAGGCCTATATCCTCGGCTGCGGCGCCCCCATCGGCCCCACCATCGGCCTGGTGAACGGCAACCGCATCGGGCCAGACGTGTCCACTGGCTGGCCGGGCATCAAAGCCGCCGCCCGCAATGTGGCGGCGCGCCAGTGGATGCACAACGTCTGGTGGCAGAACGACCCGGATGCCCTCGTGGTCCGTCCCCCACTCACGGAGGGTCAGGCGCGCGCATGGACGGCCTCGGCCGGCCTCACCGCCGGGCTCGCGCTGGCCACCGGCAATCTGGCCGATACCCCGGCCGACCGCGCGGCGCTCCTCCACATGGCGATCCCAGCCGCCGTCCGGCCGGGCCTCAGGATAGACGACCTCTGGACACCGTCCGCCGGGTCCGACGATCCGCCGTCCATATGGACGGTTCCCAACGCCCTCCCCGCAGCGCCGCTGACCGTGGCCGCCGTGTTCAACTGGACGGATGCGACCGCAGCGCGCGACATCACGCCCGCAACGCTCGCTGGCTTAGCGCCCTCTCGGAGGGTGCACGTGTGGGATGCCTTCTCCGGGGATTACCTGGGCATCGTATCCGGCCGCCTGTCGACGCCGGTGGAGGCCGCATCCGCCCGTCTACTGGCTATTACGCCGGACACAAAGCGCCCTCAGCTCCTCGGAACGGA
Organism: Armatimonadota bacterium; assembly: GCA_036504855.1. GTDB lineage: Bacteria > Armatimonadota > DTGP01 > JAKQQT01 > JAKQQT01 > DASXUL01. The sequence continues at coordinate 47,197 of DASXUL010000181.1, read as the reverse complement.
CATCAATCTGGGAGCAGGAAACGGCTGCGTGGAGGGCGTTTCGTGGACGCCGAAGTACCGGGCGCTGAAGGTTCGCCTGAAACTGCCGCGCGTGCGGCCGTTCCGCATCGCCGTCAGCGTGCCCAGCGGCCTGACCCTGGACACGCTGGAATGCTCGTCCGCCGACGTGGAACGCCTGCCCTCCGCGGAGGGCAGCGCCATGGTCCGCATCAGTCCGAAGGGCTCCGAGATCCTGTGCATCTCGCGCTACTCGAAGCGGTAACCGGCGGACAGCATGGCCGCGCCAGCCGTAGCAGTCGTCCATCGGGTGCGGAATCTGGCAGCAGGGATTGCGTCGGAGTGGCGTCATCGCGCAACGCGGCGGCGTCTGGCGGTCCGTTCAATGTGAGCGGGCTCAGCGGACAGCCAGTCCTCACGCTCCGCCACTCTGATCTCAAGCGGCAACTCTGCTGCCTTTGGGCAGACGGGCCGGCGCAACGGTCTCGACGAGGCGCCGCGATGGGGTAGCAGCCAGGCTTCGTATCGCTTCCTGGATGGACCGGGCGGGGGCCTCTATGCGGGCGATGTCGCTCGCCAGGGCGCGGGTGACATCCGAGAAGCCGATCAGTTCGGTCTGGGCGTCGGATACCTGTCCGCGCACGCGCTCGAAGAGAGCGGCGAACTGCGTGGTGTGGTCCGCCCGGGCGGCCTCAACCTTGCCCGCGATGTGGATCTGCCCCAACATGCGTAGAGAGGTGGCCAAACGGTCCGCCTGAGCCGTCAGGGCAGAGACCGGGCGCTTCACAGTGGGCAGTTGCCCAAGGATGCGGGCGGCGTTCTCCGAAATGGTGTCCACCAACAGCGCCAGATCGTCCTCGGTGCGCATCAGAAGCGCTTCGGGCTGGCTATCCGGGGATGGCGTCTGCCGGTCTGCGAGCAGTTCTTCCACGAAGAACACGGCCATCTCGGCCTGAAGCCTTGCCGAAGTGATGATGAACGCCGCCTCTCGGAGCAGCGCCACCAGGTCGCGAATGCCCTCCGCCGTTTCGCCGATGGTTTCCGTGCTCTCCGCCGATAGCTTCGCCATGCGGGCCGCGATCACCGCAAGGGACTGGCCGGTTTCCCCCAGATGGGTGCACTGCACGAGTGCATTCAGCGACAACAGCCGGATGCTGCGGGCAATCTCCCACAGGAAAGCAGCCTCGGCGGTCAGCCGTACGTTCAGCTCGAGGAACGCTTCCACCACCGCGAAAAGGACTTCCAGATGATGGGCGATGGTCCGGAGATGGGCCAGCATCGGCTCCAGAGCGCTGGCGGCGGCGGTCACTGATTGTGTGGAACCCCGGCGGACGGCCATAGCAGCGCCGGCCGATGCTCGCGCCTTCAGGATCGCGTCCCGGCTGGACATCTCCCGCGCCAGCGCCGTCTGCATGAGGGCGTCGTAGCCGCTGAAGCCAAGCTCGCGGATCGCGTCCTGCAGCGCCGAAACCCCCAGTTCCATGCCTAGCTTGCGATCCTCGTTGTCGGCGTCGTGCTGGAGTTCGATGGCCCGCACGCGAGAGTAGATCGCCTGAATCTGGTTCAGAGTGGGGCTGGACGGCTTGAAGCGGATGGAGAGGTAGCCGGCCTCTGTGGGAATCACGAGGGCCATCACCCAGTAGAACCCGCCGTCCGCGGCCATGTTCTTCACGTACGCCGCAACGGGCTCCCCGGCTTCCAGGAAATCCCAGAAGACGCGGAATACCGAACGCGGCATATCCGGGTGGCGGATGATGTTGTGCGGTTTGCCGATTAGGTCTTCGGCCCTGGTGTAGCCGCTGACGCGGGCAAAGACCCCGTTGCCGCTGCGGATAACCGCCTTCTTGTCGGTGGTTGAGAAGAACAGCTCCTCAATCTCGAACGGGCGCTCAACGAGCGTCGGGACAACGGCCTGTCTCGCCACGGCTTACCTCTTCCGAACAATTTGGGACATTCAGTGCAACGGGCGGCCGGGCTCACGAGGCGCCGCGAGCCACGCCTACATATCGGCGCCCGCACGGAATGCTTGACCGGCATCCGCCCCGGGCGCAGGGGGGGAAGGGCGTCCTCCCCCGCGAAAGTAGTACCGATGTCGCATTTGATGTGACCATTTTCCCGGTTCCCTAATGATTGGCGGTAGCTTTATTCTAGAGAGGGGTGAACGGGCAGTTCGCTGAGTCCGGCCCCCAAGGCAGGAGCGAGGAGGCTCCGACGATGGCAAAAACGATTAATCCCGATCTTTGTATTCAGTGTGAAGCGTGTGTGGTGGAATGCCCGAACGAAGGCATCAGCATGGCGGACGACGTGATGGTGATCGACCCCACCAAGTGCACGGAGTGCGCCGGAATGTTCGAGACGTCCCAGTGCGCGGCGAACTGCCCCGTGGACGCGGTGGAAGACGCCTACCCGCGCGAGGAGATGGAAGTGCTGCTGTCTCGCGCCGCGGATCTGCATCCGGAACGTTTCCCGCGCGACTAACGGAGGGAGCCGCCTCCTCGGCGATCCCGGCGCCGGGCCCGGCTTACGGGCCCGCGACGCCGGGTTGTCTGAGGGAGGCCCTGGCGGTCATGTTGTCATGGGGCGTGGCCCCGACCATCGTGCCGGATTGCATTCCGGCGGACCGCCGTTTGGCGACGGCCGAAGGCTAGTGAAAGGAACCCACCGTGAACCTGCAACCGCTCTATGAAGCCGTGCTGGAGGGTGACGCCCCCACGACGCGCACACTCACGGAGCAAGCCCTCGCCGAGAAGGTGGACCCCCAGGTCCTGCTCAGCGATTACCTGATTCCCGCCATGGACGAAGTGGGTCGTCGTTTCGAAAGCAACGAGTACTTCGTTCCGGAACTGCTCATCGCCGCCCGGGCGATGAAGGGCGCGCTGATGCTGATCCGTCCGCTGCTGGCCGAACAGGGCGCCAAGCCCGTCGGCCGCGTTGCGATTGGAACTGTGCGGGGCGACCTGCACGACATCGGCAAGAACCTGGTGGCCGCGATGCTGGAAGGCGGCGGCTTCGAAGTGATCGACCTTGGCGTTGACGTCTCCCCCGAGAAGTTCGTGGCTGCCGTGAAGGACCAGGGCGCCAAGGTGGTTGCCCTCTCCGCGCTCCTCACCACCACCATGCCGGGCATGAAGGCCACCATCGACGCTCTGGACGGCGCCGGCGTGCGCGGGAGCGTGAAGATCATCGTCGGCGGCGCCCCCGTTACGCAGAAGTTCGCGGACGAAATCGGCGCGGACGGGTTCAGCGACACCGCCAGCGGCGCCGTGCGCGTCGCCCGGACTCTGGTCGAGTAATATCGGCATGGAGGATGAACGATGAGAGCCCGCTCCGGCGCTCATCGTTCATCCTCCTTCGCTCCCTCCCCCGCCTCCCATGAACAAAGCTCCCACAACGGCGTGCGAGCCGTCCATCTGGAAGGTCGATTGGCCGGAAGCCCGCGCCGCGATGGCGCGCTGGTGGAATGGCGATGGCCTGGCTCTGCACGTTACCGCGCCCAAGGATGAGCCGTGGGAACCGTTCCCCGCGCCGTCCCCCGCGCCGGATTTCGAGACCCACTGGCTGAGCGTGGAGCACCGCCTGCAGAGAGAGCTCCACCGCCTCTCCACCACCTTTTTCGGCGGCGTGGCCGCTCCCATGTTCAACGCGGACATCGGGCCGGGGACGCTGGGCCTATTCCTCGGGGCGAAACCGGTCCTTGACGTGGACACCGTCTGGTCGAAACCGATCATTGACGACCCCGACTCCGCTCCGCCTATCCGGTTCACCACCGAAACGGATTCCTGGCGCGCCTACAACGCCATCCTGGACGCCGCCCGCGAGGCAGCCCCCGGCCGCTTCCTGGTGGGATACCCGGACATCATCGAGAACCTGGATACCCTCCAGCAGCTCCGCGGCGCCCAACCGCTGGTCTGGGACCTCATCGAGCGGCCCGACTGGGTACAGAAGTCGTTGCGCGAGATCAACCATGCGCATTCCGCGTGCATGGACCTGCTCACGCCGAAGGTCATGGATCCGTGGGGCGGATCGTGCACCACCTGCTTCGACATCTGGGGGCCGGGCAAGACCATGAAGATCGAATGCGACTTCATGGTGATGATCAGCCCGGCGATGTTCCGAGAGTTCGTGATGGAGCCCATGGCGGAACTCGCCGCCTCGCTGGACAACGTGCTCTTTCACGTGGACGGCCCCGAGGCGCTGCCGAACCTGGACAACGTGCTCTCCATGCCGTACGTTAACGCCGTTGAGTTCACGCCTCGCTACGGCCAACCGTGGGGCGGTCACCCGATGTGGTACGACCTCTACAAGCGCATCAAGGATGGCGGTAAGGCGGTTCAGGCGGTGTTCGTGGAGCCCGAGGAAGTGATGCCCCTGCTGGACGCGGTGGGGCCGGACGGCATGTTTGTGATGACGAAATGCCAGACAGAGGCCGAAGCGCACGCGCTGCTCCGCCAGACGGGATGGGAATAACGTGACGCCTCGCGAGACGCTCATGTCCGCCCTCCGGTTCCAGCCCTATGAAGGGCTTGTGCCGCACGTTGAGCTGGAGTTCCAGCTCGCGCGGGAGATGTTCGGCGAAGAGGTCATCCGGTTCCAGCAATATGAGACCATCCCGGTCCATCGGCGGCGCGACGAGCTGGTCCGCAACGCCCGGCTCTGGGTCCGCATCGCCGAAGCGCTGGGTTGGAGCGGCATCACCGGCATCCACTGGTTGCCGGTGGATGCCCAGATTGAAACGTTCGCGCTGATCCGCGAGATCGCCGGAGACCGCTTCCTGCTGACCACCGGGCTCACCGGCACCCAGGGCATCCCCAGCAGCGACGAGATCGGCCCGCTGATCACCAAAATGGCCGAGGACCCGGACGGGTTCATGGCGGACATGGAGGCGCTCTGCGCGCGGGCCGAGGCGGACATCCGCGCCCTCACGCAGGGCGGCGCCGAGCTGGTGTTCCTGCTGACCGACTACGCCTACAACCAGGGCCCGTTCTTCTCGCCGGCGATGTTCCGCAAGTACATCTCGCCCTTCGCGAAGCGGTGCGTTCAGGCCATCCATGAGGGCGGAGCCTTCGCCGTGCAGCACTCCGATGGAGACCTGACCATGCTGCTCGACGAGATGATGACCTGGGGCCTCGACGGGCTGCAGTCCATCGACCCCATGGCCGGCATGGACATCGCCAAGGTGCGCGCCCGCGTGGGCGACCGCCTATGCCTGTTCGGCAACGTGGACTGCTCCCGGCTGCAACACGGCACGTTCGCGGAGATTGAGGCGAGCGCCCGTTACTGCCTGGACCGCGGCCCGCTGAACGGAACCGGCTACGTCTATACGTCCAGCAACTGCATCTTCGAAGGCGTTCCGCCTGAGAACTACGTCCATATGTTGCGGCTGTCAGGCCGCCGAATTGAGGGATACTGATGACGCCCCGCGAGAGGATGATCGCCGCGCTGCGGTTCGAACCCTACGACGGCCCCGTGCCGCACATGGAACTCGAGTTCCAGCTTTCCGAAGAGCTCTTCGGCCAGCGCGCTCTGATGTGGGGCGATTACGACAACGTGCCCAAGCACAAGCGCCGCGACGCCCTGGTGGCGAATGCGAAGCTCTGGATCCGCGTGGCCGAGCATTTCGATTACAGCATCATCACGGGGCTGCACTGGCTGCCGGTGGACGCGCAGTGCGAGTCGTTTGGCATCATCCGCGAACTGTCCGGCCGGCGCTTCATGCTGAGCGTGCTGGCCGACGGCACGATGTCGATCCCGGCCGGGTCCGAGATCGCGGAGGTCTCGTTTCGCATGGCGGACGACCCAGACAGCCTGGTGGCCGTCCAGGAAGACCGCTGCAAGGCGATGTGCGCCAACTACCGCACGCTGCTCGGCGCCGGCGCCGAAATCGTGTTCATGACGGCGGACTATTGCTTCAACAGCGGGCCATTCCTCTCGCCGCGCATGTTCCGCCAGTTCATCACCCCGTTCCTGCGCCGTCAGGTGGATGTGATCCACGATTGCGGCGGCTTCGCCGTGAAACACACGGATGGCAACCTCTGGCCGATTATGGATCAACTCGTGGAAACGGGCATCGACGGCCTGCATTCCATCGACCCCATGGCCGGCATGGACATCGCCAAGGTGCGCGAATTCGTGGGCGACCGCGTGTGCCTGTTCGGGAACGTGGATTGCTCGAAGCTCCAGTCCGGCACGCCGGACGAGATCGAAGAGAGCGCCCGCTACTGCCTGGAGCACGGCCCGCTCAACGGCACCGGCTATTGCTTCACCTCCAGCAACTGCGTGTTCCAGGGTATGCCCATGGAGGCGTACTGCCGCATGCTCGCCGTGCGCGACGAATGGAGCCGCGGTCATACCTCGGCCGCCTGAAACCGGCCCGTGAGGATTCAGAACCATGCCACAACCAGACCGCTTGCAGGGATTTCCTTTCGAAGAGCATAACGCGGAGGTTCGGGCGGCGTGGGCCGCGCTGGATGCCGGCCGCCCCACGCGCACGCCGTCTGTGCTCGGCGCCAATACGCGCTTCATGCTGATGAACCTCGCCGCCTCGCCCGACGGGCCGGACTGGCGGCGCTACATGGAGAGCCCGGATTTCATGTTTGAGTCGCAACTCCGCTTCCAGCGGTGGATGCGCTTCAACATGCTCCAGGACGCCCCGCTGGGCCTGCCGGATGCCTGGCGGATATCGCCGGACTTCCAGAACACCTACGAGGCGGCCTGGCTGGGCTGCCCGATCCATTACCCGGAGGGTCAGGTCCCCTGCACCACCGCCGGCTTCGAAGACTGCCCGGAGCGCGTGATGGAAGGCGGCATACCGGACCCGTTCGGGGGAACGCTCGCGCTGGGGCTAGAATACTACGAGCGCTACATGGAACTGGCCCGCGGCCGCGAGTACCTGGGCCGCCCCATCGAGCCCCAGATGCCGGGATGGGGATGGGGCTCCGACGGGGTGATGACGGTCGCCTGCAACCTCTTCGGCCCGAACTTCGTGTGCATGGCCATGGCGGCGGAACCGGAGCGCCTGCACGCCCTGTTCGAGTTCCTCACGGAGGCGACGATCCACCGTCTGCACTCCTGGCGGCGCCGGTACGGGATATCGCTCCAGTTGGACAACTGGTGCTACGCGGACGACTCCGTGGCTCTGATCGGCGTGGCGATGTATCGAGAGCACGTTCTGCCGTACCACAAGCGGGTGTACGACGCGGTGGCCACGCCAAAGGGACGCGGCATCCACCTCTGCGGCAACGCCACGCGCCACTTCAAGACCATGTGCGAGGAACTGGGAATCGTGATGTTCGACACCGGGTTCCCGGTGGATTTCGCATGGGTGCGCGAGCAGGTGGGGCCGAACGTGCGCATCCAGGGCGGCCCGCACGTGGACGTGCTGCGTTATGAAACGCCCGCGGCGGTACGCATAGAGACGGAGCGCATCCTGGATAGCGGCATCCTCGAAGGCGGCCAGTTCGTGCTGCGCGAGGGGAACAACCTGGCGCCGGAAACCCCTATCGCGAATACGGAAGCCATGTACGGCGCCTGCCGGCGCCGCGCGCTGGGCGCCGGACAGGATCCCGCGGGCGTCCTCAAGTGGCTGGACGAGCACCCCCTATGATGCAACCTGGAGCGCGGGCCGGAGACCGGCTGGCGGACCTGGACTTCGCCGCCCACAACGAAGACGCGAAGGCGGCCTGGGCCGCCTTCCGCGCCGGCCGCCCCACGCGCACGCCGGTCATCGTGGGAACCACCACGCGTTTCTTCATGGAACACCCGGACGCCAACCCGGGGGGGCTCACCTTCCGCGCCTACACGGAAGACCCGGACGCGATGTTCGACGCGCAGTTGCGCTTCCAGCGCTGGCGCGGCTTCAATATCCTCCAGGACGCGGAGCTTGGCCTCGGGCTCCCCGATCGCTGGCAAGTGAGCGTGGACTTCCAGAATTACTGGGAGCCCGCCTGGTTCGGTTGCCCCGTGGAGTACATTGAAGGCAACGTGCCGGACACCCGGCCCTTCTTTGGAGACCGCCCGGAGCGCGTGATGGAGGCCGGAATCCCCGATCCCTACGGCGGCATCCTGGCGCGCGGGCTGGAGTATCACGAGCGCTTCGTGGAGCGGGCCGCCAACGAAACCTACCTGGGCCGCCCCATCGAGGTCCTGCCGCCCTGGTACGGTTGCGGCTACAACGGCCCTATGACCCTGGCCTGCGCGCTGTTCGGGCCGGACTGGACCTGCATGGCGATGGCCGCGGAGCCGGAACGCCTGGAAGCGATCCTCACGTTCCTAGCCGACGCAACGATCCAGCGTATGGAGACGTGGCGCCGGCGGTGCGGCGTGCCGATCCCGGAGGAGGGCGTGGGGGGCATGGATGACAGCATCGCCATGATCTCCGTGCCGATGTTCAAGGCCGCCATCCTGCCGCACCTCGCCCGCATCTACAACCATTTCGGCACGCCGGGGCCGCGCTCCATCCACTGTTGCGGCGACGCGACGCGCCACTTCCCGACCTTGCAGCGCGAACTGAACATCCAGACCTTCGACACCGGTTTCCCGGTGGACTTCGGCGCGTTGCGAAAGGCCCTGGGGCCCGGCGCCGCGATCCAGGGCGGCCCGCACGTGGAACTCCTGCGGTCTTCATCGCCCGACGAGGTCTATCAGGAAACGGCCCGCATCCTGCAGTCCGGCATCCTGGAGGGCGGCATGTTCATCCTGCGCGAGGGGAACAACCTCGCGCCCGGAACGCCGCTGGAGAATACCGAAGCGATGTACCGCGCGGGGAGGGAATTTGGGCTTCCCCACCAATGAGCTGGCGGGCTACCATGGCGAAACCGAACTAGTACTCTGTCCCGGTAGGATCGGTGGACGGGGTTGTCATCTGTGGCCTGCGGGAAATCCCTCAAAGAAGCACTCTGTATGGGATTCCTCGTTCCTCGGAATAACGACCCCGCCCACAGGCGATGCCGCTATCCTATCCTGATGGACTTCTATGCCGGTTGGTCCCCGACCGGAGCAAAGGACCTGTAGACGATATGCACACACTCATCGAGAATCTGTTGGCTGAAGCGCCCGTCGTGCTGGATGGCGCGATGGGAACGCAACTGCAGGCGCGTGGGCTGCCCATCGGGGCGTGCCCGGATGTTTGGAACGTGGAAGAGCCGGACAAGGTGCGGGAGGTGGCGCGCGCCTACGCGGAAGCGGGCAGCCGCATCGTGCTGACCAACACGTTCGGCGCAACCCGCATCGCGCTGGAGCGCTGCGGCTACGGCGACCGGGCCGCGGAAGTGAACCGCGCCGGCGCCCGGCTGGCCCGCGAAGGCGCCGGAGCGGCTGCGCTGGTCTTCGGTTCCATCGGCCCGTCCGGCGCGATGCTGGCGATGGGCGAGGTGGAGCCGGAAGCCGTTGAGGCCGCGTTCCGCGAGCAGGCCGAGGCTTTGGCCGAGGGCGGCGCCGCCGGGCTGGTCATCGAGACGATGTCGGACCTGGAGGAAGCCGTTCTCGCCGTGAAGGCGGCGAAGTCCACCGGCCTGCCGGTGGCCGCCTGCATGGCTTACGGCAGCGGCAAGGCCGGCGATCGCACCATGATGGGCGTTACCCCGGAGCAGGCCGCCGAGGGGCTGGCCGCGGCCGGCGCGGACGTTGTGGGCGCCAACTGCGGCCCCGAGATGGAGACGATGATCGCCATCTGCGCCCGCCTGAAGGCCGCCGTGGATCTGCCCATCTGGATGAAGCCGAACGCCGGAGCCCCCAAACTCGTAGATGGCCAGGCTGTGAGCCCGATGACCGTGGAGGAGTTCGTACAGGGAAGCCGTGAACTCGTGGTCCAGGGCGCGGACTTCGTGGGAGGGTGCTGCGGCAGCACGCCGGACTTCATCCGCGCGCTGGCGGAGGACTTTGCATGAACGCTCGCGAGCGCTTCCATGCCGTCATGCACTATGCCCCGCGCGACCGCGCGCCGATTATGGACTTCGGCTTCTGGGACGAAACCCTCGTCCTCTGGCGGGAGCAGGGCCTTCCTGAAGGCGTGAACCCCGATGCCTACTTCGGCATGGACCCGCAGTGGATCGGCGCGCCCATGGATCCCGGCCTCTGCCCGGCCTTCACGCCCACCGTGGTGGAGGACCGGGGCGACACCGAAGTGGTGCGCGACGAGGTTGGCGTGCTGAAAATCCGCGGCAAGTTCCTCGGCTCCATCCCCCAGCACCTGGACCACACGCTGAAGGATCGCGCCTCCTGGGAGCGCGAGTTCAAGCCGCGCCTTCAAGGGAGCAATCCCGCGCGCTACCCCGCGGATTGGGATGCCTGGGTAAAGAAGGCCGCCGATCCCGCCCGCGATTACCCGCTTTCCATCAACGCCGGCTCGCTGTACGGGTGGCTGCGCGACTGGATGGGCATGGAAAACCTCTCCATGCTCACTTACGACGACCCCGCGCTCTTCGAGGAAATGGTGGAAACGACGGCGGAATGCATCCTCGAAGCGATGCGCCCGGCGCTGGAGAGCGGCGTGCGGTTCGACTACGCGTCGATGTGGGAAGACATGTGCTACCGCGGCGGCCCTCTGCTTTCACCGCGCGTCTTCAAGAAGGTCCTCGTCCCCCACTACCAGCGCATCACGGGCCTCCTGCGCGATCACGGCGTGGACATCGTGGTGCTGGATTGCGACGGCGACATCCACCAGCTTGCCGGCCTCTGGATGGAGGGCGGCGTGAACTGCATGTTCCCGCTGGAGGTGGGAACATGGGGGCAGGACCCCTACGAGTACCGCAAGCTCTACGGCAAGGACATGCGCATCATCGGCGGCGTGGGCAAGCGGATGCTGGCCGGCCCGAAGGACGGCATCACCGCCGAGGTGGAGCGGCTCGCCCCGCTGGTGGAGGAAGGCGGCTTCATCCCCACCCCGGACCACCGCGTGCCGCCGGACGTGCCGTTGGACCATTACATCCACTACCTACGCGAAGCGCGCCGCGTGTGGGGCCTCAACGCCCCCTCCCTGCGCCCGATGGAAGCGTAGGCCGCCATTTGACCGCCTGGTCCCGAGGGGCCAGGCGACGCGCCCAGGATGGGCTGTGTCGCGGCTGCGGGAATCGTTCCACATTCGGTCTGTCCCTATAATGAACCAGTGGCATAGGCCGACGGGAAGAAGGAGTGACCCATGAAACCGATGACCTCTCGAGAGCGTCTGCTCACCGCGCTGAACCGCGGCGTGCCGGATCGCGTGCCCGCATCCGTCCATCAGTGGCAGCCCTACCATCTGGACCACTACTTGGGAGGCATCAGCGACATCGAGGCGTTCCGCAAGTTCGGGCTGGATGCCTCCCTGGGCCGCCTGCCCTACCTGGAACGGCGCGACCCCAAGTGGGTTGTGGAGAACCATCCCATGGACGCTCCGCCCGACGAGAAGCGCTGGCGGGTTACCGTCACCACCCCCGGCGGCGTGCTGGAACAGACCATGGGCAGCAACGAGATCACCGGCTGGGTCATTGAACACCTCGTGAAGCGCCAGGAGGATCTGGAGCTCATCGAGCGCTACATGCCCGCCCCGCCGCTCGATAGGGCCTCCATTCAGCGCGACATGGACGAGATGGGCGAAGACGGCATCATGCGCAGCAGCGTATGGGGCGACCAGGCCGGCTGCTGGCAGCACGCCGTCTGCCTCATGGGCACGCAGGAGCTCATCATGGAGGCCGCGGACAATCCCGGCTGGGTGCACGAGTTCCTGGAAATCCTCTGGCGCAAGAAGGAGCAGTGGATCGAGGAGAACCTCGATAAGGCCCCGATAGACCTCATCGAAACGGGCGGCGGCGCGGCCTCCTCCACCGTCATCTCGCCCAAGTATTTCCGCGAGTTCTGCCTGCCGTACGACCGCATGATGCACGATGCCCTGCACGAACGCGGTTACAAAGTGGTTTACCACACCTGCGGCGGCATGATGCCCATCCTGGAACTGATTGTGGAAACCGGAGCCGACGCGGCCGAAACGCTGACCCCGAAAACGATGGGCGGCGACGCCCGCGCGGCCGAGATGAAGGAGCGCATCGGCAGCCAGGTGGCCCTCATCGGCGGCATCGACCAGAGCCAGGTCCTGGAAACCGGAACTCCCGAGGAGATCCACGCGCACGTGCACGCGATGTTCGACGGCTACGGCCCCGGCGGCGGCTACATCATGAGCCCCAGCGACCATTTCTTCCACGTTCCCGCCGAAAACATGCGCCTCTACGCGGAGGCCGCCCGCGAATGCGTGTACGGATAAGAGGGATCGGGGTCCGGGGTCCGGAGTCAGAAGAGGAATCGGGGTCCGGATTCCGGATTCCGGATCCCGACAAACCGGCGAGAGGCCGCTCCAATAGAGAGCCTGTCGCCTCATGGTCGCGAATCCGGGATCCGGGATCCGGAATCCGATCCCAGAGACCGACTTGCCGCAGAAACGAGTCCCATGCGTTACAAGCTCATCAGTTGCGAGGTCTTCTACCGCGAAATGTGCGCCGTCGCGGCGCGCACGCCGCACATGGTGGATGTCGAGTTCATGCCGAAGGGTTTGCACGACATCGGTTCCGGGCCGATGCTGGAGCGGATGCAGGCCGCCGTGGACCGCGTGGACGCCTCCGTGTACAACGCCATCCTCCTGGGCTACGGCCTCTGCAACAACGGCCTTGCCGGCCTCACGGCGCGGAGCATCCCGCTCGTGCTTCCCCGCGCGCATGACTGCATCACGGTCTTCATGGGCAGCAAGGAACGCTACCTGGAATACTTCAACAGCCACCCGGGGGTCTACTTCAAGACCACCGGTTGGATCGAGCGCGGCGAGGACGCGGGCGAGCTTTCCCAGCTCTCCATCCAGCAAAAGACCGGCATGACCATGAAGATGGAGGAGCTGATCGCCAAGTACGGCGAGGAGAACGCGCAGTTCATCTTCGACACCCTTTGCGACGACAAACACAACTACGGGCAGTTCACCTTCATCGAGATGGGCGTTGAGCCGAATGCCGGCTATGAGAACTCCGTGCGCGCCGACGCCGAGTCGCGCGGATGGCAGTTCGAGAAGGTACAGGGCGACATGGGCCTCATCGAGCGCCTGTTGAACGGTGAATGGCGCGAGAACGAGGTCATCGTGGTGCCGCCCGGCCATCGTGTTGCCGCCCGCTACGATGCAGGCGTGGTGGCCGTGGAACCGGCCCCATGACCAGCCGCGAGCGCGTGCTCACCGCCCTTCGCCGCGGCGTTCCGGACCGCGTGCCCCATGAGATCGGCGCCGGCCTCACCCCGCCGAAGCTGCGGGAGTTCAAACGCCGCACCGGCCAAACCGACCCCGCCGCCTACTTCGGCGTGGACGTTCGCCCGGTGGGCATCGGCCCCACGCGACAGGTCCTGGACCACTCGGGCTACCACCCGGACGCCGGGCCCGGCCTCTGGACCGACGAATGGGGCGTCGGCTACACCCGCTCCGAAAGCGATGCGGACGAGTTCTCCCACCTCGCGCGCTGCCGCCACTCCATGGAACGCCTCGAATCGCTGGCGGAACTGGAAGCCTACCCGCTGCCGGACATTGAGGCGGGCTATCGTTACGAACATCTCCCCGGCGAAACGGCGGGCATCCAGGCGCGGGGCCTCGCGGCGGTGGGCTCGATGGAGTGCACGGTGTGGGAGATCGCCTGGTACATGCGCGGCATGGAACGCCTGATGTTCGACTTCGTGGAGTTCCCGGAGTTCGCCGAAACGCTGCTGGACCGCATCCTGGAGAAGCGCCTCGTGCAGGCCCGCCGCTACGCGGAGGCCGGCGTGGACGTTATCCGCTTCGGAGACGACGTGGCCTCGCAGCACGGGATGCTGATGAGCCTGCCGATGTGGCGCCGCTGGCTGAAGCCCCGCCTGGCGAAGGCCATCGCCGCCGCCAAGTCCGCCCGGCCGGACGTGCTCATCTTCTACCACACCGACGGCGACGCCACAACCGTCGTGCCGGACCTCATTGAGATCGGCGTGGAAGTATTGAACCCCATTCAGTGCGAATGCATGGACCCGGCCGCCCTCAAGCGCGAGTACGGCCGCGACATCGCTTTTTGGGGCACGGTGGGCACCCAGTCCACGCTGCCCTTCGGAACGCCGGACGACGTGCGCGCCGAGGTGAAGACCCGCATGGAGACGGTGGGCCAGCATGGCGGCCTCCTGCTGGCGCCGACCCACATGGTGGAGCCGGACGTTCCGTGGGAGAACCTGCTCGCCGCCGTGGAAGCGGTGGATGAGTACGGCTGGTACCGGTAGACGCAGGCGTCCGGGGGATGAATCCCCCGTCTACGGGCTTCGCCGGAATGGCCCTGAAGGGCCGGAAGATCGACCCGGAAGCCGCCTGTCACATCCAGACCGCCCATTGTGCCAGGGTCTTCAGGCCCTTCATGGCCGCAGGCCCGTAGACGGGGATTTCAATCCCCGGAGACAGCCGGCGGCACGGAAATGGCAGGGCATCATGGTCTGCTGCACAACCACCGGACGCCGTCATGCGAGATCATTAAGGCGAGCTTACCGGGGATGATGGAGATGATGGCATCTGTGAAATCGTGCAGCGCCCGGTCGATGCCGGCACAAAGCGATATCGCGATGCCGAGGCCATTCTCGTCGAGGTAGACGCACCGGGCATCCCCGTGCCTGGCCTTGATGTCCCGCAACGCGGCGTCTTCCCACGATATGCGTAGGCAGTATCGGGGGTCGCATTGCGTGTAGAACTTCCCCATCTGGTCCCGGTTCCGCGTCGGAACGGTCAGCCGTTTCGGCTGCCAACGTTGCCTGCGCGCGGACGAGATGAAAGACTGGGCGAACGCCTGCAGGTGGCGCGTCAACTCCTCGTCCGATACGGGTCCCGCCTCGCCCACCGGCCAATTCCCGCCGCGGCCTTCTGTCGCCATGTGCGGTTTCCCTTCTGGCGCCGCCAATGAAATGGCGGGCTACCATGGCGAAGTCCCCCTTCAAGGGCTCCGAACCGGCGAAGGCCGGTTTCGCCATGACAGCCCGCCAATTCACTGACTGGGAGGCCTAGAACTGGAGCGACGTGCCGGCCCAGAGCATCAGGAAGCCGAGGGCGGCGATGAGGATGGCGGAGATGTAGGTCCCCCAGTAGCCGTAGCAGCGCACGTTGCCGTCCGGGCCGTCCAGCATCTGAACGCTCTGGATCTCAAACCACGGCGACGGGCCGCGGCGGTACCAGCCGAATACGCGCGCCTTGCGGTTCTGGTACTGGCCGCCCTTCAGCCAGCCGAACAGGAACTCCAGGATGTGGAACGGCTGGCGGTAGATCATCGTGAGGAAGCCCGTGCCGTCGTGCAGCACGAGATCGCTGGAGTAGAACAGACCGGGCACGCCGCGCCCGATGATGGTCCCCTCAATGCAGCAGGGCAGCGGATGGACGTGCGAAACGTTGATCTCCTCGGTAACCAGGCTCTCCACCGTGCGCACCTGAGGGTGAACGGCGGGATAGCAGATGGCGGTTTTCACCAGCCAACCGAGGCCGAGGCCTACCACCGCCAGGCTGTAGTGCGCCCAGCCGCCCGTGGCGGCCAGCATCATCGTGCCGAGTCCCAGGCCGGCCAGGGCGCCGAGGAGCGGCAAGGCAAACGCCGCAACTTCCAGCATGAAATTGCCTGTGTACACGCGGTGAACGCTGGTTGGGTCCACCGAGAACCGGGTCGGCACGCCAAGTCTCTTCGCCATGCGGTTCATGGCCAGAACGCGGCGCGCCACCAGCGGGTGGGTGCTGTTCAGCTCGAACCACTTGCCCCACGGGTTCTTCAGATCCCACTGCATGGCGTTGGTCATCGCGCTGGCGGAGAACTGGCCATCGGGACCGCAGGCGGCCATGGCGAACGACGTGGATGACACGGCGTTGCAGATGCCCATGGCGGCGGTGGCGCGGCCGGGATCGAAGGTGATGCCCTTCTTCTTTCCGCCCTTCTCTTCCTGCGGCTGCACGCGGGGGTTCCTCGCCAGGCCATAGGCGATCTTCACGAGGGCCGAGGAAAGGGCGTCCGGGCTGTGGGTGGTTTCGGCGGACGCCTCATCGGCGAAATACTCGCGCACGCGGGAGAGGAACAGCACCAGGTACTCGCTGAAGATATAGGCCACGTAGGCGCCAACGGCAACGCCGGCGGCGATCATGCCTTCACGGCTTCCGCGCGCGCGGCGGCGCGAGAAGACGTAGATGTAGTACAGGATCAGCGGCACAAGCTGCGCCACGGTCATCACAATGAAGTCGTAGTTGCGCACGTGGCCCAGCTCGTGGGCCACCACGGCGTGCGTCTCTTCCGGGTCCAGCATCTCCAACAGGCCGGAAGTGACCACCACCCGCGCATCCTTCGGCGTATGTCCGTAGGTAAATGCGTTGGGGTTGCCGTCCTGGATCACGCCGAAGCGCGGAACCGGGATTCGGCGCGTTGCGCACGTTTCGCGCAGCCAGACGGCGAAATCCGGGTGCACCTGCGCCGGGTCGACCCACTGGATCTTGAAGATCAGCTCGATGATCCACGGGCCGATGGCAAACTGGAGCAGCACCACGGCGATCGCGAACACAATGGCCCACGACAGCGGCACTTCGAGGTAGTACATCACCCCCGTGCCCACGGCGAACACGAGGCCGAACAACAGCGCCAGTACGATGGCGGAACGACGAGCTAGCGTAGACATAAACGAGTCCTCCTCGCTGGAACGGCGGAGGCCGTTAGGCTCCGCCGGTGACCCCCTTTACGAGCGACCTCTCGGCCGCCCGCATAACCCATACGTCCGGCCCAGGGCCGGGTTACACGAATCGCGCGCCGGGCCCGGCCTTCAAATCCCGAAGCTGAGCCTGAAGGTAACAGAGATAATGACCATAACTATGCCAAACACCCACCGCGCGTTTCCCATCGTCTGATCGGTCCCGTTTCGGGAACGGCGCAGGCTGGAGGCGATGTAGAGGGCGCCCAGGTTCGGCAGCCACAAGGCCATCGTGACGGAAGGCGCAACGAAGCGGGAACCCCAGTAGAGCGCCGTCAGCGTCCACATGATCGCGATCAGCGCCACGTTTGCGCTGGCGGCCGGGACGGCCGCGGGCGGCGGAACGGAGTAGGTGGAGCCCAGGCCGGGGCCCAGCGGATCGACCGCTGGCGCTGCCGGCGGCGCAACCGGCGCGTAACCGCCGGACGGCGCGCTGGGGTATACAGACGTCGGGGCCGGGCCGGCGCCCACGTTGGGCGCCCCCATTCCGGCGGCCACGGGGGCGGCTTGAGGGAGAGCGGCGGCCTCGCCGGCGCGGGCCGGGGCGGTGATGCGCGCGCCGCAGAACGGGCACGAGCCGGTTTGGCCGGCGGCGGCGTCCGGCGCGGACAACGCCTGCCCGCATGCCGGACAGGCAAACTGAAGAGCCATGAGAACTCCTGGTGCTTTACGGTTGGGAATCGACGGACAGGAACCGGTACAACATGGTCCGTGAAAAGGGGCGCACCCGGCGGGTTCGCGCATCAACGCCGCTCGCTCAGCAGGCGCCCTTTCCACCCGCATTCTAGCATGCGTTCACATATTGCGCAAGGGGGTTCGCAACGATCGGCGCCGGCGTCCATCCGCGCCCGCGTGCCTTCCGGAGCGTATCGCTGGTACAATATGCCCGGAGGCGGCGCTACAGCGCCGCGTCGATACTTCACGGGTGAGGTTCCGATGCTGGCCAAGCAAACGCTGCACGGGCTCCTTTCGCGCGTGCAAGATGATGGTTTCGAGATCGTCTACTGGGATGGCTCCCACGAGCGTTACGGCGCCGGCGAGCCGCGGTTCACGCTGACCCTGAAGGACCCCGACGTCGTCACGGCGTTGTCTCGCGGCGTTGAGGCGGGATTCGTGGACGCCTATATCCACGGCCGCATTGACGTGAAAGGCGACATCGCCGACGTGGTGGCCACGGCCCTGCGCAACGAACGCGCGGCGCAAGGTTGGGTGGCGCGGCGCGCTCTCCAGGCGGTGGGACGCGCGGCGCGGCGCAGGTCGCTTCGGCAGCAGCAGGAAGACGTGGCTCGCCACTACGACCTGGGAAATGAGTTCTTCCGGCTTTGGCTGGACGACTCGATGACCTATTCCTGCGCCTACTACCGCTCTCCGGACGATACGCTGGAGGAGGCTCAGGCGCGTAAGATCGAGCTCTCGCTCCGCAAGCTGCGCCTGCAGCCCGGCGAGGAGCTGCTGGACATCGGGTGCGGCTGGGGCTCCGCTCTACTGGCCGCCGCGGAACGGTACGGCGCCACGGTCACCGGCATCACGCTCAGCGAAGAGCAACACCAGTTGTGCCTGGAGTCCGTGGCCGCCCACAAGCTGCAGGACCGCGTGCAGGTGCGCCTGACGCACTATGGCGAACTTACGCGGGAAGGCCGGAAGTTCGACAAGATCATCAGCATCGGCATGATCGAGCACGTTGGCCGCGCGCACCTGGAGGACTTCTGCCGCGCCACGGCCGCGATGCTGAAGCCGGGCGGCCTGGCCCTATTGCATCACATCACGCAGCCCGCGGAGACTCCGGCATCCACGCCGGAGGACGAAGCCACCGGCCAGAGCATCTTCCCGGGCACGTACTGCCCGACGCCGCAGGAGATGATGGGGCATCTCGCCGACAACGGATTCCATCTGCTTACCGTCGAGAACCTTCGAGAGCATTACCGGATGACGCTGGACGCCTGGTCCGATCGCTTCGAGGCGGCGGCCTCCACGGTGCGCGAGACGTTCGGCGAGGAGTTCGTCCGCTACTGGCGGCTTTACCTGCGCGGCGCCGCGGCCTGTTTCGCCGTCGGAAACCGCGAGGTGCACCAGTTCCTCGTCTCCCTCGGCGTGAACCGCTCGCTGCCGCTCACGCAGGAAGACGTGTACGGACTCGTGTCTCAACTGTGAGGCTTGGCCCCAGCGACTGAAGTCGCGGGCAACGACCCTCACGAAGTCCGCCTGCGCGGACTGATTCCGCAGTCGCCGCAGGGCGGCTTTGTGCTCGTCGTTGCCCGCGAGTTCAGTCGCTGGGCTCACCGCACCCCGATTCACCCGCCCTGCCGCACCGTCCCGGTGGCGCGGATGTCCTCGCTGGAGGCGCCGATCTGGATCTGATAGGCGCCGGGCGTTACCGTATAGCGATGGCGCGCCGTGTTGTACTGCGCGAAGGCGCGATCGTCCAAGGTGAAGCGCACGGTGGCCGTCTTGCCGGGCAGTATCAGCGTGCGCTGAAAACCCTTCAGCTCCTTCAGCGGCGCATCCTTCCCCGCGCGCGGGCCGCGCACGTAGAGCTGAACCACCTCGTCGCCCGCGCGGCGGCCCGTATTCGTCACGTCCACCGCCACATACACGGGGCGGCCGGCGCGGGCCGGGGAGACGCGCAGGTTGGCATAACGGAACGTGGTGTAGCTGAGTCCGTGGCCGAAGGGATAAAGCGCCTTGCCGCGGAAATAGCGATATGTGCGCCCGGCCATGGAGTAATCGTCAAAGGCCGGAAGGTCCTTCACGCTGCGGTAATACGTCACCGGCAGGCGGCCGGCCGGATTGTAGTTCCCGAAAAGCACATCGGCGACGGCGGCGCCGCCCTGCTGGCCGGGGTACCACGCCTGCACGATGGCCGGAACGTGCGCGTCCGCCCACGGGATGGAGAGCGCGCTGCCGGAGGCAAGCACGAGGACCACCGGCTTGCCCAGCGCCACAACTTCCTCCATCAGGCTCTGCTGGGCGGCTGGCAGGTCCAGGGTCAAGCGGTCGCCGCCGGAGAACCCCTCCACCTGAACGTCCATTTCCTCACCCTCAAGGCGCGGGGAAATGCCCATCACCAACACCACGGCGTCGGCGGCGCGGGCGTTTTCCAGAGCGCTGGCGCGGTCCGGGGCCTCCGACGCCAGCTCGCAACCCTTGTTGTAGGTCACGCGGATGCCCTTCGCGCGGTTGCGAATGCCCCGCAAGATGTTCACAGGGTGGCTGGGATCGCCATTGTAGTTGCCCAGGAGGATATCGCCATCGTCCGCGTTCGGCCCGATCACGGCGAGGCGCCGGATGGAGCGCGAAAGCGGTAGCGCGTTGTGGGCGTTCTTCAGCAGCACGATGCTCTCGCGGGCGGCCTTCAGCGCCAGCGCATTGTGCTGGGGCGAATCGTTCACGGCGAACGGGATCTGCGAGTACTTCACCAGCGCCGGCGGGTCGAACATCCCCAGGCGGAAGCGGGCCGTGAAAAGGCGCTTCACCGCCACGTCCACCTCGGCCTCGCTGATGAGGCCCTGGCGCACGGCGGCGGGGAGGGCGCGGTAAGTGTCTCCGCAGTTCAGGTCGTCGCCCGCGCGCACGGCGGCGGCCGCCGCCTCGGGCGGAGTGGCCACGGTCTTGTGGTCGCGGTAGATGTCGGCGACGGCATCGCAATCCGACACCACGTAGCCGGTGAAACCCCATTGGCCGCGCAGGATCTCGGCCAGCAACTTGTTGCTGGCGCAGCAGGGCTCGCCGTCCGTCCGGTTGTAGGCGCACATCACGGACTGGGCGTTCGCCTCGCGGATCGTGGCCTCGAAGGCGGGGAGGTAGGTGTTGTACAGGTCCGCGTCGCTCACCACGGCGTTGAACCGGTGGCGCGACGGCTCCGGCCCGGAATGAACGGCGAAGTGCTTGGGGGTGGACACGGTTTTGAGGTACTTCGGGTCATCGCCTTGAAGCCCCTTCACGAAGGCCACGCCGAGGCGGCCGGTTAGGTACGGGTCCTCGCCGTAGGTTTCCTGCCCGCGCCCCCAGCGCGGATCGCGGAAGATGTTGATGTTGGGCGACCAGAAGGTGAGTCCGGCGTAACGGTCGTGCTTTCCCTGCCGTAGCGCTTCGTTGTACTTGGCGCGGGCTTCGTCGCTAATGACGGTTGCCGCCTGGTGGTGCAGCGGGGCGTCCCACATCGCCGCGAGGCCGATGGCCTGCGGGAAGACGGTGGCGGTCCCGTTGCGCGCCACGCCGTGCAACGCCTCGTTCCACCAACCGTAAGCGGGCAGGTTGAGGCGTGGGATGGCGGGCGCGCTGTCCTGCATCTGCGCCGCCTTCTCGTCCAGGGTGAGGCGCCCCACCAGGTCATCCACGCGCTGCTCGATGGGCAGCGATGGGTCTTCAAATGGCAGCGCGGCCAGGGCCGGCGCGGCCGCCATGATCAGGGCGGCTATCGTGATGGCAACTCGCAGCATTTCGGTTCCCCTAACATCGGTCAGAACGCCGTCTACCAGGCGGCGATGTGAAGCGTTGGATCATGCATCCACGGATTCGCGGCGCCCCGTGGCGTGCGAGCGGATGGCGGCCTCGGCGATGGCCAGGGCGCGGCGGCCGGCGCGGGCCGGCACGGGCGGCGGTTCTCCGGCGCGAAACGCGCCGATCATCGCGTCCAGGTACATATCGAACGTGCGGTGGAACTCACGGTCCCAATCGTTGAAGTATCCCGCCTCCCAGACCTCGGCCGTCTCAATGCCCGCCTGCTGGAACGTGTAGCGCTTCACCGTGTCCGCAATCAGCAGCCGGCCTTTGGTACCGTTGACCTCGAGCGCGTGCGTATTGCGATAGGCGTAGGAGGAGTCATAGCTGCCGGCAAAGGCGCCCACCCCGCCGTTCTCGAACCCCAGGGCGAGGGCCAGGGTGCGAAACCCGCCGCCGGTCATGTCCGTCATCTGCGCCATTACGGTGGAGATGGCGCCGCAGAGGTGTTCCAGCATGTCGATGCCGTGGCACTGCGTTTCGATGAGGTTGGCGTGCGGGTGGTCGCTCTGCCCTTCCCCGCCAAACCGCCAGGTAGCAAACACGATCTCGCCCAGGCGGCCCGCATCGATGGCCTCTTTCGCCATGCGCACGGGGCGGGCATAGCGGTGGTTGAAGTTGATGGCGAAGAAGAGGCCGCGCCGATCCGCCTCCGCGAGGAGGGTATCCGCTTCGCCCAGGTCGAACGTCAGCGGTTTCTCCACAAGCAGCGGGATGCCGGCCTGGATGACGTGCAGGGTGGTTTCGAAATGCCCCTGGTTCGGGAGACAGAGGCTCACGAAATCCGGACGCTCTCTCCGCAGCATTTCGTCGATATCGGTATAGGGGGCAACGCCGAACTCGGCGGAGCGGGCCCGGGTCCGCTCCGGCGTGCGCCCGCAGATAGCGCATAGCTCGACGTTCGGGTGGCGTGAGAGGACGCGCGCATGCTGATAGCCCCAGCCGCCCGCGCCGATGAGGGCGACCCTGGTTGTGCTCATTGCTCGATCACCACCTTGCCGGTCCCGCCGGCGAAGAACGTCTCAAAGGCTTCCTCAATGCGCGCCGCTGGGAAGCGGTGCGTGATGATGCGGCGAAGGTAATCGCGGTGCTCGTGGAACAACAGCAGGTTTCCGGGCAGTTCGTCGAAACGGAAGTACTCGCTGCCGAGGACCGCCCGTTCCGGCGCGATGAGGTCCGAGGAGACGTCCAGCGTCAGCCCCTCTCCGTGCCCAACGCACACCAGAACGCCTCGTCGCGCGAGGGCGGCCATGGCGCTCTGACGGGCGGCCTGCTTGCCGGTGGTGTCGATGGCGGCATCGGGCGAGACGCCGGCCCGCGCCAGGCCGGCATCCAGGCTCTCGTCGGCAAGCGCCACCGGCAGCCCACCCAGCTCTTCGGCCAGTTTCAGCCGGATCGGGTCGTAATCCGCGATGGCCACCGGCACGCTATGCCCCAGCAGCAGTTTCGCCATCGCCAGCGCGCCCAGCCCAATCGGCCCCGCGCCGGAGATGAGCAGTGACTCTATATCGGGCCGCGCGAGGCACGCCCGGCCCACGGCATGCCCGCCTGTGCCCATCACATCCAGCAGCAACGTGGCCTCCGCGCCGGCGACGTCGCCCGTAGTGAAGAACGCGCTCTCACGAACAAGGGCATATGGGCCGTAGCCGCCGTCACGGCTGAAGCCAAAGTCGCCGCGCTTATGATGACACTGGTTGGTGAACCCCAACCGGCAGGCGCGGCATACGCCGCAGAAATCCATCAGGAAGACCACGCCGTTGGCGCCCACGGGCGTTTCCGCTCCGGGCCCCGCGGCGGCCACCTCTCCGGCGGCCTCATGACCGGGCGTAACCGTCGATCCTTGCTGGAACTGGCCGCGCTCCGACCCGCAGAGC
This sequence comes from Armatimonadota bacterium, assembly GCA_036504855.1. Classification (GTDB taxonomy): domain Bacteria; phylum Armatimonadota; class DTGP01; order JAKQQT01; family JAKQQT01; genus DASXUL01. Next base: position 24,110 of record DASXUL010000181.1, on the reverse strand, counting down.
GCGTTGGCGCGCAGCCGCAGCAACAACTGGCCCTCGCCCGGCTCGGGAACGGCGCGCTCCACAAAGCGAACCCGCCCGCCCCCCACGAACTCGGGCGTCACCATCATGCTTGGCGCCATACGTTGCTCCTCCCTATCGACGCATTTGGATGCCGCTACAGAGTATATCGTCGGCAGCCGGCGCGGAGCGGCGGAGGTGCAATCGTCCAGCCAAACACGCTCCCCGGCTCTGCATGGCAGCGGTCTTGCACCCATGGATCCGTTCCACGCCGTGTTGAGCTCTCGCGCCATCGTTCGGATGCTCCTTCCCGCTTGCGGGAATCCGTATGTTCGTTCGCTATCGGTCCCGGCAGTCTATAGCGGCGCGCTCCCCGTGACACATTGATGCGGCGCACGTTCACCCAGAGACGGCGACCAGCGCCATCGCCTAATTCCGTATCCGGGGGGCGGAGCCTTGAAATGCTTCCTGTTCGCACTCGCCGCGCTAACCGTTTCGCCAGCGCTCGCCCAAGCGCCGCAGCCGTTCTACTGCCTCGGGCTGTCGCGCCGGGATGTCATCAAATCCTGCGGGCCTGGCATTGTGGGCCAGCGAGGGCCGGCGCTGCGACGCTCGGAGCGTTGGTTCGGCATGAAAGAGCCGGCCGTTACCGAGTACGTCTTCGACAGCGCTTCCACGGTGCGTGAGATGCGCGCTCGATTCCCCAGGGCGACAGCGCTTCGCTCGGTTGTGCGCGCCGCGGCGAAGGAACTGGGGCCGGCTGTTTCCGGAGGCCCCAACAGGGGAACGTGTTGGATCGCCGGCGGCGTGGAATACCGCATAGCGCGGAGCGGCGGGAGGCCCGTGGCGACCATGCGCCTTGCCCGGTTGGGGAGGCGCCTGACGCGCCTTCTGCCAGAGGGAGTCTGCCTGCTGAACCAGGTCTCCGGACGCGTCACGGGAGGGCGCAACGCCGACGTTGTACAGCTCATCGGCCGGCGCCACGGGCCAGGGAGCCTCTGCATGGACCGGCTCTGGATTGCGTTTCCGGGGCGGGTAACCGGCCCGTTAGCGAAACCAAGGCCTCTCGCGATCAGCGGCTTGATGGACGCGTCTCTGACGCTGGCCGACGTGAACGGCGACGGGACTCCCGACGCGCTCGTCACCGTGCCGACCGGCGGCAGCGGTAACGTCAGCCAGTATGCGCTCTACACCTTCCGCGATGCGCGCCCCAGGAGGCTGCCCGGCATCCAGGCCCTCAACCGGGGGCTGAACCTAACCGTGGATTTCGAGCCCGGGTTCCTCGTGCGCGTTGGCGGGGCCCGGCTGCGCCGGCCGTTTGCCGTGCGGGTTGGCCGGTTCGCGCGTGAGTACATCGAAGACGGCATCTACACGCAGGCCGGCGGGCTGAAATGCCCGCTATCCGGTTGGGTGGACCCGCCATCGCTGGTGACGGTGGAACGCGGCCGATCCGGCGCTACGCTCGTCAGCCATCAGATGATCAGCGGCGCCTACCATGCGAACACGGTCGCCGAGTGCATCACTGCCTGGCGCTGGCAGCGCGGCCGCCTCCGCCCGACCCGTGCGACGGTGGAGTGACCGACGCGCGGCATCCCCTTCCCGCCCCGCCCCGACGCGCCGCCATAGAATGTAGGTGGCGGGCGCGCGACGCGGCCGTTGGGAAGGGATCAACATGGGTTGGCGACAGGGCGCGGATGAAGAGCGCCCGACGTGTGCGGTTAGTTCAGGGCCGGCGGCAAGTTCCGGCAAATGGTGGGTTCTGCTCTGCGTGGGGATCGGCACCTTCATGGCCGCCATCGACGCGAGCGTGGTGAACGCGATTCTGCCCGTTATCCAGCGGGCGTTCGGCAGCACGGTGGCCGGCATCGAGTGGGTGATGACCGTCTACCTCGTGGTGGTCTCCGGCCTTCTCCTCTCCTTCGGCCGGCTGGGCGACCTGCGCGGCCACAAAAAGGTGTGGGTGCTGGGCTTTGTGGGGTTCATCCTCGGCTCGGCGTTGTGCGGCATGGCGCCCAGCGCGCAGGCGCTGGTCGTGTTCCGCGCCGTTCAGGCGCTCGGGGCCGCCATGGTCTACGCCAACGCGCCCGCCATCATCACCCGCGGATTCCCCATCGCCGAACGCGGGAAGGCGTTGGGCCTCCAGTCCGCGATGGCCTACATCGGCCTCATGCTCGGCCCCGCCCTGGGCGGCTGGCTCACCGGGCTGTTCTCCTGGCGGGCCGTCTTCTATATCAACGTCCCCGTGGGGCTCATCGGGATGCTCATCAGCATCCGCTTCGTCACCCGCGACGCCGAGGCCCGCAAGGCCGAATCGTTCGACGTCGCCGGCGCCGCCGTCTTCCTCGCCGGACTCGTGGCCCTGCTGATCGGGCTCGATCAGGGGCATGCGTGGGGCTGGGCATCCGCGCCGATCCTCGGGCTGCTGGCCCTCTCGGCAGCGCTGATGGCGCTCTTCGTCCGCATCGAACGGCGCAGCGACGCGCCGCTTCTGGACCTCGGGATGTTCCGCCAGCGCCTCTTCGCCGCCGCCACGGTCAGCGCCGTGCTGAACTACATTTGCCTCTACAGCGTGCTGTTTCTGCTGCCCTACTACCTGCTGGAGGCGCGCGGTCTCAGCCCGGCGCGGGCCGGCCTGATGCTATCGGCGCAGCCGCTGATGGTGGCCGTGGTCACTCCCATGAGCGGAGCGCTCTCCGACCGCATCGGGTCGCGTTGGCTGGGCGCGGCCGGCATGGCGCTCACCGGGCTGGGGCTGATCGTGCTCTCGCGCCTCGGGCCGCACTCGGCGCTCGGGATGCTGACCGCCGGGCTGGCCGTGGTGGGCGCGGGAATGGGTCTGTTCATCGCGCCGAACAACAACGCGCTGATGAGCTCCGCTCCGCGCCACCGTCAGGGCGTGGCCGGCGGCGTGCTCGCTACCGCGCGCAACGTGGGCGAAGTGCTGGGCATCGGCCTGGCCGGCGCCGTGTTCACCACGGTGATGGCGCACAGGCTGCTGCACGGCGCGGCGGATATCTCCTTCGCCGTGGATATGGGCCTGCTGGCCGCCGCGGCCTGCGCCGGCCTGGGCGCCATCACCTCAGCCGCCCGAGGAGCGAAACCGGCCCGGTAACCCGCCGGGCCCGGTTATCCCTCGCGCCACAGCCGCGAATCCTGCCGCACGCGCCAGGCGCCGAGGGCCGCCTTGTATCCATCGGCGGTGAGCCCGATCTCCGGCGCGGCATCCGCCGGAAGGCCAAGCTCCGTGAGGCTTGCCGCCCACCGCCCGTTCGCCTTCTGGAAGGCGCGCTGGGCGTGGTATAGGCGCATCAGGGCGTCGCGCGCGCGCTCGTTTGGGTCGCGCCGGAACGCATCCTGCCCCGGCGGCAAGGTTGAAAACTGAACGTATCCCCAGCGCTCCGGCTGGTGCATATCGATCAGCCCCTGCGGTGACCATACCCAGTTCTCCTCGGCGCGGCCGGGGATCTTCACGTACCGGCCGTCAACGATCTCCACATGCCACTCCACGCGCGAGAAGTTGATGCGCCACTGATCACCGTGGGCGGGAGGCGCCGGGCGGTTCGCGAACTCGCCCAGAACGGTCCAGGGCAGCGCCAGTTCCACGCTCCAACCGCGGTCTCTATCGCTGGGGTCGTTCAGCGTGCCGTCGACATGCACCGCCGTCTTCAAGCCGGGGATCTCCCATTCGTTGAGGGCGGGCCCGCCGTCCCGGTAGGGCTTCACGAGGCGCAGATCCCATTCGGTGTTCAGCGCGTTGATCTCAATCTCGTAATACTCGTGGTTGTCGCCATCCGGGTCAATGAAGACCTCGAAGTCGGGGTCCTGGTAGACTACCGAATCGTGCTCGGTGAGCGTGGCCCAAACGTGCGGCTCGTCCATCTCCGCGCCGATGTACAGGTATTCATCGTCCCACAGCATCTTGGCGCGCGTGCGCAGCGGCGGATTCGGACGCAAGTCGCCCTGGATATCGCGGAAGTCGGCGGTCCACGGCGCGGCCCCCCAAGCCGGCTTGTTGAGCCGCCCGTCAATGGCAATAGGCGCCTCGGCCCGGCAGCACACGTATCCTCGCGGAAGCTGTTCGCTCATTCGTAACCCTTTCCCACATCCCCCGAAATGCTCTTGTATCCCGTTTGCCCGCCGTGCAGACACATTGTATCCTGATTGTGAGGCAGTCTGCATCCGATGCAGGCCTTCGCTCACCGGTGAAAACTGCAGACAGCGTTCAGATGGCCCTTTGCCGGCGTCCGGGCATCCCGTCGCGCCGGCCCCGTTCAGCAAGCGCCGAAAGGAACCGCCCATGTCTCCGAGATGGCCTCTGCTAGTCTTCCTCCTCGCCTCCTTCGCCGGACGCGCCTGCGCTGCGGGATTCGCGCTCAGTCTCGCGAACGCCACGGTCCAGAACGTGGATGCCGACCATAACGGCATCGCCAGCGTTGGAGACCGATTCACCATCGCCAACGCGCCGTTCGCCGCTTTCCGCAGCATCGGCGACGCGCCGGCCCTCACTGATAACGACCTCGGCCGCTATACCGTCAGCCTCAACGGCGCCGTTGCCGACGTGAAAGATAACGCCGTCCACTACACCGGCACGTTCACGGTCCGCTACACGGGCCCGGCCGCCGTCGCCAACATCGAAACCGGCGCGCTGGATCTGCGGGCCGCCTACGCAACCGACGGCTCAGCCGTCGTCCGCGGCGTCTTCCTCGCCAAGGCAGGGAATGAGAGCGACATCCCACCGTTCAACGCCACCGACTTCGCGCCGCTCAACCCGGGCCGGTTCTACGGGGTCTACCGCCCCACCCCCGGCGACGCGACCACGGGGACCATCGACGCGAGCCTTAGCGCCGGCCTCATCGGCTTCACGGCCGACCTCGGCCAGGGCACGCTGGTGAACGTCGACGTGAACGACAACGGCATGGCGGACGTCGGCGATACGTTCACCCTCACCGCGCCCATCGCCGCCTACAACAGCGTGGGCGCCCCGCCGATCGACGACAACGACCTAAACCGTTACTCCGTTGCGGTGACCGGCAAGGTGGTGGGAGTCACCAAACAGGCCGCCAGCGCGCTTGTGCTGTACTCTGGAACTTTCGCCGTTCGCTACACCGGGCCGGAGTACCCCAACGGCATCGATATCGAAACCGGCGCGTGCCGCCTTCAGGCGTTCTACGGCGCCGGCGGAGCCGGCGCCGCCTACCTCACCGGCGATTTCGCCGCCCAGTGCGGCGCAACGCAAGCCCAACCGCCATTCGACCAGACGGACTTCGCCATCTTCAACCCCGCCCGGTTTGAAGGCACGTACACCCCCAGCGCCGACGGCTCGACGGGCGCCGTCAACGGCAAGCTCGTCGGCGGCTGCGTGGGCCTCAGCGCCACGATCTCCAGCACCGATGCCAGCATCGCGACGAACGACCCCAACGGCAACGGTCGGGCCGACGTCGGCGAAACCTTCACCTGCACCGCTTCCCTGGCCTCCTTCATATCCCTGGGCGGCCCCGTTCTCACCCGCTATGCCGCTCAGCCGAAGGACACCCTGTCCAATTACACGGTGACGTTGAACGGCACGGTGACCGCGGTGGATGGAAACATCGTCCGGTACGGCAACGACCCGGCGCACGGCTACGCCAGCACGTTCACCATTAGCTATGCCGACAACTCCACCGACCCGATCACCAACGTGCCCGTCGAGCACGGCGCCTTCGACATTACGGCGACTTTTGGCCCCGCCAACGCGGCCACGCTCACCGGCACGCTGACGGCGGCCCCGGGCTTCGACAACAATCTGCCGCTGACCGGCGACATCGACTTCGCCCCGTTCAACCCCATCGCCTTTACGGGCCGCTACACCGGCGCCAGCCAGGGATGGCAGAGTGAGACGTTACGCGGAACGCTGATGAGCGGCACGCTCGTGCCAGCCCTGCACACGCGGCGAACCGGTTATCGCATCTACACTCCCCTGTCCGCCGCCACCTTGAGCAACGGGCAGAAGGTGATCGTGGCTTGCGGCTCCACCGCGGTCCAGATCAACCCGCTGGTGGAGAGATACCGGCTGTACGTGTTGGATCCGGCGACAGGGGACGACGCGCCCGGTTGGGAACCAGGAGCGGACGGCCTGTCCGGCAAGTACCTGGACGGCATTACGTACGCCCGACCGACCATCTATGGGGATGCGGTCTTCGTTGCCACATCCACCGGCCGAATCTACCGCTTCAACTTGCGCACCGGCGCGTTGATGGCATCCACGATGATGGACCCTGGCGTCGGGTGCAGTTCGGTAATCGCCTATGTGCCATACAGCATGTTCAGGGAGTACCAGGACTCCCTGGTACTCGTCTACGGCTCGGTACGTCCGGCACTCGTGAAACTGAACGCCGTCAACCTGATGTCGAGTAACTGGGTCAGCTTTGTCCCATCTCGCGGCGCACTCACCGTCACTCCAGACAATAGAATCTGCGTGAGCACTGACGACGCCGTATACACGCTGGAGTACACCAGTTTCAACGTGTTGAACGTGATCCGCGCTCCTTCGCTCACGGCTCCCCTGCGCGTCGGGCCAAAGGTCTACATCGCGTCCGGCATTAAGAGCAACAACACGATTTTCCGACGCATTAACGGCGCAACGGGCGTCACGGAGGCAGCATTCGATCTCGGCGACCCGCTGACCGCCTCCCCGTTCTTTGAGCGCGGGACGAACCTGGTGCAGGCCGCGACGATCTACGGCGCGGTCCACGCGTTCCACCCGGACGGCTCGTACGCGGGGCGTACATTGCCGGCGCTGTGCAACCGCGGTATGGGCGCCTCATTCGCCATGCCCGTCGTCACGCATGGCGTGTTCTACAGTTCCGCCGACGCCCGTCTCGTTTCCGCCAATGTTCTGACCGGCGGCAACATCCAGACCGTGGACATCTTGAGCTCCGTCAACTCAGCGTTCGCCGCCACCGGACAGACGCCGGGACATGACTATGTGGCCACCGCCACTTGGGACGGGTTGGTCCACTTCCAGCCGGTTCGCTAACCGAACCGGCAGGCTGAAACGGCCCCCGCCCGAACCTCGGGCGGGGGCCGTTTCTCATTTCCACCCCGTACGGCCTACGCTGCCGGTGACGCGGCGCCCATCAGCGTGATGTCGTCGATCTGGATATGCGCCTTGTGGGCATGCTGTGTGCTATCAGGGATAGCTGGACTCGTCCCCGGTGAGAGACCGCGAGGCGTGGCCGAGAACCTCCCAGGCGAACACGCGCAGACACTGGTGAACCGGGTGAACCAATGGACGTCGCTCGGCCTCGACTCGGGAGCTCAGATGTAAGTGTTTCACGCTCGTTGCCACTGCCTCGAATGAGAGCACCAAGTCCGTCAGGCTGATCTTGGGCGGGACATGCTCATACCCAACGACTATGACTGCCTTTCGTTCAGCGAGAGGCAGAGATACCAGTTTCAGACAATCGCCAATGACGCTTGCGTTCCCTTCGTAGGGGTGGAGTAGGTTCACAGACCAGTTCTCGGCTTCCCTTCCGTTGTCACCGAAGGGACGAGCAATCTTGAACTCGATAGCCCACATGCCCGAGACCAGCATGTCAGGCGTTCTCTTGGTCTTCACGATCCCCTCATACGGGGCACGGCTGTTTAGCCAACGTGCAACCTCCGCAACCAACTGGGGTTCTCCAAAGGGGCCAGCGCCCGGCTGGAATGCTTTGTACCGGGCGCCAGACGCATCTAGCGCCATGATCGCGTCGGCAACGTCGGTTGTGAGCCGTTCCAGCCCAGTTGTGGCGATGGCGCTAACGTCGGACACTGCTCTGCTCCCCCCCCGACATCAGCGTGATGTCGTCGATCTGGATATGCGCCTTGTGGGCATGCTGGCTGGCGTTATCCAGGAGGAAGATGCTGTCCCAGCGGATGGGGCGGTGGATCACGCCGTCCTGCGGCCCGCCCCACGAGCCCGCCGTCGTGTCATCCAGGCGCATGGTCACCCACTTCCAGCCCTTCCACGTTCCCTTCTGCGCGACGGTGGGCTGCCAGGTTTGCCCCTTAGCGTCAACGAAACGGCAGCGGATGAAGTCGCCCTGGCCGTCGCCGTTCACCCACATCCCCACGGCGTTCACGTTGGCTGGGATCTCCGTCTTGTCCGGCGTCACCACGAAGTAGCGCCAGCCGTCCGGGAAATCCGCCTGGATGTCCACCACCGGGCCGCGGCCCGGGTCCGCCGCCATCGCCATGGCGGCCGATCCGCCGACCTTCGGATCGCCTTCCTCGTGAATCGAAAGGCCCTTCGCGGGGCCCCCCGCCACGCCGTCGTCGAAGGTATAGAGCGGCCGCGCCTCTACCGGCGCCAGTGAGGCCAGGGTATGGCCCCGCGCATCCGTCACCGATACGCCGTAAGCGCGCGCGCCGCCCTTCCCGGCGGGGACCGGAAATGTGGCCTCTGCCCGGCCCTGCGTGGATGGCGACACGATCACCGAACGCGCCGGAGCGGCGGCGGCGCCGCCCGGCTTTGTCACCGTCACCCGGAAGGCCTCCCTGTCTGTGGCGCCGCGGGCAGCCGGGGCCTCAATCGCTACATGCACGGAGCCCGGCGACGTCATGTCCATGGACAGCGTCATCGGGTTGGAAACCGATACCGGCACGCTGGCGACATCGCGCAGGTTGAGGCCCGATCCGGCGGAGTCCACGGTTACAGAGAGCCGCGTCTCGACGGGGCGGCTCCAGAGGGTGAGCGCCACCGGGATGCGGCGGATCTCGCCCGGCTTGAGCCGCGCGGCGAACCGGGCCGGCCATGCCGTGCCGCCCTTCACGCCCAACGCAACGGTGAAGGTCTGGAAAGCGCCGGTCGCGTTGCGCAGCGTGAACGTCGTCGGCAGAGCGCGGCCCGCAGCCAGGAGATCGCCCGGCCGCACCCATTGCCAGGCGGCGTAAGCGTCCATCGCCGCGTTCCTGCCGAGCAGCGCGTAGCGCGGCGACGGACCATATGCGATGTCCTGCACCGTGCGCGCATCGCCGGGCGTCTCTCGACCCAGCATGGACACGATGCGCTCCACCCTGCCGCGCACGCGGAACGTGCGCCGCGGGCCGGTCGTCCAGAGGGCCAGGGCCGACTCGCCTTTGGAGTTGCGGAGCAGCATGACGAACGCGTTCGGCTCGTCCACCAGCATGCGGGCCATCTCGTAGCCGGCCAGCGTTTCGGCGCTGGTGAGGGCGGCCTTGTAGGCGGGCTTGGTAGTGAGGTCCGGCCGCACGCTGCCGAAGTGGTGTTCGTTCTCGTCCGGATCCGGGCCATCCTCCTTCCAGTCGTACCAGATGCTGGTCCGCACTCCGCACCGCGCATTGTAGAGGCGCTGGCGCGCCAGGTACTGGGCCTGCCGCTCCTCGGAGACGCCGGTCTTCCGGTTGGTGCTGTAGCCCCATTCGCCCGAGAGGATGGGGATCTTGCGTCCTCCGGCGAACTGATCGATGATCCGGCGCAGGCGGCTGTAATCCGGGCCCACGGATTCCGGGAATCCGCTGCGGTACGGGTGCACGGCAAAGGCATCGGCGTAGCGCAAGGCGCCGGATCGGGCGATCGTGTCTACGAACTCCCAGTCGAATCCGGACAGGGCGCCGACCGCAAGCGTGGCCGCCGGATCGGCTTTCCGCACGGCGGGGCCGGCCGCGTTCACCAGCGCCGCGTACTCCCTCGAGTTCGCCTTGCCGCCCCAAAAACCGTTGCCGTTCGGCTCGTTCCAGAACTCCCAGACGATGCGGTGGCCCTTGTAATGGGCCACGGAGGCTGCGGCCCAACGCGCGTAGGCGTCCATCGCCTCCGGCGTTCGGGGCGGGCCGGCCTGGTAGAGGTCGTTCCCATAATCCAGGATGAAGTAAGGCTCCACGCCGGCGGATTCCAGCTCCTTCACGAGACTGTCGTAGGCGCTGAAGTCATACCGGCCGCGCTCCTTTTCGGTGGCGTGCCACATGAAATCCATGCGGGCTACCTTGTAGGCCTTGGCCAGCATGGCCACCTCGCCCGGGCGCCCCTCGGTGAAATGGATGTTCACTCCGAAGGGCGCGGGAAGCCGCTCCGGGGGCAGGGCACGCGGTCCCGCCATTGCGGCCGCCGACAACGTCATCACCGCTACCAGCCACGCAGACTGCCTCATAGGTATGTCTCCTCTGGCCTCAGCATAGAGACGCCCGCGCCTGTGCGCCAAGCGCGCGCAAGCGTTTGCCGCAGGTGACGCGACATTCGCCGCCCGGTTGCGTCTAGAATGGTTTAGCGTCAAATCACCATGCCAGCGCGGCCCTCCCTGGAGCGGGGACAGCCGCCACTGTATCGGGGGATCAGGGATGCGACCTACCAGTTCTCAGTCTTTCCCGCCGTTACGAAGACGGCCGGGATGCTTCACCATGACTCTGGAGGGGTTTCCTTCCCGCGAACCGGCCCAAACAGCGATTGCCGCTTCCGACCCGGTTGTGTCTTCATTCCTGAGGGTCCCCCTGTGACGATTCGCGCCCGCACGCTGTGCACACTGACGGTCGCCCTGGTCGGCCTCATCGTGTTCCTGAACGCCACCGTCTTTCGCGTGTTGTTCAACTCGTTCAGCCGGGTCGAGCGTGTGGAGGGCGAGGAAAAGAATCGCCGGGCGGTTGAGCTGATCGGCGCCGAGATCGCCAAGATGGACTCGGTCTGTAGCGACTGGGCCGCGTGGGACGACCTCTACGCCTACATGCGCGTCCCGAACGCTGCGTTCGCACGCTCCAATCTGGGAGCCGAATCGATCCGCTTGCTGCACGACAACGCCGTCGCTCTGCTGGACGAGCAGGGCCGCGTGGTCTTCGGAACCGGAGTGGACACCGAGGCGCGCCGGCTTACCCCCCTGCCCCGCGGCGTGCTGGAACTGCTGAAGCCCGATGGACTCTTGTGGCGAGGTCCGCGCACGCGGGCCCCGGTGCAGGGAATTGTGAGCCTGCCCGACGGGCTGATGCTGGTCACGGCGCGGCCCATCCTTACCAGCAAGGGCGCCGGGCCGGCGCGGGGCACCTTGTTCATGGGACGGTGGCTTGAGGGTCCCAGCCTTCGATCGGTGCGCGCGATAGCCGGCAACCGGCTGGCAGTCCGCCCCCTCGCCTCGCGGCTCAGCCCCACTCTCGCGGGAGCGGCTCGTCGCCTTCTGGCGGGCTCCCCGGTGGACCACGATCCATACAGCGTCTGGCGCACCGCAACCAGCCGGCTAATGAATGACGTCGCCGGGCATCCCGTGGCCATCGTGCGCCTGGACTACCCGCGCTCCATCTCGTTCGAGGGGCGGCGGACGATCGGCTACCTGGTGATCTCTCTGCTGGGCACGGCTCTGGTCTTCGCGTTGGCATCCCTCTGGGTGCTGGACCGCTCCGTGATGCGCCCCGTTCTCCAGTTGAGCCGCGATGTGGACACGCTGCGGTCGACAGGCGCGGCGATGGGGCGCGTACACGAGCTTCCGGGCGAGGAGATGGGGCAACTGGCCGCCGGCATCAACCGGATGCTGGATCGATTGGAGCGCGCGGAGACCGAGCTTGTTTCCGCCAAGGAGCTTGCCGAGGCCGGCAGCCAGGCGAAGAGCCAGTTCCTCGCCAATATGAGCCACGAAATCCGAACGCCCATGAACGGCGTCATCGGCATGACGGGACTCCTCCTGGAAACCGACCTCACCCCGGAGCAGCGACAGTATGCCGAGATTGTCGGCGCCAGCGGTAAAACGCTGCTCCTGCTGATCGACGACATCCTGGATGTCTCCAAGATCGAGGCGCGCCGTCTCACATTGGAATCAGTGGACTTCGACCTGCGCGACGTGTTGGAGCACGCCGCCGAGATCCACTCCGCCCGCGCCGCGGAAAAGGGTTTGGAGGTTACCTGCGCGATCGCGCCGGGAACGCCGCTATCGCTGCGCGGCGACCCCGTTCGTCTGCGCCAGATTCTGGTGAACCTGGTCGGAAACGCCGTGAAGTTCACGGCGTCCGGCGAGGTGGCCATCCGAGCAGGCGTTGAGCGGGGCGACGAGCGCACGGCGCGGCTGCGGTTCACCGTAACCGACACCGGCATCGGCATTCCGGAGGGCCGGTCCAGCGCCCTGTTCGCGCCATTCGTGCAGGCGGACGGATCCACCACGCGCAGGTTCGGCGGATCGGGCCTCGGGCTATCGATTTCCAAGCAACTGGCGACGTTGATGGGAGGCGAGATCGGTTTCGACAGCGTGGAAGGCCAGGGCTCCACGTTCTGGTTCACGGCGGAGTTCGGCAAGCAACGCACGCAAGCCGTGGCTGCGAGCCGCCCCGGCCTGGCCGGTCGGAGCGTGCTGGTGGTGGACGACAGCGCCGAAAGCCGGTCGTTGCTGACGGAGATGCTCATGCGGTGGGGGTGCCAGACGGGTGAAGCCGTCGACGCGGCGTCTGCCCTGGAGGCCCTCCGGACAGGCGGTGAGGGCGGCCGCCCTTGGGACCTGGCCCTGTTGGATCTGAGCCTCCCCGACCTGGATGGTTTCCAGCTTGGGGATTCCGTTGCGTCGGACCCCCGGTTGCGAAAAACGTCTCTGGCGCTGATGGCGCCGCTTGGCCGGCGCACCAGCGCCGATGAGGTGGCCTCCCACGGATTCTCGGCGTGCGTTACGAAACCCGTCTGGGAGTCACGCCTGGGAGACGCCCTGGAGCGGGCGCTGCAGCCTGCCGCTGCTTCCCCTTCCCCGCCGCCCCACGCGGCCCCGCCGGCGCAGGCCCGCCCAAGCGCGCGCATCCTCGTGGCGGAGGACAACCCGGTGAACCGACTGGTGGCGCTGTCCATCCTCCGAAAGCTCGGCTACCACTCGGACGCGGTGAACAATGGGGCAGAGGCCGTTCAACGGCTCCGTTCCGAGCCCTACGATCTCGTGCTGATGGACTGCCGGATGCCCGAGATGGATGGGTACGAGGCCACCCGGCAGATCCGCGCATTCGATCCCTCCGCGGGCAATCCGGGAATCCCCATCGTGGCCATGACCGCCAGCGCCATGGCCGGGGTCTGCTCGGAATGCAGCGGCGCCGGCATGGATGACTACATCGCGAAGCCGGTGGAGCCGGCCACTCTGGCGGCCATGGTGCGAAAATGGGTTGCGGTTGATCCCGCTGGCCTGGAAGGGATGAACCGGCCCTGGTCGGCAGAGGGCTCGACCGATGATGAGCCCATGACCTTCGACGAGGACGCGCTGATGGCCCGCCTGATGGGCGATACTGGCCTCGCGTACAAGCTGGCGGCTGGCTTCCTGCGGGATGCGCCGCAACGGCTGACCCATCTCCGGGCATGCGTTCAGGGGGGCGATGCCGGAAATGCGCAATACCACGCGCATGCGCTGCGCGGAGGGGCCGCTACGGTGTCGGCGCGCGCTATGGCCGCCGCCGCCGCGGAGATGGAGCGGGCTGCCAGGACAGGCGACCTCGACGCCATGTCACGGCTGCTTCCCGAACTGAACAGCCATTTCGATACCCTCACGTCCGCCCTGCAAGAGCGCGGGTGGGCCTGAGCCAACACGATGATAGGAGCATCATCTTGAAATCACTCGTTGTGGAAGACGACTACACCAGCCGTCTCTTGCTGCAAACCATACTGGCGCGGTATGGGGAATGCGACGTTGCGGATGGCGGCAAGGAAGCCGTGCATGCCTTTTTCACCGCCCGGGCGAGCGGCCACGCCTACGACCTTATCTGCCTGGACATCATGATGCCCATCGTTGACGGCCACGCGGTTCTGCGCTGCATCCGGGACGACGAAGCCGAACGCGGCGTGCTCACCCACGACGCGGTGAAGGTCATCATGACCACCGCGCTGGACGATATCGAAACGGTTTTCGCCTCGTTCCACGGCCTCTGCGACGCCTACCTGGTGAAGCCCACCGACACCGCCAAACTGATCGCCCACCTGCGGGCGTTCGGGCTGATCGGGGAGAGCGAGGCTGCGGCGCGCGCTAAGTAGGCGCTCTGTGCTCATAGTCGGGTTTCGCCGCAGATAAGGGTCGGCGGCCCGCCGTGTTTCGCCGGCCGCCGGCCTATCCCTTGATGCCGCTCTAATACTCTTAGATACAAATGGTCCCTGAGCGTCAGGAGCCGCCAATCTGAGGGGATTTGCGCTCTTGAGAGCCTACGCCTACTGTCGCCGACCGCCATGCCCTCGGTGAACGCGGTGACGCATCGCGGTCGTTCGATCACTGGCCGCCCCTTTCCCAGAAGGGCTTGAACCCGGCGATCGACGTGGAAGACAACAGCATCATGTTGATGCGTCTCGATAGCGGCGCCTCTGCCAGCTACCAACAGCGCCATTTCGCGCCGCACGGCTGGCGCAACTACACCGTAATCGGCGCCGAAGGAAGCATTGAGATCTTCGGCGACGCCAACGGAGGGTGATCCGGCTCTGGAACAAGCGACATCTCAACGAGCCAAAGGGCGATGAGGAAGCCGGCGACCACAGCGGCTCGGACGCTCACATCGTGGACGAGTTCATCCGCTGCCTCCGAGGGGGCGGCATAACGACGACCTCACCCATCGCCGCCCGCTACTCCGCAGCGGCCGGCGGGAAAGCCACGCAGTCCTTCCGTTCCGGCAGACAACCCCTTGAGATTCCACGGGGGCCCGCGGAGGCCGCTCGCTGCTTCAACCGCGCCTGATCGCTCTTGCGCGCGGCGCATTCCGTTCGGGTGGCGAGAGTGCTCAGCCCAGACCGGCATCCGGTAACCGCCGCCAGCCCGTCGTTTCCGAGGAGCTGCTGGCGGGGGGTACGGCAGGCGCATCGTAGAGCCCTTCCAGTGCCGTTTCACAGCCACGCGCCCATGCAGACGCGTTCGGCTTAGCAGAACCGGCCGACCACACTATATCAGGTATGGCGGTGGCGCCCGCCACGCCCGTATCTTCGTCACGACGCACTCCCTGTGAACCAAATACGCCAATAAGGATCTGCTTCGCTATGTCAACGCATTCACTGCTTCTCGCCATCCCTCTGGCCGTGCTCTCCCTCTCGCCAGCCAGATCCGGATCCGTTGCCTCCGCCCGCCTCCAGGCCGGGCCACTCCTGTCCGTCGGCGCCGTCGAGTCGATCCACGGCCCGCTCGCTCCGTGGGACGCCGTGCGGGAGAGGATCCTGCGTCAGCCCGGATACCACCCGGCCGCCGGCGATACGCTGGTCCTCTCCGAGGGGAAAACCGCCCAGTGGGAACCGCTGACGATCTCGGCGGATGGCTGGTACACCAGCGACACGTTGCGTGACGGCTACGCCTACACATCGGTGACGTCGTCAGCGCGCACGATCGCCATCCTCAGCGCCTCCGCACATGCGATGGCTTTCGTGAACGGCGAGCCGCGCATAGGAGATCCCTACAAGGACGGTTTCGTGCGCCTTCCAGTGCTGCTGCATCCGGGACGGAACGATCTGTTCCTCCGCTCGGAGCGCGGTTTCCTGCGATGCACCGTGAAACCCTGCGCTCCGTCGGTGATGCTCGACGCGGCCGACGCCACGTTGCCCGATCTGCGCATCGGAGAGCCGGCCCGAACGCGTGGCGCTCTGGTGCTCATCAACGCCACGGAAGAGACCCTCACGGGCCTCACTATCGAGTCCACCGTCGCGGGAGCGGCGGTGCGCCGTATGAACGTGCCGGCGGTTGGCCCCCTCTCGGTTCGGAAGGTCGCTTTCGCCATCGTCGCCCCGGCGCCGGCGCGAGCAGGGGAGGTGGGGGTGAGATTGCGCCTGCTTCGCCGGGGCATGCTCCTCGCAAAGGGGGCGGTCCGGCTGAGGGTGCGGCGTCCCGCCGAAACCTACAAGCGAACGTTCGTAAGCGACCTCGACGGCTCCGTGCAGTACTACGCGGTGAACCCGGTCCAACCCCCCGCCGGATCGCCTGGAGGGCGCGCGCTCGTGCTGAGCCTCCATGGCGCGGGGGGCTTGGCCACCAGCGCCGCGGACGCCTATCACGGCAAAACGTGGGCCTCGATCGTTGCGCCGACAAACCGGCGCCCCATTGGCTATCGCTGGGAGGATTGGGGGCGCATGGACGCCCTGGAGGTATTGGCCCAGGGCAAGCAGGAGTTGAAGCCGGATCCGCGACGCATCTACCTCACCGGCCACTCCATGGGCGGGCACGGGACGTGGCTGATCGGCGTGCTGTACCCAGGCCTCTTCGCCGCCATCGGCCCCTGTTCCGGCTACGGGAGCGATTTCGACGCCGCGAAGTTCGCAGGCGGCGCCGGCGTGGACGGCATTACCCGGCGACCCAACAACACGATGGACATCAAATCCCTCGCCTCGAACTACGCGGACGAAGGGGTCTACATCCTCCACGGCGACGCCGACGAGACCATTTCCGTAGATGAGGCGCGCCACATGGCCAATCTGCTGGGCGGTTTCCACAAGGATTTCCGGATCCACGAGCAGAAAGGAGTCGGGCACTGGTGGGATTCATCCGACGAGCCCGGCGCCGAATGCATGGACTGGCCGCCTCTCTTCGACTTCCTGGCGCGCCACACGCTGCCCACGGATGACGCCGTGCGTCAGGTCCGGTTTGCCACGGTGAACCCCAGCGTCTCTGCTTCCTGCCATTGGGTCACCATTGAGCAGCAGGAACGCCTCCTGCTCTTGTCGGCGGTGGACCTACAGGTCGATCCGGGCCAGCGGCGCGTCATCGGAACCACAGCCAATGTGGCTCGCCTGGCGCTGGACTTACGCATGCTGTCGCCGGGTGGAGCGGTACGCCTGGGCCTGGACGGCGAAACGTTCGGGGCCAAATGGCCGGTTGGCGGCGTACTGCGCCTCGCGCGAGAGCAAGGCCACTGGCGTGTGGCGGCCCCGCTTCCCGCCACACAGAAGAATCCGCGCCGCAATGGCCCGTTCCGCGAAGCCATCCGGCGCCGGACGGTCCTCGTCTACGGCACGACTGGCAAGGCGGAGGAGAACGCCTGGGCGTATGCCAAAGCGAGGTACGATGCGGAGACGTTCTGGGTATACGGCAACGGCACGATGGATGTCGTGCCGGACACGGCCTACCGGGCCGCTTCCTACCGCGATCGCGGCGTCGTGCTCTACGGCAATGCGGAATCGAATGCCGCGTGGAAGGGCCTCCTTGCGGATAGCCCCGTCCAGGTGACGCGGGACGGAGTGTCCATCGGCGGCCGGTGGGTCCGTGGCGACGACCTCGCCTGCACCTTTATCCGCCCTCGCGCGGATAGCGCGATCGCCTGCGTGGCCGTGGTGGCGCCCACCGGCCGGGCCGGCCGCGCGCTCGCCGACGGCATGGGCTACCTGCTGCCCCTAACCGGGTTCCCAGACGTTCTGGTAGCTTCCGTCGGCCAAGGCGTGGTTGCCGCCGGCCTCTTCGGCAATGATTGGAGCGTGCTCACGGGCGAGTTCGCTTGGACGGCGGACCAGACGCGGTAGCGTTCCCGGCCACTGCAGGGTAAGCATCGGCATCCGAGACACGCTTGCGGTATTCCCGCCAAGCCCGCCGATGGGAAAGGACAGGCTGGAGGAGTGTAACACTGAATCCGCGGATTGAACTTGTTGGTTTCTTGCTAACAGACGAGGCAGGTCCGGGTGTAACCTTTCGGTTGATGAGACGCTGAAAAGAGGAACACCCGTGGCCTGCCGAGAAGATGGTATCCCGCTGGACGGCGTACTGGAACAGATCACCGAACCCAGGCCGGCGGGGCATTCCAATGGCTTGATGTGAACCCCTCGGCTGGCACGATAATGGGGTCCTTACGGGCGTCGTAGAATGACGCCGGAAGGGGACACCAGAGGTGAAGCGGACATTCGGTTTTCGCCGCGGTAGCGCAGGCGGCCCGCCCTTCGGCCGGATGCCGGCGGGCCGCCGACGCCACTTGGCGAATCCGCCGTGTTTCACCGATCGCTGTCTTCAGCCTTTGATGCCGGTCAGCGTGATGCCTTCGATGAAGTAGCGCTGGCCGGCGGAGAAGATGAGGATCACGGGGATGCTCACGATCAGGGCGGCGGCCATCATGAAGTTGTAGTGCGTGCCGTGGAGCGTGCTGAACGATTGCAGGCCCAACTCCAGGGTGTGCTTCGAGTCCGTGTTCAGGTAGATCAGCGGGCCCATGAAGTCCTTGTAGCTGCCCATGAAGGCGAACAGGGCGATCGTGGTGGTGGCGGGCTTCGAGAGCGGCAGGATCACGCGGTAGAAGATCTGCGGGAAGGTGGCGCCGTCCATCTTCGCCGCCTCGTCCAGCTCCACCGGGATGGTCATGAAGAACTGGCGCAGCAGGAATATGGCGAAGGCCCCGCCGCCGAAATAGGCCGGCACGATGAGCGGCATGTAGGTATCGATCCAGCCCAGTTCGCGCATCAGGATGTAGCCCGGCGCCATCGTCACCACGCCGGGCAGCATCATCGTCGAGAGCAACAGCATGAAGGCCGTGTCGCGCCCGGCGAACCGAATGCGCGCGAATCCGAACGCCACCATCGCCGCGCTGAGCGTGCCGCCGAAGGTGGACAGCACGCTGATGCGCAACGTGTTCAGCGCGTAATGCCCAAACGGCACGAGGTTCCACGCTTCGGTGTAGTTCGCCCAGCGCGGATGCGCCGGAATCCACACGGGCGGAAACTGCCGTGACAGCAGGTCCGTCTTCAGCGACGTGCTGAACATCCACACGAACGGCAGCGCGAACACCGCGGCGCCGGCCAGCATCAGAGCGTATAGCCCCACGGCCCGCAGGGCCGCCCGCGCTCCGGCGCTCATCGGCCCCCTCCTTCGTAGTACACCCACCGGCTGAACCGGAACTGCGCCACGGTCACCGCCATGATGATGGCGAACAGGATCCAGGCCAACGCGCTGGCGTAGCCCATGCGCAGGTCCACGAACGCCGCGCGATACAGGTAGAGCACGTAGAACAGCGTGGCGTTGTGGGGGCCGCCGTCCGTCATCACCAGCGCCTGCGTGAATACCTGGAAACTGCCGATGAGGCCCATCACCGCGCTGAAGAAGATGGTGGGCGTGAGCATGGGCAACGTAACGTTTCGGAAGCGCGAGAGGGCCGAGGCGCCGTCCATCTCCGCCGCCTCGTAGAGGCTGCGCGGGATGCCCTGCAAGCCCGCGAGGTAGATGATCATCCCGCCCCCGATGCCCCACATGCTCATGATGATGAGCGCCGGCTTCGCCAGCCGCTCGTCCGTTAGCCACATCACCCCGCCGGTTCGCGGGTCCACCAGGTGCATCCAGCGCATCAGGCCGCCCAGGTGCAGCCGCTGCATGGCGAGGTTCAGCAGGCCGTAATCCGGGTTGAAGATCCACTTCCAGAGCACCGAGGCGGCCACCGCGCTGGTTACGGCCGGCAGGTAATAGATGGTGCGGAAGGCGCGCATCCCCTTCAGCCCCGTGTTCAACAGCAACGCCAACGCCAGCCCCCCGATGATGTGCAACGGCACGGAGAACGCCGTGTAAACCAGCGTGTTCCAGAGCGAGGCCGGGAACAGCGGGTCATCGTGGAAGATCTGGCGGAAGTTGTCCAGCCCGGCCCAGCGCGCCGGCGAAATGAGGTCCCACCGGCAGAACGCCATCACCACCGAAACCGCCAGCGGCCCGGCCGTGAACACGAGGAAGCCGATGATCCAGGGCGCGATGGCCAGGTAGCCGGCCCGCGTTTCGCGCAACTGCGCCCGCGTGGGGTGTGGACCCAGTTCCCGCTTCGCCTGGAACGCCACCAGCCCCACCAGGGCCGCCACCAACGCGAATACGGCCCCAAAGGCGGCCGGCCAGGGCAGCTTCGGGTAGTTTGGCTGGTTCAAGAACTGGTCCAGGTGCTTCTGCGCCACGGGCATAGCCGTGTTTATGGCCTGCCGCGCCGTCTGCTGGCCCAGCCACACGCGGTCCAGTTCCGAGTTGAAATCGTTGAGGCACTGGGGCCACGCGGTGGTGAACGGCGAGTAGACGGCCTGCGCGGTGGCATTGTTGACCACCGTGGCCTTGTTGCGCGGAAGCTGATCGTCCAGCCAGGCCGGCGAATTGGCCACCGACTTGAGGGCGGGCATGCTGCGCCCGGCGCGGGCCAGCGCGGTGAGTCCCGGCGTTCCGCCGATGTAGCGGATGAACTCCCACGCCGCGTCCGGGTGGGCGCACTGGCGCGTGATGCCGAACCCGGTGCCGCCGGTGGGCCAGCCGCGCAGCCCGGTGGGGCCCTTCGGGAACTGCACCACGTCCCAATCGAAATCCGTGATGGTGCGGAAGCCGGTGGAGTCCGGGATGCCGCTGGCGCGCAGGGCGATGCGGCCCTGCATGAACAGGTCGTAGGTGCTGGCGTTGGAGGTGTCGAGTTCCAGCGAGGTGGGGGCCACGCGGTACTTGCCGCCCAGGTCCGCGCGGAACTGGATGGCATCCACCACGCGGGGGTCGTTCATGGTGATGCGCTTCGGGTGGTCCACGTTGTCCACGAGGCGGCCGCCGTTGCCATAGACGAACTGGTCCCATCCGCCGTCAAACCCCCACACGGCGATACGGCCATCGGAGCCGTAGCGGGTGAGCTTGCGGCAGATCGTGAGGAAGTCCTTGTTCGGGTCCATCCCGGTCTTGCGCACACGGTCGGGGTCGGGCGACCACGACCAGTCGTTGGTGGGATACGGGATATGGGCTTCGTCGAAGAGGCGTTTGTTGTAGTAGACAACGCTGGTGGGGGAGGTGTCGCGCGGGAGGGCGTAGAGCTTGCCGTTGCGGGTGAACCGGCGCACCACTTCGGGGAAGTAGCCCTTCAGGTCGAAGTCCGGGGTGTTGCGCACGTAGTCATTCAGGGGGAGAAGCACGTCCTTCTCGGCCAGCGGCACGAATCCGGTGACTTCCACACAGACCACGTCCGGCGCGTTGCGCCCCGCCACTTGCACGAGGAGCTTCTGCTCGTAACGGCCATTGACGCGCTGAAGGACCACCTCGGTACCGGGATGGGCGGCGTTGAACCGCGCCACGATGCCCTCGAAGATGGGGATGGAATAGATGTCGCCCCAGTACTGAAAGCGCAGGCGAACCGGCTCCGCCGCAAAGGAGCGCGCGCCGGCCAGCAGCAACACGCAAAGCAAGAATCGCAACCACCGCATAGAGCGCCGCCTCCCCGACATTATAGGCACGACCAAACGTCGTGAACCGAGCACTGAGGATGGGGGCGCGCCTATACGGATATGGTCCGCTATCCGCCCTCAGGCCCTCCGTTCGGCTGGCAATCGGCCGAGGCGTTTGGCGATACTCTGTTCCGAAAGCTGGACCGTTTGGCATGGCCCTGGGATCGCCCGATCGATATTCCGAAAGGACTCCGCATCGATGAAACGCTGCCGAACAACGCTCGCACTCGCGGCGCTCCTCACCGGACACGCCGCGCTCGCCGCCCCCGCCCTCAAGCCGGCGCCGCCCCCTCGCGCCGGCCTGGTGGGGCTGTTGGAGCGGACCATGTCCGGGCGGCCCGTGGTCAGCGTGAGCTACCACGGCGACGCAGCCGCGTTGGAGGCGCCCCCACCCCGCGAAGGCCAGGAACTCCTCGAGCGGCTGCAAGACATCTCGGCGGCGGCGAGCGCCAGCGGGCCAACGCTGATCCCCTTCCTCGTCCACAAGCGCACCTGGGTCATCGCGCCACAAACGCGGGAGGCCCTGAACCCGGACCTCTCGCGCCTCAACCTCGCGGACGCGGCGCCGCGCGGGCTGGCCGTTGACGCGCTGCTGAGCTGCCTCACCCCGGCTCAGGCGCGGGGGCTCGGCGCTCCGGAGGGCATTTCGGCGGCCACCCTCTCCGAGGAGGCCGCGAACGCCATGGCCGCCGCGCTCCAGCCGCCGCTCCGCGTGGTGGAGCCCGGCGCGGAGAAGGGCATGGCCCCCAAGACGATCCTCGAGATCTCCGAGCCGGTGGACCTCCGGCAGGTCCGGCTGCGGGCCTACCTGTCCAACAAGGGCGTGCTGGTCCCGCAGGATCAATACACAGCAACCTTCGTCGGGATGACGCCGTCCCGGTTCGCCGGCTCCGGCCCCCGCCTCGCCGAATCGGACGCAACGCGTCCGGCGAGCCGCGACGAGAACGGCATGCCGATCACCGTGGAAGCGCCCAACGCCCTGAAGCCCAGCGACCTGCCGGCCGAGCAGTACCATCAACCCATCGGCGTGAGCGGCGTCCTGACCGTGGCCGACGTCGTGAAACGATTGGAGACGGTGACCGGGCTGGATCTGACCGTTTCGGCGCCGTACCAGGACCTGCCCGTCTTCATCGGCGCGCCGTCGATGCCGTGCGCCGACGTTTTGGAGGGCCTGCGCCTCGCCCTCACGGCGGCGTGGCGGCGCGTGGGAACCGCCTACATCCTGGCGTGGGACCGCGAGCCGCTGGAGGCCATCCGCCAGCGCGTGCGCGAGCAAACGGACGCGCTGCGGCGGCAAATGGCCCGCTACCGGGACAAGTCATGGCACATCGACGCGTGGCTGGCCCTCGCCAACGCGCTTCCGTTCGACCCCAGCGACGCGCTCTCCCCCACCGACGATCAGCGAGCCCGACTGATTCCGGGCCTGGACGGCCAGTGGAAATACACGGAAGGCATCCCTTTCGAGGAGCTGACCCCGGCCCAGCAGAGCGCGATGCTGGAGCGGATGGCGATGGTTCGCGGCCCGGTTGAGGAGGAAGACGCGCGCCGGAAGGGACGCCTGACGGTGCATGCGGACGTGATGCTGAGCCTACGGTTGCCCGGGGCCGGCTGGGTGCAGGCCCCCTACTCCTGGAGCTACGGGAGCGTGGACGGCGCCAACCTGCCGGTGGAAGCGACCAAGGCCCGGCTGCGCCAGGGCGAGAAACCGCCCGTGCCCGCGTCGTTGCGGGATCAGAAGCCCATCGCCTGGGACGCTCCGATGCGCGGCGTTTTCGTCCCGGCCTTATCGCCCGGGCGCATGGCGTCGCTGGCCCGCGAAATGAAGCGCGCCGGCTTCAACACGCTGTTCTACCCGCTGCTCTCCAACGGGTATTCGAGCTACAGCGGCAAGGCGTTCCCGAAGGACCCGGCGCTGAAGGATGAGGACGGCCTCGCCGCCGCGGTGAAGGCCATGCAGGCGGAGGGGATACGGGTGATCGGCGCCGTTGACACGCTGGCATGGCAGACCGCCGCCGGCGCCCACTGGATGAAGGACCATCGCGACTGGTTGGACGTCGACGCCCTGGGCCGGCCGCGCCTGGACTGGCTGAAGGCCTTCCCAGCCCGGAACCCCGTGTGGAACGGCCTGCTGAGCGCAAACGCCGTGCGCGCCGGGGAGCCCGCCGTGTCGGCCCGGCTGCATGCGCTCGTGGCGGAGGCGGCGAAGCGGAAAGGCATCGACGGCATCGCCTTCGCGGCGTGGCGGCCCGTGCAACCGGCGCCTTATTCCGCCAGCCTCCAGCCGCCGGCCCTCGGGTTCGCGATGCCGGATCGCCTCCAATGGATCCGCCGCCGCGGCCTGGACAGCGCCGACCAGAACGGGAACGAATCGAACCCCTCCTCCGTCTTCACGCCAAAACCGCTGGGGCGGCGGACCGCCCAGGATAGCTGGACCGCCGCGCCGGTCAACGACGACCGCACGGACGCCGGCTATCTGCTGGCGGACGCCCTGATCCGCGCCGCCAAAGCGGCCCGGCCGGACTGGAAGGTGTTCCTCATCAACGACTCCGAGACCGCCGATTTCGTGCGCTACTGGCCGGCCCTCCCCACGCCCGCATCGGCGGACGCCGTCATCAGCACGCGCCCCGCCGACGATAAGGCCGCCGGCCTGTTGCTGCCCGTGTGGCCCTCCGGCGCCCACGATCCAGACGACAGCGCCGACCCCTGGCCCATGGATGCCGGCCTCTCCTACGCCTTCAGAGCCAGCCACGGAGAGCTTCCGACCCGCAACCTCCAGGCCGTGCTCTACGACTTCCGCACCGCCCCCAAGGAGATCGCCGAAACGCTGAAATGGGTTGTCCGGCCCCTCCTTCCCCCCAATTCTGGGGGACCCAACAGGTGACGCTCGGTTCTAGTGATGGCTATGTCGGCGTTCGGTGTCGATAGTTGGTTTTCGCCACGGTAGCGCCGGCGGCCCGCCGGCATCCGTGCGAAGGGCGGACACTAATGGCCGCTTCGCGGCCATGC
Source organism: Armatimonadota bacterium (assembly GCA_036504855.1). Taxonomy (GTDB): domain Bacteria; phylum Armatimonadota; class DTGP01; order JAKQQT01; family JAKQQT01; genus DASXUL01. The sequence goes on along the minus strand of DASXUL010000181.1, from coordinate 34 downwards.
CGGCGGGACGTCAGCGCTACCGTGCAAATCTGCC
>DASXUL010000180.1:0-32196 GCA_036504855.1 Armatimonadota bacterium | reverse complement strand
CCGGCGGGTCATGCAGCGGCCAATAGCCGGCGCCATCGCGCGATGGGTCCATCGCTGTGTAGCCGCCAGCAGGCGATACCGGCTACCCTTCTCTTCAAACGCATGTTCGCGTTCGTGGAGGTGAAGGATGTCGGATGTGTTGAGCGACCGTTGCGACAGCGCGTACCGCGCGTTGCTGGAATCCATTGACGGCGTCGGTGATGAGGAAGCCGCCGCGTTCCGCGAGGAGAACTGGCCAGACCATGAGGGACGCGTGGGGGAGGACGGCTCCATCGCGGGGCTCGTATGGCACTGCGCCGCGTGGAAAGCGATGTGGGTGACCTATTTCGATACGGGCGTCTACCCTGAGAAGACAGCCCTCCATCCGGCGGAGGATACGTGGCCCGGCCGCCAAGCATGGCTCACGGAGATGCATGCCCGACTGATGGAGCACGTTCGCCGCCACGACGGCGAGGACACGTCCGATGTCTACGGCAAGCCCTGCCGAATGGCGGACTACGACATCACCAACGGCGAGCACGACGCCTACCACGCCGCCCAGATCTGGTACATTCGCCAGCGTTACGCCGCCGGGCGCCCGGGCGGCCAGTTTGAATAGATGATGCGCTCCGTCCCTATTGCGCTGCGCCTCGGACAACCGATACTCCACCAATAGCAGGGCCGGCCAGGGAGTCGTCTGCCGCCCTGTCACCGTTTCACATCAGTGTGATACACTGCACTTCAGGAGACAGGCGGAACGACGCCACGGGAGGGGGATGGACACAGCCAGAGCGAAGGACAGTGGCGTACAGCCGGCCGCGCTGTGGAGCCTGCGCGTGCGGACGCTTCTGCTCGTCTTCCTCTCCGTGGCCCCGGCCTTCGCCTTGATGGCCCACACCGCGGGCGAGCAGCGCCGGCATGCCGCCAGGCTGATGCGCGACGGCACGTTGCGCCTTGCCCGCGTGGCAGCCGCCGACGCCGAGGGGCGCGTCGAAAGCGCTCGCGAGTTCCTCAACGCGATGGCCGAGTTCCCGGTTGTCCGGGCCCGCAATGCCCGAGACGCCACCGACCTCTTTGCGCGGTTGCACGATCAGTACCCCAGCTATGCGAACTTCGGCCTCGTGGATCGGCAGGGACGCATCCTCGCCTCCTCCGTTCCCCTGCGCGGAAAGGTGAACGTCCGAGATCGGTCCTACTTCCTGCGGTGCATCGCCACGCAGGATTTCGCCGTGGGCGACTACCAGGTGGGGCGGGTCACCGGGAAGCCGGCCATCAATTTCGCCTACCCGGTGTACGACGCGCGTGGCCGGTTCGTCGCCGTGGTCTTCACGGCGCTCGATATGGACTGGGTGAGCAACCTGGCGGGCTGGCGTCTGCCGGCGGGCTCTACTCTCACGATTCTGGACGAGCGACGCACGGTGCTCTACCGCTACCCGGACCCAGCGCGGTACGCCGGCCGAAAAATGCCCGAGCTCAGTATCGGCTCCCAGGTTGTGACCAACCGGGAGGGCGTCGCTGAGGCCGTTGGCGCGGATGGCCAGCCCCGCCTGTTCGCTTTCTCGCAGGTGGCCACCGGCGCTACCCGCGTGTTCGTGGCCATCGGAGTCCCGCTCACTGCCGTTTACGGAGAAGTGGACCGCGTCTACCATCGCAACGTCATCAGCCTGGCGCTTGTGGCGGCGCTGGCCCTCCTGGCGGCGTGGGTGGGAGGTGACTGGTTCTTCCTCCGTCAGGTAAAGGCGCTGATGCGTGCCGCCCGCGAGCTTTCCGCGGGAGACCTCACGGCGCGTACCGGCCTTCGCAGAGGCCGTGACGAGTTGAGCCAGCTAACCGTCGCGTTCGACGAGATGGCCGAGAGCCTGGAGCATATTACCGGCGCCCACGAGTTAATCCTCCGCTCCGCGGGCGAGGGCATCTACGGGATGAATGCGGCCGGCCTTACGACCTTCGTGAATCCGGCCGCCGCGCGCATGCTGGGGTATTCCGCCGAGGACCTGGTGGGCCGGCGGCATCACGACGTGCTTCGCCACATGAAAACCGACGGCACGGAGTACCCCAGCGCCGAATGCCCCATGTACGCGGCCTTCCAGGACGGCGCGGTGCACCGAGGGGACGACGAGGTCTTCATCCGCAAGGACGGATCGTCGTTTCCGGTGGACTACGTGGCCACCCCCGCCTGGGAGCACGGGCAGATCGTGGGCGCCGTGGTGACGTTTAGGGACATCACGGAGCGAAGGCGGGCGGAAGAGGAGGTGGCTCTGGCGCACGAGCAACTCCTCTTGGCGTCGGCCGAGAAGAAGCGATTCTACCGCGAGGTCATCCGCAGCGTCACGCACGACAAGCTCCATCTCGTGGACCCGAATGAGATCCCCACGGAAGGTCGCCTCATGCTGGATCTGCCGCTTGAGACCCCGGAGGACGATCGTTCCACGCGCCGCCAGATTCGTGAGGCCGCCATCAGCGCCGGCATCAGCCCGGAGCGAGCTCGCGAGCTCGTGATGGCGGTAGGAGAGGCCACCACAAACGCCGTGAAGCATGCCACAGGCGGCCGCTGCGCTCTGTATCAGGCCAAGGACCGCATCGTCGCTCGCGTGAGCGACCACGGGGCCGGCATCCCCACAGACGAGCTTCCCGTTTCCCTCCTCCAACCGGGCTACTCGACCAAGGTGAGCATGGGTCTGGGCTACACCCTCATGCTGGAATTGGCCGATCGCGTGTGGCTGTCCACTGGCCCGGACGGCACAATCCTCCAACTGGAGAAGTGGATTGAGCCCGCCGAGCGCCCCAGTTCCCCCCTGTTGGCGGCCGTTCGGCGCGTTTCGGCCCCCAAATGACAGGCCGGCGCGTCGATATGCCTGGCTGTTTGGCCCGCTATTTGCCCGCGTGTGCATGATGGCAGCTTGCTTCCCGGTCGGCTTCGGCTTCCTTCTATCTGAACGCCTCACGCCGATGTCGCCTGCCGGCGCTGCTACAATCCCATTCCACATTGCGCAGAAAGGACACACCATCATGCGCTCTTATCTGATTGGCGCGGCCGTTCTAGCCGCCCTGGCCCTCTCCTCTGCACAGGCGGTGACGCTGTTCGACTCCGGCGGATTCGAGAGTTACGCCGCGGGTGACATCAGCGGGCAGCACGGTTGGCAGACCAGCGGTTACCACATGGGCGGAACGCAGCCGGTTCAGCCCGCCCTCATCACCCCCTTCGCCGGCCATGGCAACGTGGTTGAGTTCAACGACGTGGAGTTCACGCAGACCCCCATCGAAATCAACTTCGCCAACATCACCGGCACGTACAAGTACGCTCAGGCCTCCTTCGATTACTACCGCGACGGCACCGGCAACTTCAACAACCTCGTGTTCTGGCCCAACGGCAACAATCCCTGGGGCGGCTGGTTCTGGGACAACGCGTCAAACGCGCCGTCCAAGCTGATGCCCTTCGGCTTCGGCACCCCCGCCGTCAACCAGACTCCGAACGCGTGGATGAACGTTTCCGTGCTGTTCGACCTCCAGAACGGTTTGGGAACCGGCTGGGTGAACGGCGTGAAGGTTGCGGACAACATCAACATCGGCACCGGCGATTTCGCCGGCTGGTACTTCTCCGACAACAACACCGTGGACCAGGGCCGCACGCCTGGCGCCATCGGCGAGAAAGCCTATCTCGACAACTTCAACCTCGTGGCCGGCAACAGCCTGTCCGAAGTTCCGGAACCGTCCTCGCTGGCGCTCTTGGCCGGCGGCCTCCTGCCGCTACTGGCCCTTCGCAAACGCCGCTAGAAGCCAGCATTCAGCATCCGGCATTCAGCATTCAGGCCGGAGACCTCGATCCGTGAGATAACCCATCTCACGGATCGAGGTCTCCGGCCTGAATGCTGAATGCCAGTTGCTGAATGCTGGATGCTATCCCAGTCCGGCGGCGATTCGGACGAGTTTCACCACGTCGGCCAGATCCACGCGGCCGGCCGAGGCGCCGGATTGCACGACGTCCAGTTTCGTTACATCAGATGAGCCGGCGGGCATCCAACCCCCCGCGATGCCGGCGGCGCGGATGGCGTTCGCCAGCGTTCCAGAAGAGGTGAACAGCGGGCCGCGCAGGAACACGTCCGACGCATCGTTCATGTCTGTCGTCACGAGGTCTTCGCTGGCCGAGGCGAAGGCAACAAAGGCGCCGTTGGTCGACATATCGGCGTTGCCGCTGTCGCGGTTTCCCTGCAAGCCGTCCGTGGCGACGCTCACGCGCCGGGTGACGGCGGGAGAGGCGCCGAGATCGCGCACGAAGACGTCGCTCTCGTCGTTCGAGTCGCCGGACACGAGATTCCGGGCTTTGGAAACGAAGCAAACGTAACGCCCGTCGTCCGAGACGGCGGCGCCCATGCTGTCGCGGTTGCCAGCCGTGGAGCCGTCCGGCGCCACGCTGCACAGGGTCTTTATCCCCGTCTGCGCATCATACCGGTATGCTTGGGCGAAGCCGTCCGCCGGGGGGATGCTGGTGTATGTTACGTAGCGTCCCGAGCCTTTGACCACCGGCAGCCAGCCGTCACCAACGAGAGTTGTGGCCGCCGTCGCGGCGGCGGTGTCGCGCAGGTAAACCCGCGGGCTGGAGGCGGAGACGCCTGAGACCAGGTTGGTTGCCATCGACACGAAACTGACGTATCTCCCATCGCTGGCGATCGTCGGGTCAAAGCTGCTGTCGTTTCCAGGCACGCCGGCAGACGAGGCGCTGACCAAATAGGTCTTGCCGGTCACCACATCGCGCATGTAGACGTTGTCTGTTTTGTTGACCCCGGCGACTATGTGGGTGGAGGCTGAGGTGAACACCACGTAGCGCCCGTCATCCGTCATGGAATGCGTTAGGCAGTAGGCTTCGTTGTAAGTGTCCAGAGTGCCGTCATACGTGCCGTTAACGCGCGTGGTGACGTTCGTTTGGAGGTCGCGTACGAACACGTCCCCCTGGCCGTTCTCGTCGTTGGGAATGAGGTTGCTGGCCCAGGAGCAGAAGCAGACATACCGGCCGTCCGGCGTGACGGTGGGCGCGTAGGATGGGCCGTTGGGCGAGCCTCCGGTGAGGGACATGGTGACCGGCGTGATGACGCCCGTCTGAGTGTCGCGGACGGCTATCACGGGCAGGTCTGCCTGGGTGGAGAAGCCTCCCCAGGAGCTGGTGTCGTCGAAAACGTTGCCGGCCCCGGTGACGAAGGCCACATAGCGCCCGTTCGAGGAGATGCAAACGCTCTCGTCCACGCCATTCTGCCCACTGGGCTGGCCCCACCCGGCGGGGCTCTGCCCGCAACTCATCCGAGTGGTAACGGGCGCGGCATGTAGCGGCGGCAGAGCGGCGACCAGCAGGGCGATGCCGGCAGAGATGCCTTTCAGGTTCATGGTTCGATCCCCTTGTGGGTGGTTTGGGCCGGAGCAGGCGCCAAACTTCCACGCTGAGGCGTCCGGTCATTCCATGTATCGGCAAGCGAGCGTGATTCGATAACCTGAGCGTGATGTTACGCCTCCGGCAAGCCCGCATGCTTGCCGGAGGCGCCTTTGAGAGCTATAATCGCCTCGCTGCCTGTGGAAGTCTGTCGTGCGGAAGTCCCCTCTTGCTTCCGTCCATATCCATGATTCCGGAAGCAATGCCACTTCGCGTCGGGCGGACACCCGTCTCCCCCTCCGGGAGACGCACGTTTGGGCGAAGGAGTACAACATGCATCCGCTTCCCCGCTGGCATCGTTCCCTCCTGTCTCTGGCGCTCGGCTGCCTGGCGGCCGCCCGCCTTCCCTGCGGCGCCGCCGTGATCCGCGTGGACTACGACGCCGCCGGACCCTCTCACGACGGGGCCGCCTGGGACACGGCCTTTCTCACTGTCCAGAGCGGCCTGGACGCCGCCCAGTCCGGCGATGAGGTATGGGTCGCCGCCGGCGTTTACGCCGAGCACATCAGCCTTGGCAGCGGCGTGGCTCTCTACGGAGGGTTCGCCGGGCCCACCGCTTCCAACCCGTTCGGCGAGCAGGCGCGCGGTCAGCGCGATCCCGCCGTCAACCTCTCCATCCTTGACGGCGGAGGGCCCAAGGCGCCGGGCAGCGTGGTTACCGCCGGCCCGAGCGTGCAGACCCGCGCCGTTATTGACGGCTTCTCCATTCGCAACGGGCTGGGCACGCCAATATCCGCATATGGCGCAAACGGCGGCGGCGTCTATGCCTTGGAGGCCAACGTCACCATCTCGAACAACGTGATATACGGCAACTTCGGGACGAATGGCTCGGCCATCTTCTGCCATGGCGGCGCTGTGAGCATCACCGGCAACACTCTGCGCGACAACTCAGTGATTGGCCCTCCACCCATGCCCGGCATGGGAGGCGCCATCTTCAGCGAAACTGACAATGTCGTCATCACCGACAACCTGATCTCCGGCAACGTGGTTGGCTACATCTGCGGCGGCGTGTACTGCACCGGAACCGGGATGGTGATATCGCGAAACACGATCCGCGACAACCAGGCGCGACAGGCCGCCGGGCTCTACGTGGATGGCGTGGGCGTAACGATTGCCGGCAACTTGATCTTCGGTAACGCCGCTCTCGGAACCACCTCCCTGGGCGGGTTCGGCGGGGCGGGCGTGTGTAAGGGCAGCGGCAACCTCATCCTCAACAACACGGTCACGGATAATGTTGCCGGGAACACCGTTGGCGCCGTCGGAGTCGGCGGCCTCATGGTGAATGGAGCGTCCACGGTTGCTAACAACATCATCGCGTTCAACACGATGGGGATCACGATAGATGCGTCCGTGAACCTCACTCACAACGACGTGTTTGGGAACCCGTTTGGGGATTACGGCAATCAAGCGGATCAGACCGGTCTGAACGGCAACATCCGGGTGGATCCGGGGTTCGCGAACGCGTACACGAACCAGCGCATCCAGCCGTCGTCGCCGTGCGTTGACGCCGGAGACGACGCATACGCTCTTCTTGCCGGGCCGGATCTGGATGGCCAGGCGCGTTCATACGGCGCCCATGCGGACATCGGCGCCTTCGAGTCCCACGGCGTCATCTGGCCGGACTCCTCGCGGGTGTGGCGCGTGGCGGAGGGCGGAGACGATTCGCGCAGCGGTCTGGACTGGGCCAATGCAAAGGCCACCATTGCGTCCGCTCTCGCGGTCGCCACGGGCGGCGACGAGGTCTGGGTGGCGAAAGGGACCTATCCCGGCGTTCTGACGCCGGCGCGAGGCGTGGGTCTGTACGGCGGATTTGCCGGGTCGGAGACCAGCCGCGATGATCGCGATATCCAGCGGAACGTAACCGTGGTGACGGGAGGCGACAGCGGCCGAGCCATCGTCGCCAACTACCGGGGCATTGTGGTGGACGGCTTCACCCTGCACGGCCTCGGCGGCATCGGCAGCACGCTGGGCTCCATCACGGTGAGCCACAATGCCTTCCTGACCGGCGGTCCTCGCTTCGATGATATCGCCGTGTCGGTCCAGAGCGCGGTCGCCGCCGTATCGCACAACCGGATCGTCGGTCGATCGGGGCCAGCCATTGAAGCGGCCGGCGGGATCGTTGTCGCCACCGACAACCTCATGGCCGACTGCTCCACGGCGGCGTACGGAGCTTCCGGAACACTGGTATCGGGAATGGGAAGCGTGTTGACGCTGCGGAACAACACAATCGTACGCAACGCGTCAGAGGGCGCCGCAGTCAGCGCGATCCGGTGCACGGTGAATCTCAGCAACAACCTGATCGCCTATAACGCGGCGGGCGTTGCCCTTTATAACAGCGATGCCGAGATCGTGGACCATTGCGATGTATTCGCCAATGGGTCGTTCGATTACAAAGGCATCGCCGACCCCACCGGGGCCAACGGCAACATCCGGGTGAACCCGCTCCTCATCGTTTCGCCGGAAGGCGACTCGCGGTTGAGCCCCATCTCGCCATGCGTAGACGCGGGGAATGACGCCCCCGTGGCCGCCGGCGAGACCGATCTAGACGGCGCCCCGCGCATCGCGGGCCCCCGCGTGGACATCGGCGCTTACGAGAGCCATCCGGCCACGATGCTCCGGGTGGACCGCCCCGCGGCGCCGGGCGCCTCCGGGCAGCCGCTGCCGCCGGTGACCGTCCGCGCCGTGGACGCCGCCGGCTTCCCCACGCCAACTTACGCTGGAACCGCCACGGTTGCCCTCGTTCCGGGTTCGGGGTCGCCCGGCGCCGTGTTGTCCGGCACGTTGACTCTACCGTTCACCAACGGCGAGGCCGTGTTCAGTGACCTGGTTGTGGACCGATCCGGCGTGGGCTACTCCCTCAGCGCAACGAGCGGCGCGCTGGCCCCGGGGCAGAGCGCACCCTTCAATGTGGCCCTCCTCGGGCCGATCGCCATCGTGAAAGCCGTTACGCCGATCGTGGCGGATGGCGCGCTTTCGCCCGCCGAATGGGCGGGCGCCCCCGCTTTGCTCCTGGGCAAGGCCGAGCAGGACCTTCTGCCCGGCAAGTGGACCGGCCCTTCGGACTATTCATCCGTGGCGCGGGTGAAATGGGATAGCTCCGCGCTCTACTTCAGCATCCAGGTCACCGATGACGTGGTTTCCTTCCCCATCACGCCCGACGCCGAGTTGTACCTGCGCGACGATGTCGAGGTCTTTCTGGGCGTGGGAGCGCCGCAGGACCTGAACCGCCAGACGTATCGCCCCGTTGGGGATTGCCAGGTCATGGTCTCGGCGGATCCGGGCGATTCCGAAGCGCTCACCGCCCGGTGGTACTCCTTCCAGGCGCCGGGGGCGATCCATGGGAACACGGCCAACGTGGCCGCGTTACGCACGGCATCGGGGTACGTGTTGGAAGGCGCCATCCCGTGGGCTTTGCTGCCGGGCGGCATTGTTCCCGCCGAGGGAGACCGCATCGGCTTCAACTTGCAGGCGGGAGACAACGATCAGCCCGGGCCGTCCGCCGACTCGGCCTTCAGCCTGTCCGGCCTACCGGAATCGTACGCCAACCCGTCGCGTTGGATAACGGCGACGCTGGCGCCGGCGCCGTTGGGTTGGCCCGACGTGGTGAGAGCGTTGCGGATCGCAGCCGGCTTGAGCGCTGCTACAGGCGCGGATGAGACGCGGCTGGACGTTGGGGCGGACGGCGCCGGCATCGGACTAGTCGATGCCGCCGTCATCGCGCGAATCGCCGTCCCCCGGTGAGGAGGAGGTTCTTCGGCAGCGGGTCCGGCAGCGTGAAGGGCTTCCGGATCCAGGTGTCAAAGCCAGGCTGGACGAGAGCGAGCAGAAGGCCATCCTCGGCCCCGGCAAGTTCCGGATGTACAGCAAGGGTGATCTGAAGCTCCCCGGCATGGTGAAGGAAGCCGCCGATGAACGCTGGCGGCCATACCGCATAGATAAGCCGCTGAAGGATTTGACGAAGGAGCGCGCCGGGGCCGATGCTGCGGTTGTGAAGCGTGTGGCAGACCATACGGAAGTGCGCAGACTCGTCAAGGACGCGCTCGAGACTGGGCGCGCGTGGACTGACGAGGAACTCGATGCGGTTATTCAGCACGTTGCGGGAGCGTGGTTCGACCCGGCGAAGATTGTTCGGGCCGGGAAGGAGATTGCGGGGTTGGAGTGGGGCGGGCGCAAAATCGTCGCCGGCGAATCCGTACCGACTGATGCAGGGCACTATCTCAAGCACGTGCATGCGTTGCAGCAGTGGCCGGCGAGTACGTCGTTCGACCAGTACCGCGCCAGCGCTCGCTCCGTTGCCCTGGATCCAGCATCCGGCGTCGCGGTGAACCTTTACAGATGGCAGCCGCACATCACCATTGCGCGGAGATCCGGTGACCTACGCGGCGTAGGCGGCGGCCCGGGCGTCTTGGTAGAATACAGGGTGAAGGAAGACGCGATTAGGACCGTATTCCAGCCGAGGGGCGGCGTTAGCCACCTCAACGATGTGCATCGCACGGGCATCACCTGGATGCGTAAGGCGAAACCATGAACGACACTGTGGTCAAGATCGACCTCATGCACTTGGATAGCGCGGTAGCTACCCTGAAGGATTTGGACAGGCGCGCTGCCGAGGTCACCGAGGATGAACTGGTGGATGTCAGCCTGGACTGGCACGATGTCGCCTCCGGCGTCATCCCGGGGCTTCTGGTTGCCGCCGATAGTATGACAGCCGACCAGGTTGCCGAACTGGATGCCCTCCTCGCGGCCGTCAAGCGTCTGAAGCCCGCCCTCGTCCGGTTCGACCTCACGATGCCGGATCGCCTGCGTCGGGAGACGCGGAAGGCCGCAGCGGTCGCCTGACCCAATCCATTGAAGCGAAGAGGCCCCAAGCGTAATTGCTCGGGGCCTCTTCGCGCGTCTGGGTGCCGGCATAACCGGACCATGGAACCGAGAGTCGAAACCCCACCTGCCGCCGCCGATCCGCACAACCTCAACATCAAGCAACTCCGCGACCTGTGCGCCGTCTGGCAGAAGCGCCTGCGCCTCCAGGACTGGTTGGTCGCCGTCGATATCGCGCCTCACTGGCGACTGAACCCCCATACCGAGATGTGTTGCGATGCCACCCTCAGCCGGAAGACGGCCCTCATCGAGATCATTGAACCCGGGCATCTGAGCCCGGGCCCACGCTGGCCAACCGACATGGGGCAGACCCTCATCCACGAACTGCTGCATCTCCCCTTCGCCCCGTTCGAGGCCTGGAGGGACACTCCGGCCGACATTGCCCAGGGCCAGGCAATCGACCTCCTGGCGTCGTCGGCCCGGCTAAGGCGAGGTTTGAGAGCTTCCCGATCATCGCCGCCGCTCTCAGGCGGACGCCTCTGCACCGCGTCGAGAAGCCGCTCCACAGCCTGTATGAGCGCGGAGCCGGCCAGCGGCGTACGCGTGATCGGGGCGCCCGCGCTACAATCTCGGTAGAGACGATGGCGCGACAACCACTTCCAGGGGCCGACAAAGCGTGGGTCCCCGACGACAAGCTGACAAAGTACATCCTCACACCCAACCATCTGAAAGGCGGCAGCCGGGCTGCGTTCCTGGCCGCGCACGGATTCGACCTTGCGGACACTGGGGCGGTGCGGCTTGCGTTGCTGGACCACGCCCGACGTAACCCGGCCTTCCTGAAGTCCGTAAGTGACTATGGAGAGTTGTGGAACGTGTGGGGGCCGCTGGCGACGCCGGACGGGACCAACCCGGTTGTGACCGTCGGTTGGTTGGACAGAGGGGACGGGCGGGGGCCGCAGTTCAGCACATTGCTGCCGCGCCCGCCGAGAGGAAACGAAAGATGAAACCATATGATGTGGTCGAACTGCTGACCGAACTGCCGGAACACGGCCTCGCCGCTGGAGCGCTCGGCACGGTGTTGGAGGCGGACAAACCGGGCCTCCTCCTCGTCGAGTTCGACCCCACCGAGAAAGACGACTTCCCCGTCGTGTGTCTGCCGACATCCGCAGTAATCCCTTCTCAGAGCCCGCGCGAGGCCGTCGCTGTCGCCTGACCCCTATCCTTATGGCCGATCTGGACAGGATACAACAGCTCACCGATGTCGCGGTGCTCAAAGACGTCTCGCAGTACGGCCTCTCCGAGGGCGCGGTTGGGACCGTTGTGGACGTCAACCCGGCTGGCACAGCCTATGAGGTGGAGTTCGACAACCTGCCCGACGATGCGATCACGATAACACCGCTTCCCGATGAGATTTGCCCCGTTACGGACCAGTGATCGCGGCTCCGGAGTTCAGAGCGGTCCCGAGCGTGATTGCCCGGGGCCGCTTCTGCACGTCCAATGGCCATCGAGATCTGCAGCGAGGTCCGGTTGACGGAACCGGTTAGCAGATACCCCCAGGGGATGCTTGGAACCGTCGTCGGGGTGCTGGACGACGAGGATGTCCTCGCCGAGCTGTTTTACGACTCTGAGCGATCTGTTGGCGTGGAGGCCGTGCCTGTCAGTTCTCTTGCCGTGACAGACGGTCCGGCATGGCGCAAGCAGGGACAGCCGGCCGGACCATCATGGGCCGCTGAGGGCCACTGTGATGCTGGTGGTCAGTCGGTCCGCTCAAAGGCACGAGCGACGCGACCGTCCTGGAAGTCCAGCTCAAGCCAGGCGCTGTCGATCCGGATCTACCCTCTCTCGGGACCGAGCCAGTACAGGATGGAGCCAGGACGAGTCTCGGATGGCTGGCCAAGCAGGGCGATGGCTTCCTTGATGCTGCCGTCATTGCGCGCATCGCCGTCCCCCGCGGATGTAAAAGCGGGCTACCATGGCGAAGCCCCTGGAAGGGCGGTTTCGCCACGGTAGCCCGCCATTTCCATGGGCGTGGAATCTACCCTTCGATGCTCACGAGGCCGGCGTCTACGTACTGGCCGCCCGTCTCGTTGTGGCAGTGGATGCCGATCGTGTTCACGCCAGGGTGTAGCGTTTTGCGGGCCGCCTCCTGGATCGTGGTCTCTTCGTAATCCGTGCTGTATCCCATCATGTGGCCCGCCTGCTCACCGTTCAGCCACACGTTCACATCCTCGTCGTGGTGCAGCGAGAGCAGCAGGTTCTTCGGAAGCGGGTCCGGCAGCGTGAAGGTCTTCCGGATCCAGATATCCGAGCCGGTCCACTCCGTGCCGATCACGGCGCCGGGCGTTCCGATACGTCCGAACCCGGACGGCCCCTGCTTCCAGGCGGAGTCGTCGAAGCCCACGCTCGTCCATCGGCTGTCCGGCGTCTCAAACGTGTAGCGCCACATGGACGCCTGCTGTTTGGCGGAGGGGACCACCACCGTGGTGACGGGCGGCGGCGGGATGTGGCCCGTGTTGGCGTCGCGGATCGCCTTCAGAGGCGCCTTCAGGATCTCGCGGTCGTACGTGTACAGGCCGTTCTGCTCGGACTCCACGTCCGTGATCTGTGTATAGACCACGGCGCTGATGCCGGGGTCCTTCTCCAGCGCCCAGACCTTGCGGAAGAGGCGTTGATACTCGCGGGTCAGTTCCGCGCCGTTCTGGAGGCCTCGGTAGCCCCAGCCGGCCTTCTCTTTCCAGATATGCCCCTGGATGGGCAGCCCCAGTCCGCCGAACTCGCCCACCACAATGGCGCGCGGCGGAACGGCCTTCGGCGACGACGGCGCCGGATAGGCGTGGGTGTCGAACATGTCACCCGCGCCCTTGTCCGTCCAACCGCTGGCGTTGTTGGCGAGGCGAGTGGGGTCCATCTCCTTCACCCAGGCGGTGATGCGCTCGGTGTCGAACTGCCCCCACCCCTCATTGAAGACGACCCACGTGATGATGCTGGGGTGGTTGCGGCGGCCTTCGATCATGCGGCGAAGCTCCACCTCGTGTTGGGCCTTGGCTTCGTCGGTTTTGTTATCGCCGCTCGGCATGTCTTGCCACACCAGCAGGCCGGCCTTGTCGCAGTGGTAGTACCAGCGGTCCGGCTCCACCTTAACGTGCTTGCGGGTCATGTTGAAGCCCAGCTTTTGGGTGGCGGTGATGTCCCACTTCAGCGCCGCGTCCGTTGGGGCGGTATAGATGCCGTCCGGCCAGAACCCCTGGTCCAGCGGGCCCACCTGGAACACGAACTCGCCGTTCAACAGGATGCGGGGCACTCCGGCCTCGTCGGGCTTTACCTCGATCTTGCGCATGCCGAAATAGGATTTCACCGTGTCGACCGTGCGCTTCTTCTCTGTCAACGAGACGCGCAGTCCATAGAGGTACGGGTGTCCCGGCCCCCACAGCTTCGCGTTGGGAACGGCAATCACCAGCTCGTCGCCCGCCGCGCCCTCGGCGCGTCCGGCGGTTGACGACCCCGCCAAGGCGACGGCCTTCAGCGTGAGGCCCGTCATGTCGCCGGATGTCAGCGCCTTCACGCGCACGCAGCCGGCGTCAACGTCTGGAGTGATCACGAGGTCGCGGATGCTGGAGGCTGGCGCGGGCTCCAACCAGACGGTTTGCCAGATTCCGGTGCAGGGCGTGTAGAAGATGCCCTCCGGGTTGTTGACCTGCTTGCCGCGCGGCTGGTCGCCGTCGTCGCTGGGGTCGAACACGTCCACGGCGAGGACGTTGGAGCCGGATTTCAGCGCGTCCGTTATGTCGAAGGAAAAGCCGTCATAGCCGCCCCTGTGGACGCCCAACGAAGTGCCGTTCACGGAGACGGTCGCCTCCCAGTCCACGGCGCCGAAGTGCAGCCAGATACGCTGGCCTTGCCATCCCTCCGGCACGTTGAAGGAACGCTCGTAGCGGATATGGCGAGCGGGCTTCATCACTCCGGACAGCTCGGATTCCACCGGATACGGCACGAGGATCTGCCCGGCGGCGGCCTCGATCTTGTGTTCCGGCTCGGCCTGAATCCGATAGTCCCAGAGGCCGTTGAGGCTCCGCCACTGGCCGCGAACCATCTGCGGGCGCGGGTACTCCGGAAGCGCGTTCGCCGGCGAGACGTCCTTCGCCCAGCGGGTGCGCAGCGGCCCGTTGGCCGCCTTCCAGGTGGCGGCCCGCCCCGCGGCGGTTGCGTAGGCGAGTCCAACGGCAACCATCGGCAGGGCGAATAGCAAGTGTCGCATACTTATTCCTTTCGATGAATCATCTGTCTTCTACCATTGTGCCGCAACGCCGGGCGGATGGGAACAGGGTGCAGGTAGGGGTATCGCTTTCCCTGCGTGTGATTCTTTTCGGCGCCCACCCGTCATGGCCGAGTATCCGCCGGTTTGCCCGGCGCGTCCACAATACCGGTATGGAGAAACTAGCCCGATACCTGCCGGCCGAAGACGCGGCCCAGCTCCTGCGCGAGATCGCCGGGGGCCTGGGAGCAGACGAGGTGGCCGTGGTACAAAACCTGGATTACGTGTATGCGCCGTACGAACTCTATCCGCTGGCGCCGAAGGTGATGGGTCCCCTGGACCGTATCGCCGCCTTCGCCGTGGATATGGACGGCACCTCCACCACCACCGAGCCGCTCTGCCTTCACGCGCTGGAGTATATGGTCCGTCGCTTTACGGCGCGGCCCGCCCCGGAGGATTGGTCGGGCCTGGACCCCGTGCTGGACTACCCGTTCGTGGTGGGCAACAGCAACTTCCGGCACACCGAGTTTCTCGTGGGCCGCTACGGTGGGGACATGAAGCTGGAGGCCCTGCGGGATGCGTTTTTCGAGGCGCTGATCTGGACGCTGGCCCGAATGGAGGACCCGCATCGCCGGAAGGACATCCGCCTGACCGCCGTGAACTGCGGCCTCGGCCCCATGCTGGACGATCCAGGCTTCCAGGAGCTGATCGCCGGCGGCGCCGTGACGGACGACAACCCCGCGGAGCTCGCCGGGCCGCTGATTGCGCGGTTTGGCGGCCTCTTCCAGGCGGGCACGGATGCCGCGCTGGTTGGCGCGGCGATGGACGTGTATTACCACCGCTACCACCTGATCCTGAGCATGGTGGCGCGCGGCGAAGGCGAGCGGCTCTCGCGCGAGCTTCTGGGCGGCCGGCGGCTGATCGAGCCGATGCCGGGCTATGCCGTGTTCCTGGCTCTCATCAAGGGGTGGCTGGGCGAGGGCGCCGCCGCGCTGGCGCCTGCTCTCCTTGCCGCCCTGCCCGCCGATCATCCTCTGCGCGATCTACCCGAGGCGGCCGCCGCCAGCCTGGCGGCGTTGGGCCGCCGGTTCGCGGAGCGCCCCGCCCGCATCGGGCTGGTGACCGCGTCCATCGCCTTCGAGGCTCACGCCACCATCGCCGAGATCTTCCGCGGGATGCGCGAAGACGTGGCCACCTGGCCCCTGCCCGCCGCCAAGGTCGAGGCCATCCGAAATCGCCTGGCCGACTATCGCACGGTCTATGACGGATTCGTAACCGCAACGGACTCCAGCGAAGCGCGTCTGAAGCCGCACCGCGATCTGTTTGCCATCGCCCTCTACCAGATGGCGATCCCGCGTGAGGACTACGCGCGCTGCATCGGCCTGGAAGACAGCGAGCCCGGCATCATCTCCCTCCGCGCCGCGGGCATTGGCTGCGCCGTGGCCCTGCCAAACCACGACACCACCCGCCAGAACTACCATGCCGCCGCCCACACCCTCGCCGGCGGCCTGCCCGAGCTGATCCTGGCGAGGAACTTGCTGCTGAAGAGATAGCGCTGCGCCGAAGGCGGCGCGGGCGGCGGCTCTCCCGCGCTGCAAAGGCGCGTGTCCGTTCCGCCGGTAACCATCCGGCGCGCTCGGCCGTCGTATCTTGCGGTTGAGCGCTATCGTTAGTCCAATGGTTCGGCGCGCCGTTTGGCCGGACGGCGCGCTGTGGCCGGCATTTCCGTTTCGGAGGACACAGCTAGATGTTTCGGTTCGCTCGCGTGGCGCTTGCCGCGCTCCTCGCCGCCGCGGCGCCGGCGCTGCCCGCTTCATTGGACTACACCGTCGGCCGGCTCCACTTCACCATGTCCCCCGGCCATAACGTTCGCCTCACCGCCGACGGCGTGCCGTTGATCCGCGAGTCCCATTTCTACATGGTGACGCCGGGCTGGACGTCCACGCTCCTGAACGCCGATAACCTGACCCCCACGATCTCCTCCAGCGTTTCGAACGGAACGTACACCGGCACGGCCGTTTACGACAACGTGAACGCCACCGTTCGCTACACCTACACGCTGGGCCCCGACGATACATACAAGGTTACGATCAACTACGTGTCCAAGGGACCGGCCGCGGAGATTGAGTGGGATATGGCATACCTGAATGCCAACGTCATCGCCGGACGCCCGTGGTCCGCTTCCACGGTCTCCGGGACGCGTTCCGGCACGGTCCCTATCTTCGCGACGAGTTCAGACCAGTGGGCGAGCCAGCTGTGTCCACTGGTGAAAACGATCTCGTTTGACACCAACTTGGGCCCGTTGAGCGTGGCCATTACGGGAAGCAGTTCCTCCGTGCGAGCCTTCCGTCTGTTCGATGCCCGCGCGGGCACGCAGGACTGGGCGCAACGAAACCCGATGTTCTGGTTCGGAATCGGCGTTTCGCCGATCCCCACGGCCGGGCAGACGATCACGGCAACCTGGCATCTCGGAACGGCGCCCACGCGTACGACCATTCCCAAGCTCGCCACCGAGCCGGTGTTGCGCGAGGCGCCGGCTGCGCGCGTTCCCTACGTGGCCGATATGCCCGTCATCCCGCACCCGAAGGAATCGACCGCCGGATCCGCGCCCTGCCGGCTAGGGCCAAACGTGTATATCGCCATCCCTACCGTTCCTCGCGCCGAGGAACAGCAGGCCGCCCTGGAACTGCGCAGTGAGCTTTCCACGTACTGGGGCATCACGCCCACCATCGGGTCAACTCCGCCGGCGAACGCAACAACCTTCACGCTGGGCGTCTCCACGGATTCCAGCGTTCCGCAAGTCGCCGAAGGCTACTCGCTAAACGTTGCGGCGAACGGCGTAGCGGTGGCAGGATACGACGGTCGCGGCGTATACAACGGCGCCCAGACCCTGAAACAGCTTCTGCGGGCGGACGCGAACGGCGTCTATGTGAAGGCGGCCACCATCCGCGATTGGCCGTCGCTCAAGATGCGTGGCGTCCACTGGTTTGGCGGGCCGAACGGCCTCGCCTTCCACAAGAAGATGATCGACCTGATCGTCGCTCCCTACAAGCTGAACACGATGCTGTATGAGTGCGAGTTCGGGTATTGGGCCAGCCACCCGGAGATCTGGGATACGAGCCGCGGCATGACCAAAGCCGACATGCAGGCGAGCGTTAACTACGCGCGTTACCGCTTCATCGAGCCCATTCCGCTGATCAACTCTCTGGGCCACGCGGACTGGATGTTCACCAATGGCCAGCACCTTGACCTGGCCACGGACGCGACCGCGCGCTACCAGTACGACCCCGAGAACCCGGGATCGTATACGCTGTTGTTCGACGTGATGCAGGAAGCTGCGGATATCTTCAAGCCGAAGTACTTCCACATCGGGCACGATGAGGTGACCACCGGCGGCGTCTTCCCGAAGCCCGGCTCCACGAAGACGGCCGGAGAGCTGATCGTCGCCGACACGGTGAAGATCAACAACTGGGTGAAAGCCCGCGGGATGCGGACCATGATGTGGGGCGACGAGTTTCTGCACTACCCGGACGAGGCGTCCGACGCCGGCAATGCTCCCAGCGTGGCGGAGGCGCAGACCCGTCGCGCCGGGCTGCCGAAAGATATCGTCATCACCGACTGGCATTACGACGGAACGTCCACAACCTATCCCAGCGTTCCGCTCTGGAAGTCCGGCGGCTGGGAGGCCGTGGGGGTTCCGTGGTACGACTGGTCCAACATCCAGAACCTTTCCAGCATCGTTACGCGGAACAACGCGATGGGCCTCATCCAGTCCACTTGGGCTGGTTGGAGCATGTACCCGGACATCGTGAACACGAGCGCGTACAACCAGTTCTGCGCCTATCTGGTGGCCGCCGAAATGGCGTGGAGCGGGGCAAGCCCCAAGCTCGTGGACCTTGGCTACAATCCGGACGACGCCTTCCAGAAGGCCTGGAACCGCGCCGCCATCGACCTGAAGACTTACACAGGCTTCCTCACCGACATCGGTTCCGGAAACGCCGCGATGTGGAGCTGGATCCCCGGCACGCACCCGACGGTTCCATTCCCCACGGGAGATCAGGCCTGGGGCGGCGTGGAGTTCAGCGTGGCCAGCCCGATCTGGCTCTCCGGCGGCCTGAACCCGGCCGGAACATGGCCGCAGGCGGTGGAAATCCCCGTCTCCGGCAAGAAGGCCACCGAGCTGAACGCGCTCTGGGGGACGTCGTGGATCGGAACGAGCGGGGCGCCGGTGGCTCGCTTCAAGGTCACTTACATGGATGGGACCTCTTCCCAGACCGCCATCGTCTACGGCACGCAGATCTTCGCCTTCAACGACCTGCGCGGCGGCCTGCAAACGGCCACGGCCTGGACCGGCACGGACAGCGTGGGCCAGAACGTTTCCGTCCGCCGATGGACCTGGAAGAACCCGAAGCCCGACGCGGGCATCCGGACCGTCACCGTCACGTCGGAGACGGGGGAGGCGGCCCCCATACTGCTGGGCCTCACCGGGCTGCACCCATGGGTTGCGCCGTACACCATGGTCGATGCCGCGCGCGCCCTGCGCCTTGCCGCCGGCCTGGATGCTGCCACATCCGCCGACCTCCTGCGCCTCAACCTGGTTTCAGACAGCGCCGCGGCTGCCGTGAACCTCACCGATGCGGTGCGCGTTGCGCGCACCGCAACCGGGTTGAACACGTGAGGGGAAAGTCGTCAGTTCGCAGCCGTCACTCATCAGTCGTCAGTGGTCCGCGCGAAGCCCGGAACCCGCATGGCGCCCTGGGCTCGGAGTGACGTGGAAGGTAGGCCCGGCCATCCACCGACCGGTGGATGGCCGGACGCGCCGGGTAGGGGCTGGGCTTGCCCTGCCCTCGGGGCGTTCCGTCCGCCGACCGCTTTCTATCGTGACCCAGCCAGCCGAACCCGGATTTCGTAGAGGCCGCCGCCGCCGGGCGGAAGGGAGTCCGTGAAGGTCAGCCATCCCGCCTCCACGCGCGGATGCAATTTCGCCTTGGAGCCCACGCGCGAAACGCGGGATGAGCCATTCTCCACGCGCATGCGAACGTGAACGGTTTGAGCCGACTTCGTGTCCATGTTCACCACGAACACGTAGGGGTGGTTCGCGCCGTCGCGCAGCAGGCGGACGGACTGTTCGCACTCAACCACTCCGGGCGCGGGATCGGGCCGCAGATCGGCCAGCGCGGCGGCCAGGGGTCGGATCTCGCTCGTGAGGCGGGTCACCTCACCCCACAGCGGTCGGGCGCGGTACTGGCTGTCCACCAGGCCGTCCATCATCTCGCCCTTCTCCTTGTTCCACCACTCGCTCTGGTACAGGAACCAGAACACGCCGCGGCTGCCTGTGGCCAGGGCGGAGTAGGTCATGCAGCGCATCTCACCCGGGGTCGGGAAGCGGAGTCCGCCGGGGATGGCGTGGGCCTGGATCACGGCATAGGCGTCCGCGTTGTTCCGGGCGCAGGCGAGGCCGGCCAATCTGGCCTGGTCCGCGAAATTCTGGAGGGGGGCCAGGTCGCCCTCCGGCGATGCGGGACCGATGGGATAGCAGTCGAACGCCGCTACGTTGGACTGGCTGGCGGTGAGGAATCCATCGAAGTCGCCGGAGCCGATGAGGCAGCAGAACGGCTCCAACCCGGGGGCGGCAACGCGCAGCGCCGCGGCCACGCGGCCGTAGCGACCGAACGCATCCGCCGGCGGCTCATCCAGAAGCTGAACGCGCCACAGCGCCGGGTGGCCGGCGATGGGCTTCAGGCGGTCTTCCAGTGTCTTTGTGACCTCGTCCTCGGAGTACGGCCGGCTGCCCCGGATCATCTCACCCAGCGGCCCGCCCGCGGCGCCAAGCTCGAGGATGACGCGCAGGTGGGCCTTCTTCGCGGCGTCCAGGAGGATCTTGTGATGCTCGGGAGGGGAGTTCGGCACGACGACGGCGTTCACGCCGTGGGCGGCGATATCCTTGAAGTCGCGCAAGTATCGCGCGGCGGCGAGCTTGGGGTTGTCCGGGATCAGGTTGTCGCGCATGGCGCCGGCTCCGCCCTCGTACCACACTCCCATTGGGAAGAACGGGGCGCGGCCGGCGCGGGCCGGCGCCGCGGCCAGCGCGAGGGCGATAAGGCTCGGGAGGATCGTTCGGATTCGCATATCTGTGCTCCTTCGGCCGGCATCTGCCGGGCCATCACTTTGCCAGCGTTACTTTGAGAAGTTGAAGCCAATAGCGCTGGGAGTCCACGTAGGTGATGAAGATGACCTTCCCGCCCCTTTCCGCCAGCTCCGGGTGCTCCTTGCCGGCGTAACAGGGGTTCTTCTGGAGCGCCTGGCGCGGCGCTCCGATGTCAGCAATCCTCCGGTACGGCCCCCATGGGTACGGCGCGATGCTGAGGCGGATGCGGTCATCCAGCAGGATCGAATGCGCCGCCAGGTAGCCGCCCAGGTAGGCGTTCCAGGAGATGGAGAGCTCGCTCGGGAAGCCCGCCAGACCCTCCACGTTCGCCGCATCCGCTAGCTTGCGGCTCCAGCGCGGCGCGGCGGCCCCGCCCGTATAGTATTCGTAGGCCGCCGGGTCCGCTATGCGGCTCTTCAACACGCGGGCCATCTTGCCGGGCTTCCCGGGCGCGTCCGCCTGCCCGGCAATGTACAGGTAGCCATCGCGCGGGACCACGGCCGCGCCGAAAGTGGGCCCGACGCCGCGCCACCAGTAGTCGCCATCCGCCGCCTTCAGACGCTTGTATGCCAGGGCGCCCGGATGCGACGTGTCCGCCATGGCCAGGCCCTGCCCTTCGGATCGGAAGTTATACGTTCCCTCTCCGAGGATGGTGATGATGCCGTAGAAGGTATACAGGCGGTTGCGGCTGGCGTCGAACCAGGAGGCGCCGGGCCAAAGCCGGGTCTTCCCGTCTTCGCCGCCCTCGCGCTGGATGACGGGTCGGGCGAGCCCCGTTTTCGCATCCGTCAGGAAGCGGTAGCTCTTCAACGGCGATGCCCCGCTCCCCTTGCCCACCAGCAGCGCGCAGTTGCTGACATCGCCCACGTAATGCTTGGCGGGATCGGTGGGATGCAGCAGGAAGACATCGCCGAACAGCCAGAGCGTGCGATCCCCGATGGGCGCCGAGAACCCCGCGTCCGTGCCGCTGACCCCCGCCGGGTTGTCCGTGAAGAGCAGCCCGCCGTTCTCTACCTTCTCAACGCGCGGGGCGGCCCCGGCGGCCCCGGCAAGCGCCGCCAGAAGCGCTGTCACAAGAAGTCTTCGCATGGCTCGGCAACCTCCTGGGGCGATGCCGCCCGGCCGTCAGGGCGCAGCCGGCAGCGGGAATTTCCGGATCTCGCCGCTTTTCAGCGTCACCGGCTCGCCGCAGACCTCTGCGTCAATCTCGGCGTCCGCGCCCCGGCCCAGCATGATGGTTACGGAGTCTTGCGTGACGGCGAACGCCAGCGTTTCGCCGTGAACCTGAATGCGGAAGCGCAGCGACGTCCAGTGGGCCGGGAGGCGTGGGTTCACAAGCAAGGTGGATCCCCGCAGGTGAATGCCGCCGAATCCGAGCACGGCGGCCATCCAGGCTCCGCCAGTGGCGGTTCCGTGCAGCCCGTCGGCCGTGTCGCCGCGCCCTGTCAGCGATTCGTCGATGTCTTCGCCCGCCGTGATCATGAACTGCCGGTAGGCGCGCTCCATGTTGCCGGTTTCCTTCGCGGCGATGCTGTGGATGACGTGGCTCATGGATGAGAAATCCATGCTGCGCTCGCGGTAGAAGGCGTCGTTGGCGGCGAAAACGTCGGGTGGGGTTTCCTCGCGGAACAGCGTCTGCGCCATCACCACGTCCGGCTGGTGGATCGCCTGATACGGGAAGACGGTAAACCACCACTCGCGCTGTTCGTCTCGGAACCCCGGCGGGATCGGCTTCAATCCGTAATAGCCTTCGTACTGCTCATACACCTTGGTATCGGGATCGTACCGGAACGCCAGACCGTCCGCCGCCTGGCGCCATTTTGCAGGCTCATCGGGCGATACGCCCAGGCGCGCGGCGGCGTTTGGGGCGGCTTCCAGCGCGGACACCGCCCAGAGCAGCGTCTTGCGGGCCAGGAAATTGGTGTAGTAGTTGTCCGTGCTCTCGCAGTGCCCTTCGTCCGGGCCGGAGACGTCATCCAGGTGATAGGCGCCGCGCTCATCGCGCCGCGCGCGGGCGGAATAGAAGCGCGCGCACTCGATCAGAATGTCTGCCCCCTTGTCGCGGAGGAATCCCTGGTCGCCCGTTGCGTGCACGTATTGCATCAACGCGTAGGCCACGTCGCTGTTGATGTGGATGTTCGTGTGCACGAACCGGAACCACGAGCCCAGAACCTCTTCGCCATCCGGCCCGCTCTGCCAGGCGAACTTCGCGCCGGGCAGACCCAAGCGCCGAGCAATCTCCCGCCCTTCCGCCAGACCTCGCCAGCGGTAGTTCAGGCAAGCGCGCGCCACGCGCGGCAGGGTGAATGTGTAGAACGGCACGATATACAGGTCCGTATCGTAAAACACGCTGCCCTGGTACCATTCGCCGGTGAGCAGCTTGCAGGGGGCGCTGAGTTGGTCCGTATGACGGGGCGCGGCGGCCACGAGTTGGAAGATGCAGAAGCGAAGCCATGCCTGCGCCCGCGGATCGCCCTCAATCTGAACGTCCACGCGCGGCCACGTTTCGGCCCACCACGCGGCGTTTGCGTCCGTTCCGTCATCGAAGCCGTCGGCGGCGGCCGCTGTGATCTCCGCCTCCAGGTCCACCGCCGCGCCTCGCCGGGCATCCTCGCTGGTTGCGATGACGATGGCCCGCGTGAACTCCAGCGTCTCGCCCGCCTTCAAGCGAGCCGTGGATTGGTGGTAGGCGCGGCCGTCTTCGAGGACCGCCTGCGACCACTCCGGGCCGTTCTCGGTGAACCGGGTATGCGCGGCTATGTCCACCTCGATCTTCCGGGCCAGCGTGCGGGCTCGCAGATGACAACGGCCGTTGTCGGAGGCCGAGAGCGCCTCCACGTCGAACTGCCGATCGCCGTGCAAGTTGGAGCGCACCGTTCCGTCGATGCCCGCGCGCACGTCAACGTTGGCCGTGTAGTTCAGGGGAGTGATCCGGTAGCGCAGGTGGGCGCGATGCGGGTGCGGCATGGAGGCGAACCGGGCCATTTCCACCCGCGTCTCCCTTCCGGCCCCGTCCACGAATGTATACTTGTACTGGTAGAGCCCGCGTCGCAGGTCCCACGTTTGCTCGAAGTCCCGGGCCTCTCCCCGGCGGAAGGCCAGTTCCTCGCCGTTCAGGAGAACGAGGGTGAAGAGCGGGTCCGGCAGGTTGGCCACGCTGGGCATCGGCGCGGCATCATCGAAGCGGCTTTCATCCAGGTAGCGGCGCTCGTGCGCGGAGGGCGGGATGGAGCGGATCATGTCCGCCCGGTCGAAGACGCCGGCCACCAGCGTTGTGGGGCGGCGGCCGCGTCGGTCTTCCAGCAGGGCGCCCTTCAGGGCAAGGTATCCATTGGAGATGGTGAAAACGCTGGCGGCGCCTTCCAGGGCGGACGGCGTCGCTTCGGTGCGCGATATGGAAAAGGACTGGTCTGGCATGGTGGGCTCCCTTCTCCAATGTACCGACGAACCCCGCCAGATTCCAAGGGAACGCCAAATGGGCCGCGCCTGGCCTCCTGGCTGACTGCTGACCGTGAGGAACAAGCATGGACCGGGGTGACGTAGAGCTGGTGCAACGAGCGAGACGCGGCGAAGCGGGGGCGATGGACGCGCTCTTTGCGCGCGAGTACGTCCGCGCGTACAACGTGGCGGTGAAGATCACCGGCGACCGCGATGCCGCCACTGAGGCCGCGCGCATGGCCTTTGTGCGCGCAGCGGGGCTCTTGCGCAAACTCCGCACTGGAAAGGCGTTCGCCGGCTGGTTCCATGGCATCTTGCTCTCCCTTCTGCGCCAGCGCGCCGCCCCGCTCGAGCCCCAGCCTGGCTCGGGCCGAAGCTCGAAGCAGGACGTCCCTCTGGCGGCCGCCATCCTGGCCTTGCCGTTCGACCTCCGCGCCGCCTTGGTGTTGCGCGACGTTCGGGGGCTGGAGATAGAGGAGATCGCGGACGCGGTTCGGGCGCCGGCCGGCAAGGTGGAGACTCGGCTGGCGGAGGCGCGCCGCCGGGTGAATGCGGAACTGTGCGCCGAGCAGCCCGCGGCGTCCGGCCCTCCTCAGGCGCCGGAGGCCGACGCCCGGTTGGCGGCGGCGCTGCGCGCTTTGCCGATGGAGGAGCCGGAGCCGGTGCTGTGGTCGCGTCTGAAGGCCGAGTGCCCGCCGGGGCGGCGGCTGTCGTTGCCATCGGTTCGCCTGCGCTGGGAGCCCATCGCGGGGCTGGCGGTGGTGGCGGGGGCCACGTTCCTGGCTCTGCACCCGTTCCACCCGCGCCCTCCAGAGCCCCCCGCCGCGCCGGCGCGGCCCCCCTACTTCATGAACCGCATGCCCGTATTGGGCGCCCACGAAGCCCTTTCCGCCGCGGACGGCCTTGGGGATCCGAATCGCTCCATTCTCCTGATGTACGCTCCGGGGGCTCCGCAATGAAGCATCGCGCCGCGCTTCTGGCGCTCTTCACGGCCTGCGCCGCCTCACAGGCTGCCGCGCCGGAATCGCTGTTGGCCGCCGCGCTGGCCGGGCCCCGCAGGGCCTTCCAGGGCGAGCAGAGCGTCAGCGTTGTCACAGATGGCGGCGTCGTTCGCAGCGTCGTGAGCGTGATCGGAGATGGACGGGGCCGCGAACGCCGTCAGTATCACGGCGGCAGCTCGGAGGGCATAACGCTTTTGCGCCTAAAGGGCGAGTCCTGGCAGCGCGCCTACGACAACTGGGCGCGCCTGCCGGCCGTTCCCGCTCCAAGCCCTATGGGCGTGGCGAAGCGCCTCGTAGCCAACTACCGCGTGACCGTTCTGCCTCCGCAGCCCATGCTGGGCCGCTCCGTGATCCCAATCCGCGTGGACGCGCGCCGGCCCACCAACCCGTCGCGACGGATGTGGCTGGATCCATCCTCTGGCATCATCGTGAAGGACCAAACCTACGCGCCGAATGGCCGCCTGCGCTCCGAATCGACGTTCGTGCGCCTGAATTTCCTCCGCCCGCCCGCGGCCCTGTTCAAGCGGCCGTCGATGACGCAATCCACCTCCGGGGGGTATGGCTTCGGGATGGGTTTTGGGTTCAGCTCCCTCACCGTAGCCCGGAACGGCGCCGAGGTGGAGCGGATCACTGGCCAACCGCTGCCCAGGCCGCGCTACGTTCCGAAGGGGTTCGCCGTGGAGGTCGTGGGACAGAGCATGGGTCGCCGCGGATCGTCGCCGGCCGTGCGGTACTCGGACGGGTTCGCGTCGTTCACGATCTTCCGGCGCGGCGCGCCTCGCAATGGAGGCGGCGGCTTTGGCGGCGGAAATACCGGACCGTCCGTGTTCAGCCAATCCACCAACCAGCACTCCTCCATCTTCATCCGCAAGCCCGCTTACCGTTACTTCGTCATAGGCGACATCGCCGAATCGGAACTTCAGAAGGTGGCTGATACGCTGGAATAGCCGTCAGAACCCAGCATTCAGCATTCAGCATACAGCATTCAGCATTCAGCATTCAGCCCGAAGGCCCTCTCCCATGAGACAAGCGTGCTCATGGCCGAGGGCCTTCGGGCTGAATGCTGAGTGCTGAGTGCTGAATGCTGTACTATTCGACCGCCTTCTTGACGGCGGCGCCGAGAGCGTCGCCGCGGAGGTCCTTGGCGAGGATTTTCCCCGTGGAGCCGTCAATCAGGTAGCAGGAGGGAATGCCCTCCACGTTGTACTTCTTCGCGAGGGCGTAGTTGGAGTCCTTGTCGTAGACCTGCCGCCACGTCATGCCATTCTTCTTCGTGTAATCGGCGAGGGCGGCCTTGTCGCGGTCCAGGCTCACGCCCAGGACCTCGAAGCCCTTGGAACGGTACGTCTTGTAAGCGCTCACAACATGGGGGACTTCGCCTCGACACGGCACGCACCACGTGGCCCAGAAGTCCAGGAGGAGGACCTTCCCCTTGTAGTCCGCCAGGGAGACCTTTTTCCCGTTGACATCGGTGGCGGAGAAGGCGGGAAGCGTTTGCCCCACCTTTCCGGTGGTCTCGGCCTGAACGGTGTTGCGAAGCGTTACGACGCATAACAGGGCCGCCGCGCCGACGGCGGCGACGGAGAGCCATCGGTTGGCTGTTCTCATGGTCTGTTCCTTTCGGTTTCCCGCAACGCGCGAGGCTCTGCGCCTCAAACGCTGTTGCACGCGGTGTGGTTCCGGATGCAGTCCAGCACGAGAAAGACGCTCGGCGCGGAGATGTCGTAGAACACGAAGTTGCCCCGCCGTTGGGCAACCAGCACGCCCTGATCTTTCAGGATGCGAAGCTGTTGGCTGACGACCGCCTGCTGCACCCCGCAAGCTTGCTCGATTGCGGACACCGTGCGCGGCTCTCCTTCATGGCGCAGGTAATCCAGGATGCGCAAGCGCACCGGATGGGCGACTGCGCGCAGCATCGGTGTAACCCGCTCCAGTTCCTCCAGTGGGATCAATGTTGATCCGGTTTCCATGGCTTCCTTGGCACTACTCATATCGTCATTATATATCTTTATGCATATGTGAGCAAGCTCGGA
The DNA here is from genome assembly GCA_036504855.1 of Armatimonadota bacterium. Classification (GTDB taxonomy): domain Bacteria; phylum Armatimonadota; class DTGP01; order JAKQQT01; family JAKQQT01; genus DASXUL01. Next base: position 5,108 of record DASXUL010000180.1, on the reverse strand, counting down.
GCGGCTGCTGCCTCACGTGCTCAAGTCGTATCGACGGCGGTCCATGACCCACAGCAGCGGCTCGCCGGCGCAAAAACGTCGGACGTTCTCTAGGCATACGTTTTGCATCCGCGTGAGGTTTCGCGGCGGCTGGCCGTCCAGCGGCCAGCCGTGTTCCACGCGGTGGCAGGTCAGGATCACATTCGGCAGGGTTCGCAGCGGATGGCCAGGCGGCAATGGCTCGGGGTCGGTGACATCCAGGCCCGCGCGCAATCGCCCGGACTGGAGTTCGCAGAGCAGCGCCTCCGGCTCGATGATCGCCCCGCGCGCCGTGTTCACGATCACCCCGTGACGAGGCAGCAGCGCGAGGTGCTCTGCCCGCACGCTGTTGCGCGTTCCGTCGCACAGCCCCGCATGGATGGCCACCGCTTCGCTTTGCCCGAACAGCTCCTCCAGGCTGTTCACGCGGGCGCAGCCCTCCGGAACGCCATCAGCGAACGGATCATAAACGCGGATCACCGGGTGGAAAGGCCGCAACAACTCAACGAAACGGCGCCCGATGGCGCCGCACCCGTAGAGTCCCACGTTCAGGCCATCGATGCTTCCGCCGGTGGAACGCAGGTCCTTCGCCCATTCGCCGGCCTCGGCCAGGCGGATCTGGTGGTGGAGGTCCTTCAGCGCGGCCAGCAGCAGGGCCATGGCGCCCTCGGCCACTCCGTTGGACGGCGCGTCACCCCAGTTTGTCACGGGGATCGCCGAATCGATCAGTTCCTCGGGGACTGTGCCGCGCAGCCCTCCCGTGACGTGGCATACGTAACGCAGGCGCCCGGGGTTCTCCGCAAGCTCCGCCGGAACGGACGCCGCGCTCCAACTCGTGAACAGCACATCACACGCGCGGGCTCGCTCAGCCCGCGCCTCCTTCGGCATGGCGTCGCCGTTCTCCACGATCTCCAGTTCGCCAAACTGCTTCAGGGCCGCGCGGAAAACCTCCGTCCAGACGGCTCCGTTCGGCTTCCCGGCGGCGATGTGCAGGAGCTTCAACACATTCAACCTTCCTTTCCGTATTCGTATTTCGGCTCATTGGGCCGCGGAAGGCGGGCGGCCGCGGGCGGGAACGCCGGGAATGGCGCATGTGGTTCGAGCTGGTACCAGTAGGCGGTGGACGAAACGTCGTTGCTCAGTTTGTTGGCGTGTCCGTGCTCGATGGTGACGCGGATCGACTCGCGGAACGCCACGGGATCCTCGATGTGGTAGCGGTAGACGGTTTGTTTCCCCTTCCACGGCCATTGCTCGGTCCCGTTGTAGAGGATCAAGCCATGGTATGGGGCGGAGTACTCCTGACGCGGGCCGAACGCCAGGCTCACGTAGTCCTCCGTGCCGGTGCCATGGAGTTCGGGCGGCCAGGCCTCGCCGTCCACGAAGATCATGTCATCGCCTTCCCCGTACCAGTCGTTGAGCTGTCGGGTGTAGCAGTCGATGTCCAGGTGGCAGCCAACGAACTGGCCGCGGCCCTTCGCATCCAGGATCACGTAGTTGTCTTTACCGGACAGGTTCTTCAGGCCGGAATGGTAGGCCTCCTGCCAGGCCTTGGGGTTATCCATGGTCGGGCCGCCGGGGATTTCGTAACCCTCGGTGGGGTTCTCGCGGCGCCACTGAGCGTGGAACCGGCCCAGATCGCGCGTGACGTCGGCCGAGGGATACTCCTCCCAGTCGATGTAGAAGTACACTCCGGCGGTCTCCGCCTCGCACTCGTTGGTCACGGTGATGCGCATCCCCTCGGAGAACGGCATCGGGAACCAGCAGTTCATGGCGCGGCCGTCCTCCGGGCTCATCTGGAGCGGCAGGCTCACGAAGTTGCGCTGGAGAGCGTGTCCCATGCCGTAGAAATCGCCCAACGGGCATTCCACGCTGGGCGTCTCCTCTCCGTCCCAATACATGCGCAGCACGAGGCGGCGGAGGTAGGCCCCAGCCTCACAACTGGTGGTCATCCAGATATGTTTCACGCAGCCCGGCGACGCCGTTTCGGCGATGACGGCCGTTTCGCCCGCCGCCACATCCTGCCAGTCGCGGTTGCCGCCGGTGCGGTCATAGGATGAAAAGCGCCGGCTGCGGAAATCGCGCAGCGTGGCGAGGTTCCCCAACGTGGTTTGCCCGATCATGCCAAGACTCCCATAGGTGAGGGATGCCCCGCCGCTGAAATGGCGGGCTATCATGGCGAAGTGCCCCTCCGGGGACCGAACCGGCGATGGCCGGAGCCGCCATGGAAGCCCGCCGTTCGCGATGGCGGGGCATCCAAGCCGAATGCCAATACGCCCTTAGTGTCGCATCGTCACCGAGGATTTCACAAACCGCGAGCCGCCCCCATGAACAAGCAGAACCCGCAACTTCTCACGAACCTCGCCGCGCTGGAGAGCGCGGTGGTGGAAATCGTCTCCGCCTCGCCGGTGGTGGACATGCACACCCACCTCTTCCCGCCTTCCTTCGGAGCGCTCAGCCTGTGGGGAATCGACGAGCTCCTCACCTATCACTACCTCATCGCGGAGCTGTTCCGATCGTCGCCTATCACGCCGAGCGAGTTCCAGGCGATGCCGAAACCGGAGCAGGCGGATCGGATCTGGCTCGCCCTCTTCGTGGAGAACACGCCCCTGTCCGAGGCGACCATGGGGGTCTGCACTGTGCTTTCGTCCCTGGGCCTGGATCCGCGCGCGCCGGACCTGCGCGAGGCGCGCGCTTACTTCGCCGACCAGACTCCGGAGGGCTTCCTGGACCTCGCGCTCTCCACGGCCGGCGTCTCGAGCGTGGTGATGACCAACGATCCGCTCGATCCGGCCGAGGCGGCTTTGTGGGAGGCCGGCGCGCCGGCGGATCCTCGGTTCCACGCCGCGATGCGCACCGACGCCATTCTGAACGACTGGCCGGGCGCGGCCGCAAAGCTATCCGCTGGGGGCTATCCCGCCTCCGCAGCGATCGACGCGGCCTCCCTCGCCTCCGTGCGCCGGTTCCTGGAGGCGTGGATCGACCGCCTGAATCCGCTGTATCTGGCCGTTTCCCTGCCGGACGATTTTGCGTGGCCGGAGCATTCCCCGCGAGCGCGCCTCATCGCCGAGGCGCTGGCGCCCGTGTGCCGCGAGCGCGGCCTGCCGTTTGCGATGATGATTGGCGTGCGCCGCGCGGTGAACCCCGCGCTGGGCCTGGCGGGAGATGGGCTTGGCCGGGCGGATGTATCGGTGGTGACGCGCCTCTGCGCCGCATATCCGGACGTGCGCTTCCTCGTGACCATGCTCAGCCGCGAGAATCAGCACGAGTTGTGCGTGGCGGCGCGCAAGTTCGCCAACCTGATGCCGTTCGGGTGCTGGTGGTTCCTGAACAACCCGTCCATCATCGCCGAGATGACGGCCGAACGCATCGAGCTTCTGGGCGCCAGCTTCATCCCGCAACACTCCGACGCCCGCGTGCTGGACCAGCTCCTGTACAAGTGGCCGCACTCCCGCCGCGTCATCGCGGACGCCCTGGTGGACGCCTACCACCGCCTGCTATTCGCCGGCCGTCCCGTTGCGCGGGATGAGATCTCGCGTGACGTAACGCGCCTGTTGCGCGGCAACTTCGAAGGGATCGTGGGCCGCGTAACGCCGTAAGCGGCCGGACCAACAGACAGGGCGCTCAGTAAGGAGTTGTCCGTGAGCCTCCCCAGGGGCTCCGTGAGGGACCTCAGATCTCCCAACCATAGGGGCAGACACGGCAAACCGTATCCGCCCCGGAATCCCTGAGGAACGGAAACCTCTGGATGGGGTCAGTTTCCCGTCATTTCCCCCGAACAGAGCGCCTGCTCTGGCAGACGATTACTGATCAACGAGCTATGTCAACGGTGGCGCGGAGCGATCGGGCCGTTCGGCCTGAACTCCGGCGGTAGCGTCACGCGCCGAGGAGAACATGCATGTCCAGGTCAATCTGGCGTCAAGCGGCTGAGGCCGTGTTGGCCGCCGTTATCGTGGTTGGCGCAATGTTTGGCGTGGAGGCTCTCGCGCTCCGCTCAAGCCTTGGCTCGGAAATATGGACACGCCACCACGATGTCTATACCATTCGCCGGATTCCGCCGAGCAATAAGGCTCTCGACGAGTGGGCGGCAGCCCAGCCCAAGACGAACCATCCCTTCCTGGACTGGGAGCCCGGATGCCTCATCCTCGACTATGATAGGCTGGAAGGCCTTGCGCCGCTCGCGCCGCCATGGCGATTGCTGGGGGTGGGTGATCCCGTCAGGGCGAAGCGCGCAGCGCGCCCCATCCGCCACCTGTCCCCGGCGCTGATGTGCAGTGTTGGCGTCGGCGCAACTCTCTTCCTCTTCGCCGCGGGGCTCTTCGGGTGGCGCTTGATGGCGCTTCAACACACGGCGCATCTCCCAGCCCTATCGCCGGGTTGGCGGTCTGCCGCGTTGGCCGGCCTGGCAGGAGGCGCCATCGCCGCTCTGGCATCGTTCGGTATCTCGAACGCGTTCTCTCAGTGGGCCCCGTCGCTAGTGGCTCAACCCACCCATGAAAGCGTTGTTGTGCTCCGCGGCCACGCCGGGTGGATTGCGGTGTGGCTGCTGAGTTTGTGCATCCTGACCCCCATTGCGGAGGAGACTTTCTTTCGCGGATTCCTGTTTGGGCCGTTCGCGGTTGCACGTAGGCCCTGGCTCGGCGCCGTCATCACGGCATCGCTGTTTGGCGCAGCCCATTGGGGACAAGGCATCGACGGAGTACTTGGCGCTGCCTTTTTTGGGCTGCTGGCAGCATGGCTGTATGTTAGGAACCGAACCCTGGTCGCGCCGATTGTCGCACACATCGTTATGAACGTAGCCGCCGCCTATGCGCTGATGCACTGATAGAGGCGGCCACTTGCCGGATGAACCACATAGTGCCGCGTTGGGTAGGATCTGTTACTGCGAGGCCCGAGGGCCAATGTGAGGCTCCGAGGGCAGGGCAAGCCCATTCGTTCCAACTAAGTCCGCAACCGACCATTCGCGTAGGAGCCTTCTCGGGAGAGTCTCACGCTGAACGCCAGCTCTGACTCAGGCTGCTGAGACGACGCGATCGATGGTAGGCAAGCGGCCCTATCACGCTGGAAACGGCACTTAGTTGGAACGAATGGGC
>DASXUL010000179.1:0-11982 GCA_036504855.1 Armatimonadota bacterium | reverse complement strand
CGCCCTTCGGGCGGATGCCGGCGGGCCGCCGGCGCTACTGTACTAGCCCCTTCGGGGCCTCAACCCGCGAAGGCGGGTTTCGCCATGGCAGCCCGCCATTTCTATAGCGGCGATTTACCGCGGGCCGTGGATGATCTTCGTTTCGTCCGGCGCGCCGTCTTTGTCGATGCGCCAGTAGATGCCGGCCTCGCGCGCCATGTAGCCGCCGTCCACCAGCTCGCGGCGGAAGGTGGCGAAATCATCGTGGTACTCCAGGATGATCAGGTTCACTTCCTTCTCGGGGTAGCGGCGCTCCGGCTCAAAGAGCTTCAACAGGAAGCGCAACAGCACGTCGCGCTTCTTGCGCTGGGCCGGGATGCGCACAAAGCGGCCGTCTACCATGTTTTCCTTGAGGATCTTCCGGTCGTACTTGTCCAGATCGTCCTCCAGGTCCGGCGGAGCCGGCCGCTCAGCGAGCGACCGCATAGCGTCCAGTAGCGGTTCCGGCGTGAGGGTATACACCGTGTAGTACTGCTGCCGCACGGAATCCACCAGGCCGGCGCGCCGCAGATAGCCAAGGTGGTGAGAGACTGTGGCGGGGGCCAGGTCCACCGCCGCGGCGATTTCCTCCACGGAGAGCGCCTTCTGGCTGAGCAGCCCGGCGATGCGCAGGCGCCGCTCATCCGCGAGCGCCTTGAAAAGCGTTACGATGTCGTCCATTCTGGATGCACCCTTTTCAATTCGATGTAACTGCATCCAGATTCTAACAGACCTAAGGCGTATTCGTCAATGTAATTCTTCGCCGGAGCGGGGCGGCATGAGTCCCCGGCGCTCTAACCGGGCGGCGATGAGGCGCTCCACGCGGCGGTTCACTTTCGTAACCACGAACTCGCGGTCGCTAAGCCGGTCCACGAGGATGGCCAGAACGCCCAGGCGGCGGGCGCCGAGGATGTCGGTCAGAAGCTGGTCGCCGATCACCGCCACCTGGTCCAGTTCCAGCGCCATTTTCCTGGCGGAGGCGCGAAACCCGCCGCGACGCGGCTTGGAGACGCCGGTAACGTACACGGCGCCCAGCGCCTCCGCCACGCGGGAGAGCCGCCCGTAGCGGCGGGTATTGCTGGCGATGCAGATCTGAAATCCCATCGATGAGGCGCGATGGGCCCAACTCAGAACGTCATCCGGAATATCGCTGCGGCGCCACCCCACGAGCGTATTGTCGAGGTCCATGATCAGGCCCCGGATGCCGCGGGCCTGGAGGGCGGCGAGGTCCACGGCGGATACGCGCGGGTAGCGCAGGTCCGGGCAGAACAACCGCAGGGCGCCGCTCACCGGCGGCGCCTCCCCGCGCGGGCGGCGGCGGTGGCGCGGTTGTGGGCTTCAAGAGTGGTGGTGAATGTGTGGGCGCCGTCGGGGTTGGCGGTGTAGTACAGGTAGGGCACGGAGCGGGGATGCAGCGCCGCGCGGATGGCGGGCAGGCCGGGGTTGCAGATGGGGCCGGGCGGAAGGCCCGGATGCTGATAGGTATTGTACGGCGAATCGACCTTCAGGTCGCGGTAGAGCAGGCGCTCACGGTGGCCGATGACGTACTGCACCGTGGCGTCAATCTGCAGCGGGATGCCGCGCTCCAGGCGGTTATAGATGACCCCGGCGATGATGTCTCGGTCCCCGGGGACCTTCGCCTCGCGCTCGATGAGGCTGGCGATCGTGACCACTTGCATGAGGCTGTAGCCGGCCGCCTGCCGGCTGCGGAAGTCCGGCGCAAGCGGGCCGGCCACCTTCTGGTCGAAGTTCTCCAGCATCGCCTGTACGACGTCACGCGCCGGCATATCGGGGCGGAAGTCGTAGGTATCCGGGAAGAGGAAGCCCTCCAGGTTATCCGGCGGGCGGAACGAAGCAGTGAACGACCGGCCGCGCTCCGCGGCCAACGGCTGGAAATCCTCAGCCCGAACGCCAGGCACAGACGATACGCGTTCCGCCATCTGCTCCAGCGTGAATCCCTCGGGGAAAGTGACCCGCACCATGCGCTCGCCGGTCCCTTCGGTGAGTTGCTGGAGGATGGCCGCCGGTGTCTGGCGCGGGGAAACGAGATAGGCTCCGGCCGGGATGGCGGGATCGCCCTTCAGGCGCGCCAGCAGCCGGAAGGCGGCGGCGCTGCGGATAGCGCGCCGGCGCTGGAGGCGGCCCGCCACGCTGGCGATTGTGGCTCCGCGCGGAATCACCACCTCCACCTTCTTGCCGCGGTCCGAAGCGGGCCCGAAGAACACGGCGTACTCCAGCGCCACCCCGCAGAGAGCGGCGGAAAGGGCGAACCAGAACAGCGGGCTCCGGCGGCCTCTCCGGCGCGGCATCAGGCCCCTCCTCCGCGCATATCCAGGTACGTCTGAAGGATGAGCGTGGCGGCCACCTGGTCCACCACCTGCTTGCGCTGTTTGGATTTGCGGTCCGCCGCGATGAGCATCCGGTTGGCTTGGCTAGTGGTGAGGCGCTCGTCCACGGTTTCGATGGGGACGTGAACCCTCTCCCCCAGTTCGACGATGAAGGCCTGAACCTTCTGGGCCTGGGGCTTCAACGTGCCATCGAGGCTATAGGGCATGCCGGCCACAATGGCCGCGGCTTCGTGCTCCATCGCCAGGGCGGCGATGCGGTCCAGTTCGCTGCCGTCGCGCGTAATGACTTCGAGGGGCATCGCCATCGTTCCGAGGCGGCTGACGGCCACTCCGATACGGCGGTCTCCAACATCCAGTCCTAGGTAGGTTTCCATACGGTTCATGGTGTGCCCCCGGCAGGCGGGCCGGCAAGGGCTCGCGCGTTGACGCCTGCCTTCCCGTTTTGGATATCCTACCCACGGAGGATTCCATGGCCCGAAAGCATCTGATCCTGTTCGTCTGGCTGGCGTTGGGGGCATCGGCTCTCGGCTCATCGCCGAGCAACCTCATCGTCTCCGCGTCGCCGGACCCATCGGTGGGCCGGTCACTGAAGATCACCATCACCAACCGCTCATCGCGAAAGGTCACCGCCACCGCGAAGGTCGACATGATCGGCAACCGAACAGACACGATCTCGGATGTGGCGCTGGGCGCGCGGGAAACCACAACCCTCACGATCCCAAACGCGCAGCCGGCCACAACGGCGCTGACCATCCCGCTGCCGGTAGCCGTCTCCGTGACGGCTGTGGGCGGCGAGGCCGAATGGAGCGGGAATGTCCATTTCTGGAGCGCCAGGCGGGGGGCCGACGGGCCGCCCCTCCTGCTGGCATCCGCCCAACTCTGGCAGAGCCAGGATGGAACCTGGACCGGGCCAAACGACCTCAGCGCGAAGGCCACGGCCCGCTACGACGACCGCGCGCTCTACCTGCGCGCGGAGGTCACCGACGACGTTTTCCATCAACCCTTTTCCCTCGGCGAGGCATGGAAGGGCGATGGGTTGCAGATCGCCATCGACCCGAACTGGTCGCGCCGATCGGACGCAACCGAGTCCGTGGAATTCGGCCTGGCGCTGACGCCGGGCGGCCCGCAAGTCTATCGCTCGACGCCGCTGGTCGGGGTAATGCCCGGCGCTACGCTGTCTGTGAAGCGTGACGGCGACTGCACCACATACGACGCCGCCATCCCCTGGAGCCAACTGGGCGTAAAGGCGGTCCGCCCGCCCCGGACGATTGGCTTCGCTCTGCTGCTGAACGACAACGATGGGGGAAGCCGGGAGGGATGGCTCTCGTACGGCGACGGCATCGCCGCGGCGAAACGCGCCGACCGCTACGGAACGCTGACGCTACTGCCGTAGGATATGGAGTGCGGCGCGGTCAACACCCCCGGGTGCGTCTCCACGCTCCCCCGCTTGCCCGCCTTGACCCTCAAATGGGGCCTTTCTATACTGGGAACATCACGCAAGCTTCAGATTTCCGGGGGACATTGTGGCAGAAAAGATCGCGAATCGCGGGCAGGACTTCAATAAATGGTATCAGGACGTGGTGCAGACCGCGGACCTCGCTGACTACGCGCCCGTAAAGGGCTGCATGGTCATCAAGCCCTACGGCTACGCGCTGTGGGAGAACATCCAGGGTGAGCTGAACCGGCGGATCAAGGACAGCGGCGCCCAGAACGCCTACTTCCCGCTCTTCATCCCGGAGTCCTTCCTGAAACGCGAAGCCGAACATGTTGAGGGCTTCGCGCCGGAGCTGGCGGTGGTTACCCACGCCGGCGGCAAGAAACTCGAGGAGCCGCTGATCGTTCGCCCCACGTCCGAAACGATCATCAACGAGATGTTCTCGCGGTGGGTGCGTTCATACCGCGACCTGCCGATGATGATCAACCAGTGGGCCAACGTCGTGCGCTGGGAACTGCGCACCCGCCTGTTCCTGCGCACCACCGAGTTCCTCTGGCAGGAAGGGCACACGTGCCACGCCACCAATGACGAGGCGGAGCGCGAGGCGCTGACGATGCTGGAGGTCTACCGCTCCTTCGCGGCGGACTGGATGGCGACGCCGGTGATCCCCGGCACGAAATCAGAGACGGAGCGGTTCGCCGGCGCCAACACGACCTACACCATCGAGGGCCTGATGGGCGACGCCAAGGCCCTCCAGATGGGCACCTCCCACAACCTCGGGCAGAACTTCTCGAAGGCCTTCAACACGCAGTACCTCGACAACCAGGGCCAGCAGCAGCATGTGTGGCAGACGAGTTGGGGCGTCAGCACCCGCCTTGTGGGCGGCCTCGTCCTCGTGCATGGCGATGAGAAGGGCTTGCGCCTTCCGCCGCGCCTCGCCCCCATCCAGGCTGTCATCGTTCCGATTGGAAAGAGCGACGAAGAGAAGGCCATGGTGTCCGAAGCTTCGCACCGCGTGGCCGCCGACCTGCGCGCCGCCGGCATCCGCGTGCACCTGGATGACCGGGATCAGTACACCCCCGGCTTCAAGTACAACGAGTGGGAGCTGAAGGGCGTGCCGCTTCGCCTCGAGATCGGCCCGCGCGACGTGAAGGACAACGCCACCATGGCGGCGCGGCGCGATGCGCCCGGCAAGACCAAGCTGTCGCTGGACGGGCTGGCCGCCGAGGTGACCAAGCTTCTGGACGCCATCCAGGACGGCCTGTATCAGCAGGCCCTCGCCTTCCGAGATGAGAACACCCGCGACGCGGCCACCATGGACGAGTTGGCCGACCTGATCCAGGAGAAGCGCGGCTTCGTGCGCGTTTGGTGGAACGAAAACCGCGAGGCCGAGGCCCGCGTGAAAGAGCGCACCAAGGCCACCCTCCGATGCTACCCGCTGGAGCAGGCGGGCGGCGAAGGCAAGTGCATCGCCACCGGCGAAACCGCCGCGCGCCAGGCGCTCTTCGCGGTAGCCTACTGATTGAGTCGTCAGTCATCAGTTCTCAGCCGTCAGTCGTCCGCTCATCGGCCTCCAATGGCGCGGCAGCGCATATCGCGCGGTCAACTGAGAACTGACGACTGACGACTGACGACTTCCCATGGACACCACACTACTCGCGCAGGTTGGACGGTTGGCGGCGGCGGCGCTGCTGGGGGGATGCATCGGGTTCCAGCGGGAGCGCGATCGGCACCCGGCCGGGCTGCGCACGCACATGCTGGTGGCCGTCGGAGCCACCTTGATCACGCTGGCCTCGGATTCGTATCCCGGCAGCGACGGGCGCATCGCCGCGCAGATCGTCTCCGGCATCGGTTTCCTGGGCGCCGGCACGATCATCCGCGAGGGGCCGAACGTGAAGGGGCTCACAACCGCCGCCAGCCTTTGGGCGGTGGCGGGGCTGGGCATCGCCGTCGGGCGCGGGGGCTACATGATGACGCTGGCCTGCGTGGCCGCCATCATCATCCTGCTCACGCTCTCCGTGTTTGAGCTTGTCGAGAGATTGTACATCGAACGGACCGGTATGCGCGTGTTGGCGGCGTCGCTGGACGCGGGAGCCCTGCCGAAGCTGTTCCAGGCGCTCATCGAGAGCCGCGCGGTCATCTTCAGCGCCGCGCAGAGCCAGCCGGATTCCACGGGAGCGATTCGGGCCAGCATCCGGATGGCCGCCCCCCGGGACGTGCCCTTTGACGCGCTACTGGGGAAGCTGATGCATGTTGAAGGCGTACGACACGTGCGCTGGGATCTGGGGCAGGAAGTGGATTCGGATGTCTGACACGATCGTTCGCGGCGTGGACGCGCTGATGGAGGCGGTGCTTCGGAGCGGCAACCCTCCGGCGCCCCTGTACGACATGATGGCATACCACCTGGGCTGGGCGGATGCCGAGGGCGTTGCGCTGCCGGCCCGGCAGCGCACCCGCTTCGGGGGGAAGAAGATGCGCGCCGTGCTCTGCGCGCTCGCCTGCGAAGCCGCCGGAGGGAAATCCAGGACCGCCATCCCCGCCGCCGCCGCCGTGGAACTTATCCAGAACTTCAGCCTCGTTCACGACGATATCGAGGACGGTGACCGCGAGCGGCGGCACCGGCCCACCGTGTGGGTCCAGTGGGGCCTGGCGCAGGCCATCAACGCCGGAAGCGCGATGCAGGCCCTCGTGAACGCCGCCGTCCTGAGGACCAATGCTCCGGCGGACACGGTTCTGGACCTCCTCTCCGCGCTCACTTGCGCGATGGTCGAGATGACGGAAGGGCAGCACCTGGACATCGCCTACCAGGGGCGTTCAGACGTCACCGTTGCCGAGTACGAGGATATGGCCAGCCGGAAGACCGGTGCCCTGATGGAGGCCGCGGCCTACGCCGGCGCCCGCCTCGCCACCGACAACGCCGATGCCCTCGCGCAGTGGCGTCTCTTTGGCCGCGCCTTTGGACAGGCTTTCCAGGCGCAGGATGACCTCCTAGGCGTTGTTGGGCTTCCGGCCCTAACGGGCAAGCCGGTGGGGAACGACATCCGCGCCCGCAAGAAGGCGTTGCCTTTGTTGCATGCCCTCTCCCATTCCGGGCCGGATGACCAGGCCCTCATCCAGTCGGCGCTCGCCGAAAACCCCGTCTCCGATGCCGCCGTGGCGCGCGTAACCGCCATCATGGAACGATCCGGAGCGCTGGATGCCACCCGCCGAACGGTAGACCGCGCCACGCAGGCTGCGCTGGCCGCCTTTGAACGCGCCGCACCCCGCGGCCCCGCCGCCGCCAAGATCCGCGACATGGCCCTGAAGTCCGTAGGACGTCAGGGGTGATGGGACGGGATTTGCGGGAACCGTTGAGCCCGTGAGACTGCTCATCCTATGGCAGGACACCCAAGACCCCATGCTATACTGAGTCCAATTCCGACTCATCTGGTCGCCATATGATAAGCACTCTCAAGAGGGATATCCGAGCCGTATTCGAGAAGGATCCCGCCGCCCGAACGATTTGGGAGGTGTTGTCCTACCCGGGCGTGCACGCCATCTTCTGGCATCGCGTGGCGCACGCGATGTGGCGCGCCCACTTGAAGACGCCCGCCCGCTGGCTATCCTATCTCAACCGGTTCCTCACCGGGATCGAGATTCACCCTGGCGCGCAGATCGGCGCCGGGTTCTTCATCGATCATGGGATGGGCACTGTGATCGGCGAGACCGCCATCGTGGGGGAAGACGTGCTGCTCTACCATGGCGTGACCCTGGGCGGCAGCAGCCTGAAGAAGGTGAAACGCCACCCCACCCTCGGCAACCACGTCATTGTCTCGGCGGGGGCCAAGATCCTGGGCGCCATCGAGATCGGCGACCATGTGAAGGTTGGCCCCAATGCCGTTGTGCGCCAGAGCGTTCCCCCGAACTCCGTGGTGGTGGGAATACCCGGCCGCGTGATCCGGCAGAACGGCGTTCCGGTGGACGACAGCGCTTTCCTGGACCACTGCGCCGGACTGGACCCAGAGGGCGAAATGCTGCGCAGCATCCTCCGCAAGGTCGCGGAGTTGGAACGCCGTCTGGAGTACCACGAGGGGCCGGACCACTCGCCGCTGGAACACACGCCGGTCGCCTCCGAAGACTGCGTGTAGGTGGGCGTTCGGCGTTAGTGTTCAGTTTGCTCTCGTAGCGCCGGCGTCCCGCCGGCATCCGCCCGAAGGGCGGACGCCTGTGGCCGCTTCGCGGCCATGCCGGCGAGACGCCGGCGGCTACTGTGCCGATCTACGACTTGCGCCACCGTAGGCGTGCTGCCTCGGGGGCCTTGCGCCCGGCAGCCGCTCCGGTTTTCGCCCCCGCGCTTGTTAGAATAAGGGGAAAGAGCCCCCGCGCCAGTGCGCGGGCGCCGCAGGCAGCGCCGCTGCCGAACCCCGATGGAAAGGCGGGGAGACACACAAGGATCCTCATGCTCGATATCAAACTCATCCGCACACAGACCGAGGACGTGCGCGCCCGGCTCAACACGCTCGGCGATGGCTACTCCGCCCTCATCGACCAGATCCTCGCCGTGGATGAGACGCGACGCTCCCTCCGCCAGGCGATGGAGCGCGCGCAGGGCGAGCTGAACGCGGTTTCCAAGGAGATCGGACGCCGGCGCGGCAAGAAGGAAGACACCGCGGAGGCGGAAGAGAAAGCGCGCGCGCTGCGCGACGGCATCAAGGAATCCGAGGCCGAGCTCGGCCCGCTGGAAACGGAGCTCCATGCCCTCCAGCTTCAGGTCCCCAACCTGCCGGACCCCGCGGTGAAGGTGGGCGCGGATGACACGGAGAACATCGTGGTCCGCGAGGAAGGCGACAAGCCCTGCTTCGCCTTCGAGCCGAAGCCCCATTGGGAGCTCGGCGAGGCGCTGGACATCATCGACTTCGAGCGCGGCGTGAAGATCTCGGGCTCGCGGTTCTACATTTTGAAAGGCGACGGCGCCCGCCTGCAACGCGCGCTGATCGCCTGGATGCTGGACCTCCATACGCGGAACCATGGCTACACCGAGGTGTATCCTCCGTATATGGTCCTCCCCCACTGCATGGTGGGGACCGGCCAGTTGCCGAAGTTCGCGGACACGATGTACCAGGACCGCGTGGAGGAGTTCTACTTCATCCCCACGGCGGAGGTCCCGGTCACGAACATGTACCGTGAGGAGATCCTGCCGGGCGAGAGCCTGCCGATCAAGCATGTGGCCTTCACCGCCTGCTTCCGCCGCGAGGCGATGAGCGCGGGGCGCGACGTGCGGGGAATCAAGCGCGGACACCAGTTCGACAAGGTGGAAATGGTGCAGTTCGTGCGTCCGGGCGCTTCCAACGAGGCGCTGCTGGCGCTGCTGGACAATGCCGAGGACGTGGCGCGGGGCCTGGGCCTCGCCTACCGCGTGATCGAGATGTGCACGGGCGACCTCAGCTTCACCGCCGCCCGCAAGTTCGACGTGGAGATCTGGGCGCCCGGATGCCAGGAATGGCTGGAAGTGAGTTCGTGCTCCAACTTCGGCGATTTCCAGGCGCGCCGCGCCAACATCCGCTACCGGGACGCCGGCGGAAAACCGGACTTCGTTCACACGCTGAACGGCTCCGGCCTGGCCCTGCCGCGCACGCTGATCGGCATCCTGGAGGCCGGGCAGCAGGCGGACGGCTCCATCGCCATCCCGGAGGTCCTGCGGCCGTACATGGGCGGGCAGGAAACAATCGAAAAACGGGGGTAAGCCGATCGGCTGAGAGATGAAGGCGCCGGAATCGGGCGGCATTATGCGAGCAGGCGAATCGATTCGGTTACGCCTGCTCGCCGCAAACGTTCTGGCTCTACGCCATTTCCGTCTGTTTGTGGTACCATTGACCCATGGGACGCACTCGCACCGGGTTTACGCTCATAGAGTTGCTGGTGGTCATCGCCATTATCGCGATTCTGGCCGCCTTGCTGTTCCCTGTGTTCGCGAACGCCAAGCGAACGGCATTGCTCACCCAGTGCACCAACAACCTCCGCCAATGCGGCTACGCCATCAGCCTCTATGAGGCCGATTACGAGGACCGTTTTCCGCTGGCCGTTGACCTGACCGACTATCCCCTGGCGCCCGGCGCCTACGCCAATTCCGGGATCCCGCACGCCGTTGAAATGGTCACCAAGCTCGAATGGGACACAAATGATCCTGTAGATGGCGACGACAACGGCGGGCGCATCGACCACATCCTTCGGCCCTACCTTCACAACGAAGAGATCCTTCGGTGCCCAGGGGACACGGGCATCGGGGGCATCGGCTACGCGGCTTACACGGGGCGCTACATCGTTCTGAACAACCCGCCCTACGTTCCGCTGTGGCAGCAGGCGCGGAACTGGAGCGCAAGGGGCACGCGCAAGCGAGGGTTGTGGGGCGGCATCAGTTACCTATACCGCACGGAGCTGGGGCTCTGGCGCTACCCCGTCTCCCGCCTTCGCAACCCCGCCAACACGAACGTGCTGATGGACGGCACGCACTATTGGCATACGACACTGCACCGACGGCCCGTCTTCACCGGCAGCGGCGGATCGCACAGCACCGAAAACGACGACATGGCGGACGCCAACCAGGGCCGCATCAACACGCTCTTTGCCGACGGGCACGTGCGTCCTCTCAACTGGCAGGAGAACATCGGCTGCTGGAACACGTGGTACATCCGCAACAGCGACGGGCACGTGATCCTAACCCTTTGGGTCAACGATATCGACATCTCCAGCTAGTCCCATCTGGCGTTTGGCAGCGAATCTAGGGAGCCGTACGCATGCAGCGATACCGCATGTCGTCAGTTTTCAGTGGGGCATCGCCCGGCGAGCCCGGGCGGCGCGCTTTCACGCTTATTGAACTCCTCGTCGTCATTGCGATCATCGCTATCCTCGCCGCCCTCCTCTTCCCCGTTTACACGCGTTCGCGCGACCGGGCCATCCAGACCCAGTGCGTATCCGACCTTCGCCAACTGGGACAGGGCGTTCTCCTCTATCGCCAGGATTTCGACGACCGCTTTCCCTACGCCATCGACTACATGGACCGCCAGTTGATCGATACCTGGCGCTCGTGGGACCAGACCATCCCAAACGCCTCCACCCAGGTCCAGGAACTGGCAAGCCGCACGGCATCCGACGGCAGCCCGTACGGCGGCCAGATTGACCGCGTACTGCGACCGTGGACAACCTCGGAGGAGATCTGGCGTTGCCCCGGCGACACGGGCGCGGGCGGAGTGGGCGCGGCGACCGCCACTGACTACACGAAGGAGCTGACCGCGCAGCCGGTATGGCGCATCACGCGCGGCTCTGGAACCTGGGGCGGAACAAGCTACATGTACCGCACCGAGCTCTGCCTCTCCAACCGGCCCGCCAGCCGGCTCCGCTACCCCAGCCTCACCAATGTCTTCATGGATGCCGCCTTCTACTGGCACAGCCGGCTCCACCGCGCGCCCCGCCCCAACTCCACCGAATGGGCGGACTACAGCCAGGGCTCCTACGACCAGTTGTATGCGGACGGCCACGCGGCCAACGTGTCTCAGCAAGACTACAGCGACTCCTGGTGGCTCCCCTACCGCAACGCCTCCGGCGTGAACACGTGGACGCCATTCGAGTGACGTGCCGGTTGAATCCCGCCGCGGCGCCGCCCAGTTGCACGGCTGGCGCGGGGGGAAACTGGGAGTTAGCCAACCCCAAGAGGAGCCTTTGCCCCACACGAGCCACGGGGCGGACACGGCAAATCGTGTCCCTACGCTTCACTGGGTCCATCCACCGAACGGTAGACGGCCGGACCTACCGGTTGGGAACCGGCCTGCCGTGTCCGCCCCTATCTGCAATGGGGCATAGGTCTCTCACGAGGCCCGCGAGGGGCTCACTGACCGTCTCACCCTAAGCGCTCTGTTAGGGTGGTTCTGTGAGTTGGTCGCGTCTGTAGGGAGCATCTTCTGTATGTGAGAGGTTAGCGGGCAGGGCAAGCCCATCCGCTACCCGGTAGGCCCGGCCGTCCACCGATCGGTGGATGGAGACACCGAACTGGTAGGGGCTGGGCTTGCCCATTCGTTCCAACTAAGTGCCGTTTCCAGCGTGATAGGGCCGCTTGCCTACCATCGATCGCGTCGTCTCAGCAGCCTGAGTCAGAGCTGGCGTTCAGCGTGAGACTCACCCGAGAAGGCTCCTACGCGAATGGTCGGT
>DASXUL010000178.1:0-8609 GCA_036504855.1 Armatimonadota bacterium | reverse complement strand
ACCGACCATTCGCGTAGGAGCCTTCTCGGGTGAGTCTCACGCTGAACGCCAGCTCTGACTCAGGCTGCTGAGACGACGCGATCGATGGTAGGCAAGCGGCCCTATCACGCTGGAAACGGCACTTAGTTGGAACGAATGGGCTTGCCCTGCCCTCGGCAGCATCAGATTGGCCCTCGCGCCTCGCAGTAACAGATCCTTCCGAACGCGGCACTCAGCCCGAGCGGTCGAGGATCAGGCCGCTTCGCATTCGCATCGCCGGAACGTTACCATGTGCAGTGAGCGGAACGCGCCGGGGCCAACTTGCGCCGGCCGCCGTCTGGAGAACGTATGAGCGTGAGCACACGGGTGGGTTGCATCGCGCGGGCAGCCGCGATGGCATTGGCGATGGGCGCCGCTTCCGCGGCGGCCAGTGGCGTACGAATCGACGCTTCGAACTGGGGCGCCGTTACAGCGCCGGTGTACGGCAGTTCGGAGGGCGGAGCCTACGGCGGAGCGGAGTTGTTCGCCGGGCCTCGAAAGTACGATGGGCAATACTACCACGGCGTACTGCCGAACGGCCGCATCGTGCGCCCGGCCGGGGTCAGCATCCAGGTGGGCATGAACCCGCTGGGGATCACCGTAACGCCGGATGGGCGGTATCTGGTCACCACGAACAACGACGAGCGCAACGGATCGGTCGACCGCCCGTCTGGATCGTCGCTTCAGTCACAGGTAAACAAGGGCGGCTACTCGCTGAGCGTCATTGATGCGCGGTCGATGAAGGTCGTCTCGCAGATCCAGTCGGGCCCCGTATTTGTGGGTCTTCAGGCCACGGGGCGCGGGCCGTATACGCTCTGGGCGTCGGGCGGGCCGTCCAACAGCGTGAAGGTGTTCCGGATCACGGCTGCAGGCTCCATTTCGTCCGGCGGGCCAGACATCCCGATTGCGCCGATTACGCCGGGAAACAAGGGATTCGTCTCCAACTACAAGCCCGCGAAGGCGTTCAACACCGCCGACGCGGACGGCGCCAAGCCGGCCGTGCCGATCGGGTTCGACCGGGTGGCGGGGGCGCAAACGACGTACCCGGCCGGCTCCGCGCTGAGCCCGGATGGCCGCTTCCTGTATGTGGTCTGCAATGGCGACAACAGCGTGGCCGCGATCGACACGTCCGCGCGGCGAGTCGTGTCTCGCGTGGCTGTGGGCTACTTCCCCTACGACGTTACGGTGACGCAGGACGGACGGACGGTGCTGGTCTCCAACTGGGGGGTCACCGCGTACAAGTTCCGATCACACGAGTACAACGGCGCGGGAGAGCTTGCGGCGATCCACGCTGCGCCGAGAAACCAGCCGGATGGATTCTACGTGCCGGTTACCGACACGCACGGAAACCGGCCGAAGACATCGTCGGTTTCGATCCTCTCCGCCCCGGGGGGCGATGGCGCGAGACTGAAGGTCGTCCGCGCGGTGTACCAGGGCAAGCCGCTGGATGCGTTGCGACAAGTGGGCGACACCCACCCGTCCGCTCTGGCCATCGTCTCGCGCCGCGGTTCCACTACCAAGGGCGCCCCGTTGCAGCAAGTGGCGTACGTGGCCAAGGCCAACTCCGACAGCCTGGGAGTGATCCCTCTGGGCGGTTCGGCTCCGGCCGCCGACGTGGACCTCTCGCCCGTTCAGGTGAAACTGGCGGACGGGCACGCCGTGCACGGCGCCTACCCGAACGCCATCGCGTACTCGCCGCGCAGCCGAAGGCTCTACGTGGCCGAAGCGGGGCTGAACTCCGTGGCCGTGCTGGACGTGGTAGACCTCCTGCATCCGCGCCTGCTTGGCCGCATCCCCACCGGCTGGTATCCCACCGGCCTCGCACTCAGCCCGAACGGCCGCACGCTGTTCGTGGTGAACGCGAAAGGCATCGGAGAGGACATCAACCCGAGGACGTCCGTGCCGGCAAACCGCAATCCCACCGGAGTGGAGTCGTTCGCTGACAGCAATTACGTGTTCGGCAGCGTCCAGAAGGTGGACCTGGCCGGCGTCCACCTGGACAACACAAACGTGCTGGGTTACAACTTCGCGCTTCACAAGCCGGCGGCCTCGGCCGTGACGCCGTCGGGCGGTAAGGCCTCATCGCGGATCAGCCACGTCTTCTTCATCCTGCACGAGAACAAATCGTTCGATTCGATGCTGGGCAATATGGCGGATCGCTTCGGCCCGTACGCCAGCCTCGCATACAACAACCCGGACGGCTCCGCCTTCACGAGCAAGCAGTATACGCCGGTTTCGTTGAACACGCAGACGCTGGCGCGCTCCTTCGCCACGGCCGCGAACTACTACTCGGACTCCGAGGAGAGCGACGCCGGGCACCAGTTCGCGAGTTCCGGCACCTCCTCGGATTACTCTGAGAAGACGTTGCTGGTGAAGTCCGGGCGCGGCATGCTCGTTGAGAAGAACATGGAGCCAGAAGACTACCCCGAGGGGGGCTACATCTTCAACAACGCCGCCCGCCATGGCGTCTCTTTCAAGGACTTCGGCGACCTCATCCGCATCGCCGGAACCGATGAGGGCACCAGCATCCCCACAACCCTCGCCGACCCTGACAGCGGGAGGGCCGGTTTCCCGCGCCTGCAGAGCGACACGCAGAACGTGACTGACCCGCTGGAGAACTTGGGAGACGTGGACTCGCCCACGCGCGGGCTGGGACAGAGTTACTTCCTGGCGATGCCGATCCTGGCCGTGTTAGGCGGGAAAAACGCCAACGGCGAGGCCCGACTGGACCGGGATTACCCGGGCTATAACTTCAACATCTCGGATCAGCGCCGCGCCAAGCGGTTCATCGGGGAGTTCGATCGGATGGTCCGAGACGGCGTCCTGCCGCGGTTCGTGCACATCTACCTGCCGAACGACCATACCGGCTACGTTCAGGCGCCGAACCGGGCGGAGGCGGGCGGCGCGCCGTTGCAGCAGGTGGCGGACGGCGACGTGGCGCTGGGGATGGTGGTGGAGCACATCATGCGCAGCCGGGCGTACTACAACCCGGCGACAGGCGCCGGCAGCGCCATCTTCATCAGCTTCGACGACGCCCAGGGCTGCCTGGACCACATCCACCCGCACAGAACGCCGTTGGTGGTCGTGAGCCCCTTCGCCAAGCCGGCCTACACGGCGAAGCGGCACTACGTTACGGCCTCCATCGTGAAGACCGAGGAACTCATGTTGGGCCTGCCGCCGAACAACCTTGGCGACCTGTTCGCCACCGACCTGCGCGACATGTTCCAGGAAAAGTACAACGGCATCACGGCGGACAAGCTGCACTTCGGACGCGTGGCGCGCTACGAGGCGACGCCGGAAGGGCAGCGCATCTGGAGCCTCGCGGCGCGGCTGGACCTTTCCGGCCCGGACCGCGACAGCTACCGAGTGGCGCGCCTCGGCCGCCTGTCCATGCAGGCGGACACATGGCGCCAGGAGGCGGCGCGTCGCGGTCGCCTGACCGCGCCCGCATACCGCAAGCTGCAAGGGCGTCTCTACAACGCCGCCGTCCGCCTCGTGAGCGCGCCCGCGAGAGACGACGACTAGCGGCGGCGGCGGCGGCGTCATTCGCGGGATGGTCGCCTGGCCCCAAGGGGCCGGCTCAGGGGACGAACGGCGCCTTCGCGCCGTTATACCAGGGCGCGAAGGCGTCCTTGGTCTGCTGAGCCGGCCGTTCACGGCCAGGCGGCAAACCTACGAGTTTCGACCTGTGTACGACGAATGGGCGCACGGGCAGCGGGGCAAAGAGCTCGCCTTGGCCAACTGGTTCACAGTTGGCCAAGGCGGGCCTTTTTACGCTTTGCGCGAGCGGACCATTCGTCGGGGCTTCCGGTAGCGAAGCCGCGAACTCACAGGCGGATTTGGGGGTTGGCGCGCCTGGTTGATAGAACGCTTGAGCACGAGGGTCCTATGATGTTCGTCATCCGCCGCCGATGCCAAGGTCTGTTAGTCTGGGTGACTCGATGATCTCCCCCTGGAGCGGAACATACCTGGGCGCCTCTGCGCTGCCGCATCGCGATGTCCCGGCGCCCGCGTTTAGGAGGTGGGTATGCGATCCTTCACTCGCCGTCTGCTCGCGTTTTCGATTCTCGTGGCCGTCGCCCTCTCGGCGGCGCGCGGCGCTGTTATCACCTTTGAGGACCTCAGCCCTGGCGGGCCGGGCGGCGCCGGCGCGCCGGTCGTGGTCACCAACCAATATGCGTCGCTGGGAGTGACGTTCAACTTCCCAGATGCGTTCGATTACTCCAAGGGACTCTTCGCCATCCCCAACTTCGCGCATTCGGGCACTGTCGCCATAGAGCAGTGCTATGCCGCGGAGTTTTGCACCTCGCCCATCAGCATCAACTTCACGGCCGGACAGGCCCGCGTGAAGGTGTGGGTGGGCTATTCCGCCAAGCTGGACCAGTCGATCCCGGTCATCATGCGGGGCTTCGACGCCAACGGCACGGAGATCGTCTCCAGCACGGTTACCCTGCCGGCCAATCCCAACAATCCCACGCTGATCCGAACGCCGCTGGAGGTTGGCCGGTTTGCCGGCGACATCCGGCGCGTGGATATCAGCTTCTTCTCCAGCGGCGGCAATATCTACTTCAACAACGGCCTCGCCGTGGATGATGTGGAGTTCGACACCATCGGGCCGCCGCCCCCCTGCCCCGCGGCAAACCCGCCAACGGTGTCGCTGCTGAAACCGGCCTCCGGGCTGGTAACGCGCTGCAACCGCTTCCTGTTCCAGGACGCGGCCTCCTCGGCGGACCCGTTCGCGCGGCGCACGATCACCGTCACCGGATCCACGATGGGGCAGCGCACCACCTGGACCACGCAGGTCGCGGGCGGCGGCGGCGGGCCAACCTGGATCTACGACGCCCTGTTCCCAGGGCTGAACACCGTAACCGATCGCGTTGAGGACTGCGCCGGCTTCTCGGAGCGGAGCGCCACCGTCACCTATGATCCGATCCCCGTCGGCACGCGGGTGGTTGTGCTCGGCTTCGAACCCACCCAATCGGTGCAGACCATGCCGAACAGCGTGCCGCTTATCGCGGACAAGCGCACCGTGGTGCGCGTCTACCTGAGCCTGGAGGGGCCGCTAACGTCGTTGCCCGGCATCAGCGGGCGAATGACGGCCAACCCTCCGGGGCCCGACCCGTCGTTCCAGTTGGGCGCGGCGATTCCGCCCTTCAACGTTCAGTCTCTGAACACCGTTACCGTGCTGCCTGGCACAGACCTCGTCGCGGCGCGGCGCAACATCAACCTCTCTCTGAACTTCGAGGTCCCCGCGAGCTGGACGGAGGTTGGGAAAGTGCACTTTGGCCTCACCGGCATCTCGCTGGACGGCTGCGATACGAACATCGAGCTGGTGGGCGGCCAGAACCTGAATGACCTCAGCCTCTACAGCTACAACACGTTTACCCCGGCGCCCCCCGTCCGCGTGCGCATCGTATCCGTGCCCTACCAGACAACCAGCGGCGGAACAGTCCACTCGCCGCGACAGAAGGATCTGGACTTCCTCCAGAGCTGGCTGCGGCGCGCCTATCCGACGCCCATGGTCAGCGCCAGCTTCCTCACGCTGGACACGCGCACCGGCACGCCGGGCAGCTCGTTCAGCGCGGACGACATCAACAGCCAGCTCCAGGACGTGCGCAGTATGGAGGTTTCCAGCGGCAGCGTGGACAGTCACACGCACTACTACGGAATGGTGGACGATGCCGGCGGGTTCATGCGCGGCAAGGCCGACGGCATCCCGAGCTGGGTGGCCTCCGGCCCCACCGGATCGGGCACGTTCGGCTGGGACGGCGATGGGTCCTACGGGGACTGGTATGGAGGCCATGAGCTCGGGCATACGTTCGGGCGCTTCCATGCCAGATACTGCGGCGCCGAGGAGTGCTTCGACTTCATCTGGACCTTCTGTCCGGATGGCTACGTCCCCTACCCCTATGCCGGAGGATTCCTGTCGAGCAACGTGGTATACGGCAACTTCGGCTTCGACGTGGGCGACCCCAGCCTCAGCCTGCCCATGGCGGTGTTCCGCCCGGATGTTGCCCACGACGTGATGACCTACTGCGATAACGAGTGGGTTTCCGACTTCACCTACGAAGGGATCCTGGACCGCCTGCGCGCCGAGAACCCCAGCGGCGGCGCGCGCGCCAAACGGGTTGTTGTAGCGGACGCCCTGCTCGTGAGCGCGAAGATGAACCTCACGCAGGAAACCGCGCAACTTCGCCCCTTCTGGCGACTGCCGAACCTGGACGCCACGGAGCGCCCAGCCGTCAGCCACTACAGCATCCAACTGCGCGGAGCCGCGGACCAGACGTTGGCGACCTACCTCTTCGCGCCGAAGGTAGACAGCGAGGCGGTAGCGGGCGAAGACTTCAAGGCATCCATGTCGGAGGTGGTCCCCTGGGTGGCCGGCACGCGTCGCATCGTCATCATGCGCGACGCCATTGAGATGGCGTCCCGCACCGTTACGCCAAACGCGCCGACGGTTCAGATGCTGTCGCCCAACGGGGGCGAGAACCTCACCGGAGCAAGCGCCGTCGTTTCATGGCAAGGGAACGATGCGGACGGTCAGCCGCTGACCTACGCGCTGCACTACAGCCGCAACAACGGGCATACCTGGCAGGTGGTGGACACCGGACTGACGACGACTTCCGCAACGGTGAACCTCGATCATCTGCCCGGCAGCTCCAACGCCTTGTTCCGCATCATCGCCACCGACGGCGTGAACACCACAATGGACGACTCCAATGCCGTGTTCACCGTGCGCAGTAAGCCCCCAACGGCCGGCATCATCGGGCCGGCCAACAACGCCGCCTACACCAGCGCGGACACGGTGGTATTCACCGGCAGCGCCACTGACGTTGAAGACGGAGACCTAACCGGCTCCGCCCTCCAGTGGACGTCCAGCATCCAGGGCGCGCTGGGGTCCGGCGCCTCGGCCTCCGCCAGCCTCCTGCCCGGGACCCACGTCATTACGCTGACCGCAACAGACTCGGACGGCGGAAAGGGAACGGCCAGCATCACGCTGGTCGTCACCGCGGCCGCTCCGATGGCCAATCCGGGACGCAATCGCTACGCCATCGTCGGCGCGCCCGTCGCCCTAGACGGAACGGGCTCTTCCGGCGTGCCGGCGCTCAGCTTCCAGTGGGAGTTCGTCTCACGGCCAAACGACAGCGCGGCGAGCCTCACCGGGGATGGCAGCGCAACGCCATCGTTCACGCCTGATCGCCCCGGCGCCTACGTGCTTCAGCTCACGATCAAGGATGCCACGGGCACGAGCGCGATGGCGCAGGTTACCATCATCGCCACCAGCGCCGTGAGCGCGCTCCGCATTGCGGGCGGCCTCGCCGGCTCCACGCCCGCGGACATGACGCTGGCCAACGTGGAACTCTCCGGCGCCTCCGTTGACCACATCGACATCCTGGACGCGGTGCGCCTGGCACGCCGCGCGCTTCTCTCCCGCGAAGGGAGCGGCGTTGTCACCGTCACCGCGCAGAACCAGTACGGCAGCATCGTGGTGGGGCGCGGCTACGGGGTGTACATCAACGACGAGCGCTTGAACGGCTCGCCGGATCAGCGCATTCTGGCGTGCCACCAGTTCATCGGCGCATACAACGCGCAGATGGGCGTGTGGTACGATGGATCGCGCTGGATAGCTTACAATGAGAACCGCTCTACGCTGCAACTGGGCGAGAAGGTGAACTACACGTTCGGGCCCAGCCTCGGAGCGGCGACGCGCTCCTCGGCGGGCGGGCCGTTCCCGTGGGGCGTGTATCTCGACGACCCGCGCATCAACTTCAACCCGAACGCCATCGTGCTCTCGTCTCACAACTTCGTGGCGTCCTACGGCGCGCCGCTGGGGCTCTGGTTCAGCGGCTCAAAGTGGACGGCCTACAACGAAACCGGCGCCACCGTGCCGGATGCCGAGCGCTACTTCTGGGCAGACGCCAGCGCCTCGGGCGGACGGGTGGTTCGCTCCGCCTCAACGGCGTACTCCACCTACGGGGTCTACATCAACGACGCGCGCATCAATGGCAACTCCGGCGCGATCGTGCTGGTTCAGCACGATGGCCAATCGTCTTACAACACGTCCCCTGTGGGCGTGTGGTTCGACGGCTCGCGCTGGGTGGCATACAACGAGGACCGCTCGCCCCTGGCCGATGGCGAGGCGATCAACTACATGGTTGCGAACTGAGAGGAGTCGTCAGTCATCAGTCATCAGTCGTCAGTCCGGAGGCTTGGCGCCAGGAGCATGGTCTCCTCATAGCGCCGACCCTCCGGACTGACGACTGAGGACTGACGACTGATAACTAACGCACGCAGCTGCGTGTCTAGACTGTGGTGCAAGAAAGGGTCGATTGTAGCGGTCGAACGTTGTTCCATCCGTGTGTGAAGTCGCGACAGCGATCGGAGAGAAAGAGGCAGCATGCGCTTCTTCACGCGGTACCGGCTGATGTCCCGTCCCTCCTAAAGCGACTGCGAGAGCGGCTCTCCAAGCGGACGCGTGACGATCTTCCCGGCGTTCACCGCCGTCTGCCAGGCACCCCGGCTGATACCGTACATGGCCTCGCACTCGCCGATCGAGTGTCCCGCCTCGTAATAGGCGCTAATCGCCGGCC
>DASXUL010000177.1:0-60518 GCA_036504855.1 Armatimonadota bacterium | reverse complement strand
GGAACCCAGCGGCGGCAAGGGGCTTGTCAGCGGAGATTCAAGGTCCAGGATGGAACCTCCAACCATCGGCGCAAGATCGGTGAGCGCCTGGCTCCGATCACCTTCCTCGGCGATCTTCTGGAGCCCGAGGCTCGCCGGCTGGCCCATCTGCCAGAGGCGGGCCGTGGCGTCATGGGTGGCAGAGACCGCCATCACGCGGGGAGCCAGGGAATCCGGGGCGCGCGAGTCGGTCGGCAGGGCCCTGGTCACAATGCCCTGCATCCCCTTCAGCGCCCGTATCGCCCGCTGACAGATACGGCACTGCCCCAAGTGCCAGAGGAGCCATTTCGCCGGACGGGCGCCTAGTTCGCCGGACAGATAGGCCGGCATGCGGTTCTGAACCCAGTGGCACATCACCATAGTCCGACCTCCGCCCCATCCTGGGCCAGGCTTTTCCGAACCTGAACCAGGGCGCGGCTCACCCGGACGTTCCCCGAGGCTTCGATTGGCTCCGCTCGCGCGCAGGCCGGTGGGATGTGCAACCTGCCGTCGGGCGAGGCGAGGGGGATGCGGGAAATCGAACCGCGGGTCTATACTACGCGGTGTAGGGATTAGCCAAACCTTTGGTGAAGCGATTCCCTGCACCACGGGCTCTCAGGCGGGTCACCTCTCGCCGTGGCTCCAGGCCTGAGCCAATGGGCTGGTCTGCCGGTAAAACGTTCCGGCCGCGCGGGCGCCGAAGCCGCCCCGCGGGCGCTCCCACCCGGAGTCACCATGCTGCGAATCATCACTTTGCTGGCGCTGGCGGCGCTGATCGTTCGGGTCGCGATGGTGGCCAACCGCCGCCCCGCGCCTCTTCTTCCCGGCCAGCCTGTGACCATTGAGATGAGCGTCTGGGGCATGCCGTGGGAAGACGACCTCTACAAGAGGGTCTACATCCCCGAGTTCGAGCGGCGCAACCCGGGCATCCGGGTGCGGTTCCAGAACTTCGAGGATTACCCCAGCCGCCTGCTCCTCTCCCACGCGGGCGGGATCGCCCCGGACGTGATGCGCCAGAACATCGACTTCGCGATGCTCTGGGTGCGCAAGGGCGTTGACCTGCCGCTGGACTCTTACATCGACGGGCCGGACGGGATCGACCGGAGCGATTTCCTCCCGGTAACGTGGCGGGGGCTCCGGTTCCAGGGCCGCACATACGGCGTGCCGCAAGACATCAACATTCTCGCCCTCTACTACAACAAAGCCCTCTTCGACAGCGCCGGCATCCGTTACCCAGACTCCAACTGGACTTGGGCCGACCTGAAACGCGCCGCCGCCCGCTTGACGGAGGATCGCGACCACGACGGGCACCCGGAGGTCATCGGCCTCGACATGGGATGGGGCGGCGGTTCGTTTCGCCCATTCATCTACCAGGCCGGGGGCCGCTTCTGGAATGCGGACCAAACGCGCGCTGTGTTCGACAGCCCCGAAGCCATTGAAGCGCTGCGGTACTACAAGAGCCTGATGCGGAGCTATACCCTCACGCGCTCTAGTTCCGTGCGCGGCGGCCTCGGGCCAGACAAGTTCTTCGAGCAAGGCAAGGTGGCGCTTTTCATCGACGGAAGCTGGCGAACGCCGGCCTTGAAGAAGAACGCCCCCAACCTGCGCTTCGGAGTGGCGCCTCTGCCGCGCGGCAAACGGCCGATGTCCGTGAGCACGTCGTGTTTCTGGGCGGTCAGCAGCCAGTCGCGACACCCGGATGCGGCGTGGAAGCTCGCCAAATACCTCAGCAGCACGGAAGCGCTCACCAAGTACTGGCAGTATCTGTGGGTCGCGCCGCCCGCGCGCTGGTCGGCATTGCGCTCTCCCGCGTTCCACCACGTCACCGGGGCTCCTGGACGAATCCCTGCCCTGCCCACCGAGGCCGAGTGGAGGGAGAAGTGCGCCTGGATACCCGAGGTGTTGGAGAACGGGTGGACCACCGTGGAGGCGGATGGCCCCTACTCGGGCCAGTTGATGACACGCCTCAACGAAGCGGTGGACCGGACCCTCCTTGAGAACGCGGATCCCGCCGCCGCTCTGCACGAAGCCGCCCGGGCCGCGAATGACGACATCCGCAAGGCGCGCCGAACGGAGGCGACCCAATGAAAACGGTTGGGCGCGCTTCACTGCCTGCAAAGCCCTCGCCTCTGTCGGCAGGCGCGGGGCCGGCGCGGCACAGCGCGGGGTGGGACCTGATCTCGCCGGCGCTGCTGATCATCGCGGTCTTCGTGGTTCTCCCCTGCGTCTGGGGGATCGCCCTCAGCTTCACCCATTTCGACGGGATACTGCCCGCTCGCTTCGCGGGGCTCGCCAACTACCGGCGCATGGCAGACGACCCGCTGGTTCGCAGCACGCTCTGGAACACCCTGCTGTACGTCTGCCTCACGCTGCCAACCGGCCTGATCCTCTCGCTGGCGGTGGCTCTGGCCCTGAATGAGAAGTGGTTCCCCGGCCGTTCGTTCGCGCGCGGCATTTACTTCCTGCCGAATATCACCAGCCTCGTGGCCGTCGCCTTCGTGTGGGAGTGGCTGCTGAACCCCGAGTACGGCCTTATCAATGCCGGGTTGCGTGGGGCCGGCCTGCGAGGGCAGGGCTGGCTGAGCGACCCGCACCTGGCGATGCCCTGCGTGGCCATGGTGGCCGTGTGGCACGGGCTGGGGTTCAGCGTGCTCGTGTATATGGCGGGCCTTCGCTCCATCCCCGGCGAGGCGTATGAGGCGGCGCGCATCGACGGGGCCAGCGCCTGGCAGCAGTTCCGTTACGTTACGTGGCCGCTGCTGATGCCGACGACGATGTTCCTCACGATGATGGGCGTCATCGGGGGCTTCCAGGTTTTCCAGAGCGTGTACATCATGACCGGCGGCGGCCCGCTGGACCGCACGCGGGTATATCTGTTCTACCTGTGGCAGGAGGGTTTCCAGAACCTGGAGATGGGCTACGCATCTGCGCTCGCCGTCCTGCTTTTCGGCATCGTCCTCTGCCTCACGCTGGTCGAGTGGCGCTTCTTCAACCGGAGGCTGTCCACATGGCAGTAGCCGGCAGGGCGACGCCCGTTCGGGGGGCGCAGACGGCTTCCCGGGCCATCGTCTGGATCGCGGTGGTCGCCGGGGCGCTTACGATGGTGATCCCGTTCCTGTGGATGGTCTCCACTTCGCTGAAGACCGATGCCCAGGCGTTCATGTGGCCGCCCCGAGTGCTCCCTTGGCCGCCGCAGTGGCGCAACTACCCGGAGGCGTGGAGCATCGCTCCCTTCGGCCGCTTCTTCTTCAACAGCGCGGTGGTGAGCCTCTCCGTAATGGGCATGAGCCTGCTTCTGAACAGCCTGGCCGCCTTCGGCTTCGCCAAGTTCCAGTTCCGCGGCGCCCATGTCCTCTTCATGGCCGTGCTGGCCACCATGATGATCCCCGGCCAGATCACCATGATCCCGTGCTTCCTCTTGATGAAGCGCCTCGGCTGGTTGGATACGTACGCCGGCCTTGCCGTACCGGGCTTCGCGTCCGCCTTCGGCATCTTCTTCCTGCGCCAGTTCATGATCACCATCCCGAATGACTATCTGGATGCCGCCCGCATGGACGGCGCGTCGGAACTCACCATCTGGCGGCGGATCATCATGCCTCTCGCGAAGCCGGCCATCGCAACGCTCTCCATCTTCACATTCATGGGCGCCTGGAACGACTTCCTGTGGCCGTTGATCGTGGTGAAAAGCGATGAGATGCGCACGCTTCCGCTGGCGATCTCCGCCCTCTCCACGGGCCATTACGTGATGAGCTGGCCCCTGCTCATGGCCGGCGCCTGCTTCGTGGTGATGCCGGTGATCGTCGTCTACATCTTCGCCCAGCGTTTCCTCGTGGAAGGGATCGCTCTGGGCGGGATCAAGGGATGAAAGCATGAAAGACCTTTGCTTCCTGCTGCTCGTGATCGTCTCGCTAACGGCAGCCGCGGCAAAAACGCCGGCGCCGCCATTCACGCAACCGCTGGGATACGGGCCGCACTGGTCTGTGCGCAACGGGCTTACGCTGGCTCTGCACGACGCCAAGGTATCTGGCGAGCCCGGCGGAGTCCCTCGCGGTCTGATCCGCATCGTTTACCGCCTTGCGCCCGGCCCGGGCGGGTTGCGGTCGTTGAACTTCATCGCGGTGGAACCGTGCGTCGTGGGCGATCGGCGCGATTTCAGCGAACTGCAGCGCAGCCCCAGCGATGGGAAACCGGGCATCAAGTTCTGGTTTGGCCCCGTGAAACGCGCGAAAGACACTCTGCGGCAGACGATCCGCATGGAGAAGTTCGCGAACGGCGCGCATCCTTACCTCATTGCCGAGCTGCGCGCGGATCGGCCCCTGGAGGTCCGCTTCGAGGTCTACGCGGAACCGGACAGCGCGCCGATGTCGATGTGCATCCTCACGGCCACGATGGGCAACTTCCAGCGTCTCCGCCGGCTGCACCTGAAGGACCGCGTCGCCACAGTGCGGGACGCGCTGCCCCAGGATCCCGGCGCCGATTTCACAGCGCATGCCGTCTTCCCGCTGAGCGAGCTCAAGTCAGACGCGGATGGCGTAGTCGTCTCCGCCGATGGCGACGAGGAGAACGCCCGCTTGCTGTCTCAACAGATCACCACCGGCCCCTGGTGGCGATATGAAGGCCCCAACCTGACCCAGTACTGGCGCCAGCCGAAGCCGGTGGACCGCGACCTGCGCGTCCTCGTAAACGCGCGAAAAACGTACTACGGCGGCGTCGCCCCCATCCCGGGCGGCATGGCCTTCGAGAACTTCGAGATGAACGCCGCGTTCCACCCCGGTCAGGCCTTCGTCTTCGGGATCAAACCCGCGCCAAAAGGCTGATCACTCAAGCCGGGAACTGGGTACACCAAGCCTGGCAGCCTGCCGGACCGAACCTCGCCGGTCGTGGGCAGTCGCTCGCCCACGACTTCCGCGAAAGGCGGCCCATGCCCGTGCCATTCCTTCAAGCGCCGCCCAGGCGCGACCAACCCGAGCTGATCGACGACACCGGACACGCCTACGCTCTCTTCCGCGAGAGCTTCCTCGACATCCGCATCGTGAATCGGTTTCTCGGCGGAACCTCCGCCGCGCTCAATCCGTTGTGTCGCATGATTGGCCGCATGCCCGATGGGGAAACGGTAACGGTGCTGGACATCGGCACGGGTTCCGCCGACATCCCGCTGGAGCTGGCCGCCCGCATGCGGAGGCTGGGAAGGTCGGCGCGCATCACGGCGCTGGATAACCACCCGGACGTGCTGCGCCTGGCCCGCGAGGAGACCGCCGCCGAGCCCTCGATTTCCGTCGACGAAGGTTCGATTGCCGCTCTCCCCTACGCCGCATGCGCCTTCGATTTCGCCACATGCTCGCTGACCTTCCACCACCTCGGCGACGAGGGCTGCATCCGCGCGATGCGCGAGATGGATCGGGTTACGCGACGCGGCTGGGTAGTGAACGATGGAGAGCGCGCCTGGTGGACGCTGGCCTTCATCGCCGCCGCAACGCCGCTGGTCACTCGCAACGCGATCACGCGGCACGACGCGATCGCCTCGGTCTGGCGGTGCTACACGCCCAACGAAATGGCGGACATGGCTCGCCGGGCGGGTTTCCCGGATGCGCGGGTCCGGCGCGCCCCGATGGGCCGCGTGGTTGTGACGCGAGACAAAGGACTGCCGGCGCGCGGGTAACACAGCAGCTATGCACAACGAAGATCAACAAGCGGATGTCCTCATCGTTGGAGGCGGACCGGCGGGGGCATGGACGGCGCGACTCCTCGCTGAGCGCGGCGTGCCTGTAACCGTGTGGGACCGTGCCGTTTTCCCGCGCGACAAGGCCTGCGGCGAGTACCTGAGCCCCGGCGCCGTGGGCATCCTGAGGGCTGCCGGCGCCCTGGAGGGCCTGCCGGGCGCCCGGATCTCCGGCGTTCAGGTCTTCCCGCATAAGGGAGAGCCGTTCGACGGCTGCTTCGCGTCCGGAGACGGCGGAGGGCTTTCGGTCCGGCGCATCGCCCTGGATGCTCGCCTGTTGGAAATGGCGCGTCGGGCGGGGGCCGACGTGCGTGAGAGCACGGCGTACGCGTCTCATACGTGGGAGTCCGGCGGCGCAACCGTGCAAGGGCGCGGGCCCGATGGCCCGTTTGCGGCGCGTTTCAAGGCGGTTGTGGGGGCGGACGGCGGGCACAGCGCCGTGGCGCGACATCTGGGCGTGGTGCGCCCCATCGCGCGCCACCAGAAGGTGGCCTTCGTGGGGCACGTCCGCGGCATCGCCGGGATGGCGGACCGAATTGAGTTGCACGCCGGGCCGCGCTGCACGGTTGGCCTCGGTCCCGGATCAGACGGGGCTACAAACGTGACCGCCGTCGTGCGCCAGACCGAGGCGCGCCAGGTGGCCGACGATCCCGCGGCCGTTCTGCGGCGCTTTCCAGGCCTGGCGGGACGGTTCGAAGCGGCGGAATGGGAGCCGGATGGGTTGACCACCGGCACCTTTGGACATTCCGTTACGACCCCCGTTGCGGACGGCGTTCTCTTGGTGGGCGACAGCGCCGGATTCATCGACCCGTTCACTGGCGAGGGCGTGTACTTCGCCCTGCGGGGCGCGGAACTGGCCGCCGACGCGCTGAGCGCCGCTCTGGCCTCCGGACCCGCCTCCGCGAGGGCGCTGGCGGTCTACCAACGCGCCCACCGCGCGGCCTTCGGCGGCCGGTACGCTCTATGCGACATCATCCAGCGCGTTGTCGCGGCCCCGGCGGCGCTTTCCTTCTTCGCGGCGCGTCTGCGCCGCCACCCGGATCTGGCGGACATGCTGATTCGAACCACGGGCGACATCCTGCCGCCCCGGCGGATCCTGTCGCTTGCGTTCGGCGCGCGGCTGCTGGCGTGAGACCTGGGGGAAACCATGCACACCGAAAACCACATCGACATCGCGGGGCTGGCGGAGCGGGTTTTCGCGCTGGCGGCGGACACAGCCGCGTGGCCACGGTGGCTCCCCCACTACCGCTTCGTGCGCCAACATGGACGCGTGGCCCACATGGGGGCGCTGCGCAACCGCTTCCCGGTCTCCTGGTGGGCGATCCAGGAAAGCTATCCAGACGAGGGGCGCATCACATTCCGGCATGTGGGGGGCATCACGCGAGGGATGGAGGTGGAGTGGCGCATCACGCCGACCCCCGGCGGCGCCCACGTCGTCATCGCGCATGACCTTGCCTATCCGGCGCCGGTATTGGGCTGGATGTTTGCTCGGTACATCGTTGGCGGTATCTTCGTGACATACATCGCCGACCGCACCCTGCGGCGGCTGAAGCAGAAGGTGGAGAGCGAGCGATGAAACGACGCGTGGTCATTTCGGGCATCGGGGCCGTGACCCCCATCGGGACGGGGCGTGAAGGGCTCTGGGATGGCGCCATGGCGGCGAAGTCCGGCGTGCGGTCCATCACGCTGTTCGACGCCTCGCCGTTCAACTCCCAGATCGCGGCCGAAGTGCCGGACTTTGACCCATCGGCCTGGTTCGACCACAAGCGCCTGAAGCGGTTGGACAGGTACTCCCTTTTTGCTCTCGCTAGCGCGAAGATGGCGCTGGAGGACTCCGGCCTGGATCTCGCGGCTGAGGACCGGGACCGCATTGGCGTATGCATCGGCTCGGCCCTCGGCGGGGTGGGCACGGCGGAGAGAGAGCACATCAACTTCCTGCAGGGCGGCGTGAAGGCGGTTAGCCCCACGCTTGCCCTCCTGGTGTTCGGCGGCGCGGCCTCGTGCAATATCGCCATCGAGTTTGGCCTGAGCGGACCGGCCACGGCGAACGGCGATTCCTGCGCTTCGGCGCCGATCGCCATGGGAAATGCCCTGCGCTACATCCAGCGCGGCGATGCGGATGTGATGCTGGCTGGCGCAGCCGAATCTCCCCTCTCGCCGCTCTGCTTCGGAGCGTTCGCCATCATCCGCGCGATGTCCACGCGCAACGATGATCCCGCGGGCGCCTGCCGACCATTCGACCGGGGGCGCGACGGGTTCGTGATGGGCGAGGGTTCCGCCATGCTCGTCCTCGAGGAGCGGTCGCGGGCGATCGCGCGCGGCGCGCATATCTACGCGGAGTTGCGGGGCTTCGGCCTCACCAACGACGCGCACCACATGACGGCTCCGCGTCCGGACGCGGACCAATCCTCCCGCTGCATGAAGCTGGCCCTGGATGATGCGTGCATGGCCCCGAACGAAGTCGACTACGTGAACGCACATGGCAGCAGCACGCCGTTGAACGACACCTCGGAGACGCTGGCCATCAAGCGGGTGCTCGGCGATCACGCGTACAGAGTGCCCATCAGCGCCACCAAGTCCATGCACGGCCATGCCCTGGGCGCCACCGGAGCGATGGAGGCCGCCCTCTGCTGCCTCGCCCTGGAGCGCGGCGTCATCCCTCCCACCATCAACCTCACCGACCCGGACGACGGCCTGGACCTGGACTACGTGCCGAACGTCCCCCGTCCAGCCGCCATCCGCACGGCCATCAGCAACTCATTCGGGTTCGGCGGCATCAACGCCACGCTCGTGTTCAGCCGCGAATAAGAGGGCGGTTGTTCGCCGCCCGCCATCGTCACGCCCCAACCGTCTAGCCGCTCTGCTAGCGTGACCGCGTAATGGGAACGCGAAGCCAGACGGTTCACATTTGGGCGCGGAGCGTCACCAGACCCCAGGCGGGAGCCGGCGCCTCGCCATGGACGCGCGCGCCGCGTTGTTCCGAGGGGTCGGAGCGGTAAACGGAGTGGTCCTTCGCGTCGGGCCAGCGGAGGCGTACGCCAGCGGGCCGGCCAGACGCGCCGAACAGCCGGATCATCCATCCCTTCCCGTCTTCGCTCGGATACAGCGACTCCACCACGGCCGAGGGCGGATCCAGCCGCAGCGCGAAGGGATTCGGTTTGGGGCCGGCGGCCGGTGCGACAAGCAGCGGACGGCTGACGCCCATGCCGAACTGCGCTGTGGCCAACGCATCGAACGGCCCGTGCGGCCACAGCGCGTAACGGAACGTGGTGGGGCCGCTCTGGTCCGCCTTGTAGTTGGTGTGCCAGTAGTTGTTCATCACGTAAGAGAGGATCGTCTGGGTCGGCGCCAGGTGCGCGATCGACGGAAGCTCGGCGGTGATGCCCCCGACCTCCACCAGCGGCGCGTCCGGGGTAGCCAAGGTCACGCCGGAGGAGGCGCCGGAAACGTCTACCCACCGCTGCACGGTGAACCAGTTCTTGCACGCGCCGGGCAGTTGGTCCGTCTCCGGGCGGACGACCGCCCAAGGCGTGTCCAGGCGCACCACGCCACGCGGCACGTTGAACGCGAAACCGAAGTGCACGCCCTCCTTGGCGCGGACGGCGCGCTTGTCGAGCGTGTTGGCGATATCAACGCGACGCAGTCCATCCACCACGCGGATGACGCGAACCAGCCCATCGGCGCCGGGCGCTTCCGACCGAACCTCAATGGCGGCGACCAGCGGACCGCTATCGATGACCGCTATCGTCGGCGCGCCGCTGGTTACGGCATCCTTCGGATCGCGCCCCGGCACGTAGATATAGTCGTTCAGCTTGCCGGCGAGGTTGTCGCCCGCGAGCGAGAGGCGCGAGATATTGCCGGTGGCGGGGTCGAGGTCCACGTCAATCCCCGCGGCATGGAGGGTCGAACCAACGGCGCGGGCTTCACCGGCCGGCGGATTGCCCGCCGTAACGCGATAGCGGATGGCGCCGAATGCGGGCACGTTCCGGGCGAGGAAAGCGAGTTCGCCCGATGCGAGTCGCTGGGAGGGGGCCGGCTCGCCGCCCGCATCCAACACGCGATCCCCGGCGCGGCTCATGGCGGCGGGAAGCGTTACCAGGTCAGAACGGTCCCACGATGATGTGTTGAACACGTCCACGGAGTCCGTCGCCGGAACGCCCACGGGGGCAAGCCCGGCGTCGAGGAGTCGGCGGCTCTGGCGATCGGCATCCAGCGCGAACGCCTGCTTCACGGCCCACTGGCCCTTCACGAACGGGCTGTCCGGCTCGCTGATGCTGTTGTACGCGCCCCAGGTGTGCTCGTCATAGAGGATGACGTTGCGCCAGGCGTCTTCAACATCCGATGCCGGGTAGGCGGCCGCGGGGCGCCGCATCGCCCAGAGGGTTTCGGCCTGCGACAGGCGCTCGGCGGATGCTCGATTGAGGGCCGTCTCTCGCGCCGACGATGCAGCGCCATCCTCCCAGTACGGCGTGAAGTCGCCGCGGAAGCTGGGTATCTTCTTCGCGTACTGGGCCTCGAAGGCGCGGAACATCTCGGAGGTGGTGGCCACAACGATGCGCGGCGAGGCGTAGCGCTCGTTCCACGCCTTCACGGTGTCCGACAGCGTCACGTCCGGCGGCCCGTTGTCGCCGTTCACCGTGTACCGAACCTGCACCATATCGTATGGATAGCCTTCGCGATCGAGGCGGCCGAGGTAGTCCAGGATGGGCGCGGCGCCCTTCTGCGCCAGGGTCTGGCTGTGGAACCACGAATAGGCGGTGCCGGCCATCCAGCAGAGGACCTTCGTGTCGCCGGCGGGGCTCAGCCAGTAGAACGGCTTGTCCGCCCAGGGCTTGGCCGTGAAGCCGATGCGGTCACCCTGGTTCGGTCCAAAGGAGAAGTACCGCACGCCGGCATCCGCCAGCACCGGGATGATGCCCCACGTGTATCCGGGGACGTCGCTGATCATTGCGGTATCAATGGGCCTCCCCGTCTCGCGCGCGATGCGCGCGGACACGCCGACCAGCCGCACAAGCTCTTCCGGACGGCATAGCGCGGTGAGCTCGTTCCCATAGAGGGCATCCATCTCCAGCCAGCCGCGGCTCACCGCGTCCACCATCGCGCGGCGCTGCTCCGGAGTGGCCTGCTTCAGATACGCATCCACCGCCCACAACACCTCGGCGTTCCACTTGAAGCGCGCGCCCGCTGGATAGCCGGCACTCTTGCGGGCCAGATCGATGGCCGCTTCCAGGTTGGCGCACTGCTTTATCAGCACGTCAGACTGCTGGGCTGTATACCCGATGTCCACATGCGAGTGGGGAAGCAGATATAGCGTCCACGGGCGGACGGGCTTCAGCGAGACGGACCCCGACCATTCAACGTGGCCGTTTGGCATCTCAAGGCGCGCCGGCACGACCTTGGCCTTCTTCGCCGGCGGAACGGAGAGGCGGACGCGCGTGAGGCCGTCCTTCAGCATCACGCTTTGGGATATCCCTCCGAGGCGCAGCCGGGCGGGCGTCGGGGCGCCGTAGCGGCGCACGTCCATGGTGATCGGCTGCACCGGTCCGCTGGGCGAGCGCAAGAGCGCCTGGTCCGCATGCGCGCCGGTGACGCGGGTGGAGGGGGAAGGCGCGGACCGCACTCCGGGCGCATCCAGCCGGATGGCGTCGTAGAGCATCCAGCTACCGCGAAGCGTGGTCACCGTGATCTCGTTGCCGCCGATGCGGAGGTCTCGCGCCGGGAAGCCGACCGCGATTCTGGCGGGGCGGCCCCTCGCCGGATCTTCGAGGCTTCCATCACCGGAGCCCGCGGGGGTGGCGCGATCGAACGCGTGCCCGTTCACGGCGATGCGCAGGCCTGGCGGCGCGGTTGAATGGGTATCCGCGAGCCAGATGGTGAGCGTGCACGACCCGGTTTTGGGGAGCGACGCCACGCCGAAGGCGATCGTGAAGACGTGTGGGCGGCTGCCGGCCCATCCGTCGTCCGGCCCGGGTTGGATGCAGGGCCAGTCGCGAGCGGGGTTGGACCGGCCAACGGCGAAATCGCCATCGTCCGCGAAGCGGGCGTAGTCGCCAGGGGCGAGGGCGAACTCGCGCGTGGAGCGGTCCTCGGCGCCGATCGTCCAGAGCGGGCCGCCGGCGCATGCTGCGCCGATGACGCCGAGCGCGGCGACGCCGGTGGCCGCCCACCGGCGGGCGCGCGCGTGAAGTGTGATGGCCATATTATCCCCTTGGCGAATCGATCCGGTCAGGAATGCGCGGCCCGGCCGCGACGGCCCGGCCAACGCCATCAGGATAGCCGCCCAAAGGCGCGCGAACCGAAATCCCGGCGGCGCCAGCGGCGGACCGCCGGCGTCGCGCACATACTGAGGTATCTTCTGTCGCCCGGCCAACAAGCCGATCCGGCGACGCCGTGAACTACGCCCCAAACGGCGGGTTCTATTACATGCCGGTCGGCGCCGCGGGCGCATCGGGTTTTGGAAGCGCGGGAGACGAAATGATGCAGGAAGAAGCCGGAAGCGCCGGGGCGGACCCGGGAGTTCGGGCCAAGGGACGAAGATGGAGGAAGCTGGCGTATCCGGCCGCCGTGGTCGTCGCCATCCTCTGCGTGCTCACCTATATGGGCGTGTTCTGGGGGAACATCCGCACGGTTGAACCTGGCGAGTTTTACCGCAGCGGGCAACTCCGTGGGGAACGTCTGGTGCGGGTGCTGCGCGACGATCGCATCCGATCGGTTATCAACCTGCGCGGCCGGCTGCCTCGAGACCGAGCCTGGCAGGGCGAGGTGGCGGCGTGCTCGGAGATGGGAGTGGCGCACGTCGACGTCAGCCTCAGCGCCAGCCGCCTGCCCCCGCCGCGCGAGCTGAGGGCGCTTCTAACGGCCTACGACCGGCTGCCCCGCCCCATCCTGATCCACTGCGCCGGAGGCGCCGATCGTTCCGGGCTGGCCTCCACCATCTACGAGAACGTATATCGGAAACAGCCCCTCAATGCGGCGGAGACATCGCAGTTAACCTGGCGGTACGGCCATATCGCGTTCGGCTCCGCCCACCCGATGAACGACTTCTTCACGATGTACCGGCAGACGGGCCAGGGCCTGAGCCTCCGAGATTGGGTAGTGCGCAAGTATCCAGCGCTCTACATCCAGGCCGGCGGGGATCCCCGCAAGACTTAACAAGCCTCAGTGCAAGAGCTTACAGAGGTCCCAAGCGATCATCGCTACGGTCGCGGCCACCAGGCCTGAGAAGATGAGACGAAGGGCGCGGTTTGGCAGGCGGTTGGTGGTGATTGCCCCAAGCTGGGAGCCTACTGAGGACCCGATGAGGATCGCCATGGCCAGCCCCAATGACACGAAACCGTGCCGCGCCTGGATCACCGTGCCCACTGCCACCGTCACGAAAAGAAGCAGAATGCCGGTGCCCGCCGCATTGCGCGCGGACAGCCCATAGCCGTACAGCAGGATGGGCATGAAAAGCACGCCGCCGCCGATCCCCATCACGCCGGACGCCACGCCAAGCCCGAAACCAATGTAACAGAGCACCGGAACCGAGACCCGCGTGAGGCCGACGTTTGGCAGATCGATGTAGGGCGGAATCCGCACGCGGGCTAGCGGCCCCGGCACGGTAACATCCCCTCGCGGCGGCCGCCCCATCGCCCGCCATGCCTCTCGAAACGTGTAGAGGGCTGTGAGGCTCAGGAACACGATGAACAGCGCGTCCAACACCAGGTTCACTGCCGGAACGCTCCGGCCGGAGATGATCCACGGCGGGCGGCGCGAGAGGTAGGCCAGCAGCCGGGCGCCGGCATCCACGCCGATCAGACTGCCGCCGATCATGACGAGATCAATGCGGGGCTCCCCGCGCTGGAGCTTGCGGTACTTGAGGAACGACGCGATGGAGGTGCCGCACTTCTGACAGAGCGCGGAGCCAACCGCCACGGGGGGCGGCACGCCGAACACATACATCAGCAGCGGCGTCAGCAGAAAGCCGCCGCCCACTCCAAACATGCCGGCGATGTAACCGATGAAGAGCCCCACCCCGGCCAGGGCCGGAAGCGATACCGGATGCCCGATCCCTGCCCCAACGTGAACGAGGAACACAGCGACTACCCTTCCTTGCTCACGCTAGATATGATACTCGGGGCTGACGGGCTCATCCTCATCGCCTCGGGGACCTGACATGCGGCTCTGCAGCCGGTCCACCCCCCAGACGATCACGAGCCCCCACAACACGGGGACAACCACGCACGCCAGCGCATACAACCAGCTATTCGCGCCCTTCACCACGGTCAAACGCCTCTTTCGCCTTTCACAGTCGCCGCGCGGCGCTCCGCGCCGCCCGCACAAACGGTAGCACGAAATCGGCTACGGCCGCGACAGCCGGGCGATGGTGATGGCGTCCAGCAGGTCCACGCGTCCCTGCGAGGCGCCGACGTCGACCACGTTCAGGCGCGTCAGGTAGGCCGGCGACACGGACTTCAACAGGCCCCCGGCCAGACGGAGGGCCACGGATGCGTCCGTGAGGTTCAGGTCCAGGGTCTGTCGCTCATAGGCGCCCATATCCACGTGCGCCCCAAAGATGCGCGGCGCGCCGTCCCGATCCTGCGCGCCCACGGCCCGAGCGTCATCGCCCGCATCAATGCATGGCGAACCCGCCGCGAGGCGGTAGTCGGCCCCCAGCAGGGGCTCCGCCGAGATGTTGCCGTTCGTCCCAATGGGGTTCGGGATACCCCCAGCATTCGTCCCCAGATTCCCGAACAGGCAGTTGGAGTAGAGGGTGGGCGTGCCCAGCCCCGGCTGGCTGGGATCGCTCTTGACGATGCCATATCCGTTACGGTTGACAATGTTGTTGGCCAGCGTCATCGCGCCTGAGTCGAACCGCACCCCGGCTCCGTAGTAGTACGACCCAGTGGTTGGTAAGCGGCCCGTACCGTTCGCCGCAATGGTGTTGCCCGACACGACGGCTACCCCGCTCACCATGCGAATCCCGTCGTACTTGTGCCCAATGATCAGGTTGTTCGCGATTGTGGCGGTTCCGCTCACTCGTATCCCGCTCTGGCCTCCGACCAGCGTATTGCGCGTGATCACGGATACGCCGGCGCCTGAACACGACACGTCGTTGCGCTCGTTGTTCTGAAACAGGTTGTCCCTGACCTCACACCAACCATCCGTAGCCAACACGCCGCCCAGTCCCTCCCCAGCGCCGAGCCTGTTCGCGGTGAAGACGTTTCCCGCAATCAGAACCGAACCCTCCGGCGTCCCTGACGCGCGGATGGCCGCGCCCTCGAACGCGAAGTTGTCGGTGAAGACGTTGCCAACGATCTCCGCGGCCCCGCTGAACACTCCTACGACTCCGCCGTATGAACCGCGGTTCGCCGTGAAGATGCAGTTGCGAATCGACAGCGAGGAGGCATCACAGAAAACGGCGCCGGCGACGGCATTTTGCATCGTCAACCCGTCTAGAACCGCCTCATCGGCGCCGAAGGCGACGATCTGGACACCCGGCTCATACTTGACCGCGGCGAAGTCCAGTCTCGTGGGATGGAGGCCGGGATCCCGCTGGGCGCGCTCGGTCTCAGAGCCCGCGAACCCGCCGTAGATGTCGGCGCCCGACCAGAGCAGCACGGACTCGCGATAGACACCCTCAGCCGCCCAGACCTCGCTCAGCGGATTGTAGGCCGCCTCCGCCGCGGCCTGAATGGTGCGCTTCGCCATCGCCCACGAACTGCCGTCGTTGGCGTTATTGCCCGTCGGGCTCACCCGAACTATGCGCGGCGGCGGCGGCGTGAAGGGGGCGCCGGATTCGTCGGCTCCGATATCCACCTTCCCGAACTGGATGCGGGGCTCGCCGTCGATATCCCGGTCGCCGAACGCGGATGGCGCGTCTCCCCGGTCGATGCACAGGGAGGTCGGGCGCAGGCGGTAGTCGCCGCCGGCCCGGTCCACGAAGTCCGGATCGACGCGGATATTCCCGCGCTGGCCCGTGGGGTCGTAGCTGCGATAATCGTAACCTGCGTTCATCGCCACGCAGTTGTAGCGCGCCGTGGCCCAAGAGGGATCGTTGTCCACGCCCGATGAGTTGAACGCGATGATGTTGTTGCTGAAGACGAGGTTGCTATCGGGCACGCGGCTGGCGTATCCGCCGCCGTCGGCCGCCGTGTTCTCGGCGATCGTGTTGTTCACCACGGCGGCCGAGAGGACGCCTGTGTAGATGCCGCCGCCGAGCCCCGTGGCGGCGTTGCGGACGATGACGTTGTTGGCGATGATCGCCTGGCTGGTATCCGCATGGATGCCGGCGCCCTCATCCGCCGCGTTTCCCTCAATGCGGTTGTGCTGGATGGTGGGGCTGGCGGCCCGGATGCTGATGCCGCCGCCTTTAGCGGCCTTGCCGCCGCGGATGGTGAACCCATCCAGCGTGGAGGGGGCGGCGCCGGGCGGAACCGTGGCGGAGCTCCCGCCCTGCCCGCCATCCAGGATCGTACGGTTTGCGGCCCACTGTGCCTGAGCCCGCTCGGTTTCCGCGCCCGCGAAGCCGCCGCACACGTGGACGAACGGGGCCAGCGTGATGCGCTCGGCGTAGACGCCGGCCGCAACCCACACGTCGCCGCCGGCATCCGTCAAAGCGTCAATGCCCGCCTGCACGGAACGCTTGGCAGACGCCCACGATTCCCCGGAGTTCGCGTCGTCTCCCGACGGGGCCACGCGCACCACGCGCGGCGCCGGCCACACGGTCCCGTCCGACTCATCCGCGCCGATATCCACGTGGGCGCCCTGTACGCGCGGCTGGCCGTCCATGTCGGTCTCCGCCGGAGCCGGGCCATCCAGCCCAGCGTTGACGCACGGAGAGCCCGGCTGGATGTGAAAATCGCCGGTCAACGCCCCCGCCAGCAGCGGATCGGCGGCAATCGTGCCGGCGGCGGTTGTTGACCCACTGGCGAAATCCCGGCCGGCGTTCCCATAGAGGCAGTTGTTCTGAATGATGGCGGCGCCCGTACTGGCCTGCACGCCCGCGGGATTGAAGGCCACGATGTTATTGCGGAAATCGACTCCCCCAGCCAGTCCAACGGCAAACGCGTCCACCGCATGGTTGGCGACGATCGTATTGTTCGCGATCAGGGGCGATTGACCGGGTTCCACGTAATAGACGGACACTGCCGAGCACGATCCGGCGGCATTTCCGGTCATCCGATTCCCCACCAGTGTGCCGGATGTGGATTGCATCGCCGCCGCGCCGCCACTGGCTGTCGCCGCATTGCCCACGATGAAGCAATTGAGAACGTGAGAGTTCGCGCCCATCCAGACTCCACCGCCGTTCACGGCCACATTGCCGGCGATACGGCAGTTGGCGACCGTGGGAGAAGCTTCCGCGCAGTTCACGCCGCCGCCCTGCACGCCGAGTCCGTTCCGGACCGTGAACCCATCTAACCCGCCCGCCTCAAACTGGCCCGCGAACGTCACCACGCTGCCTTTGGCGCCGCCGTCCAGCACGCTCTTCCTGGCGCGCCAGTTGCGCGCGTCGCGCTCCGTTTCGGCTCCGGCGAAGCCGCCGTAGAGCGTGACGAACGGCGGAACGATGATGTTCTCTTCGTATACGCCCTCCGCCGCCCACACCTCGCCGCCCATCCCGATCAGAGCGTTGGCGCCGGCCTGCACGGTGGCCTTGGCGGTTGCCCAGGTCGACCCGTCCGCGGCGTCGTTGCCGCCCGGTCGGACGCGGACCACGGGGACAGGCACGCTCCAGGTCGTTCCATCGCTTTCATCGGCGCCGATGTCCACGTGGGCGCCTTGGATGCGCGGCTGGCCGTCGATGTCGCCGGCGTTCGCGAGCGTCAAACCGTTATCGCCCGCGTCGCGGCACGGCGAGTCCGGCTGAATATGGAGATCCGAGAGAACGGCGACGAAGTGCGGATTGGCGGCGATATTGCCAAACTTGCCGGCCGCATCCAGGTACTGGAAATCGTACAGCGCGTTGGCCCACAAGCAGTTGTTGCGCACGATCAGTGCGTCCGCGGTCTGCTTGTAGATGCCGGAGGTGTTCCACGCGATGATGTTGTTGGCCATCGCCGCCGTGGACGTCGCGTAGAAGACGAACGCCGCGCCGCCCCGGTCCGCCTCGTTGGCGACGATCGTGTTGTTCGCCACCTGCCAGGCGCCCTGGGAGCCCAGCAGGTAGAGCCCGCCTCCGTCCTTGGCGCTATTGCCGGAGATGACGTTGCCCAGCACGGCGGCTTCGGCCATCGAAATGCCGCCGCCGGTTTCCTCCGCCCGGTTGTTCCGGATCACGTTTCCCACGATGATGGGGAAAGCCTGGTACG
The DNA here is from genome assembly GCA_036504855.1 of Armatimonadota bacterium. Taxonomy (GTDB): domain Bacteria; phylum Armatimonadota; class DTGP01; order JAKQQT01; family JAKQQT01; genus DASXUL01. The sequence goes on along the minus strand of DASXUL010000177.1, from coordinate 42,491 downwards.
AGTAGATCGCGCCTCCGCGAACGGCCGTGTTCTCGGTAAAGGCGTTCTGCTCGATGTGCGCGGACATGGCGGCGGCCGCAAGGCCGCCGCCGCTGTAGCTGGCGCGGTTCGCCTGGAACGTGTTGTTGCGGATGACCGGTAGATCGGCGAACCCAGCCGCGCCGACGAGGCCCACGCCGCCGCCTTGCGCGGCCGCGTTATCGGCGAATACGTTCCCCTCGATCACCGGCGTTCCGCCGAAACAGCAGAGCCCGCCGCCGACGCTGGAGAGGCCGGGCAGCGAGTTGCCCGTCACCAGGTTGTTCGCAATGGTTGGAGAGCCGCCGTACACCAGTACTCCGCCGCCGCGCCGGTAGTCGCCCGTCGAGGGCGTGCCGGATCCGTTTCGCACCGTGAACCCGTCCAGCCGGCCATTGCCCCCGTGGGTGAATGCCACAACGGTGCCGGCGTTTCCCCCGTCCAGGATGGTCTCGTGGCCCTTTACGTCGCGCTCCGCCAGGGCGCTTTCCGTTCCGGCGAATCCGCCATACAGCGCGACATCCGGCCGCATATCGACCCGCTCGTTGTACGTACCAGCGGCGACCCACACGGGCACGCCGGAGCCCACAGCCGTATCGATGCCGCCCTGCACGGTGCGCTTGGCCGTGGCCCAGGTAAGGCCGTCGCTGGCGTCATTGCCGCTCGGACTCACTCGGTACGCGCCGGTCGTGGCGTATACCGTGCCGTCGAACTCATCGGCGCCGATGTCCACCGCGCCGCCCACAACCCGGTCGGCTCCGTCGATATCCGTGCTGCCGGCGCGGACATACTGCAGGTCGCCCGTATCTCGCATCGGCGAGGCGGCGGACAGGTGCGCCGCGCCGGAAAGATCGTCCACCAGCGCCGGATCGAGGGAGATGTCGTTGGCGCCCAGCGGTACGCCCGGCTGGCTGATGTAGTCCACGCCGTTCCCGAACACGTCATTGCGGCTGGTTGCGGCGGAGCCATAGTAATCCGTCACGCCGCCGGTGTTGAAGGCAATAATGTTGTTCGCCAGAGTCGGATGCGTCGATAAGTTCGGATCGATCGAGACGGCAAAGCCGGAGTCGCCGGAGCCGTTGCGGCAGATCGTGTTGTTGGCGAGGACCGGCGCCCCGCTGTTGACATAGGCCGCAGAGCCGGACGCGCCCAACTCGCCGCGGTTCTGGCGGATCACGCAGTTCTCCAGCCGGGCCGTGGTTTCATTGAGGTAGAAGGCGGAACCGATGACGGCCCGGTTGCGGCGCACGAGGTTGGCCGTGATCAGCGGGGAGCCAAACGCGATGGCGATGCCGCCGCCGAGTCCGCTGCTTGGATCCACGATGTCGGCGCGGTTGTCCTCCACCACGCTGAAGGCAACGCGGCCGGTGCAGGCCTCCAGGTAGAGGCCGCCGCCCTGAACGCGCGCCGTATTCTTGCTGATGACGCTGTCCGTCACAGTGACCGCGCTGCCGATAGCCGCAATGCCGCCGCCCTGCTGGAACGCGGCATTGCCGGTAATCGTACAGCGGGCGACCGTAACCATTGACGAGAGCGCCAAAATGCCGCCGCCTTGAGACGCGCTGCCTCCCGAGATGGTGAGGCCATCCAGAGTCGCCTGGGCGACGTTGGGGCCGATAGCCACAACGCTGGCGCCGGCGGCGGTGAGGGTAGTTCGGTGCGCCGAGATGTCGCGTTGGTTTCGGAAGGTCTCGGAGCCGGAGAAGCCGCCATAGATAGCCAGGGCGCGGCCTATGGCGATGGACTCATTGTACACGCCTTCCGCCACCCACAGCTCGTTCCCGCCGGGGTTGCCGATGGCGGAGGGAAGGGTGCGGTACGCGGTTGCCCAGGAGGCGCCATCCGGCGCGGCGGCGGTGGAGCGGCTGTCCACACGCAACACGACCGCAGATGCAGGCGCGGCGAGGACGGCGGACCAGAGGACCAGCAACCCCAAGAGACGGCTAGATCGCATAACCATGGCGTTTCTCCCAAGAGCGGCAACCCAGGATCGATGGAGCCCCGGCCCCAGCCCGGCGGCTTCCGCCCCCATTGTACCATGCCCGTTCGCCAAATGCACCGCTGTTAGCCGGATGCCGCCACAGCCGTTTCGACTCTTCCCTTATCCCTCCAGCAGCGCCGCCAGGGCCTTTTCCGCCAGGATGGTCACGCGGCGGTGGTCGGTTCGCACGAGGCCCTGCGACTGCCAGCGCGAGAGGGTGCGGATCGTGGTCTCCACGGTGGCGCCGGCCAGGTCCGCCATATCCTGCCGGGTGAGGGGCACTTCAATGAGGAGGCCGTCCGGAGCGTTGCGGCCGTAGGGTTCGGCCAGCGTGAACAGCACAGCGGCCAGCCGCTGCTCCACGCGGCCGGTGGACATCAGCGCCATCGTATCGAACGCCTGGCGCAGCCGGCTGGTGGAACGCACCGCGATGTGCTCGCGCACGGCCGAGTTGCGGGCATACAGCGGCTGGAAAACCGATTTGGGGATCCTCACATAGCGCGCGGCCGTCACGGCCTGCGCCATCAGCGGGCAGCCCTTGCCGTCCACCACGCCCAGCATCCCGAACACCTGGCCCGGCCCGATGATCTCGGCCGTCACCCCCTGCCCGGCGGGCGTCCCCTTCACCATCTTCACGAATCCGCTCAGCACGAGGCCGAAGAAGTCCGCCCGCGCGCCACTCAGCCAGATGCTCTCGCCGCGCGCGGACTCGGCGACTGTGGCCATGCGGGCCAGTTCGTACGCATCCGCCTCCGTCAGCGGGCCCAGCGAGGTCGCGGCTTCGATGGCGCCCCGGATCTCATCAACTGGCTCGGTCAAATCGAATGTCCTTTCACGGCGCCCGCCCGTGCACTTACCTTCCCCGGTATGACGCGCGTCATACAGCGCGCGCCCGGAATGCCGCCAACGTAAGTGTGGCCGGCGCCGGAAGCGGACCCGCCGGCCGCCCAATGCGCGTTATTCCGCTTCTACCGGGAGCTTCGTATGTTCTGTTACCAGTGTGAACAAACCGTCAACGGCACGGGCTGCACGCAGTTCGGGAATTGCGGCAAGGACGCCACAACCGCCGCCCTGCAGGATATCCTTCTCTATGTGACCGTCGTCACGTCGCGGTACGCCCATCGCGCCCGCCCGCTGGGCGCCAAGGACTCGAGCATCGACCGAACCGTGCTGGAGTCGCTTTTCACCACGGTCACCAACGTCAATTTCGACCCGCAGCGCCTCCACGGTCAAGTGCAGGAGGCCATCGGCACGGCCCGGCGCGCTAAGGCCATGTACGAACAGGCCTGCGCCGCCGCCGGGCAGACGCCGGACGACCTCCCCTGCCCCGGCCTCTGCGGCCTGGAAACCGATATCGACGCGCTGGTTCTGAAGGCGGAAGAGATGGCTATCGTCAGCCGCCTCACCCATCTCGGGCCAGACGTCACCGGCCTCCAGGAACTGCTCACTTACGGCCTCAAGGGCACGGCAGCCTATGCTCATCATGCGCTGATGCTGGGCTACGAAGACGAGTCCGTTTTCGCCGGCATCCACGACGGCCTGAACGTACTCGCCAGCGGACCATACGATGAAGCCTCCCTCACAGCCCGCTGCCTCTGGGTGGGCGAGCTGAACCTCAAGGTGATGGCCCTGCTCGATGCCGCCAACACTGGCTCCTACGGCCACCCGGCCCCCACGCCGGTGCGGGTTACCCCCGTGAAGGGGAAGGCCATCGTGGTCTCCGGGCACGACCTGAAGGACCTCGAGGAGCTTCTCAAGCAGACCGAAGGCAAGGGCATCAACGTATACACGCACGGCGAGATGCTGCCCGCCCATGGCTACCCGGGCCTGAAGAAGTATGCCCACCTCGTTGGCAACTACGGCGGCGCGTGGCAGGTCCAGGCCGCGGAGTTCTCGGAATTCCCGGGCGCCATCCTGATGACCACCAACTGCATCCAGCGCCCCGCCAGCGAGTACGCCGTCCGCATCTTCACGTGCGGCATGGTGGCCTGGCCCGGCGTGGTCCACATCGCCGATCGCGACTTCACCCCGGTCATCACGGCCGCACTTGCCGCGACCGGCTTCACCGAAGACGCCGAGGAGCAGTCCATCCTGGTGGGTTTCGGGCACAACGCGATCATGGAGAATGCGGGAACGGTCATTGAGGCCGTCAAATCCGGAGCGCTGCGTCACATCTTCCTGATCGGCGGCTGCGACGGCGCCCTCCACGGCCGAAACTACTTCACGGAACTGGCGCAGGCCGTGCCGGATGATTGCGTCATCCTCACCCTGGCGTGCGGCAAGTACCGCTTCAACAAGCTGGAGTTCGGCACGCTGGGCGGCCTGCCGCGCCTCCTCGACGTGGGACAGTGCAACGACGCCTACTCCGCCATCGTGGTGGCGTCCGCCCTCGCCGAAGCGTTCGGCTGCGGCGTTAACGATCTGCCGCTTTCGCTGATCCTCTCCTGGTATGAGCAGAAGGCCGTGGCCATCCTGCTCACCCTCCTGCACCTCGGCATCAAGGGCATCCGCCTCGGCCCCACGCTCCCAGCCTTCGTTACGCCGAAACTGCTGAACACGCTCGTGGACGCATTCGGCATCCAGCCGATCACCACCCCCGAACAGGACCTGGCAACGATACTCGGCTAGCACACAGCGCTCAGGACTCAGAAATCAGAATCCGGCCGAAAGCTCTGGCCATGAGGATTGTCTCCTCACGGCTACAGCGCTCGGCCGGATTCTGTTTTCGGCGTGGCCACGAAAGCGGCGGACGCGGCGCCTTCGGGAACCTGCGCGCTGGCGGGCACGGCCAGTGCGGACGCGGTGAAGGAGGTCAGCGCCGCCGGCGGCATGCGGCGTGTACGGCTCATCCGCTCTTCACAGCCGCAGCGCCGGCTGTGGACGGGCGTCGCTTCCGGCGGCCCCGGATAACCCACCACACGGACATGCCGACCGCCAGCCACACAACGGCGGCAGCCGCCAGAACCGCCCATGCGGGCCATGCCGCGCCGGCGTCCCACGCCACGCCGCCGAATGCCGACAGGCCCACCGCGCCCATCGCGGCGCCGATGGAATCCAGCCCGGCGGCGCGATTACCGTGGCGCTTCTGCACCAGCGTCACGCTGGCGGGCAGGATGGCGGGGAAGGCCAGGAACAGCCCTCCCACGGCCGGCCCGTATTGGATCGCTATGTAGCCGGTCAGGGCAGAAACCAGCCCGCCGAAGGCGAACCGCACGGCGAATTCGTGCCGACGGGTCTCCCGAATCCTCGTGGGCTGCACGGCCAGCTTCACGCCACCGCCCTCCAGGCGACATACAGCGCAAACGATGCCGCCAGCCAGACAATCCGGCCGGCGCCGGCGATGAGCCATGCCGGGCGCCGCGTTTTCAGCAGGGCGCGCCCGACGACCAGCGTATACGCGATGAGCGCCACGCCGCCGAGGACCATGCTCCGGCCCTCGGCGGCTGCATAATCGCCGCCGTGCTTTGCGAAAGCCATCCCCAGTGTCGCCAACGCCACGCTGGCGGCCGCGGCAAACACCCCGGCGACGCTCTTCGGGCGAAGTGCGTCGCCGGCTGCGGCGAATGCGCTCACCGCAAGCCCGCCCGACACGAACTTCAGCGCCAGTTCCGGCAACATCCGACGATCTCGTCAAGGAAATCATGCGCCAGGCGGGCGCATCGCAAACGCTGCCAAGCGCGTAACACGACCGCAACGTCCGCATAACCCAAAGTTAACGCCTCCGCCACGTTGACGAAATCGCCGAGGATGTATCTTGGAGTCAGGACGCCGCTTGACCGTGGCGCGGCCTGCACAAACAGAGGAGGTTCCCCAATGAGGTTCCGTTGCTGCTTGCCCATGCTCGCCATGGCCACCGCACTGACCTGTACGGCGCGAGCGCAAGACGCCGCCACGACGGCCGAAGCGGCCGTGACCGCCGCTGCCAGCGCGCCTTCGAGCAAGCCGGTCATCACCGGGCTGTTCGATTTCTACTTCCTATACCAGTTCAGCAATCCCCCGCAGCATACGCTGCTTGGCCCCGGCCGCCTCTACTACGATGCTCACGCCAAGACGCCCACGTTGGCGTTGGCCGAACTGAACGTCACCAAAGCGCCAACGCCCGGCGGGTTCGGTTACAAGGCCACCTTCATGGCTGGCGACGACGCCGACCTGAACCACGGCGGCGGCCCCGTTAGCGCCACCGCCATCGGCGGAACGGATACGCGCGAAGGCGCCTACAAGAACATACAACAGCTGTTCGCGTCCTACCAGACAACCTCCGGCTACACCGTCGACCTGGGCAAGTTCTACACGCCGCTGGGCTATGAGGTCACGGAGGCCACCGGCAACTTCAACTACTCGCACTCTGAGGTGTTCAACATTGAGCCGATCTACCACGCCGGGATCCGCGTTACCACGCCCTCGTACAATGGCGTCACGCTGGCCGGTTACGTGGTGAACTCGCTGTTTAACACCAGCCGCGCCGGCCTCTACGATGACAACGGCGCGAAGGCATACATCGGACAGGCCACCTACGCCAAGGGCCCATTGACGCTCATCGAGGGGTTCGGAACCAGTAAGGACAAGCTGAACCTCACCAACGGCCAGAAGACATTCCTGAACGACTTCACCGCCGTATACGCCGTCGACCCGAAGACCACTCTGGCCTTCAACACCGATTACCGCAAAGACAAGAAGACGGACACTGTGGACGGCGCGAAGTACTTCGCATGGGCCGCCTACGCCAAGCGCGCGTTCACGCCCAAAACCGCCGGCGCGCTGCGTTACTCGCGCCTGGAGACGAAATCGGACCCGGTTGACGGCGCCTCCGCCAAGGTGAAGCCGTGGGAGGCCACGGCCACCTACGAGTACAAGGTCACCCCGGCCTTCACCACCCGCCTGGAGTACCGCCACGACGCCGCGAACGTCGCGCTCTACGTAGACGGCGACGGCGCCGTCTCCAAGAAGAAAGACGACACCGTGCTCGTCGCCGGGCTGTACACCTTCTAGAACACAGGAATCAGAACTCAGAAATCAGCCCGGAGGCCCCCGCCCATGAGATTGATTCTCTCGTGGACCTGAGCCTCCGGGCTGATTTCTGAGTTCTGATTCCTGTGTTCTGCGCTAGCGCAGGTTCCGATATGCGCTGAGGCCGGGGAGGGCCGGGAACCAGGTGGCGATGAGGCGGTAAACCAGGGTGGCGGCGATGGCTGCCGGGCGGGGCGCCCCAAGGCCCACGAACCCGAGGACCATGGCGACCTCGAAGCCGCCTAGGCCGCCGGGCAGGATGCTGGCCAGCGCGCCGACCGTGGCGAGGCAGAACCCCAGCAGCGCCGTGGACGGGGCAAGGACCACCCCGAAGGCGCGGAAAACGCACGCCATGGTCGCCACATCACAAAGCAGCATGGCGAGCCCTGCGGAGACGATGCTCACCGCGAGACCGGGGCGGCTCTTCCATCGCTCGCGCACCTCGCTGGCTGCGGCGGCGGCCTGGGCAGGAGCGGACTCCGATATCCGCGCCTTCAGCCGCAGGGCCTTCAGAGCGGCGTTGGCGGCGCGGGCCGGCGGGCGCAGAACCGCTTCGATGCGGCGCGGGCAGCGGAGCGCCCACAGCACGGCCACGAGGATGCCGAAGGCAATGGCCAGCAAAGGCACGGCTGCCAGGTCGCCCCGGGTCAGGGGATGGCGCGTAGACAGCGCCAGAAGGCCGGCCGCCAGCAGTACAAAGAACACGCCGTAGTCGACCACGAAGAACATCGGGCCCACGAAGGCGGATCGGGCGCGCCTGAGCCCGCGGCGCTCCAGGAGCAGATACATGAGGGCGGGGCCGGTGAGCGCCGGGCCAGGGACGATACGGCTCACGAAGATGAGCAGGAACGTGGCATGCACCGTCCACCAGAATGGTGCGCGGAAATCCACCAGCAGGAGGATCTGGCGGACAACGAGGCCGGCGAATACGTAGTAGAGGAACTGGAAACCAAGAGCCGCCGCCAGCGGCCAGAGCCGGGCGCGTTCGGTCAGCTTGAGGGCGGCGCGGGCGTCTCCGCTGGATCGAATGGCCAGCGCGGCGACCGCGATGAGGGCGGCCAACAGAAGCGCCGCTCGCAAGCGGCGTCGCGAGGCGTTAGCGGTTGAAATACTTGATCATCCGGACGCGCGTTCCCCCGCGCGAACTGGTGATGGCCACCTGGTCCATGAGGGCATGCATCAAGGCAATCCCGCGGCCGGATTCAGAGAAGGCATCCGGCATCTCCATGGGGCGGATATGGAATCCGATGCCGCGATCCACCACCTCAATGGAGAGGTGATCATCGGCGGGGTGGGCCAGAACCGTAACCAGCGGATCATCCCCAGGGGCGGCGCCGTGGCGCACGCCGTTGACGCACGCTTCGGCCACGGCCAGTGTGATGTCGGCAACTTGCTTGCCGTCAAACGGCAGGCTGGCGGCGATTTGCTGAACGGCCCGGCGAGTGGGCCGAAGATCGGCTTCGCCGGACAGGGTCAAACAAGCCGCGCAGGCGGCAGCAACGATCATTGTCTCATGGTCCTTAACCGTGGAACGACTTGGGGCCGCATTCAGCGTCCCAACCAAGCGCGCTGCATCAATCGTGCCATCGGCGCATGCCTCTATCGCGCCGCGTCCCTACCAGTATCGCGTAATTGCGAGGCTCCTGTCACCCCAAATCGCAAAGTAAAAAGGTGGAAATCTCGCGCATTGCTGACGCATCGCGTCAGGCGCTCGGTTCGGGGTCCGGCAGCGGTTCGGCGGCCGACGACGATCCCGTGAGCCAGACGCCCAGCACGATGAGGATGGCGCCAACGATCAGGTATTGCGTCAGGCGCTCGCCGCGGAACCGCACTCCCAGCGCCACTCCCATGACCGGCTGCAGGAAGATGAATACGCCCAGCACGCCGGCCGGCATGTGTTCCAGATAGGTGTACCACAGCGTGTAGCCAACCACGGTGCACGGGATGGCGAGGAACAGGATCGCCCCCCAAGCGGCGCGCGTGGGGGGCGGCGCCGGGAAGCCGGACCGCAGGGTTATGCATGTGAAGAGGAACAGGGTGGCGAAGAGCATCGCCCACGCGGTCAGCATCAGTGGGCGGTAGCGAGAGAGCAGCGGCTTTCCGATGATGGAGTACATGCCCTCCGTGAACAGGCTGGCCAGCATCAACCCCTGCCCCAGCGCTTGACGTTCGTTCCAGAACCCGCCGGACAAGGCGTTGCGCGCGATAAGCAGGTAGGCCCCGCCGCAGGCCACCGCGATGCCGGCCCATTGCCGCGGTCGCAGCCGCTCGTGCAGGAAGATCACCGCCAGAATTGCCAGCGCCACCGGCTCCATGGGCGTAACGATGGCCCTGTCTGTGGACGACGCCAGCATGATGCCTTCATAGCTGAGCAAATAGCTGCCTGCCACGGCCACGGCGCCTATGGCGGCGGTGGGCAGCACATCACGCCGAGCCAGCCGGATGGGCGTGCGCGTGAGGAGAAGGAGGGGAAAGAAGAACAGGCTGGCCACGAGGAAGCGCCACGCCGCCAGGTCGCCGGGGGGCATTGCGCGCAGCCCGATATCCGCCACGAGGTAGGAACCGCCCCACACCAGGTTCATGGCGATCATGGTTGGCGCGGCGTACCGCGCCCATCGATAGCCAGAGGATTGTGGGGGGGTGCTCACCCCCTGATACTAGAAAGGCCCGTCCAAACGGTCAAGCGAGACGCTGGCCGCAAGCCGAATCGGCCGGAACCGGCCCGTTCCTCCGGCGTCGGCCGTTTGACGCGTAACAGCCGTTTTGCTACCTTCATAACAGCGCCGGCGAAAGCCCGGCCCTTGTTTTTTTGGGAGAATCCCCGATTATGCCCATCCTCACGCCGGACGACGTCCGTAAGATCGCCCGCTTGGGCCGCCTGCAACTCACTGAAGACGAAGTTGCGCGCTTCGCCGTTCAGTTGGACTCCATTCTGGACCATTTTGCGGAGCTTCAGGCGGTAGACACCGAGGGCGTTGAGCCCACGGCCCATTCCGTTGGCGCGAAGAACGTCACTCGTGAGGACGTGGCGCGGCCCAGCCTCACGCCCGAGGAAGTCGTCTCCAACGCCCCGCGCGCGGAATGCAATATGTTCGTTGTCCCGCAGATTGTAGAGACATAGTGGATAGCCGTCAGCCGTCAGCGGTCAGCCGTCAGCCCGACGGCTCCGACCCAACAGGCGAGCTGCCTGCTGGGTGCATGCCTCCCGGCTGATGGCTGACCGCTGACGGCTGACGGCTTTTACCGAGAATCCCAGATATGAATTGGACCACCGCCCCCGCCCATGAGATTGTGGCCGCCATCGAGGCCGGCGACGTTACGGCGCGCGCCGTTACCGAAGCCAGCCTGGAGCGCGCCCGCGCCGTTGAACCCGCCGTGCACTCGTTCCTCCTTAGGCTGGAGGATCGGGCCCTTCAGCGCGCTGACGCCGTGGACGCTCAGCGCAAGGCCGGCGAGCCGCTGCCGCCGCTGGCCGGAGCGCCGCTGGCCCTGAAGGACAACATGGCGATGCGCGGCGTGGAGACCACTTGCGCCAGTAAGATTCTGGCCGGCTGGAAACCGCCCTACGACGCAACGGTCGTGCGCCGCCTGGAAGAGGCCGGCGCCGTCATCGTGGGGAAGGCGAACATGGATGAGTTCGCCATGGGCTCCTCCACCGAAAACAGCGCCTATTCGGTAACGCGCAATCCCTGGGATGTGAATCACGTTCCGGGCGGGAGTTCCGGCGGAAGCGCCGCCGCCGTAGCCGCCGGCGAAGCCGCCGTGGCGCTGGGATCCGACACCGGCGGCTCCATCCGCCAGCCCGCAAGCTTCTGCGGCGTTGTGGGAGTGAAACCCACCTACGGCCGCGTCTCGCGCTACGGCCTCGTGGCCTTCGCTTCCTCGCTGGACCAGATCGGCCCGCTGACCCGCGACGTGGAAGACGCCGCCCTCCTGCTGAACGCTATCTCCGGCCGCGACCCTCTGGACTCCACCTCGGTGGACGTTTCCGTGCCTGACTTCCGCGCCGCCCTCACCGGCGACGTTCGCGGGCTCACCATCGGCAAGCCGGCGGAGTTGTACGGCGATGGGCTGGAAGACGGAACCCGGCTGGCGGTGGAAGCGGCCCTGCAACGCTACGTGGAACTTGGCGCGAAGGTGGTGGACGTCAGCCTGCCCTACCTGCGATACTCGCTGCCGGTGTACTACATCATCGCGCCCAGCGAGGCCAGCTCCAACCTCGCTCGCTACGACGGCGTCCGTTACGGCCACCGAACCGACAAGGACGCTGATCTGATCGAAATGTACCTGCTCACCCGCCAGGAAGGCTTCGGCGCGGAGGTTAAGCGGCGCATCATGATCGGCACCTACTGCCTCTCTTCCGGCTACTATGACGCTTGGTACAAGAAGGCTCAGCAGGTGCGTACCCTGATCCGGCGCGACTTCGACGCCGCCTTCGATCGGTGCGACGTGCTGATGACCCCCACCTCTCCGATCCCGGCGTTTGGCGTTGGCGAGAAGACAGACGACCCCTATCAGATGTGGCTGGCCGACGTCTGCACCATCCCGGTGAACCTCGCCGGGCTGCCCGGCATGGCGCTGCCGTGCGGATTCAGCGGCAGACTGCCGGTGGGCCTTCAGATCATCGCCAAGCCCTTCGATGAGGAAACCATGCTGCGCGCGGCCCACGCCTACGAGCAGACCACGGACTGGCACAAGATGACGGCGCCCTGCGGATAAGGGAATCGGGGTCCGGATTCCGGATTCCGGATCCCGACCTCGGGTGAAGCGCCTCGGATACTGCGACCTTCACCAAGCGGCGGAATCCGGGATCCGGACCCCGGAATCCGGACCCGAGATACACATATGTCAGATACCATCACATACGAAATCACCATCGGCATGGAAACCCATGCGGAGTTGCGGACAAAGAGCAAGATGTTCTGCGGATGCAGCGCGGAGTTCGGCGGCGAACCGAACAGCCACGTCTGCCCGGTCTGCATGGGCCTGCCCGGGAGCCTGCCGGCGCCCAACGCGCGCGCCATCGCTTTCGTGGTTCGCACCGCCATGGCCCTTCACTGCCAGATCAACTCGCCCACCATCTTCCACCGCAAGAACTACTTCTACCCCGACCTCCCGAAGGCCTACCAGATCTCCCAGTACGGCGACTCCCCCATCGGCACGCACGGCTACATCGACGTAACCGTGAAGGGCGAAACTCGGCGCATCGGCATCCACCGCGTGCACCTGGAGGAAGATACGGGCAAGCTCTTCCACAACCCGGGAGACGTTTCCAGCCTCGTCGACTACAACCGCTGCGGCGTCCCGCTGATGGAGATCGTCAGCGAGCCGGACATCCATAGCCCGGAAGAGGCCCAGGAGTACGCAAAGACGCTGCGCAATATCCTCGTCTACCTCGGTGTCTCGGATGGCAAAATGGAGGAGGGCTCCTTCCGCTGCGAACCGAACATCTCCATCCATCAGCCCGGCACTCCGCTGGGCACGCGTACCGAGCTGAAGAACCTCAACAGCTTCCGTGTTCTGCTGAAGAGCGCCGAGGCCGAGATCAAACGCCAGGAACAGGTGATCCGCGCGGGGGGCGCCATCCAGCAAGCCACCCTGCGATGGGACGAGGCGAACGGCGTCACCACCCCGATGCGCTTCAAGGAGAACGAGGCGGACTACCGCTACTTCCCGGACCCCGACCTCGTGCCCCTGGAGTTCTCGGCGGAGTACCTGGCGGAACAGCGCGACGCTCTGCCGGAACTGCCCACCGAGAAGTCCGCCCGCTTCGTTCGAGACTACGGCCTCTCGGCGTATGACGCCGACGTGTTGACCTCCGAGCGCCCGATGGCGGAGTACTTCGAGGCCGCGGCGAAGGCCGCGGGTGACCCAAAGGCCGCCGCCAACTGGGTCACCGGCCAGCTTCTGGCCAACCTGAATGCCGAAGGCCACGACATCACCGAGACGAAGGTGCGAGCGGAAGACCTGGGCGCCATGATTCGACTCATCGGCGACGGCACCATCAGCGGGAAGATCGCCAAGACCGTCTTCGACGAGATGTTCCAGACCGGCAAACCGCCCCGCCAGATCGTGGATGAGAAAGGTCTGGTTCAGGTATCGGATGAAGGCGCCATTGAGGCCATCGTGGAACAGGTGCTTGCCGCCCATCCGGACGAAGCGGCCCGGTTCCGCGGCGGGGAAGAGAAGCTGATGGGCTTCTTCGTTGGCCAGGTGATGAAGGCCAGCAAAGGTAAGGCGAACCCGGGCCTCGCGAACAGCGTCCTAAAGAAGAAACTGAGCTGACGGCGCACACCGCCGCAAAGGATCTGAGGGCAGAACGGCCCTCGCCCAAATGGAACCGGTATACCTGAAACTGTTGAGCGTGTTTGCAGTGCTGGCGGGGGTGCGCGTCCTGACGTTCGTCCGGCAGGTGCCGCCGCGCGTCCGCGTTACGCTCAGCGAGTACACGGATTCCGGAATCATCGCCAGCGTCGTTGCGATCTTCGTGGTGACGTTTCTGCTCCAGGTCTCCCGCGTGGAAGGGATCTCCATGGAACCTTCGCTGCAGACCGGCGAGTATACGCTGGTGAACAAACTCACCTACCGCTGGCGCGTTCCGCAGCGGGGCGATGTGATTGTGTTCCGCGCGCCGGACAACCCCCACGCGGACTACATCAAGCGCGTGATCGCCGTGCCCGGCGAAACGGTTGAAGTGCGCGACGGCTCCGTGTGGGTCAACGGCGCCCGCCTCGAAGAGAAATACGAGTGCGCTCCGCCGGACTATCCCTTCCTGCCCGCCCGGGTCCCCGCCGGGCACCTCTTCGTGCTGGGCGACAACCGCAATCGCAGCTATGACAGCCATCTCTGGGAGGAGCCGTTCCTCTCGATCGACCACGTGCGCGGCCAGGCGTCGGTGATCGTGTGGCCGCCAGCGGACATGGGGCATATCCCGGGCAGGCCTCTAGAGATACCTCCCAGCCCGGTTGCGGCGCCCGCCCGATAGGCCGGCGGCCCGCTGCCCTCCGCGCCACAACGTCCCATGAACCGCCGCTTCCCCCACATCCTGAAGCCGATCGGCGAGGCCTCCCGGTTCCTCGCCCTGGTTCTACGCGAGTTCCTCCACGACCATGGGCCGATCATGGCGGCCGCCATGTCGTTTTTCGCCACGCTCTCCATCTTCCCCATCCTGCTCCTGGGGCTTTCCGCGCTTGGCTACATCTACCGCGGCAAGGATCCGTTCGAGGAATTGATGAGCGTGGTTGGCCAGGCGGCGCCGAAGCAGGTGGCGGATGTGGTGCGCGTAACGCTGGAGAACGTGGTCCACACCCGGCGCAAAGTGCTCATCATCGGAGTCCTGACGCTGCTGTGGACGGCCACCAACGTGTTTGCCAATATGGAGACAGCGCTCTGCATCACATGGGGCGTGCAGAAGCGCCCGTTCTGGAAATCCCGGCTGCTGGCGCTGGCGATGTTGCTGCTGGTGGGCATGGCGCTGGCGCTGACCCTGGCCTTCGCCTCACTTGCGCTTCGCATCGAGGGGCTCTCCTGGACAATCCTGGGATACCGCGTTCCAGAGCTCCCCTTCGTCTGGCATGCGCTGGGGTTCGCCATTTCGGCGGTCATTGGCGTGCTCACCTTCAGCATTGTCTACCGAGCGTTGCCGAACACGCACGTCCATGGGAAGGCAGCTGTTCTGGGAGGCGCGTTCAGCGGCATCCTCTGGCAGACCGCTCTGCAAGCGTTCACGCTCTACCTGAACAACGCCCACTATGACGTGGTCTACGGATCGTTGGGCGGCGTGATCATGCTCATCCTCTGGATCTACTACTCGATGATCGTCCTTCTTCTCGGCGCCGAGGTGGCATGGCAGGCCGATCAGCGCCTCCGGGCCCGCCGGGGCCAGCCCGCCGAAACCCCTCGGGAAAAGCTCCACAAGCCCGCCCCGCTGCCGTGAACCGGCCCGTAGCCCAGGCCGTCATCGCGGCCCACGAGGCCAAGCGGGAGGCGGAATGGCGCGCCGGTGTCGGGCAGCGCTTGGCGTTTGAGCTTCGCGCGAAAGGGTACACTAGCGGTAGTTCAACAGTGGTTATCCACTGCTTCGCAGGACAACCTCTTAGCTGGCTCCCTTCAGAATCGCATCCTCCGCGCCCTTGGCGCCGATCGGGCTTTTCCTGCCCACGGACAACCAGGGGCGTTTATCGTTCGAGCCTCCCCTGGGCCTCCCAAGAACGAGGAGGAGGCAACCATGCTGCCCGTTCCCGCCATCCCGCTGAAGGCGCTCGTCTATGCCGTCGCCGTCGGTCTTGCCGGCGCGAGCCTGCCGGCCGCCGCCGCCAGGGTCCACACAACGAAGACCCGCCAACCGGCCCCCACTCACGCCGCTGTAGTCCCAGCCCAGCTTGCCGCGACCAACGCAGGCCGCTCTCCCAAGGGAGACGGTGTCATCGTTTTAGCGCTGGATCGGAAGTCTGCGTCCAGTCCGATCATGCGCAACGATACCGCCGATCTAGTGGTTCGCCAGCCTGCGCCCAGCAGCGCCGCCAGACCAGAAGTTCCGGATCAGAACGTAACGCGTTTGCGTCTTGCCGAAAGCCGATCCTTCACCCTCTCCAACGCCTCCATCGGCCTCGACGCCCGATACCTCGACCCGCACGGCAACGACGCCCTCGAAACGCACGCAATCCGGCCGGATGAGCCCAGGAAGTACACCGGGATCAAGGCCGGCGCAGTGACCATCTGCCCATTTACGAAACGGCCGCTGCGGCTTCGCTTCAGGTGGTAAGCGCAGCGATGCGCCGCCCGTCGTCCGCGCGCCGCTCTGCCTCCTGATGCGCCGGCCGGCCGCCCCATCGGAGCCCGACGGCTTCATCGCGCCTTCAGGTTGAACCTGCCCTCGCTGCGGTATGACGAACGTAGCGGGCGAACGCCCGCCGCTCTTCGCGCGTACAGCGCATCGGAAAGGAACATCGATGAAGGTCTGGTTCATCACGGGGACATCGCGCGGGTTCGGCCGCGAATGGGCTCTCGCCGCCCTCCGTCGCGGCGACAAGGTGGCCGCCACGGCGCGGCACACAGACACGCTGGAGGATCTTGTCCACGAGTTCGGCGACAGCGTGCTTCCCCTCCAACTCGACGTTACCGATCGCGCGGCGGATTTCGCCGGCGTGCAGCGGGCCGCCGAGCATTTCGGGCGGCTGGACGTGGTGGTCAACAACGCCGGTTACGGCCTGTTCGGGGCCGTTGAGGAGGTCAGCGAGGCAGAAGCGCGCGCCCAGCTAGAGACCAACCTCTTCGGCGCATTGTGGGTTACGCAGGCCGCCCTGCCGATCATGCGAGGGCAGGGCAGTGGACATATCCTCCAGGTCTCCAGCATCGGCGGCATCGCCGCCTTCCCGGCGGTGGGGCTCTACCACGCATCCAAATGGGCGCTGGAAGGCTTCAGCGACGCCATGAGCCAGGAAGTGGCCCAGTTCGGCATCAAGGTCACCATCATCGAACCGGGCGGCTTCGAAACCGATTGGGCCGGATCCTCCGCCGCCCATGCCGTAGAGAACCCCGTGTATAACACGATCCGCAACTCCCGACCTTCGACCAACTCCAAGCGCGGCGACCCGAAGGCATCCGCCGAAGCCATCCTCAAGGTCGTCGACTCCGAGGATCCTCCCCTGCGCCTGCTGCTCGGCGCTTTCGCCTCGAACTACGTGAAAGACCTCTACCCGAAGCGGCTGGCAACCTGGGCGGCGTGGGATGCTGTATCCATCGCCGCGGACGGAGAGTGACTGGATGCGCGGGTCGGAAGGGTCGCTCTCCCTTCTGATCCGCGGAGCGGCAGCCGCGTTATCCCATCTGGTAGGCTCCGATATCCGGCGGGATGCCGAGGAAATCGTTGATGCCCGGGATGATCACGGCGCGGCGGCGGGCGGGGCTATTGGCGTTCAGCGAGAAGTTGCTCTGTAACAGCCCGCGGAACAGCGGATCTCCCATCACGCCGTGGATCTCCTGCCCCGTGGCGGCGGCCAACTCCTCGGGGCTCAGGTAACGTTCGTTGCCCCACTTCACCCAGCGTCCGGCGGCGGAAGTGTAGAACAGGTCGTAGTCGAAGTCCGCATTGCTGGCGGCTGTGGTGTAGTAGTCCTGCAGGGCATACTGGGTTCCCACGACGATGTTGTTTCGGAACGTGAAGTTGGGCATGCCCGTCCAGGGCGTCATGCCGTCCACGTTTGGCCGGGTAGTGACCATCGTGTTGTGGTAAGCCCGCACAACCCCCACGGCGCCGACGCCCGATTTGAGGCCGCCCTGCTTGAAATCCTCCAGCACGTTGAACAGCAGCCAAACGGGGCCGGAGATAACGTTGAGCACACTCGAGGCGTTCTGGGCCGTTTTGACGTGGTTGCACCAGGCGCGGAAGTTGATGTTCTGGTTAACGGGTTCCAAACCGTCATCGGTCACGTCGTGAATCCAGTTGTAGTACACGTCCGTGTCGCCGTACTCATCGGTGGCTCCCGCGGTCACGGCGATGCCGTCGTTGACGTTGTGGATGTGGTTTTGGCGGATGACGTTGCCGGAGCAGTTGTCGGCCAGCGAGATGCCGATGCCTTCCGCGTCGGATCCCTTCACCGCATACCAGTCCCAGGTGTCCACGGCGCTGTCATTGATCTCGTTGCGCTCGAACAGGTTGTTCACGCACTGGTTCTTCACGAACAGCGGGAAGCTGGCGTTGTGGATGCGGCAGTTCCGCACGGTAACGTGGCTGGAGTTGTTCAGGTAGACGCCGGCGCTGAACGTGCTGCCGAAGTATCCGATGTCCAGCCCATCGAGGATCACGTCGTGCACGCCCATCAGAGTGAAGGCGTTTTGGATCTGGCCGGCGGCAATTTCCATCCGGTCCGGAGACAGGGCTCCGGCGGCTACGTACAAGACGCGCGTGGAGGCATCCTGCCGCCAGCCCGTTCCGCCGCCCGAGGCAGCCGCCGCGAGTTCGGCCTGTGTAGCGTAATGGAAGAGCCGCAGGCCGTTCGCCGCAACGTAGCAGGTGGGCAATGGCAGCGGCGTGGCCCACGTTCCGTCGGCCTGAAGGTTCCAGATCGGCGCGCTGTGGGGCGTGGCGGGGGCCGCGGCGTCTCCGCGAATGAACACGCCCGGGGCGGCGGGGCGCACCGTAATCGGAAGGCTTGGCGTGCCGGAGTGGCTGATGTTGGTTACCTGTTCGCGGTATACCCCGGGAAGCAGCGCGATTGTGTCCCCTGGCTGCGAAGCGCCGAACGCGGCGCTGATGGAGCGGTAGGGTAACGCCAGGCTGCCATCGCCGGCGGCTCCGGCGGTAATCGGCGTTACGTACAAGGTGCGTTTCGCCACGGACCTCGGCGTTTCGAGGGTTGTGAAAGAGACGTACACCGGCGCGAGCGAGCCTTCGGGATCGGACATCGTCACTAGCGCCTCGTAGGAGGTCCCCTCGCGCAGGTACATCAGGATGCTCGCCAGGCGGTTGGAGGAGTAACGGACCAACGGGTGCCCGCGCTGCCAGTCCACGGTTCCAAAGACTCGGTAGTGTACCACGCCGGTCGAGTTCCCGTTGTCGTCGCCAACCGTGGCAACCTGAATGCCGGCGGTCTCGAGGGTGGGCTTGATATTCACGCTGGCGGATGCCAGTCCATTGGCCGCGCGCGAGGAGACGGCGCAGCACAGCGCCAGCGCGGTCACTGCGACCGCGGTCATGAAGCGGTACAACACAGGTTGTCGCCTTTCTGGCCGAGGGGCCAGGGAAAGCCGGCTGGAGTCGAGCGCGGGGCGTGTGTGCGTGGTGGAGGGACCCGACCTGCCAGACGGGGTCTCACGCCCTCCGGAGGGGAGAACCCCGGGGACCGGAAGGATTCGCGAAGGGGGTTTCGCCTCCGCACCGCGGCGGGAGGCGACCAGAAAAGGTGGCAAGGGACCCGCGAGAACCGTGTGGAGTCCGTGTTTGAACCCTTCTAGAGAAGGGTGGGCTGCTCGGGACGCGCTTTGTGCCCCCGAGCCGAAGCCGGGTACCACGCTGCGCGCCCACTCACAACCCTAGGAATTAGTGTCGGCTCAACACGATCATTCCCATCACGTGAACCGCAGGCTGTTCCTTGCACTTTGATGATACCACACTGCGGCCGGCCGTGTCTTGCCCTTCAGAGGAAGTTAGCCACGCAAATGGCAAACGGGGCGGGCCCGAAGGCCCGCCCCGCTCGCTAACTGCGTCTGAACGTCCGCGATTACTTGCGGAGGTAGGTGTTCAGACCCACGAAGAACTTCCACTCGTCCTTGTTCTCGTCGATCGTCTTGTCGTAGCGGCGGTAGTTGAGCTCACCGAACACGGAGACGTCGTTGGTGATGAAGTGCTTCACGCCGCCCTGGGCGCCCCAGCCTGTTGCATGGGCGGAGACGTCTCCGCTCTTGGCATGGATGTAGGAGAAGCCAACGCCGGCGTAAGGCACGGTGCGCGAGGTCACGGCGTCGGAGGCGGAAACGAAGTTGTAGTTGGCCAGGAGGTCAACGGTGTACATCGTGGAAGAGTCTACGTAAACGGTGCTCTCACCGGCGCCGACGTCATAGCCGGACTGGTGGGTGTAGGTGAGGCCGCCGCCGACCTGGACGTTGCGGTTCAGGTAAGGCAGGAAGGAAACGCGCATTGACTGGTTGGACGGCTTGTCGAGCTTGGCGTTCAAGGCGATGCCGATTTCCGCGGTGCCGGCTTCCGGCGGGGTCACGTCGGAGTAGATCTGCGGGCGGGAGCCAACCTGGGCAAAGGCGGCGGTGCTGGCGCAGAGGCCAGCAACGGCGAGGACATACGTGAGTTTCATGGTAACGAGTTTCCTTTCGAGAAGCGATTGCCGTTAGGCCGCTATCGCGGCCCCGGCGCTCTTTTGTTAGGCGGCCCGCGCCAGCTTCTGACGCTTACCGCACCTTGCGTCCTCCATCGAAGACGCATTCCCGGCACTCTCACCGACCCGCCGGGGCCGCGCCGGAATTCGGCGCACTGCCCGATGAGCCGGGGGCGGCTGATGCCGCCGGCAGCGGCGCGGTTGTGTTCAGGTCCCGCTCGCGCGTTTCCCATGGGCGGTTCGTCGCCGCCCAAACCACACCCACCACCAGAATGGCGACCACGATCGCCACCATCATCCAGAAGCCAAAGGCGTTCCCGCCGGATATGGAACTCTCCACCGCCGCCACGCTGGCTGCGGCATCGCGTTCCGATGCCAAGCGGCTCGCCGCCACGTCGGCCAAGTCACGTTCCCGTGCCATGTCCCGCGCCGCGTCGAGGGCTACGACCCTCTGGCGGATCGCGTCTGCGGTTGTCTGCCGTAGAGCGATCTGTTCGATGTCGGCTTCCGCGTCCCTTTCCCGGGCCGCTTCTCGATCTGCGAAAGGCTCCGCTTTCCCTCCCGTTGTGTCCGTTGGTGTTTCCAACAGGCTGTCGGGCTTCACTTTCGCTTCAGGATCTTCGGCCATGGCGTTGTCCCCACTTTTCAGAAAAGGTGGTCGCCGGTTTGCTCTACCGCCATTATCGGCGGCGGCGCGCTTCCTGTATAGGTCACTCTATCGAACCTACACACTGAAGCGCTACCGGAAGGCTATTATAGCGACCGCACTGGCATTTCGACACATCAGGGAAGCACCGGGTTCCCCACTCCCACACCTGTCTCCGACGGACGGAATCCATACGAGATCGCCAGCGAAAACTGCTCTCAGCGCTGAGCGCTATGCTACGCAGACGCCAGCGCGATCCTGTCCGCCGTGTTCACAATCGAAGCCGGCGGCGGAGGCGGGGGCGGCTCGCGCCGCCCCCAACGCGCCGGTCAGTTATCCCGCAAGGCGTCTTTCACCTTGCCGGCCCCTTCTTTCACGGCGCCCTTCACCTTGTCCCACGTGCCCTCGTCATGCAGGTCGGCGTCGCCGGTAGCGTTGCCGATCTCCTGCTTCACTTCGCCTTTGGCCTGATCGTAGGCGCCTTCCACTCGTTCCTTATTCACTTGACCCTCCATTTTCCGATGGTTACTGGCCAGAGCCCCCCGAGGCGCCGGAGCCAGGCGCCGGAGCCGGCGAACTGCCGCCGGAAGTTCCGCTAGGCGACGCCGGAGCGCTGCCCGCGGGCGTACTGCTGGGGGCGGGAGCCCCTGGGGCGCCCGCGGCCCCGCTGGGACCGGGCGCTCCGGAGGCGCCCGCTGGGCCCTGTGGCCCGGGAGGCCCGGGCGCCGGAGTCGGATTGCTCGGCGTCGTGACGGTAACGTTTGTATTGCTTGGAGCCTGGCTGGGGGACCACCAGAACTGGTATCCCAACGCAAGGACCAGAAGCAATACCACCAGGACGATTACCAACGTCCCCCACGCGAATCCCTCGCTGGAATCGACTTCGCGCACTACTGGCATAGACTTGCTTCCTTTCGACGGGTCGAAGTAATCACTCTTGCGGACACAGCCAACATACCCGCCGACGCCCGCTTATAACCGAGCGGAAGCGTGGGGCGAGCGGGAGTAAGCGGCGTTGGGGAGTTGAGGCAGGGCAGATGCCGTTCTTCCGATCCGCCCTCAGGCCGCGATCCGCAACGCTTCCGTCATGCGCGCGAAGTGGTCACGCAGGCCGGCGTGCATCGGGATGTACGCATCCTGGAGGACGCGGCGATAGGCGGGGTGGCGATGCGGATCCGGGGCATAGGCCACGCCCGCGCGAGCGACGGCAGCCGCGGCGGCATCGGCGCTGGCGTAGATGCCCTGCCCAATGGCGGCGCATAACGCGGCGCCCAGAGCCGCGGCCTCATTCAGCGCGGGCACGTCCAGCGCGCAGCCTGCCACATCGGCCTTGATCTGCATCCACGCGGCATTCATGGCGCCGCCCCCAACAACGGATACGCGGCTGGTTGATGCGCCCATGGCGGTCTCGGCGCTTCGGCGCATCGCCTCCACTTCGTAGGCCGTCCCCTCCAGAACCGCTCGGAACAGGTGGGCTCGCGTATGGGAATCGTCGATGCCAACAAATGCGCCGCGCATCCGGGCATCCGGCCACGGAGCGCCGCTGCCGCGCAGATAGGGAAAGAACAGCAGGTCGCCAGGGCCGGGCGTGAGGCCCTCCAGCAGAGCCGCCAACGCCTCGTACGTCATTGGACGATCATCCAGTTGACACCGCAGCCATTCCACCGACGCCCCGGAAGACGATATGCCGCCCATCCAGAACATGCGATCCAGAACCACGTGGCAGCCGAATGCGAGGCCCGAAGCGTGGTCTTCAGGACAAAGCGGGCGAACAGCCATCGCCCCGACCAGGGTCTCGGCGGTGCCCATGGAATCCAGCACGGCGCCGGGATGCAGGATCCCCACCGCCAACGCTGCACACACGTGGTCGTGCCCGGAGACCGCAACGGGAGTTCCGGCCCGCACGCGCGTGGACGCCTCGGCGGCGGGCGATACGCGCCCGGCCTGCTGTCCGCTGGGCAGAATGTCGGGGAACAGCGCCGGGGAGACGCCGAGTGAATCGATCCAGTCGGTATCCCATTCCCGCCGATCCAGCCGAAAGGCATACGTGCGCGCCGCCAGCGAGGGGTCGGTGGCGAACGCTCCGGTGAGCTTCCAAGCGATGAACGACGGAACGCTCAACCACGCCGCGCCGTCCAGAAGGCGCGCGTCTCTATCCTTCATCTGGAGAATCTTGCTGAGGCCCACCTTCGGCGATGGGCGCATTCCCGCCTTAAGGAAGCGCTCCACCGGATCATCGGCTCGGGCCAGAAGACCTGCCTGCGGGGCCGAAGCGGAGTCGAACCAGGGGAGGAAGGGGCAACGGGGAACGCCCGTGGCGCGGTCCATCAACAAGCCCGTTTCCGCCATGCCGGCGATGCCGACGGCATCCACGGGCTCTCCGTCGGAGTGAGCCATCACCTCCGCGATGGCGTCTGCAACGGCCTGCCAGATGGCCTCTGGCGCGTGGTGGGAACACCCATCGGGTTCCCAAGTGGTCGGCGTGGGGCGGCGCGCCACGTGAACGCACTCGCCGTCGAGCCGGAACAGCCCCGCCTTCAGGTGCGTGGTTCCGGCGTCAATTCCCAGCAGCAATCAGGGCTCCTTCCGCGATCCGAGCGAGCTACATCGGCAGCGGCGGCTGCTCGTCTCCGGGAGGGCGCGGAGCCGCCTTCACGCCTTCCGCCTCGGCCAGCAGCGAGTCTACGTCTTCGAAGCGGCGGTAGACGCTGGCGAAGCGGATATAGGCGATGTCGTCCAGGGCGCGCAGCCTCTGCATCACCAGCGAGCCGATCGCCGCGCTCTGGATTTCCGGCAGGCCGGTGTTCGCGGCCGCCCGTTCGACTTCATCGGCGATGGAGTTCAAAACGGCCGTGCCGATGGGGCGCTTAGCGCAGGCCACCCGCAGCCCGCGCAGAACCTTCTCGCGGCTGAAGGGCTCGCGCCTCCCGTCGCTCTTGATGACGGCGGGTACAGCCATCTCCACCCGCTCGATAGTGCTGAAGCGACGTCCGCAGCCCAGGCATTCGCGCCGCCGGCGGGTGAACTCGCCGCCATCCCCCGCCCGGCTGTCAATCACCCGGTCATCATCAATCGCGCAGTAAGGGCATTTCATATCGGTACAACGGGCATCGCGCCTGACGGCGCGCGGCAGGGCGTCAGCCCACAAACGCTTCCCAGACCTCGTTGGCCAGGAAGAAGCCACGGGCCGTCAGGGCCACGGCCTCCGGCGTCCGCTGGAGCAGTCCCATCGCCGCAAACTGATCGATGACGGCGGAATACTGCACGGCGGGGTCTACCCCGAACCGTTCGCGGAACGCGCGCCGGCCCACCCCATCGGCGAGGCGCAGGCCCATCATCATGGTCTCGGCCATCTGCCCGTCGAGGTCCAGGCGCTCGGCCTCGGCGGTGGTGTCTTCCCCATGTTCGGCAGTCACAATGTAATTCTCCAGCCGGGGCTCGCGCGTGGAACGCTCGCCTGCTATGTAGGAGGCGGCGCCGACGCCGAAGCCCACGTACTCCTCATTCCGCCAGTAGGTGAGATTGTGACGGCAGCGGCGGCCCGGGCGGGCGAAGGCGGATACCTCGTAACGCTCGTAGCCCGCCGCCGCCAGGCGATCAATGACGGCCTGGTACATCGCCGCTTCCTCATCCTCGCCGGGACGCGGCAGGCGCCCCTCCGCGTCCCAGAGGTGGAACGGAGTATCGGGCTCGACGATGAGGCTGTAGGCGGACAGATGGGAGACGCCAAGGTCGAGAGCCCGGCGCAGCGTCTCCTGCCAGGCGGGCATGGTTTGGCCGGGGAGCGCGAACATCAGGTCCACGTTGATGTTGTCGAAGCCGGCGGCCTGCGCGGAACGGACGGAGCTCTCCGCCTGGGCGGGGCTGTGAATGCGGCCGAGGGTAGTAAGCAGCGCGGGGTCAAAGCTCTGTACGCCGAAGGAGAGGCGGTTCACGCCGGCATCGAGCAACCCTCCGAGGAAGGAATCCGTCGATTCCCCCGCCATACGCTCGCTGGCCACCGTTCCGGGGTTGCACTCCACGGTGATCTCGATGTCCGGGCCAAAGCGGAATTGGTCGCGCAAGGCATCCAGGATGCCGGCGATCTGGCTGGCGGGCAACACCGACGGCGTGCCTCCGCCAAAAAAGACGCTCCCGGCCGAGCGGCCGGCAAGCGAGGTTCCGGAGATCTCGCGCAACAGCGCCGCAACGTAGCGATCGCGAACCGCCGGCGCCTGGACGCCAGAGTTGAAATCGCAGTAGTGGCACTTGCGTTCACAGAAGGGGATGTGAACGTACAGGGCGAGAGGGCGGTCCGTCATGACAGGAAGGCCCTTCTGGGGCTGAAAGCTCATACGCACGGGCGGGACGCCGGGCGGCGCCGGCGAGGCGCGCGGGCAATGCGCTAGATGGCCTTCCCCAGACGCACGTGCTTCACGGCCGAGTCTTCATCCTCATACAGGCCAAAGACCGTGTTCAAGCGCGTGATCTTCAGCATCCGATGGATGGCGTCGTTGCAGCCAATGAGGTTCACGGTCCCGCCGTCTGGGCGCACCCGCTTGGTGATGCCCAACAGCGTGCCGAACCCGCTGCTGTCCATATAGCTGACCTCGGCCATGTTGACGACGATGTCATGGTGCCCATCGTCAATAGTCTGGTTGAGTGCCCGTTTGAACACCGGCGCCGTGTAGAGGTCGATCTCACCGGAGACGTCGATGATGGGCACGCCGCCCACGTTGCGGATCTGAGTCTCCAACCTCGGTTCTTCCACGCTCAACTCCTTAGTCGTTCCGTCGCCTGCCATCGATGATCTGCCAACCCACCCTACAATGCTCGGCGCGGGCGGGCATTCCGTGTCCAGCGACTCAGGACGCGATGCTCGGAAGGCCCAGTGCCTTCAGCCATTCGGTCAACTTCGCCGTCCTCTGCGGACCGGCAGGGGGAAGAGCGATCGGGCGGCCGCGTCCATCCAGGACGAGGCCGACAATGCCGCCCTCCACGGTAACGTTTTCAAGAGCCTTGTTCTTCCCGGCGCCCACGTTCCATCCGCGGCCCGGATGTACCGTAACGACGCGGGTCTCCCCCAAGCCCAAGGGGACGACCTTGAGTTCGCCCGCCTGTACGCTAATATCTTCCCCATTCACACTAACACTAAACGCAGTGCCAGAGGTTCCACCTGGCCCTACCGCACAGATCGAATCTCCCAGTTTGATGAGGCAGTCGCGCTCGAACACCTGGGCGGCGGCCGCCGGGTGCACCGTGGAGAGGATGCCCAACTGCGGCATCATGAAGATGCTGTCGACGGCCAGCATGGTGATTCCCTGCGGCTGGTAGGCGTCTAACATCATCAGGGCGGTTTGCCCGCGGTGCGGGGCATGGCTCAGCACGCCGCCAGATCCAACGATCATATTCAGGTCAACGAGGTTCACAAGAGTGGCGCCGGACGCTTCCTGGCTGATCGCCTCTCCAACGGTGCGCA
This sequence comes from Armatimonadota bacterium, assembly GCA_036504855.1. GTDB lineage: Bacteria > Armatimonadota > DTGP01 > JAKQQT01 > JAKQQT01 > DASXUL01. Next base: position 16,551 of record DASXUL010000177.1, on the reverse strand, counting down.
CTTTCTGAACGCCCTTCAGCCCTCGGGCCAACGACTTGTGATGGTCGAATGCCAGCCGCAGGGCCTCGCGCGAAACCGCCTGCTCAATGAGGAGGTCATCCAAACCCTGGGGCACGGTGGTGGGACGGATCATCTTGTTGCGCAGGCGGTTCCGCAGGTCGTCGTCGCTGATGGAGAACGGCATCCAGCGCTGGATGTTCTCGATGCCCGTCTCGGTGAGCACGTTGCAGATGGAGTAGCTCATGCCCAGGTTGGCGGACACCGTTCGGTTGAAAATGCCGTTGAACACGCTGAACACATCCGTCGTGGCGCCGCCGATATCGACAGCCAGCACGTTGATGTGCAACTGATCCGCGATGGTTTCAATGATCTTGCCCACCGCGTTGGGCGTGCTCATGATGCCGGCGCTGGTCCAGGTCATCAGCTTCCCATAGCCGGGCGCCTGCTGCATCACGTGCTGGAGGAATAGCTCGTGGATGGCCTCGCGGGCGGGCCCGAGGTTCTCACGGTCCATCGCGGGGCGCAGGTTGTCTACCACCTTCAGGTCAACGCGGTCGTCGAGCACGTCCTTAACGGGCTCGACGGCATCCTTGTTGCCCGCGAAGATGACGGGGATGCGGAGGCCAACGCCGAGACGCGGTCGCGGGTCCGCCGCCACCAGCATCTGGGCGATGTCCACCAGGTGGGTGACGGTGCCGCCGTCGGTGCCCCCGCTCATGAGAAGCATATCCGGGCGGAGCTGACGGATGCGCTCCACCTTCTCGTAATCCTTCCGCCCATCGTCCACGGCCACGGTATCGATAACGATCGCGCCGGCTCCGAGGGCCGCTCGGTTGGCGGACTCGGCGCTCATGGTCTTTACCACGCCGGCCACGCTCATCTGGAGGCCGCCGCCGGCGCTGGAGGTGGAGAGATAGAGGTCGGCGCCCGTGGTGTCGCTCTGCTGAGGAGTGATGACGGCGCTCTTCCCCGTGGCGCCGCGCGTCTCCTCGGTAACATTCAGCAGCGTCTTCCCGGATAGCTCCTCCACCTCGCGAACGGCGTTCACAACGCCCACGGTAACGTCGTCGAAGGGCGACTCAACGGTGGTGGGCGCCTCTCCGCGCGTGGTCAGGCGATACTCTCCGCCAATTCTCTCGATGAGAATGGCCTTGGTTGTGGTGGAGCCGCAGTCCGTGGCGAGGATGGTGCGGACGCTTTCGGGATCGAAGACGGATTCGTTCAAGAATGGCCTCTATGCGGATCTGGGGGCTAAAAGGTCTGGAGATGGGAAGAGGAGGCGACGCGGGCATATGCCGCGGCGCGCGCGCCCGATTCCCAATGCCCAGCCTCGGACCCGACAGGTGTGGTTGCTTTATTGTATCACGATTCGCGCGCATGGCGGGGAAGTTTGACACTTGTGTGACCGTGCAGTATACTAACGACGGGCAGCGCAGCGCTCGAACATGGCCCGTTCGTCTAGCGGCCCAGGACGCCGCCCTCTCAAGGCGGAGATCACGGGTTCGAATCCCGTACGGGCTACCAGATTGAGGGCTCCCCGACCATTCGGCCGGGGAGCCCTTCCGTTTGTGGGTGCGGCATCACCCAATACACATTGCGTGCCATCCGATGCCCGCAGTTGCGTTTTTCGCGGAGTGTGGTATACTGGAAGTGTGAAGTTCACATTGGACCTCACACCTCCTTTCGCAGTGCATGGCACTCTGGTCCCCGGCTGGCATCCAGCCGGGGGCTTTTTTTGCCCCGCCGCCTGGCCTCAGCGGACTAACCCGCGGATATGGTGCATCTCGAACGCCTCGAGAAGAGCCTTCATCAGGTCGGTGGCGACGCTGGCCTGGAGGCCGATGATCCGCAGCCCGCCTTCTTCGTCCACCGTCATATGGGGCATGCGAGGGAAGAAGCCGGCGATGATCTCGTCGGCTTCCTCGCTGAACTCACACCAGGCGAGGAACTCGGAGTACATCCCGTCAACCACCCAGCCGCGGGCGAAGTTAGTCTCGGAGAGGCCCTGCATCACCGCCTGGAGGAAATCCGGGTCGATCTGCTCGGGGGTCCGATCGGGAAGATCATCATCGCCGGACATGCTTCTACCCCCGGTCCAGCTTCATCGCCGCGTCCAGAAGCCAGGCGTTGATCTCGCCGCACATCGCGGCGCCCTCGGCCCCCAGGGTGCGGCGAATGTGGCTCTGGTCCAGACCCATCAGGTCGCGCCGGGCCTTCAGTATCTCGTGGCGGCGGTGAGCGCCGCGCGCCGTGCTCAGCAATGACTGGACCATCTCATGCAATTGCTCGCGGTTCCTCGCCTTGGTTTCCCGCAGAGGAGCCTCCTGCGATCCCCGGGCCACAGGCACGCCGCTGTTCTCTTCCAGGAAGCGCTGCACGGACTCGGTCCGGATCCGCGGCGTGTCCGCCGCTTCGCGCTCAAGCAGCAGCATTGCCGTGCTGCGAAGGCCGGCGACGATCATCGTCTCGGGAAGCCCGCGACGCCGCATTTCCTGTTCCATCGAGACCAGGCGGTCCTGGCTCTCCAGGGAGAGCCCTTCCACCTCCTCTTCGTGAAGGGGGGCCGGATATGGGCTGGGCGAATCGTTCTGCATGGGCTTGGTTCCGAAGATTGGCGGGGTGGGTACATGGCAATAATACCCCAGGATGCGGGGGCGAGGCCACCAGGGACGGCGCGATGAGCGTGGCGGAGTTGGACATACCGGGAGCAGCGGTGATACAGTTATTAGGCTTTGCCCACCTTTTGGCAGGCTAGGAAGGGTTCTGAATCGTGCGCGTAGCGGCCGTTCTGCCGGCGTACAACGAAGAGAGTCGGATCGCCGCAGTTCTTGCGGCGGTGATGCAGGCTCCCGAGATCGCCGAAGTGTGGGTTGTCAGCGACGGCTCCGCCGATCACACCTATGACGTGGCCTGCGCCATCCCCGGCGTGCACGCAATTCAGCTCCCTCGAAACCAGGGCAAAGGCGCGGCTATGATGGCCGGCGCCGTGAACGCCCGTGCCGACGCGCTGCTGTTCCTCGACGCCGATCTCCAGGGTCTCACTCCCGCGCACGTCGCCGCGCTGGTGGATCCCGTCATCAGCGGCCACGCAGACATGAGCGTTGGCGTCTTCCGCGGCGGGAGGTTCCTCACGGACCTCGCTCAGAAGCTGGCCCCGCAGATCTCCGGCCAACGCTGCATCCTGCGCCCCGCCTTCCTGCGCGCGCAGCACGCGGCGGACCTCCGTTACGGCGTGGAGATGGCGATATACCGTCACGCCCAGGCCGAAGGGATGCGCATCGCCTCCGTGGAGCTCTTCGGGGTGACCCATCCCATGAAGGAAGAGAAGATCGGCTTCCTGCGCGGCTCTCTCTGCCGGATGCGCATGTACGTGGAGATCTTCCGCGGCTCCGTGGCCCCAACCATCGAGCGCCGGCGCGCCCGCCTGACCCAGCTCCTCAAGGGGCGCCTGGGCAACTCGTAACCGACGCCTCCGCCGTGAGGCGCACCCGCGGCAGGCAATCTGCCCCACCCTCTCCGCTTCCCCCCGATCGCGCGCAGCCGTGTGGCGGTTTTCGCCGTTCGACGGCTAAGATTTCGCCTATGGAAGACGAACTCTACACCGATGAACTCGACGGGGCGGCGCTCGATGAGGATGAGGTGGATTCCTCAGCCGCCGGCGGCGTGGAAACCTACACCTGCGCCTTCTGCGGCGAGTTGAATGAGCTGTTCATTGACCGCACCGCCGCCCGTCGCCAGCAGTTTACCGAGGACTGCGATGTCTGTTGCCGCCCCAACCTCATCACCGTGGTCATCGACCCGGATGGCGTGCTCTCCATCGAGGCCGAACAGGAAGACGAGGCGTGAGGGGCTTCGGCGCTGAGGCGCGAATGCCCGGCGCCCTTATCCCAGATGCAGCCCAACGAGCGCAAACCGTATGACGAGGATGGAAACGGCGCCCGTCAGGGCATAGGCGATGATGCTGCCGCGTTCGTGCTCCAGCATCTCCTTCAACGTGGCGAAGCCAACGGTGTAGAGGAAGCTCCCCGCCACAAACCCCAGCGTGACCCCCAGCCAGAGCGGCGAGGCGTGCGCCAGGACCCTCGTGCCCAGCAAGGCGCCGAGCGCGGTAGTCATTTCCACGGCCAGCGTCGTCAACAACGCCTTCAACCTTGAGAAGCCCGCCAGTCGGCACACGCTCACCAACGCGAGTCCCTCGGGCACCTTGTGGTACGACACTGCCACGAGGATCAATGCGCCCAGCGTCATGTCGTGATGCTCATATCCCGCCGCGATGGCGAGGCCGTCCATCATGCTGTGGAGCGTCAGCGTTACGATCATCAGAACGCCCAGGCGGAGATAACCCTCCTGCCGCTCGCTCGCGGTGGCCGCGCAGGCCGGGCACATGTAGTAGACGTACTTCCCTACCAGGTAGAACGTTCCCAGTCCCGCCAGCACAGCCAGCAGCGTGAAGAACCAACCCGGCAGCCCCATCGTGGAGATCAATTCAGCGGCTTCCGGCACGATGTGCACCGCCGTAACGGCCAGCAGGGCCCCGGCCGCCAGGCTGACGAGGCCGCACAGCGTGCTGTGCGCCACATTGCGCATGCTGACGCCTATCCCCGCTCCCACCAGCGCGGCAGCGGTGGCCACTCCGGCCCGCAAAATCACCATCTCGGTCGGCGTCGGCATCGTCACAGTGCTGTCTCCTCGGGATCGACGGCGCGCCGGACGTGCGGCGTCGTCATTAATCGCATCGCGTTCAGGGTCACCAGCACCGCGGCGCCGGAGTCGGCCACAACGGCCATCCATAACGTGGCCTTGCCGGCGAGAACCGCCAGCACAAAAGCCATCTTCAGGGCCAGCGCCACCCATACATTCTGGCGGATTATGCGCATCGTTCGCCTGCTGAGGGAGAGCGCCTCCGGCACATGGCAGAGGTCGTCGCCCATCAGGGCGATATCCGCCGCTTCGATGGCCGCGTCGGACCCAACGGCTCCCATGGCAATGCCCACGGTGGCGGCGGCCAGGGCGGGAGCATCGTTCACGCCATCACCCACCATCGCCACGGCTCCATCGCGCTCCAAGTTCGCGATGATTCCACTCTTGTCCGCCGGCATCAACTCGGCGTGAATGGTGTCCACTCCCACCGCGCGCGCCACGCTTTCGGCGGCGAGCCGGGCGTCGCCGGTGAGCATCGCGATGCGGCGGACCCCAGCGCCCCGCAGCGCTTCCACGCAGCGAACGGCGTCCACCCGCGGCAGGTCCGCCACCCCGATCAGGCCCATCAGGCCAGATTCGGTGGCGACCGCCAGCACTGTCTGCCCGGCCGTTTGCATGCGCTCGGCGGCCCGGACCAACGCCTCCGGCATGTTCTGGCGTTCAACGCTGCGGAGGCTGCCGATCCAGAACAGCACCCCCTCGGCCTCGCCGGCAACGCCCTGCCCGGGCACATCCCGCGCCTTCGTCACCGCGAGGGGCGTCAGATTCAGGCGGGCGGCATATCTGCGCACGGCATCGGCCAGCGGATGCGTGCTGTCGACCTCCAGGCCCGCGGCCACCGAGCAAAGCGCGGCGGCGTCCACGCCGTGCGCGGTTACCACCTCGGTCACGCTGGGCAGCCCTTCTGTAAGGGTTCCGGTCTTGTCGAACGCCACGGTATCCACGCGGGCGGCGGCCTCCAGTACGGCGCCGCCCTTGATCAGGATGCCGCGCCGCGCCGCCCAACCCATCGCCGATACAATGGCCACCGGCGTGCTGATCACCAGGGCGCACGGGCACGCGGCCACCAGCAGCACGAGCGCGCGGTAGAACCACGGCTCGAACGGCTGTCGCAACGCCAGCGGCAGCACGATGCCGATGGCGCCGGCCAGCACGATGATGGCCGGCGTGTAGGAGCGGCTGATCTGGTCAACAAACCGCTCCGACGGCGCCTTGCGCGCCTCAGCGTCCTGCACAAGGCCGGCGATGCGGGCGATGGTGGAATCCGCCTCGGCGCGCGAAACCCGCACGCTTAGCGCCCCCGCCCCATTCACCGTGCCAGCGTACACCACATCGCCCGCCTTCTTTTCCACGGGGATGCTCTCGCCGGTGACGCTGGCCTGATCCACGGCGGACCGGCCGTCGATCACCTCGCCGTCCAGCGGCACGCGATCGCCCGGCCGGATGCGCACGGTCTCGCCTGGCGCCACAGCCCGCGAAGCGACCTCCACCTCGCGGCCCTCGCGGATGACGCGCGCCGTGGCCGGAGCCAGCGCCATCAGCGACCGCACGCTGTTCCGCGTGCGGTCCATCGTGTACATCTCCAGCCAATCGCCCAGAGCGAACAGGACAAGCACCGTGGCGCCCTCCGCCCAGTCGCCCAGCCCAACCGCGCCGATCACCGCAAGCGACATCAGGACGTTGATGTCACCGAACACGCGCGCGCGCAGCGACCCAATGGCCGCTCGGAACACCGGCCAGCCGCCGGTCAGGATGGACGCCGCGTAGAAGGCGGCGCCGATCTGGCCGAGGCCGTAACGGCGGGTTAGCCACCCTAACAGCAGGCAGGCGCCGGCCACGGCCATGCTCAGGATCCGCTCTGGAGGAGTTGCGGACTCATGCTGCTGCGCGTCGGCCAAAGAGTCGTGGATGCCGAAGCCGAGATTCCGCACCTCGCGCCGGATCGCGTCATCCGAGATGGCATCCGGGTCGAAGGCCACCTGGAGGCGCGACGATGCGAACGCCGTGGAGACGCGCTTCACGCCGGGCAGGCGGCCCACAGCGCGATCGATCTTCACGGCGCACTCGCCGCAGTCCATCCCCGTTACAGTGTACGTCTCGCGTTTCAGCGCGCCGTCTTCCTCCACGGGGGCCTCGTTGTGCGTTGGTTTCGACATGGACGGTATCAGTAGTCAGTCGTCAGTCATCAGTCGTCAGTCGTCAGTCGGAAGGCCCAGGTGAGTGTGACAGCATTTCCGTCAACTCCTCTGGACTGACGACTGATGACAGATAACTGACGACTGATTACTGATGACTCCTCAAATGCTTCCGGGCTGCTGCGGAGACGTGACCTCCAGCGGATCGCGCTGGCGCGGGGAGGGGTTGCCCTTCGGCTCCTCCACCCCGAGGAGCGGGGTCCGGTTGAACCGCCCCTCCAGCATTCTCTTCAGGTTCAGCTTGGCGGGGTCATCCTTCGGGAAACGCCGCACGATCTCCTTCCAAAGGGCGATCGCTTTTTGGTCCTGGCGGGCGTATTCGAGGCAATGCGCCCGCATGTGCCACACCGTGAACGGGGCTTTCCGCGCGGTCGCCTTGGACAACCACTCGGCGGCGCTCAGGAAGCGCCGGCGATGATATTCCAGGCTACCGGCCTCGAAGTAGAGCTCGTAGGTGTTGGGGTTGTACTTCAGGCCGCGCATGAAAACCCGCATTGCCGCGTCATCGCGGTCCAGGCCCGACCACAGCAGCCAGCCGTAATTCTGCCAGCCCTCCACGTACGTCGGATCCAGATCGGTGATCACGCTGTAGCACCAGCGCACAGACTCATAGTCTCCAGCGTGCCAGAAGACATCGCTCTGGACGAGCAACTGGTTCACCGCCCGGTCGATGCGGTCGTCCGCGGCCTTCACGGACTGCGGCTTCAAGTGCGGCGCGCGTTCGGGTTTGGCCGCCGAAGCGGTTACGCCCAGCGAGATCACGCAGAGGCCCAACAGAACACTCTTGATCATCTCTCGTTAGCTCTCCGTACAGGCCACCTGGCCCATCAACTGATCAAAGGGCGGACGCGGCGACGGCGGCAATACCGTCCTCCAACTGCTCGGGCAATCGAAGTCGCGCCAGAACGTCGTGCAGATCCCCAACGTAGAAGATGGCCCGGCGAGCGTATTCGGCGGCCCGATCCGCCCGGCCCTCCGCCTCGTACCGTCTTCGGCGCAGAACCACCGTCGCCAGACTATCCATATGCCGGCTGAGGACAGCCAGGCGGTAAAGCCCTTCCGCCTTGCGGTCCTTCATGGCATCGGCCGTGATGGCTTCGGCGGCGGCGAAAGGCAAAGGGTTGTACGGCGAACGCAGCAACTCGGCCCAATCCCACACGGGCGTGGCCCACGTCAGCGTCTCCCAATCGATGGCGCGCCACCCGTTGGGGCCGAGGACAACGTTGAGAGGCGACATCGAGTTGTGGATCATCGCCTTCGGCGCGGTCAGCAGGGGCGCGATCGCGGCCCGGAACGCGCGCGCCAGCGCCGCATCTGGCTCCGCGCCAGTGATCCGTTTCGCGGCGATCCGAAAACGGTTCACAGATACCGGGCCATTGATCCGATCCAGCGAAATGGCCATGGCGGTTCGATGCAACGGGGTGCGCTGCCGGCGCATCTCCTCATGAAGGGAACACAGGTAATCGGCGGCCTCGTTCCACAGCCGGGTAGACCCCGCGCGCAGCAACTCATCGGCCAGGCAATTCGAACCCACATCCTCCATCAGCAGCGCGGCCGGGCCGGTTTCGCCCACGTACCCGGCGATTCCTTTCGGCGCCACGGCGGGCTTCGCCGTCGCCAGAAGCGCCAGCACCTTTTCCTCGCGCCGGAAGCGATTCGCCCAATGGGGGTCACCTTGTGCGTCGTACGTCTTGAGGACGGCGCTCCGACCATCGGACAGGCGCACGCGGGCAATGGCGTTTCGGCTTTCGGTAGACAGCGGGCAGACTTCCTGCACGGCTAGCCCGGCGAGGGCGGCCAGGTGATGGGCGCGGGCCTCCATCGTCATGGAGCAACCTCCAGCGAAACGTCGGCGAGGCGCATCTGGCGCATCGCCTCGGGCAGGCCGGCCGCCACTGCCGCGGCCTCCTCCGTTCGCCCGTGGGCCGCCAGCAGTCTTACGAGCATCTCCGACGCATCTGGGCGCGGCATGGGGCGGTAAAGCCAGAGGCGCTCGTCGGCGGTCAAATCGGCCGCCGAAAGGCCGGTCACACGCGCCACTTTGTGGTAGCGGAGCGACTGCAACCGAAACGGCAGGCCGCTGTTCAGCGTCAGCGCTCCAGCGTCGCCCACGGCGAGGTAGAACGTGCGGTAGATGCCAGCAAGCGACCAGAGCGCCGCCAGGGCCGCGGCCGCCACGCCGCAACCTACCGCCAGCGCCGGGCCCTCCCGGGCGGCCGCAACGGCGCCGGCGGCGCACACGGCGGCGACGGCATAGAAGAGGGAAACCACGCGGATGCGGTCCCAACCCGCCATCTCGAAGTGGTGGTGGATCGGCGCCGCCAGCAGCGGGAGCGGAAACTCCACATGTGGAGCGGCGTCAGCGCCGTAGCGCTCAACGCGCCCGAAGCGACGGTAGACGCGCTTCACCAGGAACTCCGCCTGCCAGCCCGAACTCCAACCCTCCACCAGCCAGACGCCGGCCGCCGGTAGGAAGATCCAGCCCATATGCAGCCAGAGGGCAGCCGCGGCCATCCCGCCGCCCATCGCCAGAGCGCCGGAATCGCCCAGGTAGACGCGCGCGCGCCGCCGCGCCGTGCCGCGCGACGTCCACGCCGACGGCAGGTTGAAGGGCAGAAACGCGAGGATCGTCACCAGCGCCAGACCCCATATCGCGCCGCCCACGCGGTGAACGGTGAGCGCGGCAAGGCCCATGGCCATCGCGCAGAGCGCGCCCAGTCCGGCGGCGAGGCCGTCGATGCCATCTGAGAAGTCGGCAGCAACGGAGAAGCAGAAGAGGAAGGCGGTTTCGGCGGCCCAACGCGCCGCGAGAGCGGGCGAAACGCCCGAGGCTCCGCGCGCGCAGAGCGCCGCCGCCACGGCCGCCGAAACGGCCAAACACCCCAGGGTCTTGACGTGCTGCGAAAGGCCCTTGCCCCGGAACTTGCCGAAATCGTCGAGGAAGCCCACCACCGCGAATCCGGCGACGGCAAGGGCCACCGGCCAGGGAGCCGCGCCGCCCCAGTAATGGTGGAAGGCCCATGCGCCGCCCAGGACGGCCGTCAGCGCCATCGCCGGCCCGCCGGTCATCGGCAGCTTCGACGAAGTCCCCTGTCCGGAGGCGGCGCGATACGATCCGGCCTTTCGCTCCGCTGAGCGGAAGCCGGAGCCCAGCCGCCAGAAGAGGGCCTGCAGCGCCACAGCGCCGAGGAAAACGGCTAACAGGAACGTATCGTAAGACGCATTTCGCATGGGGACATTCGGGGATTCCACGCCCCAGCCGGCCCCTCAGCGTGGAACAAACCAGTGTTAGAGTATAGCATTCGCCGCGCCCCCTCCACGGTGACGCAAACGTCCCGCCAACCGCCGAAACGCGCGCCGAACACCGTGCCGGAGGCCAGCGGCGTTGACACGGCCGGGGCGAAGTGTTACCATGGCAGCGTAGACACCCAGCATTCCAACAGGAATCAAAGGAGCCCGATTTGCGTCTTCCCCTCTGGATCCCCGCCTCGGCATTGTGTGTAGCGTGTTGTTCGCCGGCGCAGGCTTCCCTGACAGACTACCTAACCGCGCGCAAGCGCTTCCCGCCCCGCCCGGGCGTTACGCTGGCAGCGGTGCAAGCGGACTCCGCCAAGTGGCGGAACAGCGTGCTGGAGCTCTCCGGCGCGGTTGCCGGCGTCTCCCGCTCCGACGCCGGCGCCAGCCTGCTCGTTCGCGTTGCGAGCGGCGACGTGATCCTCGTGCGCGCTTCCCAGGATGCCGAGCTTCCCGCTAGCGGCGACTCAGTGCGCGTGCTGGCCTCCGTAGAGGGAGCCACGCGCTTCAGCCTGCTGGGGGTCGTCACCGAGGCCGAAATCGGCGACACCGTTCTGGACCCGCCGAAGGCCGCAGCCAAGCCGGCCGCGACCAAGGGCGCTACCCGCCGCACCACGATGCCGGCGCACTGGCCGGTGGCAACGCTCAACCGCTCCGGCCTCGCATCGCGCATGGGCATCGACCCGCGCGTCCTCTCGCTTTACCAGCAGGTAATCCTGCAGTTCAACCCGCGCCTCTCGGTGGCCCAGGCCGGCATCATGGCCCGCACCATCGTGGACTCCAGCTACGGAATGGGCGTGGACGCGCGGCTGATCATGGCCATCTTCGCCACCGAAAGCCGCTTCAAGGTGAACGCCCGCAGCCGCTGCGGAGCGATGGGCATCGGGCAGCTCATGCCCGGAACGGCCCGCAGCCTCGGCGTGAGCAACGCCTACGACCCTGAAGAGAATATCCTCGGCGCCGTTCGGCTGATCCAGAAGCACTGGATCACCTACGCCGCAAAAGGCTACGACTTCTCCAAGGTGTTCAGCCTCGTCTGCGCCGCCTACAACGCTGGCCCCAACGCCGTGAGGAAGTACGGCGGAGTTCCCCCCTACCGCGAAACCCAGCAGTACGTGAAGCGCGTGGCCAAGTGGTACAGCGTCTTCGCCCCGGAGCTGTTCACGAAGTAGTCCGCCTGGCGGCGGGCCATCGGTCCTTCCAATGCGATGTGGAGTACGGCGGCAAGCCGCCGAACTCCACATCGCATTGGGACCAGACGACTTACTTCTCGAACGGTCCCACAAGTCTGATCGAGTCCGCCACCACGACGCCGGGCGCTCCGGCCGCCGAGAGATTCACCGTAACGGCGTCCACTTTCTGGTAATCGAAGCGGCCCAACTTCCACCAACCGCCGCCCTTCCGCTGATCCACGGTCACCGGGGTCGGGTTCACGTTCGCATCGCCGGACACATTGAACGTCGCCTTCCGAGTGTGCGACATGCCGGGCGACCAGCGGGCGTACACATCCCACGTCCCCTTGATCGGCAGCTTCGCCGTCCATTCGAACCCGGCGCCGCCTGCCTCTTTCGTTGTCTTGCGCCAGGCCACGCCGTCCTTGCTGTTCCAGCCGACGGCGGGTTTGGCGTCCTTGGCGGAGACCACGATCTCCCACGGCACGACGGTGGTCGTCGCCGTGAGGATTTCGCCGAAGGCCGTTGGGGTAAACGGCGCCACGGGGTAATGCGTCACGCGGTACTTCTGCTCGTAGACGCCGTACTTGCGCGGGCCGAGGAGTTGGAAGCTGAAGGCGCCCTCGGTTCCCTGGGCGGTATCGCCGTTCGTGAGGCTGGAGGCCATCTTCGGGCTCGTCCAGAACTTGTAGTTGAAGAACGGGCTGGCGTCGCCGGTGGGGTACACGCCCAGGTACACGCCGCCGTTCTGCTTCACCTTCTCGTCCTGGGCGCCGGAGTTGTTCGCCGTCCAGGCGTCGTCGCCTGTGTTCATCACCTTCACGCTGGCGGGCAAAAGCTCGCCAGGGCGGATCGTAGCGGGGATGTCGCGGGAGACGATGCGGGCATCGTTTCGCACCATCGTCATGAACGAATCCCAATCCCAGTACGGGCCGGGGTCCGTGTGGCCGCCGCCGCCGCCAAAGGCGCCGGGCTTGTTGGGGTTCGGCACTTCGCTGTGGCCGATGATGTGCTGGCGGTCGCGCGGGATCTTGTAGCGGGCGGTAATGTCGCGCACGAGCTTGGCCAGACCTTCATACTCACTGGGCACAAAGAAGCCGGGCCGGTAGGCGAAGCCTTCGTTCTCGATGCCCACCGAGTGCTGGTTGATCTCCCAGTTGCCGGCGTGCCACGCCACATCCTTTTCCTTCACCATCTGCCACACCTGCCCCTTGGAGTTGGTGACGTAGTGCGATGTGGCCTTGGCGGCGGGGTTCTGGAACCACGAGAGGCAGGCCTCTCCGGACCCCTCAATGTCGTGGATGAGCACCATGTTGATCTCGCCGCTGGCAGGCCGGTCGGCAACGGTGTAGTTTGAGGGCGTGGCGGGAACGAACGTAGCCAGCGGATAGTCCGGCGTAACGGGAGAGGCAGCCGGGGTCGTGGAAGGCGTCTCATTGGGCGCGGGGGTGGTGCGCGTAAACGGCTCTTTGGGAGCCTGAGGCGCCGGGCTCTGGGCCAGAGCGGGGGCGAACAGCGCGGCGGCGAGAAGCGCCGCTCCCGTCAGTCGAACGGTCATGGATGATCTCCTTGTTGAGGAACGGGCGCCTTGCGGCCCGCCAGGAAGGCCCTCAACGCGTCGGGGTTGCGGCGAATGGAGCCTTCCGCCCGTGTCCGCGGAGGCAGGGTAGCGCTTGGAAGGGGTCACCGCCTGTGTTGCCATTACGGTATCGCCCGGCCGCGCTCGGGGTCAATCCGCGCCCGCGAGGTCACTTGCTACGGGAGGCGGGTTTCCAGACCGATGGCGTACTTCAAGATGCGGTCGGCGTCGCCGGCCGTGATCTTCGCATCGCCGAAGCTGCGCACGGCATCTGGGGAAACCGAGTTGCCGGGGTACACATCCGCAACATAGCGCTGGTACGCGGAAGGGACGCCGCCGTTGGCGGAGGTTCCCAGGAGGCCGACGCAATCCAATACGGTCACCGTTCCGTCTCCGTCGACGTCGCCGGCGCGGATCGTTTTGTAGGCGGTCACGAGTCCGGAGTTGTCGCCAACCACCACGAGGTCGCCGGAGATGGCGGGCGAGCTGAGGATGGGGCCTCCCGAGACGCTAGCGCTGCCGGCGGCGTACCATTGCGCGGCGCCGGTGACGCGGTCCACAACATACACGCGGCCGCGGGGCCAGGTGGGGTGAGCGGGGTCCGCCGCGGCGGCGCAGCCGACAACCACAGACGCCGGCGTGATGGCCGGAGACGAAACGTAATCGGTGTTGACGGAGTTCGGGATGGCTGTCGACCAAAGGAGCTCCGGGGTCAGCCCCTTGTCGCGGAAGGCGTACAGCGTGGAGGGCCCTCTCGCATCGCCATAGCCGCCAACCACCGAAACGAAATCGCCGTCAACCGCCGGGCTGGACACCTGTATGGCCCGATAGGAGGTCAATGGGAGGGTCGGCTGAGGCGCCATCGGAGCGTCCCATACGCGGAGGCCGGAGCCGGCATCCAGTGCGTGCAACGCGAAGTCATAGCTGCCCCCGCTGATGTAGACTTTGCCATTGGCCACCGTCGGCGAGGCCCAGAAGATGCTGCCGTCGACGGTGTCGAACGGGGCTGCCCACAAGGCCGATCCATCCGGCTTGAGCGCGTATACGGCGCCGTTGTTGGAGCCGCAGTAGACATTCTGGGTGGCCGGATCAACCGCTGGAGACGAATACACGAACTGGCCTGTGTTCACGCTCCAGGCCTCGGGCGCCGTCCCCGACGAGCCTACCGGCACGGCGTAGATGGTCATCTTCGGGTAAGCCGCCGCGCAGACGACGTTGTCGCCGGAGATGTTGGGCGACGAGCGGTCCATCATCCCGCCGGACGCGTGTGTCCACACCACCGAGCCGTCCGCGGCGTTCAATGCCGTCAACACGCCCCGGTCGGCCTCGAAGTAGACAACCCCGTCCTTCACCAGCGGAGACGACTGCACCGCGTCTAGCGCTGCATACTCCCAGACCTGAGCCCCCGTCTGGGCGTTGAGAGCGTAGAAGTGGGTGTTTCGGCTGCCCACGTAGACAACGCCGTCAACGATGGCAGGCGAGGAGTTTACGGCGGGGGGCTGGAGACCGTTGGCCGTGGCGATGGATGGGAGCTGCACGGTCCAGATGGGCAGAAGGATGCCGTCGCTGGCGTCTCGCGCGGCGCCGGTGTGGGCGCGCGATCCCCGGAACTGGGTCCAGTTGGCCCCGTGGACCTGGGCGGCGATAACAAGAAACGCAACGCAGGCGAACCTGGCGTTGCGTTGGAAGTAACGGACCATTGGGACCGCTCCTTAGCCGGGACCGCGGACGGCGCCGCGGTTCCCTTCTTCTATGTGGTGGGGATAGTGAGATTTGAACTCACACGCCTTTCGGCACTGCCCCCTCAAGACAGCGTGTCTGCCGTTCCACCATATCCCCGGGACAGATGTATTCTACCAACTGCACGACGCCCTGTCAAGACGGCGCGCCGCGCCCGTTGCTTAGCGGGTGTAGTGCGCAACAACCGCTACGAGGAACGAGACAACCAGGAAGAGGCCGGCGAACCTGAAGGCCCAGGCGTCCAGCATTTCCTCGTAGCCGCCCTTGAAGCGGGAACCGCTCTGATCGGCGCCGCCCATCGTAGCGCCCATGCCCTGGTCCTTGCCCGTCTGGGACATCACGATCCAGATCAGGCCTATCGCGAGGAGCGCCTGGAAGATCTGTAGTAAAATGTGAATTGCGTTATTCATTGGTTCCGGTTATCCATTCGGCGCGCTTAGCGCGCGCCCTTCCATCCTACCATGCCGCCCGGCACGGTGTCAAACGCGCTTGCACGTCTGGGCGCAGGACGTCGTGCGCTATAATGACCGTGAAATGGGAGGATAATCATCTAGATGGATGCGCCCGATAACCGAACCGTAGTCCTGCTGAAGAGCAAAGCCACGAAGAACCGGTTCTACGCGCTGGTGCCGCCCGAGCTCGGATGGCACAACGCGGAGGAAATCGACGATTTTCCGGAGGACATGACCCTCGGGATCGCCTACCCGTGCCTCGAAGACGGGCTCAACGATTTCGCCATCATCCGAACAACGTTCGAAACCTTGGAGTGCTTCTCGGACGATGCCGAGCTCCAGGCCGAGATGATGGGCATGATTCTCACCGCCCGCGAGAGCCTCGTTCTGCGCCTCACCGAGTTGCGCGACCGTATTGGGCTCCGGCAGGCCTTCTTCCTCGGCACCGATATGGAGGAGTTCAAGCGCTACTCGCTTCAGCTCTGCGAGAAAGGCACCGACCGCCGCACCCTGGACAACATGATGAAGGTCAACGTGTTCCAGAGCGTTGCACAGGCGGACCCCGGGGTTGACCAGTATATCTACCACTACAGCGTGCTGCCCCAGCACAGCCTCGATCAGACCCGCGATCTGGACGCCCGGTCCTTCGTGGTGATGCTCTTCGATGACGTGCTGGCGGCCGTCCGCGATGACGGCAACTACTGGGATCGTAAGGGCTTCGACCGCGACGTCTTCCAGAAGTTCATCGCCCTGATGTTCGTGAACTACGCAACCACCGACCCGGTATTCTACGGAACCAACAAGGAAGACTACGGCGTGGCGGCCGATAAGGACATGAGCAGCACCCCGCTCTACCGCGCCGTCTCCATCGCCCTACGGAAGCTGGAGCGCGAAGAGCCGCCGATCCTCACCAGCGAGGACAGCTCTATCGTCCACAGCGCGAACCTCGGCTTTGCATCTGGCGGGAATGCCCCGGCGAACGAACACCTCATCGTGGGGCCGCTGATGTCGATCGCCGAGACTCTGCGCCTCTTGGCCGCATCGGATACCCAGCGCGCCATGGACTGCCGCAAGATCATCACGCGCGGCCTCCAGGATGTGTTCACCCAGCTTCAGGCGATGGGCGTGGTCTCCCCGGTGGCCGCCCACCCCGCCGAGGAAATCCTCCACCAGTTCGGCGTTCAGGGCGCCTGAGCGGCAAGTTAGGGAGAAGCCTTCAGTCGTCAGTATTCAGTATTCCGCCCCAGCCATTGGCCAGTGTTCCGTCAAAGTAGGAAGGAGGGGTGGGGTTGTCATTAGATGAATTGTGCAAATGGCGCAGGACGAGGGGGAGTGTTCGTGGCAGCGTCTAGATGGCTGCCTGGCAGACGCGCAGGGGCGTCGTCTGGGTGCGCCGGTTCACGAGGCCGGCAACGACT